>CAZIFQ010000033.1:0-39175 GCA_964538375.1 uncultured Bacteroidaceae bacterium | reverse complement strand
ATTCTTAATAATTACTAATTTTACCTTTCGACTAAAACTTAGATTAGATGTTCAATAATGATTGACCAAACAAGGAAACTAAAATTCAACTAACGGTGGTAAAAAGTCATATTCCCCACCAACTTTCTGGCAAAATTCTGGCAAATAAAAAAGGGTTACAAATCTGAAAAATTGTAACCCTTTGATATATAGAGTGGAGCATATCGGAATCGAACCGATGACCTCTTGACTGCCAGTCAAACGCTCTAGCCAACTGAGCTAATGCCCCATTTTTTAACAGGAGGACTCAAAATTATTACTTTTTTGTAGAAAAATGGATGATTGGCAAATTTTTTGTGGAATTTTTAATAAAAATGCATCTTTCTTGTAAAGAGTATATAATAATTACCCTTTAAGCACAGTTTATTAACTAAAGGATTAGTTCAAAAACATATAAAATAATTGCAAATCAATATTGTCGGGTTTGATTTTCAATGAAAATAGTGTTACTTTTAACGGCGTAAAAAACAGAAATCATGGAACTTAAAAAATCAAAAAAGGCTAATCTTGAGAACAAAAAGGGCGTTTTTGTTCAGGTAGGTCTCGTGTTTGCTCTTGCAATAATATTGATTGCTTTTGAGTGGACAACAAAACCTGATCTGCTGGATGACACTGAAATGGTTACGGCAATTCAATTTGAAGATGAAATGATCATTACTCGTCGTGAAGAGCCACCTAAAGAAGAACCAAAGCCGGAAGCACCAAAGGTTGCTGAAGTGCTTGAAATCGTTGAAAATGATGCAGTAATCGAGGATTTCGATTTCGATATGGAAGTAGACGATGAAACAGAATATGATTTCACCATGATGGATGATGAAGACGAAAATATTGAAGAAGAACAAATCTTCTATATCGTTGAAGACATGCCTACATTTAACGGCGGCGAACCTGCACTTGAGTTTAGAAAGTACATTGCCAATAACCTGGAATATCCTGAGATCGCTGCAGAAAACGGCATCAGTGGACGTGTAATTATTCAGTTTGCGGTAAATAGTGTTGGAAAAGTTGTTGATGCTAACGTTGTAAGAAGCGTTGATCCTGCTCTTGATAAAGAAGCAATCAGGGTGGTTATGGCTTCTCCAAAGTGGTCTCCCGGAAGGCAGAGAGGTAAAGCAGTGAAGGTATTGTTTACTTTCCCAATTAACTTTGTTCTTCAGTAACAGATCTCTATTAAATATTTGAAAGGCCGGTAACACCGGCCTTTTTTTAGTTCATTACTTTAACAGCTGGTAACTAAATATTTTTTATATTAGCTAAGTACTAAAAATAACCACTTATGAAAAAAATTTTCCCACTACTGATTTCAGCACTTATTTTATCTTCATGTGCCTCCAATACGAAGCTAATGCAGGTTGGAAACTATGATAAAGTAATACACAAAACCACTAAAAAGCTCATGAAAAAACCGAATGCAAAGTTTGCAGCGGAGATGGACAGGGCTTACCAGCTGGCAAATGAGAGAGACCTTGAGAGAATAACCTATCTGCAGAGAGAGGATAATCCTGATTTCTACGGAGAGGTAATGACTCGCTATTCAGCATTGAAAATGAGGCAGAGTAAAGTAAGAACAGTTACCCCTCTTAATGTCGATGGCAAAACCTATCAATATGATTATATCGACTATGATGCAAAAATCATAGAATTCAAGAATAAGGCAGCAGATGAACATTTTAGAATTGGGAAAATGCTGCTCGAAGCCCCTAAAACAAAGATGGATTTCAGGGAGGCCCATTATAACCTTCTTCGTGCCAGGGAGCTTGGAGGTAACAAATTTCCTGATATTGATAAGATGATTCACGATGCATACATGATGGGTATCAGCAGGGTGCTTGTAGTGCCTGTAGCAGATGAAAATGCGCCTGTTACACGTCTCGACCTGGAATCACTGATCACATTTGATCCATCCGGATTAAAAGGAAGTGAATGGATCGAGTATCACTTTATTAATCCAACGAATGGGGTAAATTATGATTACGATGTGGTGGTTAATATTCATGCAATTGAAACATCTCCGGATAATGAAACTGAGGAGCGGAATGAGTTCAAGAAGAAAAGTGCAATTGAATTTGATTATTACAAAGATGCCAGCGGTAATGTAATGAAAGACACTGCCGGGAATGACATCAAACTCTATAAAGACGTTGAGGCAACTATGATTAAGACGCATAAGGAAAAGACGGCTTCCATAAGAGGAGAAGTTGTAGTTATTGATCGTACCGGCGCCAATGAAATTACTTCTATGCCTGTGGCATTCTCTTCAAATCACAAGTTTGAAAACGATTCTTATGAAGTAATTGGTAAAAGTGAGGCCATACCTTCCACTGAACTTGCAAAGACACAGATGAAAGAACTACCATTTCCAAGTGAGGCGGAACTGATCAAGGTTTGTCTTGAGAAAGCTCAACCTGTTGTGAGAGATGCTGTCTACAATTCAAGTCAGCAATATATTAAATAGAGAGTATAAGAAAGAAAGATATAAAGGGTGTCTGTTGCAGGCACCCTTTCTTTTTGAGATTTTCACTACTTTTGCTTGCTCTAACGTTGAAATGAATTTATGGGGGGAAATTATTACGATCACAGGCCGGAAAAAGAATCAGCAGTCCTTGTTGGCGTTATCAGGAAGAATCAGTCCGCAGAGGAGATAAATGAATACCTCGAAGAGCTGGCATTTCTAACTGAAACTGCCGGGGCATCGCCTGCCGGTTTTTTCACTCAGAAGATTGAAATACCAAATGCCAAAACATATATTGGTAGTGGAAAGTTGTTGGAGATCAAACAATTTGTGGTTGAGAATGAGATTGAAATGGTCATTTTCGATGACGAACTATCCCCAACACAATTAAGAAATATTGAGAGGGAACTGGAGTGTAAGATATTGGATCGTACCAACCTGATCCTTGATATTTTTGCCAGCAGGGCAAAAACAGCACACGCAAAGGTCCAGGTTGAACTGGCCCAATACCAATACCTCTTGCCCCGGCTAACACGCATGTGGACTCACCTTGAAAGACAAAAGGGGGGAATTGGGCTTAGAGGTCCTGGTGAAACAGAAATCGAAACAGACCGCCGGATCATAAGGGACAAGGTTAGTCGCTTGAAGGATCAATTGAAAAAGATTGATGGACAGATGAATAACCAACGAAAGAACCGGGGTAAAATGGTTCAGGTAGCACTGGTTGGATACACTAATGTTGGCAAGTCTACGCTTATGAACCTACTGAGTAAATCAAATGTTTTTGCTGAAAATAAACTTTTTGCAACACTGGATACCACTGTACGTAAGGTAGTTATAGAAAATCTTCCCTTCCTGTTGTCAGATACTGTTGGCTTTATTAGAAAATTGCCCACCCACTTGATAGAATCATTCAAATCAACGCTAGACGAGGTGAGAGAGGCGGACATACTGGTTCATGTGGTGGATGTTTCTCACTCCAATTTTGAGGAACAGATTAAAGTAGTGGAGGAAACACTGAAAGATATTGGTGCCGGAGAAAAAACACATCTCATGGTGTTCAACAAAATTGATAATTTCAGCTATACCCCAAAAGACGAAGATGACCTGACTCCTGTAGAAAGAGAGAATCTAAGCCTGGAAGATATACAGCAAGAATGGACCGCTGAAAATAGAAATACCATGTTTATTTCAGCGAAAAAGAAAGAAAACATTGATCAATTAAAAGATACGCTGTACCAATTCGTGAAAACCGTGCACGCAAAAAGGTATCCTTATAACGAGTTTTTGTACTAGTAGAAAAACGATTGATTGCGTCACACCTTTATCAAACCATTGGTGTTACTGAGACGCGATAAATCGCGTCTCTACTGCATGATATTATTTTACAAGACCCATTTCAATAAGCTTTTCTGCGATCTGCACTGTATTCAGTGCAGCGCCTTTCCGGATCTGATCACCTACGCACCATAAAGCGATGCCATTTGGATTACTTAGGTCCTTGCGAATCCGGCCTACAAAAACATCATTTTCACCGGCTCCCCAAAGTGGCATAGGATAAATCTGCTTTTCAGGTTCATCTTGTAAAGTGATGCCGGGGGCTTTATCAAGTGCAGCACGAACCTGTTCAACTGATAATTCATCTTCGGTTTCAATCCATAAGGCCTCAGAATGGTTGCGCATCACCGGAACACGAACACATGTTGCGCTTACCTGGATGTCGGAATGCATTATTTTTCTTGACTCATAAAACATTTTCATCTCTTCCCCGGTGTACAGGTTATCCTTGAATGTATCAACCTGCGGAATAAGATTTTGTGCCAACTGGTAGGCAAATTTCTCTACAACTACCTCTTCACCATTGGCGATCTGCTTTATCTGGTTCTCCAACTCTTGCATAGCAGCAGCCCCGGCACCACTTGCTGCCTGGTACGTTGCGGCATGTACTTTGGTAATATGCGAGAGTTCTTCGATGGGTTGAAGACAAACCACCATCTGTATTGTTGTACAGTTTGGATTTGCTACAATTTTACGTGGAATATTATAAAGATCATCCGGATTAACTTCTGGAACAACAAGGGGAACATCCTCCTCCATGCGAAACGCGCTGGAGTTGTCTACCATAATAGTACCATGCTTTGTGATGGTATCCGCAAACCTCTTAGAAGTTACTCCTCCGGCTGAAGTTAAGCAAATATCAATTCCCTTAAAATCGTCATTTTCTTTCAACTCTTTTACTGTAAGTGTTTCTCCCCTAAACTCATATGTTTTTCCTGCACTCCTGGCAGATCCAAAAAGCACAAGTTCATCCAATGGAAAGCTTCTCTCTTCCAGCACTTTAATCAGCTCCTGGCCCACCGCACCGCTTACGCCAATAATAGCAATTTTCATATAGCTCAAATATTTTTTTCGATTTCTTACGATATTTCTGTTCCTCATCACATTAACTAACAGAATGTATCGGAATCTAAATCGACGCTTATAAATATTAAGTTGTAAAATTCGTAAAATTTATTGTATTGTGAAAACACTGAGATGGTTTATTTTATTGTGGCCCGGGATTATTTCAGCCCAGTGGTCATTTGACTTTGAAGAGAATTTTCTGAATGAATGGGGACAAACGCCAGAAAGCCGGTGGGAGATATCCCCGGATTTTCCTTTGAGCGGGGAATATTCATTGCATCATGCGTTTGACAATACGGGATCCGGGGAGGACTATGTCTTTGTGAACCTGGACTACCCTCAGCTCGACAGTACCCTGACATTTTCTTTTTTGCTGCGGCACGCTTATAATCCAAGCAGCGGAAACAATTGGCAGCTTTGCTTATTAAGCCAGTTGCCCGACCAAATCACAAACAGTTTTGTACTTGGCGTCAATTATAAGGGATCAGATGACCTGGTAAAATTATGGCAGGTCACAGATGGTGATGCTGTATTGATTGTGCAGACAGAGATAGATTATGAAGAAGATATCGGGAGAGATAAGCATGCACTTTATGTGATTTCCAGGACCGCTTCCGGCTTATGGTCCGTGAAAATTGATGTGCAGGGAGATGGAAATACTTTCTCTAAATTATGGGAAGGTATGGAGCAGAAAAGATGTGAGGGCAAATATCTGACAATAAGATACTGTTATTCATCAGCCCAGGATCGCAAGCTTTGGATAGATGATATCCTGGCAGATGGTGTGTTTTATAAAGACACCGTGCTCCCTCTCCTGGAGCATGTTGAAATAACCGGATTGAGTTCTTTGCAACTTCATTTCAGTGAAAATATTTTTACGGATGTAGAAACATCCTTTCAATGGAATGATCTGGCTCCGGATTCTGTTACTATTCATGGAAAAATGCTTCAATTATTTTTCCCCTCAAAATTTCTAAACAGGGAAGAACAGAAGTTGTATATATCTGGAGTATTTGACCAGGATGCAAACAGAATGAATGATACACTTGCATGCTTTACCCAAAATCTGATAGCGTTCGGGGAAGTGCAGATTAATGAAATTATGTTCGATCCGGAGCCAGTCGTTTACCTCCCTCCATGTGAGTATATTGAATTGTTGAACCGCTGCAACTTTGACATAGATCTTTCATCCTGGTTGCTGACTGTAAATTCCAAAGAGTATATGTTTGACACATGTGAAATACTTTCCAACGATTTCCTGGTGCTGACTTCAGTAAACCAGGAGTGCTCATTTGAAGAAAAAACACTCTTGCTTTTTACCTCCTCCTCTGCCTTGACCAATGCAGGAGCTGAAGTCAAACTATTCGATCAATATGGAAGATTAATTCACCTGGCTACTTACAAAGAAATGTCCTTTTATGATCCTTTAAAAGATGAAGGAGGTTGGTCGCTGGAGAGCACAAATCCGGGGTTGAGTTGTGGCGGAGATAAAAATTGGTGTGCGTCTGAGGATGTTCTTGGAGGTTCTCCGGGTAGAGAAAATAGTATCCTGGTTTACGGCAGTGATGTTACAGCTCCGGAAATAACATATATAGGGATTGCTGACACGAACAGTATTTTCATTCATTTTTCTGAACCTGTTTTCGTGAGAGAAGAGGAGAACCAAAGTGTATATGCTGAAAAATTAGGCGAAGGAACACCGGTTTATCATACAAGTCCATTGGTATCTGAAGTTGTTGAGTTCAGTTTCAGTGAAATTTTTAAGAATCAAACTATTTATTCAATTAACATAAGTGAAATTGCAGATTGTGAGGACAATATAGTTTTAGTATCTACCGTAGAATTTTCACTTCCCGTATCTCCCGAACCCAATTCTATTGTTCTCAATGAGGTGATGTATGATCCATTTATAGGTAGGGAAGAGTACCTGGAGCTTTATAATGCTTCTGAAAATTACCTGGATTTGAAGGATTTAAAATACAGCGTGAGTGCCAACAATTCTACTTCTGAATCTCTTTATTGGATGAGTAAATGCTCACACGTATTTTCACCGGGGAAGCATGTTGTATTTACGAAAAATGTAGCAGCACTGAGAGATAACTGGGGGCTTCCCTTTTGGCTTGATGCTGTTGAATTGTCTGATTGGAAGTCGTTACCCAATGCAGAAGGATATATCTCCTTGTTGAACAGGTCTGATATATTGCTGGATAAGTTTGCTTACAGCGATTCAATGCATCATGAGTTATTAATTGATCCATCAGGAGTTGCACTGGAGAGAATCTCTCCTTACCCCGGCAGTTTAACCTGGACCTCTGCCTCTGCAGCTGAAAATTATGGAACCCCGGGAACAATAAATTCACAATGGAGGGATGAAGAACATATTGAAGCTGAGGTAATTGTCAGGCCACAGGTATTCAGCCCTGATATGGATGGATATAATGATGTGACTGAAATAATATTATCAGCTTTACCAGCCGGTTCTTTTGTGAGCATTCATATTTCTGATATGCATGGAGTTGAGGTGCTTCGCTTAATTGAGAACGGGATTTGCGGTAGCGAGGATCGTTATTTTTGGGATGGTCATGACATGAATCATAACCTGGTATTACCCGGGTTGTATGTTGTGCATATTCGTATTTCAGGCAAGGGAAGAGAAAAGATCCACCGGCTTTCCTGTGCACTTTCTTATCGATGAAGTATGGAAATTACAAGCTGTAAAATTGTTTTTTTCAACTATATCATAAAAAATATTACTCGAAATGTTCATCTAAATATTCAAGCCGTCTGCTAATCCAGTTTTTGGTGTAAACGTATTCATCATCAAGGTCAATTGTATATTCGTCCCACCTTACATTTTCACGTTCAATGACGCCGCTATTTTTAAGGATTTGATAATATTCGTCTATTGTCTGGTGAAGAGCCGCCTCTGAAAAGACATTGTTTCTTCTATCAAACCACTGGGTTTTGAGCTTTTCATTGAACCCCCCGGCATTGGTTTCTATGAGGCGATCAAAAAGATTGTTTGATACCAATCCATTGGGGTCAACTTTTGTCCTGTCCCAGGCCAGTCCCCAGGAAGCTTCAATATCCCAGGGGATATAGAAGAAGCGGGATTCATCTGTATACCTGGCCAGGTAAGAGTTCTTCCCTGCATTGTCAGCGGCAAAAAGGAGGTTGATAAAGAGATAATAATCAATGGCATTATCAATATCAAACAATGATGTGATCGCGGTTTTAAAATCTTCATCATCGCTCAGTACAACCTCTTGTCTAAGCTTATCCAGGGGTTCCCAGGCAAAGTTATCTTTCGGGTAAATTATCTCCCATCCGTCCCAAAAACTATCTTCCGGCGGGGATGAATTATAGGAGTTAAACCTGGTCGCACCGTCGCTCCAGCGAATGGCTTTGTATAAAACTCCTCCAAGTTCGCCCTGGTCATCGGAAAATTGAAGTTTTTTCTCATCGAGCTTTTCATCGAGAGAATATATCCCATAATACCTGTTGTTAATGAACAGCTCCACAAATTCGCATTGTATTCCGGGAACAACTTCCGGTTTATTATCTTCTGATGGAACGGTGCTCAGTTTCTCCCAAAGCTCAAAAGACAATTTATTGCGCATACGGAGGTCATCGATATACATAGCGTCAAGAATCCAATCCTCAGCATGGCTCATGCCGAGCAAGGAAAGACTGTAATCATCACCGTATTTGTCTTCCCATAACTCTATTCCAAATGATTTCTTTTCATAAATTTGAGATAATGCCCCTCGTATCTCTATCCCGGCATAGGTATACATTGTACGATTCGCGGAAGAGCTTTCAGAATCCTGATTGAATTGTAATGAGATACGTGCAAACACTTTTGGCTCATCCTGTATGATCTCATCCGTGGTAATTTGTATAAGGGGTATTCTTGTGAAGACCAGCTGAAATGTATCTGTTGATTCTTCGCTTTTAGCAATGATTTCGAATGGATGGTTAGTCCATACATTTCCCAGGTTATTGACATGATTATTTACCAGTTCATGGCTATTAAATGATATGGAAGAATAATTTACGAATTGTATTTCAGGTGAAAAATTACTTATTGTATCAGCGCCGAGTGTGTAGAGGATGAAATTGTCAGTAAGGTCTGTAAAACCAAAGGAGCTATTAATTTTCAATACATGTACTCCAAATTTATCCGACTCAAAATCAATAAGTTGTGCCTCTCTATAGCAAGAGTTAAGAAGTAATACTACCCCCAGGAGAAAGGCAAAAGTATATTTTATTTTAGTCATGGGATTCTTTAGAATTCATACTTATAATTTATCTTGCAAATAAAATATGTATAGGGCAAAATTTCATTAATCTCATGCTCTACTCCGTAGGAAACATTAAATGTACCGAAGGATTTAGGAGAAATTTTTATTCCGCTTACTACCCGAAACTTATCATTGTTCAGGAATTCACCAGCTTCATGCAGCTGAAAAATCTCTGCCGACAGATATGGCTTTATTCTTTTTAAGTCTGTATACCTAATAGAAATTTTATTCCGGATAAATCTGTCACAGGGTTCATCTATACTTAAAAGTCGCATATTTTCAACTTCTTTCTGGTACCTTATGCGATAATATATAGATATGTGTTGCAGCCTGCCTTTGTAATTCAAATCTACTGTATACCTGCTCTGTTTATTTAGTTCCTTATCAGATTTACTGTTGAGTATAAAACGATACTTTCCTGCTAAAGAAAAATTCCTGCTTATTTCATAATCGACTCCAAGCTGGGAAAACGTGGAACTAAATTCTGTTGCATTTTTCTTCAGGCGTACTTCCTGTTTAAAAGATACCATCCAGTGGTCGAATACTGATTTTTCAACTTCAGCCCCGGTCCAAAGATTAAGGTCCCTAACTACTTTTGTGTCTTGAGCCAAGACCATATTTAGACCAGTCAACAAGAATACGAATATTATCAATGATAGAATTCTGAAAATGATATGTTTGTTAGGGCTTTTCATTTATATCATGGCAAAGGTAAAGTTAGCTTTAAACTTTCCTGTGAATATTTAACGACTCTTTGCATGGAATAAGTATTTTCTATTTATCGCTTAGCTGTGGCAACTTGTTTTTTGAGTAGAGGACGATTCCAATGGCTCCAAAAGCCATAAAATTGAAGAATAAAAAGCTGGTCTCAAATCCAAATTTATCTGTTAGTACTCCCACCATTGGGATGATGGCTGAACTAACAAAGAAATTAATAAACATATAAATGGAGTTCACAAAAGTTTTTTTGGCTGTATTGAGATTTGTAACCACGGCAAGCATAACAGACACAGGGGCAAAAAGAAAAAATCCAAGAGGAATGAGTACTGGAATGATCCAGTATCCATCAAGGTTTAAAAAGAGCAACATAAGCAAAGGAGTAGCTATACTTATTATCAATAGCATTTTTGTTCTTCCTATCCTGTCACTCAGGGTTCCTGCAAAATAAGCACCGGCAGCACCTGCCAATTGAAGTATGGTTAGTGATATATCAGCAAATACAAGAGTTTGGCCCTGCGCATCTGTGAGATATGTAGGCAGGTAGAAAGAGAGTGATGCTTTCATGCCTGCCTGGAAGAATGTATATCCTCCGGTCAGAATAAAAACAGGAAGGAATTTTTTTAGAATGAGCCAATAACTTCCTTCGCTCTGCGTTCGCTGTGAATTTTTTAGGTTTGCTCTCCTGAAATTATAATGCAGTACAATTGAGGCGGCTATTCCCAGGGGCATCATCTTCCATGTTCCCTCCAGTCCCCACAATTCAATTACGCCAAGAATGATTAATGGTCCGGCTGTTCTTGCCAGCTCGCCACCAAGCATATAATAGCTCATACCTTTTCCTATTCTCTTGCCCGATAAGCTTTTTACAAGAACCGGTGTGGGAATATGCCACATTGTAGAACTCAGTCCGGATACAAAAAGGATAATAGCAAGAAAAATATAGCCAGGAGCTATACCAATCAAACTCATGGTAATGGCAGTTATTGCGGGAGATAAGATCACCATGTATTTCATGATGGGCCGTTCTGCAATTATACCAACAAGGGGATTTAAAAGCGAGGAGAAGCGTTGGATAACGGCCAGTAAGCCCGCTAAACCATAACTCATTCCAAGCTTCTCGATGAGCAGGGGTAGAGCCGGAGCCAGGAATGAAGTATAAATATCATGAATGAAGTGAGAAGCAGAGATAATAATGACTCTTCCCCGTTGAAATCCTTCACTCTCCTTTTTCATAATAATGAATTAAATAGCTTCTATCAGCTCATGTATTACTTTAACTAATTTAGGTGTGGCCTTTGCAGCCGCCTGCTGCACTATTTCATGTGATATCTTTTCAATTCTTCCCGGAATACCCAGATCAGTAATAACAGATAATGCGAATATTTTTACTCCCATTTGATGCGCAATAATTGCTTCTGGTACCGTTGACATTCCAACCGTATCTCCTCCAATGATTCTGAAGTATTCATACTCTTTCCGGGTCTCCAGTGTTGGTCCTGTTACACCAACATAACATCCTGTATGTGCCCTCAGATTATGCTTCTTTGCACTTTCCAGTGCCAGGTCGATCCAGTGCTGCTCATATATTTCACTCATATCAGGGAACCTGTCGCCAAACTCCGGAATATGTTTCCCGAGCAAGGGATTGGGCATTAAATTGATATGATCGTTGATGAACATAACATCTCCGATTTCAAAATCCGGATTCATACCCCCGGCAGCATTTGAAATGAGCAGGTTTTTCACCCCGAGAAATTTAAGAACCCTGATAGGAAATGTCACCTCTTCCATGGTATATCCTTCGTAGAAATGGAATCGGCCTTTAAGTGCATATATTTCTCTCCCGGCATATTTACCTATTATCAGGTCCCCGGCGTGTCCCTCTACAGTGGAGACAGGAAAGTTGGGGATGTCTTCATAAGGAATGATATGGTGTATATCTATTTCATCGGCAATCTCTCCTAGTCCGGTACCCAGTATAATTGCGGTATCAGGCGTTTCCTTTACCTGCTGTTTGATGTAGGATATTGTTTCTTTTATTGCTTCTAACATAGTCCAGTATTAGGTTATTGAATTCTTTATGGTCATCATTCAAAAATTGTACATGAATGGTGATGTAATATAAGGCCTGCTTGATGTCCGGCTCGGGATCAAGTCCCTGTAGGCGCATGGCATCCTTTTCTGTTGTAAGTATCAAGGCGTCCGGATTGTTAAACGATCTGTATCTTGTAGTAAGCTTTTGAAGGTCTTTCTTTGTAAATTGGTGGTGATCAGGGAAGGAAACCTCGATTAATTGAGTTGATATACTTCTTGCGTATTTCCTTAGCGATCTTGGATTTGCAATTCCGGTAAGAAGAAGTACTGGAGATTTCTTCTCCTTGAACCACGCAGCATCCTTGCTTTGACTTAAGTGAAATACAGGGTGAAATTCTCCAAAGTTCATGTTTGTGAAATACAAATGCTGATGCAGTCCAAGGTTCATGTTGGTTGCAATATTTCGCATTTCAATCGGCTTCATTCTTTCCGGTGATCGGGTCACCAGGATAATATTAGCACGGTCTTTTCCTGAAACCGGTTCTCTCAGGCGACCGGACGGAAGCATGAAATCATTCTGAATCATTCTGTTAAAATCTACTAAAAGGATCGATTTCCCTGGCTTCACATGCCTGTGCTGAAATGCATCATCAAGCAGGATCACGTCCGTATTTTTTTCCAATTTGAGCAATTGATCTATTCCGTTAACTCTTTTTCTGTCAACTGCAACAATAAGTTCAGGATATTTCTGCTTAAGTTGCCTGGGCTCATCTCCAATCTGGGCGACTGAACTTTCATTATCAGCTACCCGGAAGTCCTTTGTTTTTCTTTTATATCCCCGGCTAAGGGTAGAAACCTGGAATTCATCTTTAAGCAGCTCGACCAGGTATTCAACATGAGGCGTTTTTCCTGTTCCTCCCACTGTGATATTACCAACTGAGATAACGGGCAGACCAAATTCTTTCGAAGGAACGATCTCCCAATCAAACATGAGGTTTCTGAAACTGATGACTCCGGCATACAAGATTGTAAGTGGAAACAAGAGGATAGTCCAGATGGTAATATGACGTTTTCTTGGCATTGTGTTTAATAAAGTGCTGCAAATTTAAGAAATTGACGGCAAAAGATTCGAAAAAATAAAACGCCTGGCAAATAAATATATTTGCCAGGCGTAATCAATGTGTTTTTACTATTAATGAATCTGAATTGTGTAAGGCATCATTGCCTGAACACCCTTCATTTCCTGAATTTCCTGTGCTTTTTTGAACATATCATATGATTCTCCAAGCTCCTTCTTCATCATCTTCATTTTTATTCCACCTGAAAGTTCTTTCATTATAGTAGTGAAGGGATCTTCCAGTTCCGGACGGGATGAGATTCTGTAGTTCTCAAGTCCTGCCATTTCTGCAGCTAGCTCGATGGATTTATCTAATCCGCCGAATACATCAACCAGGCCAATTTCGATGGCATCTTTTCCTGCCCAAACTCTTCCCCCACCAATGGCATCAACCTCTTCAAAAGTCATTCCCCTGCCTTCGGCAACACGGTTGACAAAATCGCTATAAACATCATCAACTGAACTCTGAATGAACGCTCTTTCGTCGGGATCAAGTGGCCTGAATATTCCTCCCATGTCGGAAAATTTGTTGGTTTTAACGCCATCGGTTGTAATTCCAATTTTATCGTTAAGCAGTTCTTTCAGGTTTGGAAGTAAACCAAAAACTCCGATTGAACCAGTAATGGTTGTTTCACTTGCAACGATGGTGTCGGCAGGACAAACAATATAATATCCCCCCGAAGCAGCAACATTACCAAGAGAGGCCACAAAGGGTTTCGCTTCAGCTGCTAATTTGGCTTCTCTGTAGATCACTTCAGAAGCGAGTGCACTTCCTCCACCAGAGTTTACACGAAAAACAATGGCCTTAACTTTGTCATCATTTCTTGCTTTGCGAATCGCCTTTGCAATACGATCGGATCCGATAGTACCCTCACCGGAGTCACCTGATTTAACAGTTCCCATTGCATAAATAACGGCTATCTTGTCCCTGGTGACTTCTTTCTTTTTAGTTGCGGGAACATCCGCATATTTTGAAAGATTGATTTGCGGAATATCATCATCCTCTTCTACTCCGGTGCGAACTCTAAGCTCATCCAGAATTTCATCGAAATATTTTAATCCATCAATCATACCTTTTTCCAGTGCCTGTTCATCAAATGCGACAGACAGTTCATCTGCGTACTGATTAAGTTCTTCTTCACTTATTCCCCTGGCCACGGAAATATCAGATACCATCTGGTTCCAGATGGCAGAAACATATCCGATCGTCTGTAAACGATTCTCAGGGCTCATTTTCTCTGCGAGGTAAGGTTCAACAGCGCTTTTAAAAGATCCGTGACGAATCACCTGCATATCTACGCCATATTTTTCCATGGCGCGTTTGTAAAACATTACCTGTCCTGAAAGTCCCATGAAGGTAAAATTACCAGTAGGAGTAAGATAAATTGAGTCAGAAACACTTGCTAAGTAATAAGACTTATGGGTGTATGTATCTGAATGTGAAATGATATACTTTCCACTTTCTTTAAAATCAACAAGGGCATCCCTGATCTCTTTTAAGGAAGCCATTCCAATTGGAACAGTGGATAATGGCATAAAAATACCAGAGATATTTTCATCATTTTTTGCTTTCTCAATGTCTTTAAGAATTTGGTCCAGTCCCATTGAACCATCAGTGTTGAAGCTGCCTGACAAAAATTGACTCATTGGATTGTCATCGGCCCGGTCTGTAACGGCTAGATTAAATTTTGCAACCAGCATTGAATTCTCTTTCACTTTCGGTGCATCTCCACCTATAGAAGCAATGGATACAAAGATCACGAAAAAGAGAAATCCTACTATTTGAAGGGAAAAAATCCCGGCCATTGTAGCCAGCATATATTTCAGAAAGTTGTTCATAGCGAATATTTTTTAATTTGTAAATGAAAGAAAACAAAGTTAGTAAAAAAGCTTTGCTTATAAAAACAGTTTTTGGTCTATATTGTTTAGCCACAGATGCATTTATTTTAAGGAATGTATATTTGCATTTGGGAATGAATACCATGAATGATTTTTTAACACATACAGTTTACCTTTGCCTGGGTACGAACCTGGGTGAAAAAAAAACCAATCTGAATGTCGCTATTGATTGGATAAACTTATGGTGTGGATCAGTTAAGCATGCATCAGGGATTTACAAAAGTGCTGCATGGGGATATGAAAGTATGAATGAGTTTTATAATCAGTGTTTGGAGATCAAGACTGAGTTAAACCCCGAATTGCTACTTGAAAAATTGCTCCTCATTGAAAACAATATGGGGAGAGACAGGATTAGTGATTCTTATATTGACAGGATCATAGATATTGATATCCTGTTATATGAAGATTTGCTTATGGTGACTGATAAACTCATCCTTCCACATCCAAGAATGGCAGCTAGAAGATTTGTTCTGGCCCCTATGGTGGATTTAGCTCCAGATCTTCTTCACCCGGTTCTGGGTAAGACGATGGAGCGTTTGCTGAAGGAATGCATGGATGAGGGAATAGTGGAGAGGGTTTGAGCTCATCGCCGTCTCTACTTAAACAACAAATCATTCCAGAACATATAAAAGGAGGTATAAATAAATGACCATACTACATTTGATCCGATAAGATAGTAGTATTTGAGCTTGCTCCTCGGGTAATACCGAACTGCCAGAAAAACACCAATTGGAATTGAAAACAACAGCGGTGTTGTAAGCGCAATACCGATTAAGCCATATTTCTGTTTGATGCGAACTATTCTTCGGTTTCTCCTGGTGAATGTCTTATACTTTTTGGTTTTTTTTACGATACCCCGTTTCTTATTCCTTTTGTTGATAAGACCATTGATCCAATTAATCAGACTTTCGGAGAGATATGCAAAAAAGAAAATGCCTATTACACCGCCAACATTCATCCAAAGAATAGTTTCAAAAAAACTAAACTTGAATTCCATAATCGCCAAAGGGAATGTCATTCCAAATTTTACAGTCGCAAGTAATATGGTAATAATGATGTTCATTGAACAATAATTCACACCGAAAATACTATTCTCAGCCCATTAAATCAAAAGTCCTTCATCTGCAAAACTAAAGTACGATGTTCCTGCAATAATAATATGGTCCAGCAATGAAATATCCATCAGGGCAGCAGCATTTTTTATTTTCCTGGTGATATTGATGTCTGCTTCACTGGGTTTTTTATTTCCTGAGGGGTGATTGTGGCTGACAATCAGTGATGTGGCTTTCTTGTCTAAGGCGTGTTTCAAGATCATTCTCGTATCAATTACAGTTCCGGTCAGACCTCCCTGGCTGATTTTTATAGAGTTTAACACCCTGTGTGCCCTGTTCATGATAACAATCCAAAACTCTTCGTGTTCTAACTCGCCCATGAGTGGATGTAAGATATCAAAGGCAGTCTGGCTGCTTTTTATGATGACCTTTTCATCGGAATAAGATCTTCCTTTCCGGGCCCCAAGCTCCAGGGCTGCCACAAGCGTTATGGCCTTCGCTTCGCCAATACCTTTGATTTTCACCAACTCATCAACGCTGGCCTTTGCCAGCTCATTTAAATTATTCCCGGCCGATAGCAATATCATCCTTGCTAACTCCACAGCATTCATCTCCCTGGTGCCTGAGCCAATTAAAAGGGCCAGTAATTCTGTGTTACTCAGGTATTGAATTCCCTGTTTCAGTAGTTTTTCCCGTGGACGATCCTCGACGGACCAGTTTTTAATTTTTGAATTTAAATATTCTCCCATCTTGTTTTTACTTGTTAATGTGATGAGAGGGGGAAATATCGGTTCGCCACGAAGAAAATTTGCAAAAAAAATATATTGATATAGATTTTTGCTGGAAGGTGTGTTGAGGAAGAGGAGAGGGAAACAAAAAAAGCCGTCCCAAAAGAGACAGCTTTTCAATATTTTTTAATCTAACTGCTTACAAGCTGTTTATATGCCTGGCTAGTTTTGATTTCAGATTAGAAGCTTTATTCTTGTGAATGATGCTCTTTTGTGCAAGTTTATCGAGCATAGCAACTACTTCCGTATACATTTCTGTAGCTTCTTTTTTGTCTGTAGTATCTCTTAATTTCTTAACAGCATTACGGGTTGTACGTGCATGGTATTTGTTAGTTACACGACGTGATTCTGACTGTCTGATCCTCTTTTTTGCTGACTGATGATTTGCCATTCTATTTTCTTATTAACCTGATAATAAATCTATTCTTCTGTTTTGGGCTTGCAAAAATAAGTATTATTTCCAATATTAAAAAAAAATACAGAGATTTATGAGTACTTTTCTTATTACAAGAGATAACATGATACATTATGAAATCAAAATTTATAATTATAACGCTGTCTATCCTGGTCTCAAGCCTATATGGACAGGCAAATCTTGAAAGCGATGTTTTCGAAATAGGAGATAAGGAATTGGAACTATTTTTTGTAGGACATGGAACATTAATGTTTCAATATGATTACACTACCATGCCTGATGCAGATCTTGTGCTCATTACCCATCAACATGGAGATCACCTGGACGCCAGCGCTATTGATGAAATAGTGAAGGAAGGCACTGTTACGATAATGACCCAGACCTGTGTTGATTTATTGATTGACCATCCGGAAATTGAAGTCCGCGTTAGAAAGTTGAATTAAACCTTCGGCTTTCATGATAAGCAGGAAATGATCAAGCGAAGTTGAGGGGAAGTCTGATCACTATGATTTAATTAGTTCATTTCCTCGATAGATTCCTTGTACTAAGAAGTATAGACACAGAATTGAAAATAAACAATAAAACAATCAATCCAATTGCCACAAAATAAATCAATCCTCCGGGTTTTTCACTTATCTGCAGACTCCATTCTGCGGCCATGGAGGAAAATTTGCCAGCAATGAGTTGCGTTGTAATAAGCGAAAGGGTAGTTACTCCTGTTAGTAAAATAATCAAAAGCACAATATAAGGTATGCTTATCTCGGTAAAATGATAGCCCATTTTATTTAGCTTGTTGATTTTATCTGCTGAGCGGCTGATCATCAGTTGCAAGCTGAGCAAAAATATAAGGAAGGATAAGCCGATTATAACAGCTGCGATAATTACAAGAAAACTGATGATAAACTTTAAAATGATATTCAGACGGCTGCTCTTCAATTTCTCTTTTATTGTATCATAACCCTTTTTTTGGATAAATTGCATGATGGCAGGATCTGTGGGATCCGAAGTCACTACGATAATTCTTGATGGCTTATACTTTTCTGTGTATCCGTATGTTTTATTGGCCCATGTAAGGAAATCGTGGGGAACAAGGATGGAATTTATTCTATTGCTGAAACCAACAATTTTTCCGGGATAGGTCACATGATGTGGTTTTCCTCTCAACCTGACCTGGAATTGTACCAATCCGATCACCTCTTTGGGAATTTGTGGAAGGCCCTGGCTCTGCGCGAATCCGAAATTATACAGGTTTAGGTAGTCCTGGGGCATGATAATGGGAATATAGTTCTGGCCATCCTCCCACTTCCATTCTTCTGACTTAACGTCAATAAATTCATCGGGTATGGCCTCAAAAAACAGCTCTGTGTAAAAATCAGGGAAGCGCTCATTTTTAGTAAATGCACTTACTGGAAACTCAGTTGAAACAAAGGGAGCAACCTGTTGGGCAAAAGGTTGATCAGTGATTTCTGCTATTTCTTTTTCCGAAAATCCCGTGCCTCCGAATCCAAATGCCTGTCCAATATCTACATTCTTGCTGATCAATATATATTCCGGATCGAGCAGGTCGCTGTTGTCATCAAAAATTCCTTTAATGTTTTCATAGAAGTGTATCCCCGATAACAGGATAACAAAACCCGCCAAAGTGCCTAGCACTGCCCAGAAAAGATGTGTGCGACTGTGGTCTTTCCACAATATTTTAAAAAGGTACCTCATAGTTTTAAATGATAGTCAATACCCTTGATCTTTGCATAGTTCAGTGAAGTGAGAATGATGCCTGCACCATTCTTCTGACATTCATCGTATATAAGCTGAAAAGCAATTTCACTGTTGTTTTTATCCATATGACTGAAACATTCATCTGCAAAAAGATATTGGAAGGGCTGACACATGGCCCTTACAATAGCAACCCGCTGCTGCTGTCCGAATGAAAGAATTCTGCATTTTTTTTCGAGAAAGGAAGCAATGTTAAGTTGCTCTGCCATATATTCAATTTCCAAAACTGTTTTGTGTTTTGTTATCTCGTTTTTTAAAAGGATGTTTTCCCTTGCAGTGAGGTCATCGAAGAGTTCTAAGCCCTGGAAGATAAAAGACACACTATTTTTTCTGAGCAGCGACCAATCGCGAGAACTAAGCAAGCCGCCTTCGTTATTGTCTATAAAGAACCGGCCGGTATAGTCTTTTCTTAATCCATAAAATATAGAAAGAAGAGATGTCTTTCCTTTCCCGGAGGATGCTTCCACCAGGTAATTCTTTCCATTATCGAAAGAAAAAGAATCCGCTTCCCAGATTGCAGACCCCGATGTGTCGAGTTCAGTCATGGGAAGCGGAATAAGATTCTCTGCTCTAAAAATCATCTCTTTTCTCCAACTAATCTAACTCATCAGCCAATTTCAACAAGGTATACAGGCTGTTTTCATCCTTTTTCGCAGTTAACAAAGTGAGGTTATTCTCATACTGCTGTGCTTCTATACCTAAAGAAGTGAGCGATCCGGTGATCAGTTCAAACATTTTGGCAGTTTTAGCATCCTGGCTCATCATAGATTGAAGGGCAGCAGGGTAGGTGCTCAGGTCAAGGTTCATATACATTCCCATTCCACCGCCTGCATAGTCCATAAATTTTGAGTCTTTCAATGAAGCATCAAGACCACTACCTGATATGGCATCTTTATATCCACTTGTGTTGGTTATCACCCAGGTATCCTTGACTATACCACTATAAATCTCAATTCCATTGGTATTAATTAAGAAGAAATCTCCCTGGTCTTCAATTGGCACCATACCGCCAACAGTACCCATAATTTTCTTCTGGACTTCGTCATTTTTCAATCCGATACCGATGAGTGCTTCCACAGGGATCATCCCTCCGTCTTCGACGCCATTTATTGCCAGTACGAAATCGCCATTAAGTGCATTCCAGATTTCATCTGCAGGTACGCCGGTTACCTCTTCAACTTTTCCAGCAATATCTGGAAGATTATCTGTGCCAACTTTTTCCATCATCTCCTGAAGTTTTTCCAGATCCATTGAAAAAGCAAGTCCAAGTAGCAGATCACCACCTGGTGTAATCTCAAGAAGATCGTCATTGATATTTTTCTTCGTGATCATAACTGACTCAACATTTTTCTCTACCTCTTCGCTGAAGTGTGATTCTGAATGCATGTACATAGCTCCGTCCACAAATTCAAAGAAGATTTGTGCATAGTTATTGGGGAATTCAAGTGGGAATTTAATATCCGGACCATTCATGGCATCAACTTTTTCCATCAACTTTTTTACTTCATCAGAAGAAACCCACACATTAAGGTCCTTCATCTTTCCGGTGAAATCATTGAAATTAACTATGCTGGTAATCGCATTTTCTTTCTCAAGATTAAAGAGCCGGGTGATTTCAGCATTCATCTCCTCTGCTGTATATTCATATTGAGGAGAACCAAGGAAAAGTACTTGATCATCGTTCCATGCCAATGTTGCCTCTTCGTCAGGACTGTAAATTGAAATTCCTTCAAGATCAACTGTTTCTCCCCCTGCTTTTTCCTTGATTTTATCTATTACAGCATTGAAGTCACCTTTATCAGCCATACCGGAAATAAATCCTACTATGGGATTGTCATCTATGAAATAAACAAAAACATAGGAGTACTCATTAAGCATTAAGCCGGAACTTGTTGGGTTCTCAATCATGCTGAGAATGAATTCATCAGTTATTTCTTTTTTCACACTTTCAATTGTGCTTAACTGACCTTTATCAAATATTTGTTGAGGGTGCATCGAGACAACGGCAAAGGCATTGTCAGGGATGTTATTTACAAACTCAGGTGCTTTTTTGGAGCAGGAAGCTGCAAAAAGACCTGCAATAAGAATTACAAGTATGGGAAGTCTTTTCATTATGGATTTATTTATAAATGTGTTTAATCTGACTAAGATATAAAAAACAATGTAGATAGCGTGAAACATCTTTGATATTACGGGTTTGGGAGATAAAAATTGTTTTCTGGCAAAAAAAAATCAGCATCTGGGGATGCTGATTTTATAAATTTCTGTACTTAGCGAAATTTGATATTAGAAAAAATATCTAAGTCCAATAGCGCTGTTGAAATTGAATCCACTTGCAGGAAGAAGGTCCAATATTGGGGCAACTTCAAGAAAGGCGTCCAATGGCGCTCCATCGAATTGGTAGGCAATACCAATCGGAACCCTGATCCCAATTGTGGGATCATTTGCCAGCAATAATCTTCCTCCAATTCCAAAATAGAGCGGAAGTTCACCTCTTTGCACATCGAAAACATCGAAATGCAATAAAAAATCAGCATGGATATGAATATATCCCTGATCTCCCAGCAAGGACCAGGCTGCAGCTGCGTCAAATGCAGTAGTTCTACTGGTCCACATTTTTGCGCTTAATCCGGTAGGTTCCCCAAGAATAACACCTACCCCAATATACCGCTACTCTGGCTGAAAGCCGACAATGACAAAGCCAGTACAAATGTAACAATCAATAATTTTTTCATAACTTTTTATTATTTACTTTCTACTATATTCTTCATACGAATATAGCTCTTTTAGTAAACCAATATTCAATTACTTGTAAAATTTAGATTAAGGTGGAATATTGTAATGCGTACGAAAGAAAAATGGGGATTATTAGCTAAGAAAAAGCAGGGAAACGCCACCAATACTTATTAATGAACCAATAAATTCCATCATTGTAATTTTCTCTTTATATATCAGAACGGCAGGAGGAATAATTAATATAGGTACGATGGCCATTATAGTTGCCGCAATACCTGTTTCGGTAAATTTTACTGCCAATAAAGAAAAGGAGACGCCAAGAAAAGGACCGAAGAAAGATCCAAGTGCTGCTGCTGCCATACCTTCTTTCTTCTTTATAGAAGAGATTACTTTTTTCCACCTTCCGCTTAATATAATAAGGACAAGGAATCCAAATATTCCCGCAATTAGTCTTATCTGGGTCGCTGCAAATGGATCATAGTCTTGCATGCCGTATTTGCTTAGGACCAGACCGATACCTTGTCCTGCTGCTCCAAAAAACGCAAACAGCATCCCTTTCGCTGATAATTTTAGTCCGAATCCTTTCTCCCCAGTCTTTTTATTAAAGATGGCCAGGGATATACCCACTAGTGTAATAAGCATTCCCAGGATGTTAATTGGCGTAAGTGTTTCACCCATGGTCAACCATCCAGCAAACGCGGTAATGGGAGGAGCAAGTGTCATGATTAGCATAGCAAAACGGGAACCTATCAGGGTATAGGATTTGAATAAAAACAGGTCTCCAAATACAAAGCCAATCAGACCTGAAACCAGGAGCCAGAGCCAGGTAAAACCAGAGGCGTCAGTAGGTAGAGGTATCCCTCTCCTGATCCATACGTAAACAGTCAGGAAGACAAATCCAATAAGCAGGCGTACTATATTCAATGACAGCGAACCCATTTTCATAGAGGCACGCTCAAAAGCAAGGGCCGTAATGGTCCAAAAAACAGCAGTTAACAGCGCAGCAGATTCACCCAGGTAGTTTTGCATTAGCTCCTTTTTGAAAGTGCAATTGTACAAAAAACTATCGGCTTACTCAACTATTGTATGCTGGAATCTGCTTTGAATTGACTTCATTCTAATCAAGTAACTCAAGTCCTTCAATCGCTGATTGTCCACCTGGAGTATTCATCAGGGCTTTATTGAAGAGCACCTTGGCTTCCCTGTATTTTTTAAGCTGAAACTTGGTCCAGGCCAGCATCAATAAACCATCATAATCGAAGGGGAAAAGATTAACCACTTTGTCGAATTGCATCTCTGCTTTGTCGTATTCTTTTCTTCCATAATATACCAAACCAAGCCTGTGCATGGCCAGGGTATTGCTGGGTGCAATCTCCAATATTTTCTTGTATTGATTAATAACAATTTCCCAATTCCCCATGGCTGCAGTTGGCAGTATTACCCCAAACCTGGGTTCAATGGCAAATGGTTTCAAAGCAACGGCACGGTTATAGTAAGAGCTTGATTCCGTAAATTGTCCTGATGAATATGAAAGCCAGCCAAGCCGTAAGTTGATTTCGTACGAATCTTCATCATATATTTTCTTAAGGTCATCTACGGCCCCTTGCAAGTTGCCTGTGGCTTCATCCAGATAACTTGTCTGGAAACCTTTAATTGTAGTATCAAAGTTTGTGCCTTGACCTGAAGTTGCAGTTGCAAAATACATTAGAATTACTGCGATTACATAAAATTTTATTTTGTCCATGTCATTCCTCCTGTTATTATAAAACTATTATATGCTTGTTTATTTATCGGATTAAATGGGTCATTATCTGGAAAGTAATAACTGTTGTTTGAGCTATAGCCAACATTCCCAAATAATTTAATTCCTGCTTTATATATTGGAACTATGATTGTCGCGTTGAAGGATGATTGTATTTTCTCAATATTGTTATAGGATATGTCACTATATATGTCATAAAAATTCATATGCTCCGGAAGAGTATTTGATACTTCCATCCACAGATTGTCCAATACCTTAAATCCAATCAATTGCTTGAATATGAAGTTATTTTGAGATTCTCCGTTAAACAGTGAATGCTGATAGTAAAGATCGAAGGAATAGTAAAGATTTAAGTTGGCCAGGGGATAGAACGAAGAATGAAGCCCGGACTGGTGAGTTTGCATTCTATTAAAATCACTGTTGGCATAGGACAAGCCAATATTAAAGAACCGAAATTCCTTATTCACCAGGATTGAGAAGACTCGATTATAGATATTCTGGTATGCAGAAACTACCCGGTCCTGACCTGCACCCGGGCCATAATTATTAACGTCAAAGAGGGGGATCTTCATGTTCAGGTAGGAGAATCCGGGGCGTATCAGCCATCCTGCTCCGGGAGCAATCTCAGCTGAAAATCCGTATTCTGTTTGCTTCATAATCTGTTCCGGGGAGAGGAAGAATAAGGAGTCATATGCATAGGAGAACTCATTTTTTTGTAGATAGCTTAACGAGTGATTTAATATAACATGCTTCCCGAGCCGGTGTGATAAGTGCAGCTTTGGCATGTGAAAATTATTGGTGGTTTTCTGAATTCCAGCCACACCCTCAGTTAACAGCACATCCAGGTCAGTAACGATGTCCTCTTGTATTGCTTCAGCATTTGTTGAGGCATAGCTGTATTTTATTCCAACAGAAACTATACTCACAGAATCTGATATGTTCATGGATTTTTTCTGGACTTTTGTGAGCTTCTTTGTTTGCAGCAAAGCATCATTTCCTCTTCCCGAATAGAGGTAACAGTAATAGAGATACTCATTAGCAACAGGATCTATGGAATTTAGTTTAAGCGCATTTTTATAATATGTAATGGCTGAACGGTATTCTTGCCTGCTATAGTGAGCATAAGCAATCCTCATCTGCAGGTAGTAGTAATTAAAACCCTGGTCAATTGCTTCTTTCCCGGTTTTAATAAGACCTTTCCAGTCACTTTCCAGGTACTGTTGATAGGTCGTTGTATCAACCTCTAAGAAGCTCATGCTTTGTTGAGCAGATACTTGCAGGCCGCCAAGAAATAATATTATAATAACTATTCTACGCATCTTGTCAATACAATTTTTTCATCTGAAAACTCGGTTGTAAACTCTTTGATTCCAGCCCTGTCGAGAGAAATGCAAAAATCCTTTTTGTTTAATACCCGTTTATTGAAATAGTTTTTCAAACTGGAATTCAAGATGATCTTTTCCGGTGACATATAGTCGTCAATACTTGAGTACTGAACGGAGTATTCTGATTTGATCAATAAAATAAACGGACTGATAAAATCGTGTAGCCAACGGATCATTTTTGGATATACAAGGTAGAGTGGATATTTATCCTTTAGCACCAAATCCTGGTAGAATCCCTCCTGAATTTTGTAAGAGCCAAGGAAGAAGTAATAGAGCAGGCAATTCTTTGATCCCTCAAAATATGTGAAATAGAATTGGTGGTCATCATTTTCGAAATAGGCGATTGAGTTCGTTCTTGAACATTGAAGATAAGATTCATTGTAGGGATTAACCTTCACCTCCCATGAAACTGAATCAATATCTTTGTACCCTTCAACATCGAATTTTAATATCTCACCAGGGGTGAATTTATATGCTTTGCTCAGCAGCTCGTTTGCTTCAATATTGGATACTTTTTCATCCTTGAGCGGGCGCTTATGCGAAAGAAACTTGTAAGAGGTGTTTTCACTTGAGATATAAGCACTAATAGGATAGTCTTTCGTTACTGAACCGATATAGGGATATTCCTGGATTTGAAAATGGAGGTGAGGATAGGGAGATCTTCCTGAATTTCCACATTCAGCAATTAACTGTCCGTATTTCACTTTTTCTCCTTCAGTAACTTTTATACTTCCTTTTTTCAGGTGACTCATTTTCGAATAAACCGCATCATCGTGCTTGATGATGATGGTGTTGCCCCAATTGTTGTGCAGATTCACTTCTCCAATGATATTGTCATCAATATCGTTAATTACTTTTTCCACAACTCCTTCTTCAGGAGCGATAACGGGTTTTCCGAAACAGAAATAATCTTCAGGGAAATCCCCCTTGTTCTTAAACTGGCTGTCTTTATTATTCAATATCATAAAATCCCAGGCATGCTTCCACTCATTTTTATGAGTATATTCACCATTGTGGCCTTGTGCTACATCCCAGGTTCCGTAAAATGGCAGTTTAATCTGAGTGAATAGTTTATACCTGAACCGATCTTTATTGTTCAGGAAGATATATAGGTTCTTTTCAGGTGAATTGTGCTGAAAGTACACCTCTGTGAGGGTATATGAGTAATCAGATCTGAATTTCAGGATATAAATAAACAACAACACGATGATATTGAATGGCAGCGAATAAACCGGAAGTTTAAACTCGATCAGCACATAATTCAGACTAATAGTTAATATCGCAACAATAGGTATCAATACCGCCATCCAAAGGTAGGCACGCAAAGAAGGTACAAGGAAAAATCCACCCAGCGCAATTGCTGTAAGAATATAATTGAAACCAATGTAGCTGTAGTCAATTACCGTGATATTGGCTCCTATCAGGTGGTAGAATAAATAAGCAACAAAAAATCCTATCAACGAAAGTGAAAATGCTATTCTGCTATACAGTAGCAAACCGATGGCAATGATAATTCCCGAGAGCAAGCTATACTGGAACAATATGGCACTCAGGGAGATAAAGTACACCCGAAAGATATTCGGGAGCGCAATAGATTGGATATATTCATGTATTCCTACCAGGAAATTTCCGCCTACACTATAGAGTTCGTTTAAGGTATAAATTCCTCTTTCACTGATACCCAGAGCATCAAAATTCTTTGTTGCCAGCATAAAGGTCCACAAAGCAAACAGGAAAGGAATACTCAGGTAGGGAAGATTATATTTCCCGATAACGCCCTGCATAGCCACCGAGATAAAAAAGGTGAAAAGGGCAGCCAGGATGATGATAAGTAGTAAGTACCATGTGAAGCTGAAATAAATTCCAATGCCCAATCCAACCAGGAGACTGTTGAAACCGTAAAATCCTTTCGCAATCGTTGGCTTATCAAAGTTCAGGAGAAAAGCCGCCAGGGAGGTTGTTAAAACTGCTAAAAATCCTGCAAGACCTGCATATATATCAAAAAAGGAAACGATAATGATCAGGATAGAGAAGGGCCTGTGGGTTGAAAAGAAAACCTGCGAGTAACTATTAAAGATACTGGAAATAAAGTGGTTTGAATTTTCCCTGGATAGGCCTTTCATGTCTGGTCTTTTAATTATTGTTCAGCGCTTGAATACAAGTGATTATTTTCCTCCCTTTTTAAGGTGATCAGGCATTCTATCCAATAAATTCATCGTTTCAAAATCTTCGTTCTCCCTGATAATGTGCGGTTTATTTTCATTATCAATCATAACTACTTTTGGCCTGTACGTAATAAATTGCATCCATTGGGTCATGTTATATGCTCCAATCCTTGGAATTACAACAAGGTCTCCTTTTTCCAGCAATGGAAATTGTACCGCACTGCGTATAATATCTATATTCATACAAAGAGGCCCATAAATGCTTGTATCTTCTGTATCCTCCTGATGTTCTTCAGCCGGCACGATGTTATGCTCATACCAGAAGGAAGTAAACAGCATGTTCACCCCGATATCAATTACCAGTGACCGTCTTCCATCAGCCAGTCTTTTATTTGCAAGAACTGTACCAGACAGGAATCCGGCATCATCGATCAATGCTCTTCCAGTCTCAAGAAAGAGAGTTGGCATCTTATCAGGTTGTATATCTGAATTTATAAGTGCATTGGTGATGGCTTCAGCATAATCGTCAAAGGAAGGACAGGTATCTGAGCCGGGTAGGTATGCTCCTTTCAAGGTATTTTTTGAAGCAAATCCACCACCCATATCTATATATTTTATGGAATGATTAAACTTCCTGTAAACTCTCACAGCAAGAGCCGCCAGCTTGGCTGCAGCAGTGCCATATGCTGAAGGAGTCAAGATATAGGTGCCAATATGAGTATGCAGTCCATTGAATTCGAGATTCTCTGCACTCATGATCTTATTGATGGCCGACCACGCTTCCCCGTTCTCATAGTTGAAGCCAAATCGATCCCATTTTGGATAAATTCCGGTGTCCATATTTACACGTATGGCCACTTTTGCTTTATGTTTTTGCTCATCTGAAATGCGAATGATGTCATACAACTCATCGAAATGGTCGATGTGTATCAATGAACCATTCTGAATCGCATTTTCCAGATCAGCTGAAGACTTATCAGGACCATTGAAGATGATCTTATTGCCGGGAACGCCATTGGCCATTGCCTTTTCATACTCAAAGCCAGAAACTACTTCTGCCCAGGATCCCTCCTGGTGAAATACATTACAGACCGCGTTCAGGTAATTTGTTTTATACGACCAGGCAAACTGCACCTTTGGATACCTTGTTTTAAATGCAGAAAGCGCATCCTGGTAGGTGTTACGAATAGTCTTTTCTGAAAGAACATACAGAGGAGATCCAAATTCCTTTAGCAGGTCTCTTATACTGTTTGAATCAATTTCAGTGATAGGCTGAACATTTGTTTTCATTCCAAACTTATCGGGTACACCGGCTTTAATTTTGTTAATTACCGGTCTTTCAAATTTAGGTTTTTCCATCACTAGCTTATTTTATTTCAATTTTTTCTGAAGCAATTATTTTTTCATTTGACATGAGTGTCATCACGTAGGTTCCCGGACTCATCCAGTCGGTTTGAATCCTTGTCATGTTTTCTCCCGGGGCAATGGGCTCTTTGTTTAACAAACGGCCCGACATATCTGTGATCATCACTTGTCCATGATTAATTTTCTCCCATGGATTCATAGTTATCGTTACCATTTCAGAGGCCGGGTTCGGATATATATTGAACACAGATTCATCTTTTACAGTGGCAGCTTTGGTGGTTCCTCCCAGGGAATACACGTTGGTATACACCAGGTAATAGCCATCAAAGGGGATATACTGATAGGCAAGCAACATTGATCCTTCAGATCCTTTTTTTACTTCTGCATAGCCACCATTGTCAAGATCCATCAATTCATTACCGAGCTCATTGACAATCTTCATACCGTACTGATAAACAGTTTCTAATCCAATGATTGTAGTTTTGTTATAGACATATAATACTTCTATATAATCATCAGTGTTGAACAGATGTCTGGTAACAAATTTCGTATCATATAGATTGTATCCTCCCGGGACATCCAGGTTGATGGTTTTAAAAGGCGTATGGTCCTCATTTAAGATACGACATTGAGCAAGGGGAATATCCTGAACAAAGTATTTAAATTCACCGTTGTCTATTTCGGTTAGCGTACCGGAGAGACTGTAGGTATGCTCCAATTGTACCTGGGCAGTTAAAGTTGTTACTGCCATGGAAATTATTAGAAATGCGAATGCTTTTTTCATGACGATTGATTTAAAGTTCTCCCGAAATTGAAAGTTTTTCAAAATCACTGATGTTACCAATCAGGTCGTAAGAGTATCGAATAAACATTTTACCAATTTCATATTCAGTCATGGGTTTTACTTCTTCACCCAGTGCCAACAGTACCAATGCTTCAGGAATATTTTGTCCTGCTCCGACAGCCAGGTATACCCATGCTGGAATTCTTGGATTGATTTCAATCAGGTAATAATCATTTTCATTGGTTCTGATCATCTCCAGCTCCATTCCACCTTTCCATTGGGTGTCCCTGATCAGGTTATTTGTAATACTGAGTAGGGTCTTATCTCCAAGGGTTACACCACTCCATGCTTTTCCCTTATCAGTTATGTACTGTTTTCTCATAGGAATAGCTGCAATTGTTTTGCCACTGCCGTCTCCCAATGCTACAACATTTACCTCTGTTCCCCTTATAAATTCCTGGATGATAACCGGAACCCCCCATTTGGCACTTATTTTATTGAAATTATTTACTACCTGCTCCTGGTTGTAAGCAATATGAGCATCATAGAATTTCCCTTTTACAAGCAAGGGATATTCAAACTCATCGGAGAGCTTAGGCACATCATTAATTGAGGTAATAGACTTACCGTGAGGAACTTTAACATTATATTTCTTACCGTATTCTTCAAGCTTGTCTTTTTGTCTCTCTTCTAATTGATCTAATGTCGGAAGATAGGTTGTTATATTTTTCCCCCCCAGCAACTTCGCAGATTTCATAAAGGTAAAAAGCTCTGCATCCAGGTTGGGAATGATAAGGTCAATGGGGTCTTTCTTGTGAATTTCCATTATCCTTTCCATATACGCTTCTTGTCCAACTGAAGGGTAAGGAATTAAATAGGTTTTATCTAACGCTCCCTTCATATATATACCCGGTTCCAGGTTTTCATATGCCAGTCCAATGATTCTTACGTCAAATCGATCGGACTCCCTGATGCCCCTGACAACTGGAATTCCGGGGCCGGGATTGTCGGTGTTGCTTAATCCCGTTACTGCGATCGTAAGTTTGATCTTATTCATCTTCTTCAAATTCTATTAGATTAAATCGGCGAAGTGTATGGGCGAAATCATCCATGTAGCGGTTGAATGTTGGACTATCAATATCATATTTCTCCAATAGGGATTTTTCAATAGCAGCTATCTCAATATCTTCAGAGAGCAGTTTCAAAATCTCTTTACCGGAAGAATTCACTGAAAATGATTCTCCGGAATTTGAATCAAAAAGGAAACCTGATTCACTGACTGCAATATTTTCTTTTAGTTTCATCATAATAGTATTTTACATTACTACAAACTTTTGATAATACAAATTTGAGACATTCTGAGCAATGAAGCTTTACGGAATTTAGTTTTTTTTGTGTAAAATTTTAAGGAAAATTCAATGAAAAGGTAAAAAGGAAAAGGGAAAAAGTGTCCATAATTCTTAATTTAACAATGCTTTTAACTTTTTCCTTGACTTAGATTTCATCAATGGGCTTCTTCTCAACCTCGTCTCCCAATTTGTATTGTGATACAGTAGTTCCTGTGATTTTCTTGAATTGATTTGACAAGTATTGAACGCTGGAATAATCCATCATATATGCAATTTCACTTAAAGAGTATTCATCTTCATCAATCATGTGCTTAATCCGCTCTATTTTCTGAGCTATGATAAACTTCTCAAGTGTGATCTGTTCATGTTCAGAAAAAGTCTTAGACAGATATTGGTAGGAGAATCCAAGCTTTTCTACAATATAGTCGGATTTTCGGACAATAGAATTTACATTATTGAGGTGGTGGATAAGTTCTATGACTGCAACCTTAATTTCAGCGACCAGTTTTTCTTCTTTGTTAACCAAAAGATCAAAGCCATATTTATTCAGAATATTTCTGATGTCCTCAATGGTGATAAAGGATGTATTGAAACTTATGCGTGCTTTTCCCAGCAACATTTCATGAACTATGACCCCCGAATCTTCCAGTTTTTCCTGTAGAAAGATTTTACAACAGGAGCAGACCATATTTTTAATATGGATATTTCTGGTAACGGTATGGTTCTGATCGGACGTCAAAAATTGAAACTTTGAAAAAGTAAACTTACAAAATCTTACTTGCCATCAATATATAAAATTATTTTTATGTGATCCATTCATGGATAATACATAAGTTTGAGTGTTAAAAAATAGATATATTTCTATATTTTTACCGAGTTAACTAATCAATTATGACTAAAGAAGAATTATTCAAACAATTATCTGTTTGTGTTGAGAAAGGTAAAGCCGATAAGGCAACACCAACCCCTCCTGTAACTCAAGAATATTGCGATAAAATCGGAGCTGATTTCTTTTCATTATATCCCCAGGCAGCGGCTGAGTACCTGGATACTTTGTAAACAATTTAACATGGGTAGATTACTAGATCGTATTGCCAAAAATTGTTGAAGTGGTTCGCGGATAAACGCAGAATTTATATTTGAAAAACAGGAGAAATGATAGATCGTTTGCCATTTGAAAAGTTATTGAATTTTAAGCAAGAACTTCCTGTTGTTGACGTTCGTACTCCGGCTGAGTATGAGAACGGACATATACCTGGCTCATTCAATATCCCGCTTTTTTCAAATGAGGAGCGCGCACATGTGGGGACAGTCTATAAAAAGCAATCTCAGCAAAAGGCCATTGACCTGGGCTATAAGTATGTAAATCCAAAGCTTGATTATTTTATTTCTGCTGCGAAAGAAGTTGCTCCGTATGGTAAGTTGGCAGTTTATTGTTGGAGAGGAGGCAAGAGAAGTAAGGCATTCGCTGAGCATCTGCATGAAAATGGCTTTGCGGAGGTGAATGTAATTGAAAATGGGTATAAAGGGTATAGAAATTTTGCCGTGGAGGCCTTCGATAAGCCATCAGAAATATTTGTGCTTGGCGGGTATACCGGAACCGGAAAAACCAGGATACTGGAGATGCTGGATAAATCGGGTCACCAGGTTATTGACCTGGAAAGGCTTGCAAATCATAAAGGATCTGCCTTTGGCGGAATTGGTCAGGAAAAGCAACCTACAACCGAGCATTTTGCCAACCTTATATATTGGAAATGGAAGGATCTGGATTTATCTAAACCCATATGGCTCGAGGATGAAAGTAGCAATATCGGGAGAATAAATATTCCGGAGAACCTGTTTTCAAGAATGCGGGACAGCAAGGTTTGGTTTTTGAAAATGCCAAAGGAGAAACGTGCTGAAATTCTTGTGAAGGAATATGCAGCTTGCGATAGGGAAGGACTGGCAGCTGCAATACAGAGAATATCAAAAAAGTTGGGAGGATTGAGGGCCTCTGAAGCGTTGGACCACCTGGCGAAAGGAAATTATTATGAAACCGCCTTAATAACCCTGGATTACTATGATAAATTTTACCTCAGGGGATTACAACGCAGGGATGAAGAGAAAGTTGTTATTGTAGAATCGTCGAATATTGATGCCCGGCATAATGCCGATTTGCTAGTAGGCAGTCTCCAGGATAAATAGTTTAGTTACGTTTCGTTCTTTGTCTCTTCTTTATGTAACTTTGCGGCTTATTTTTTAAATGATGATATCCAATTATGAATGAGAATAAAATTCGGCTAACACAGTTTAGTCATGGCGCTGGTTGTGGATGTAAGATAGCTCCGGATATTTTAAGTAAAGTATTAGATGGAGATATAAAATCAATTGAAGATAAGCGACTTATAGTTGGTAATGCCAGTCGTGATGATGCCGCTGTTTACGACATGGAAGATGGTTCTGCCATCATCAGCACGACAGATTTCTTTATGCCAATAGTCGATGACCCTTTTACTTTTGGAAAGATCGCTGCAGCAAATGCGATCAGTGATATTTATGCCATGGGTGGCACTCCCCTTATTGCCATTGCGATTCTTGGCTGGCCCATTGATAAGTTACCGGCAGAAATAGCTAGCGTTGTAATGGATGGTGGTAGAGCAGCATGCAAAGAGGCTGGGATAGCTCTTGCCGGCGGTCACAGTATAGACAGCCCGGAGCCGATTTTTGGACTGGCTGTTACTGGGAAGGTAACTCTTGATGGACTGAAGCGAAATGACACTGCTACAGAAGGTTGTCGTTTATATCTTACCAAACCACTTGGTGTTGGAGTACTTACTACTGCGCAAAAAAGAGGAATTCTTAAAGATAAGCATGCAATGATTGCACCGGATTATATGATGCAATTAAATAGTATTGGAAAAGAATTGTCAGGTATACAGGGAGTGAAAGCCATGACAGATGTCACTGGCTTTGGCTTTCTCGGGCATCTTACTGAAATGTGTGAGGGAAGCAACTTATCTGCACTTATAGAATATGACAAAATTCCTAAGATAGATTGTATTGAAGAATACATTGAACAAGGTAGCATGCCCGGTGCCACACACACCAACTGGAACAATGTAAGTGAAAACACACACCTGGCAGACGAAAACTGGCGTTATGTTCTCTGTGACCCTCAAACCAGTGGTGGATTGTTGGTAGCTGTGGAAGAAACGGCTCTAGATGAAGTAGAGGAAGTCTTTAAGGGAAAGGGGATTGATGCTGTTTCAATTGGTGTGTTAACGAAAAAAGATAAACAAATTATCGAAGTGCTTTAACCTAAGCTATTGACTCATTGACTCATTGACTCATTACCTCATTGACTCAATATCCCCTTCGGAGCGTCTCCCTGAACTTGTTTCAGGGCCTCCAACTATTCTCCTTCATCCGTTTTCATTCATCTAAATGTATTAATTCGCAGTTTTTGAAATAAGTTCAGAAAGACGGGAAATATTTACTTTTTATAGAAGCGATGAATCCCGTCTCTACAGCATTTTTCATACCTTAGGGCTTCTAACTAACATTAAATCCAAGCATCATGAAAAATGAGATATCTCGTCGCAGATTTGTTGCTACAGCTGCTGCAACTACTGCTGGTTTCACCATACTTCCATCTAATGTAATCGCCGGCCTCGGTCATAAAGCTCCAAGTGATAAACTCAACATTGCCGGAATCGGCGTTGGAGGAAAAGGAGCCATCAACCTGAAAAACATGGAATCAGAAAACATAGTGGCATTGTGTGATGTTGATTGGGGTTACAGTCAGCATATTTTTGACTATTTCCCCAAAGCTCAAAAGTTTAAGGATTGGCGCAAGATGTATGATGAAGTTGGTAAGTCAATAGATGCAGTAGTAATTGCTACTGCCGATCATACACATGCGATTACTGCAGGTCATGCCATGACCCTGGGAAAACATGTGTATTTGCAAAAGCCTCTTACCCACACAGTATATGAATCGAGGTTAATGACCGCCCTGGCCAAAGAACATAAAGTGGCTACACAAATGGGAAATGAAGGCGCCTCAGGAAACGATACCAACCTGGTGATCGAGTGGTTGCACAATGGAGAAATTGGAGACATTACAAAGGTGGATGCTGTTTCTGACCGACCCATTTGGCCACAGGGGCTCAGTCGCCCTGAACCACCTATGCCGGTACCTGGAACACTCGACTGGGATCTTTTTGTTGGTCCGGCACCAATGCGTCCTTACCATTCACTTTATACACCATGGAACTGGCGTGGTTGGTGGGACTATGGTACCGGTGCACTTGGAGATATGGCTTGTCATATTATGCATCCTGCATTTCTTGGACTACACCTGGGTTATCCAATCAGGACGCAGGGAAGCTCAACCATGCTGCTGAATGAATGTGCCCCTAATGCACAGATGGTAAAAATTACTTTCCCGGAGCGAAAAGCACCTGCAGGAATGAAAATGAATTTGCCAGAAGTGGAGGTAACATGGTACGATGGTGGCTTAAGACCGATGATGCCAAAGGGATGGCCAGAAGGAAAGAACCATTCTAATGGACTGATTTTTCATGGAACAAAAGATACACTGGTTTGTGATAGCGCAGGAGGGAATCCAATATTATTATCAGGAAGAGTTCCCATGGCACCAGAGTTCAGGCGCAGGGTTGAAACCAATCACGAAATGGATTGGGTAAGGGCATGTAAGGAAGATTCAAAGCACAGGGTTTGTGCAGTTTCAGATTTCAAGGAAACGGGTCCATTTAATGAAATGGTGGTAATGGGTGTCCTGGCTACAAGACTTCAGAACTTACATAAGGAATTGGAGTGGGACGGTGAAAAAATGGAGTTTACCAATATTGGAGAAAATGAAACTATTCGTTCTATCATTAAGGATGGATTCCATATCCACGATGGTCATCCTACCTTTGATAAAACCTGGACCGAACCGGTGAATGCAAGAGAGTTTGCTGCGGAAATGATAAAGCACACTTACAGGGAACCGTGGAAATTACCAGAAATGCCAAAATAAGAATCAAAAAAGAGGCATCCCATTTGGAGTGCCTCTTTTGCTTTTAGCTATTATATTTTCAATTTGTCATTACTTCAGCTTACCCAACCTTGCTTTAACTGTAACAGTTTGTATATTATATATGATACCAACTCCCAGCGGTTTCTCTGTGACAGTTTCATATTGAGGATAATAAACGACGTCATATCCGGGATTAGCTTCCATTAATTCATACAAGGCGAAATTTGCAGTTTGACCAGCCATCATCGTACCAACAACAGGTACCATGGCAAAATTGATCTTAATTGAGCTTCCCTTTTCTATATTTCCGGTCTTAACATTAAATAGTCTGGACCAGTCAATTCCAATAATTTTGGTTGAACTTGCTTCAGCTGTGACTTGTTCGGAAAGTACGAAATCATCCCTTTGCAATTCGACCCGTACATTGGGTTCACGCATCATTTTGTTAGTTGAGGTACAACTTGTAATAAGTAGAGTGGCAGCTAACATGATCAGTAGAGCGCTTAGGTTAAATTTTTTCATAATAATTTAAGGATTTATATAAAAATTAATAGTTAAATTTAATCAAATTTAATCAAATTTAATGGCAAGACATAGGTGAAAATTACTTAATTTATTGTTGGATGAAAATTTGTGTTGATAGACACAAATAGGATCTCTTCGGGTATCAGATCACATCAATAGAAACCACATTCCGCTTTTATTTCTGATCAGAATATGCGATATTGCTATAAAATGTGGAGATTGATTAGAATTATTATCGATACATTTCATAAATTGTTAAACTTGACTTTAAAGTTGATCCTTCAATAATAATGGCATATAAAACCCATATACAGTTTAGCACAAGGCAATTTTTCCATGAAGTTGGAGGTATTGCCAAATTTACCGGTAGGTTTTTTAAGTACATTTTTCGCTATCGCTTTGAAGGAAGGGAGTTTATAAATCAATGCTACAAAGTCGGGTATCAGTCCTTATTGCTCATTGGTATAACAGCTTTAATTCTTGGGCTTGTACTAACCATTCAGATTCGTCCTATTGTAGCAGGACTGGGAGCAGAGTCATGGATGCCCAACCTGGTGTTTATTTCTATTGTGACAGAACTTGGGCCAGTGATGTTTGCCTTGATCTTTGCCGGAAAGGTTGGATCGGGCATCGGTGCTGAACTTAGTTCAATGAGAGTATCAGACCAGATAGATGCTATGGAAGTCTCTGCCACGAAACCCTTTAATTTTTTGGTGGTATCGAGGGTTTCAGCTACTACTGTGATGTTGCCATTACTCATTTTTTTTGGTGACTTTCTTGCTTTTATGGGATCATTTATTGGATTGAAGGCCTATACAGGGATTTCATTTCAGCTATTCTATACCAGGGCATTCAGCGAGTTTTTCTTTAGAGATATATCTCCAGCAACCATTAAATCCATTTTCTTTGGTTTTTTCATTGGACTAATAAGTTGCTATATGGGTTATAATTCCGGGAGAGGTACTGAAGGAGTTGGTAAGGCTGCTAATGCAGCAGTAGTTGCATCATCACTTGTTATTTTCTTATTGGATTTGCTCGCCGTACAACTGGCGGATTTACTAATAAATTTTCCTCGTGGATAAAGAGAGAATTTTACATATTAACAATTTGCACAAATCGTTTGATGACAAAGAAGTGATCAAAGGAATAAGCTTGTCGTTATATTCCGGGGAAAACCTGGTTGTGCTTGGGAAGTCTGGTGCGGGAAAATCCGTAGTGATGAAGTGTATAGTTAGGTTAATGGATCTTGATGACGGAGATATTAGTGTTTTTGGTACTGATGTTGTCAATTGTGGCGAAGTTGAACTTAACCATGTTCGAAACCGAATTGGCTACCTCTTTCAGGAAGGAGCTATGTATGATTCAATGACGGTTAGTGAAAATCTTCTCTTTCCGGCAAAACGCAATCCAAAGCTCAGAAAATTGTCTGACAGCGAATTGGAAGACATGGTTTCTTATAACCTCGAAAGTGTTGGATTGGAAGATGCCAGGGACCTTTGGCCTGCTGAATTATCCGGAGGCATGAAAAAGAGAGCGGGATTGGCAAGAACATTGATGCTCTCCCCTGAAATGATTATCTATGATGAACCCACAACGGGATTGGATCCGTTTACCGGGGAATCTATTCTTGAATTAATTATGGAGGTAAAGGAAAAATACAAAACCTCTTCAATAATAATTACACACGATATAAAATGTGCGAAGCGGACCAGTGATCGAATGTTGATCATGAATGACGGGAAGATCATCTCCGAAGGAACGTTTAATGTTCTTAAAGCCAGTAAGGATGAAAATGTTAAACTATTTTTTAAATAATGCTGATCTGGTGAACATTCGCCTAACATATATATTAAAATATCTATTGTGAGGGAATATATGCAAATCTTCTAAATAGAGAAATTATACTATAAATATTTCAGGTACTTAATTTAAAATTATCTATTGTGAAAGAAAGACAACGCAGAAACATTATCGTCGGAGTATTTGTTATTCTTGGTATACTCCTCTTCATCATAGCTATCTACCTTATTGGTCAGAAGGAATATATTTTTGGAAGTCCCGCTAAAATTAGTGCCATATTCAACGATGTAAAGGGCTTGAAGGAAGGAGATAAAGTCAGAATGTCGGGAATTGATATTGGGACAGTAAGCGGCCTGGAATTTACTGGAAACAACCAGGTACTTGTTACAATTAGCATTGACAAGGAACAATTCAGTCATATTCATAAGGATTCAAAGGTTATCATTGGGAGCCAGGGTTTAATGGGAGCTAAAGTGGTTAAGGTATTACCGGGAGACGTGTTAGGAGGTACTTTAGCAGAGAATGACACACTTGAAACCATTGAACAGGTTGAAATCGACGATATCATCAGGGAGGTCAACAGTGTGAGTGAAGATATTGGAATTGTCTCCAGCGAACTTGCCTCCATCACGCGAAAGATCAACAGGGGAGACGGTGTTTTCGGAAAATTATTTACAGATACGTCCATTACAACCGCACTCGACAAGACCTTACTTAACTTTGCTAAAATCACCGAGAATTTTAATATAATTTCTGAGAAGATTAGTCGGGGAGAGGGAGTAGTTGGAAAATTGTTTGCAGATACAACCCTGTCTTCCGATATGAATACAGCCGGACAGAACATTGATCAGATTGCCTCCAATCTCTCGGAAATAACCACTATGATCAATAGTGGAGAAGGGGTTTTTAGTAAGTTATTTACAGACACTACTTTAACCAGCAATCTATACTATACAAGTAAGAACCTTCAGACAACCACCGAAAATCTGATGGTGCTGACTGCAGCTTTGAACAACGACAGCAGCGCGCTGAATCTACTCATCAATGATCCATCATTCGCTGATTCACTTGAAATAATGATCGAACGGCTCAATATCGGTATCATCGAAGCCACCGAAGCAGCGGAAGCAATACAGCGAAGTGGGATAATCAAGATAGGAGGAAAGAAGAAGAAAGAGTAGGGAGAAGAGGTGGGCTCTCACCTGGTTTAGTATCCCCCATGTGTTAAAAACAAAAAACCCCCAAGTAATATGGAGGTTTTTCTGTAGTCCGTAGGGGAATCGAA
>CAZIFQ010000032.1:0-40296 GCA_964538375.1 uncultured Bacteroidaceae bacterium | reverse complement strand
TGATCATCTCATCCACATCGGTAATCATTGGTCCGGCCAAAGATGCTAAAACAGGATCAACTTCGTCTATCGTCCAATCTTCATTATACGTGGTAACAGCATTATAGCTGCCCTGTACCATTCCTGAATTGGTTGGCATATTGGTGAAGAAAACCAGTGGTAGCCTTCCTGCAAAAATACCTGTACCTCCGCGAAGCTTCAATGTCTGATCACCCATTACATCCCATGTGAAACCAACTCTTGGCGAAAACTGAACATTTGCCGCTGGCCATTCACCGGTATTAATATTTGTACCACCATAATCCAGATCAAGGATTGCATTGTTCGTGAGAATGTTATCTACATATCTTAAATAATCGGCACGTACACCATATGTTAATTTGAGATCAGAATTAAGGTTCCATTCATCCTGAACATAAATGCCAAACTGATTAAAAGCAACTTCCGCAGACGGACTTACTTCTCCGTCATACCCATAAGTCAATGCAAAATCTCTCGGTGCAGCTTGATTTAAGAAATCGTCAAGACTGGCATAACGATAATATCCCGTACCGTTACGCATGTAAGAGTTGTTTGCCATTTGGTGTTCAAAACTAAACCCTGCAGTAAATTTATGGTTATCTAAATGATAGGTTATGTTGTCTATGATATTGACAATATTGTTATTTACACCGTTGTTCCATGTGAACAATTCATAACCTGCAGATATATATGGCTCAACTATCTGTGATCCATCCGTATTAACTCCATTCATGATGTCAATAAACGGGAACTTGTCAGAATTAGATCCACGGATATCATTGATTTTTGTATATGTGGCCAGGAATTGATTTGAAACCTTATCTGAAATCTGGCTGTTTAAGTCCACAGAAATCGAATTAACAATGTTATCACTTGAATAAATGGAATTAGAGAAAGCCATAGAGTATTGAGAAATTCGATCCATATCCCTGTTACGGTAACCGGCATTGTTTGAATTTCCATTTGTAGGGTTCCATCCCTGATTCTTGGTATAGTTATACCGAACACTCAATTTGTTGTTATCATTGATATTCCAGTCGATACGGGCTAAAAGCTTTCTATTGCTTTCATCTGCAGGATAATCAGTGTAAGAGCCAGGATCATACCCATAATTATCGATTAAATGCTGCTTAACTAGTTCCATGTCCGAAGTGCTAGCGCGCGAAAGCATAAGTTCGGTATCGGCTATGCCGTCTTCCGATGGCCTCCAGCTTACGACCTGTCCCGGACGTAATTCGTATTCTCCGTTAACGAAAAAGAACAATTTGTTTTTAATGATAGGCCCACCCAAAGTTACACCGTAAACATTACTCGATTCTATGTCGCGATCTCCGAAATCAACATCTCCGATTTTATTGCCTCGTAGATTTTGATTGGTAAAATAGGTGTAAGCAGAACCCTTGAAGGTATTGGTTCCTGATTTTGTGATTGCATTGATACCGCCTCCAATAAAATTTGTCTGGCGCACATCGAATGGCGCAATTACTATCTGTATTTCCTCAATAGCATCTAAAGAAATAGGGTTCCCACCGCCAGGCAGGCTGGAACCTAAGCCAAAGTTGTTATTAAAATTGGCACCGTCCACTGTGAAGTTGGTAGAACGGCCATCTCCACCTGAGAAGCTCATACCATTTGCATATGGCGAAATTCGGGCAATGTCGGAAATACTCCGGTTAATAGAGGGCATAGAATTCATCTGTTCGTTCGAAATATTGGTTGTTGCCCCGGTCTTACTGGTGCTAAATTTCGAAGGCTTAGAACCTATAATCATAACTTCAAGAACATCAATAGCACTTTGCTTAATTTGTGAATTTAAACTAAATGATTCACCTAAATACAAAGTAATATCAGTATAAGAAACAGTTGAGTAGCCCACAAATGAAACCTTAACAGAGTATGGCCCACCGGGTCTCATACCCTGCAAATTGAATCGGCCTTCGGCATTGGTAACAGTTCCGTATTGTGTTCCCGAAGGTTCATGAACAGCTACTACCGTAGCCCCAGGAAGTTTTTCGCCTGATTCTGATAAAACTGTACCATTCATACCTGAATTGGTAACTTGCGAATAAGCAGGAAATGTTATAAGGCAAAAAACAAAAAATGTAAGTAATAACTTTAGCATGTTTTTCATAGATGAATAGTTTTTAGTAAATATTTAAGGTCTTTCTGATTTATAAACAAACTCATATAATATTGTACATCTGCATGGTTGAAATGATGCAACTACATGGTTGAAATGATGCAACTATAAAACTATGCTAATTCGTAGAATTGAAGGGTAGATTTCACCCTTGTTTTATAAACACGAAATCAACAATTTTATCTGTTGCTCCAAGCTGTTTAATAATATAGTTCTCAGCTGTTTCGGCAATAGATTTTCTTTTACTCTCATTGTTAACAAGGTCCTCTATTATCGCAAGACCCTCCTGGGTATGTTTTATAACATATGCTGCGTTGACAGATATCAGGTCTTTGGCTTCCTGAAAACTCTCAAAATTCGGTCCGAAGAGAATTGGATTTCCAAAAGCTGCAGCTTCTAAAATATTATGAATTCCTTTACCAAATCCACCACCAATAAATGCAATATCTGCATATTGGTACAAAGAAGAAAGATGTCCAATGGTATCGACAAGAATGACCTCTGACTCTATTTCATCTCCATCCTGAATCTTAGAATATAAGATGCTGTTATTGAATTGATGCGACAAACGATCGAGGTTCTTCCATGTTGGCTCATGAGGTGCAATGATCCACCTGCACCGGGTTGAAAACTGCTCGTAAATACCATAAAGCAATTCCTCGTCTTTTTCCCAGGTTGAACCCGCTATAATAACAGGTTTGTCTTTGGAGAATGATAAGAAATTTTGCTTCGGCACTGCATTCTCAGCTATTTTGGCAACACGTTCGAACCTGGTATCTCCAGCTATAGTAACATCTTTTAAACCAGCCGAATACAGCAGCTTTTCAGACTCCTTATTTTGAACAAAAATATGAGTGAAATAATGAAGAAATTTCCTGTACCACCCCCCGTACCATTTGAAAAAGATCTGATTGGCCCGGAAACTTCCAGAGGCAAGATATACGGGAATATTTTTTCTATGCAGCGCTTTCAGCAGGTGAAACCAAAATTCATATTTAATAAAAAAAACTTTCTCGATGGGAACTAGGTCAAGCATTTTTCTCGCGTTTCCCGGAGTATCTAATGGAAGATATGAAACATAGTCTGCTCCGCTGAAATTCTTTCTTTTTTCATAACCGGAAGGGGAGAAAAAAGTAAGCAGGATTTTATATTCAGGAAAACTTTGTTTTACTTTTTCAATAATTGGTCTGCCCTGCTCAAACTCTCCCAGTGAAGCACAATGAAACCATATTACACGGTCATTCTTATCAAATCTGCCTTCAAGTAATTCTGCCCAATTCCTCCTGCCATGAATCCATTTCCTTGCCTTTTCGTTTCCCGTCGAAGCCAGGAGGACAAGCAAATAATAAATTCTAATGCCAAGATTATAAAGTAGGCGCATTTCCGATTTGTTTCAGCCAACAAAAGTAAAATAAAACAGGTAGATTTCTTAACATTTTAAACGATGGTTTTGCGAATATTCTTGTGTTACTTATTTTTTGAGGTGAGCAGGCTCACTATCCAAACTACAAGAAACGATAGTACAAACGAACCAAAGCGTACACTAAGAACCTCATCCAGCACCGTGATCTCCGACCAAATAACGGTTACCATAAAACCGGTAATCAATCCACCCACGGCTCCTTGCCATGTTACCTTTTTCCATTTTAACATTAACAAGAGCAGGGGTCCAAACGACGAGCCCAACCCGGCCCAGGCATATGATACCATTGAAAAAATTAGCTTATCAGATGTTATGGCTATCCCCAAACCGACCAGCCCAATAACAACTGTAATAAATCTGCTGGCCTGCAACATAAATTTGTCTGTTACTTCCTTCCCCAGTGTCTGATGATAGAAATCTTCAATAACAGAAGAACTGATAACCAATAGCTGGCTATCGGCTGTTGACATCATCGCCGCAATAGCACCACTTATAAGAATTCCAGCAAGCCATGCCGGCAAGAGCGAAGTGGCCAGGTGAGGCATGATCTTCTCTATATCATCAAAGTAACCTTGTCCATACAATGAGATTCCAACTATTCCAATTAACAGGGCTCCGGCAAAGGCAGGAATGGCCCATGCTATGGCTATGCGACGAGAAATTTTGATTTTATCAGCTGATTTGATGGACATAAACCTCGTGAGCAGATGTGGTTGTCCCATATAACCAAATGCCCAGCTCAAGCCACTAATTATCAATGCAGCTGCTGCCCACCCGGTTTTTCCCCCGGTAAATGAAAGCATGGAAGCCCCATTCTCATTTGTGAGACCTTCAAGTCCGCCACCAAGGGTCATTCCCTGTTCGGCCAGTTCAATAAATCCTGCAATTGGAAGAATCACAAGTGTAGAAATCATGATGATACCCTGTACCATATCTGTCCAGGCCACTGCAAAAAATCCCCCCATCATCGTGTAAAATATTATCACCGCCGAACCCAGCAACATCCCATGTATTTGCTTGATGCCAAATGTTACATTCAGGATTTTTCCTGCACCATTAATTTGTGCTGCCAGGTAAAAGATGAAAAAGAAGATAATAATTATTGTAGATAGAATTCTAATTGCTGATTGACCCTTCAGGTACCTGGCAGCAAGAAAAGTGGGCAAGGTAATGGCTCCCACTTTTTCCGATTCCTGCCTGAGATCCTTGGCTATCACAAACCAATAAAAGATAATGCCAATGACACATCCAAGCGCTGTCCATAGCTCCAATACACCCAGGGCATATGCTGCTCCCGGCAGACCAAGTAAAAGCCAGGCGCTTTCTCCTGAAGCCCTTTCTGAAAAAGCTACAACCCAAGGATTCAGCTTCCTGCCTGCAATAAAAAAATCGCTGTGGTTTTTATTTGACCGATAGGTTCGTATTCCAATAACCAGGATCAAAACAAGATAGAGAAGAAACCCAATCAGTGTAAAATTCATGAAGCATTAGTTTAGTAGATCATGAAGATATATGATTGAGAGCGAAAGCACAAAAAAAAGAAGCCGGCTGAAATTTTGCAATTCATATCTACGGCTTAGAATGCTGCCATCAGAAGCTCAATATCTTTAGATGGAATACCAAATCTTTGTCCGATGACCTCATTGGTTAGTATACCATTGTAGATATAGACTCCATGACGGAGGCCTACATCTTCCTTGAGTTGTGATGACATCCCCCCAAGGTTGCCGATACTCTTCAGCATGGGAGAAAATACATTACTTATAGCTATAGATGCTGTTCTGGCAACCCTCGACGGAATATTTGGAACACAGTAGTGAATTACACCGTGCTTGATAAAAACCGGGTCTTTTTGTGTTGTTGGTTCAGAAGTAGCAAAACATCCTCCCTGGTCAATCGAAATATCAATAATCACTGCTCCCTTCTTCATACCTTTTACCATCTCTTCCGTAATCTGAAATGATGTATGGGTGTCGTCGCTTCTCACAGCGCCTATTACAACATCAGCCGATTTCAAGGCCTTTTCAATAACGCGGGGATGAAAAATGGAAGTAGGAATATTAGAGCCAACAGATCCCTGTAATCTTCGCAACTTATGAACAGATTGATCGAATACCTTAACAAATGCCCCGAGTCCCATAGCTGCTCTTACTGCGAATTCAGCTGCTGTTCCCGCGCCAAGAATAACGACTTCGGTCGGGGTGATTCCTGAAATACCACCAAGCATAACACCTTTCCCGCCCCTGACATTACTCAGGTACTCTGAAGCAATAAGGATTGCCGTGCTCCCTGCTATTCCACTCATGCTTCTTATTACCGGGTAGCTTTTATGTGCATCTTGAATTCTCTCCAGGGCGATGGCTGTCACCTTCTTTTGCATTAGCTTTTCGATATACTGCTTATCCCTGTGGGTATTTACCTGGAAAGAAGAAATGATGGTTGTACGGTCTTTCATCATCTCAATATCTTTGATCGATGGAGGATTAATTTTCAAAATAACATCAGCCCTGAAAACATCCTCGCGTTTGTCAGTTAACAATGCTCCGCTTTCTGAATAGTGGTTATCCAGGTAGTTGGCAGATTTCCCTGCTCCTGACTCAATAATTACCTGGTGTCCATTCCCCGTAAGAATTTCCACCGCTTCCGGCGTGAGAGGCACCCTGCTTTCCAGTTCCGGATTTTCTTTAGGTATTCCGATAATCATTTCCTGTTGCTTCTTGGCAACTTCCAGCATCTCCTCCTGAGGTAAAAAACCTTCTTTACGAAGTGAAATAGAGCTTTCGCCTTTCTTGTTCATATCTGCACTGTTTTAGAGAACCTAAAATAATACAATTCGCCAGCAATGTCAAGGAAAGGAGAAACAAGATGATTAAATTAGAAAATTAACTAGGTAGTATGAATGATCCGAGTGCCATTTTCCAGTACATCGATGTTCAACAATAGCGCATCATCTGGTATCAATTCCATGGCTTTTTCAGGCCACTCAATGAAACACCAGGAATCTGAATAGAAATAATCCTCATAACCCATGTCATACAACTCCGAGATATCCTCTATGCGATAAAGGTCGAAGTGATATATCGATTCACCTGCGGTAGTGAAATACTCGTTGATCAAAGCAAAAGTTGGACTGTTCACAATATCCACAACGCCAAGCTGCTTGCAAACTGATTGGATAATTGTTGTTTTCCCGGCACCCATCTCCCCTGAAAATGCTATCTTTCTATATCCCGCAAAAGATGCTACGATTTCAGCTGCAGCACTCTCTAAATCAGCAAGTGACTTTAATTCGATCTTTACCATAATTTATGAGATAGGAGACATAAGAATACATGGAATAATCATCTCTTCAAGCGAAATACCTCCATGCTGAAATGTGTTTCGAAAATGGTTAACAAAGTGATTGTAATTGTTTGGATATACCATATAATCGTTGTTGCCGGCAAATATATATGATGAGCTGATATTGGATTTTGGAAGATGTACCTTACCCGGATCAGTAATCTCAAATACATCCTTTGCCGGATAATTGAGGTTTTTTCCCTGTTTATACCTCAGGTTTGAAGATGTTTTTCTGTCGCCAATTACCTTCACCGGGTTGTTTACCCTTACTGCTCCATGATCTGTTGTTAGAACAAGCTGCATATTATTCTCTGAAATCAGTCTGATTACATCCAGCAGGTAAGAGTTGTTGAACCACGATAGTGTAAGCGACCTGTATGAGCGATCATCATACGCCAACTCTTTGATTACATTCATCTCTGTCCTGGCATGGGAGAGCATATCCACAAAATTGTACACCAGGACATTCAGATCATAATTAATAAGGTCGGAGAAATGCTCAACAAGTCTCTTTCCATGTTTCTGATTGACCACCTTCTCATAATGGAATGAACTGTTGATTCCCTCTCTTTGTAATTGTAATTTGCAGAGGTCCTCCTCGTGCATGTTCTTCCCGCCCTCTTCCTCTTCATCAAGCCATAAATCCGGCATTACCTTTTTTATATCGGCAGGCATTAATCCGGCAAACATGGCATTTCTTGCAAACTGTGTTGCGGTTGGAAGAATACTGCAAAACATATGTTCTTCATCTACCCTGAACAACTTGTTGATTTCCTGTTCAATTAGCTTCCATTGATCGAACCTGAGATTATCAATCAGGATAACCACCACCTTGTTCTTTTGTAACTGGGGGAAAACATACTTTGAGAATATCTGGGGAGACATAACAGGCCTTTCTGTTTTCTTATCGCCAAACCATTCAATGTAATTGGATTTTATAAACTTCATAAATCCTGAATTTGCATCCGTCCATTGCATGGTCAGAATCTCATTCATCCCTGATTCATCTAAGCTCTCCAGCTCATGTTCCCAGAACACCAGCTTACGGTATATCTCAGCCCATTCTTTAAAAGTCCCGGCAGTATTTATCATGGACCCAATTTGACTGAATTGCATCTGATAGGCAGATGTGGTCTTTTGTGTAACGAGCCGACGGTTATCGATATTCTTTTTTATAGTCAGAAGAATCTGCTTTGGATTAACCGGTTTGATAAGATAATCAGCTATCTTACTTCCAATAGCTTCGTCCATTATATTCTCTTCCTCGCTTTTTGTAATCATAACAACAGGCACAGAAGGTGAAATATCTTTAATTCTGTCCAGGGTTTCAAGTCCGCTTAACCCGGGCATATTCTCATCCAGAAAAATTAGATTAAATGACTGGCTTCTAACTAAATCGAGCGCTTCTTCACCGTTATTGGCAGTGGAGATGGAATATCCCTTTTCTTCCAAAAATAATATATATGGCTTCAACAGATCAATCTCATCATCTGTCCAAAGTATCCTGATTTCTTTCATCCATGTAATGTTTTAATCATGCCCTGCACAATTAATTATCCACGTAAAATTTTCTGTAGAATAAGAGGTAAGGTACAAATTCTTTAGCTTTCAAAAGACTTTGATAGTTCTCAATGGAGATGAGGCATATTTCATATGAGCTCTCCGGTATTTCGCCCAATATCACACCTATGTCCTGGGTCACTTTTGCGGCATATCTGCTTACGCCTTCAAAATCGGAAAATGCTTTTACCATTAGCAAGTTATAATTTTGCTCCAGCTCTGTCAACTCAATCTGCAGATCATAAGCATTGAAATTGTCAAGGTTGTAATTCAAGAGGTTAAAATTAACCAGGTTTAAATTTTCCGATGAATTAAGTGCTATAAGGAGGTAGTGATTTGCAGTTGAATCGAAAATATATATCTCTTCTGCAAGCTTTACCTGGTCTGCCTCTTTGATGACCGGAAAAGCCACATACATATAATCGATTATCTCCTGCGCCTTTCCGGCAATCTCTGTCCCCGGATATTGAGTAACTATTGAATCTAATTCAAGCTTCATCTCCTCTTTACCCATTACAGAACCAAGAGATATTGCCTTCAGATATCTCAATCGAAGTACCAGGTCTTCATCATCGCCGAATTCAGTGAAACCACGTTCTACACCGGCTATAACAGCTACATAATCTTCATTTTTATAACTGTTATATACAGACTCATAATACCTCTCAACCTTATTCGCCTCTTCTTCCAACTCATTGATATAGTTGGGGTTTGTAAGAAGCTTGGCCATATGGCTATCCGGGTATTTGCTACTTAGCAGATCTTTGTAATAATTTGCTCTGGATGCTTGTTGCTTGCTATTGTATAGCTCGTACAGGTGGTAATAGCTACCCATGGTAAAATTACCACCAGGATATCTTTTAACCACCTCTTCCATAGACTCTATTGCTTTATCATAGTCAAGCAAGTCCTTTTGATAGATCAGTCCCATATTATACAATGCTTCTTCAAGCATAATATGCGATTGGCCCATGGCAGAATCTGTCAATGGAATATTCCTCAGATAATATTCCCTGGACTTATTATCGATAATTACAATTTCTTCTTCACCATTCCCATTCAAATCATTTTCGCCATTTTCATCGATCAGTTCTGTAATTTTCTGTTTGTTGCTCCTCCTCCAGTTGTCTTCCAGCTTTCGTTCACCCCACTTCATTCTGAATTCCGGTTGCCCGAAACTCTTGGCATTCAGATTATAGAAATAAAACTTTCCTCCTGCTTGTGTGTTACTTGTTTCAGTGGAGTTGGAATAGAATCCCGACCTGTTATACTGCAAATCCTGCATTGCCTCCTGCTCCTTTCTCTGTTGCTCTGACTCTGCCTCTCTCACATCTGAAATAATTTCATCAATAAGCGCAAACCTTTCTGTTTCAGTCATCCCTGCCAAAACCTGCACACTATCCTGAAGTTCGTAAACATTCACATTTCTAACAAGGTTGTTGAGACTTTTTGACCTGAGCATCAAATTCGAATAGTCTGGATATCCTGTTTCCAACAAATTTACCGCAGTATCGTAATATGCAGCAGACAGTGTATACATTGGTTGGTTGTAGTAAATATTGGCAAGCGTTACACAGGACTCTCCTTTCTGGAAGTTGTTCTGAACGCTTTTAGATACTGACAAATGGTAATACTCTATGGCCTTTTCCCTGTCTCCATTCTCCATATAAATATTTGCCAGGGCGTAATATATCTGGTCAAGGTATTCCTTGTTTTTACTATCCCGGAGCATCCTGTTTAATACCTTTTTGATATCACCACTACCAGCTCCTCCTGCTTCGAATGCTCCAGCCATACTAACCTTTGCATTAAAAGACATCACATAGGGAGGATTCATCCTCACCACCTTTTTGAAATTTTTAACCGCTTGATCGCTGTTTTCCAGCTCTGAATATAGCTGCGCAAGAATGTAAGTATACCTGATCTTTGTATTCTTCTTCATTCTTATATCCAGGGTCATCTCAAGATATTTAGCTGCCTTCTCATAATCTTCTGTCCTGAGATAATAATCGGTAAGTGTTGTATAAAGCTCGGAATAAAAATCTTCAGGAAACTCATCCAGGTCATGAAGATTAGCCAATATCTCCTCTGCTTCCTTCAATTCACCAATCATGTTATAAGCCCTGGCTAACCATGTTAGAGCCAGGTAATATGTATCTTCTTCGGGAAATGTCTTAATAACATGCTTAAAGGATTCTGTAGCAAGGAAAAATTCTCCCCTGTGCATATATGCCTTGCCAATAAGCATATAGCAATCATCCATCCATTTATTGTATTCTTCCTGATCGTAGAAATCTTTGTCCTTTTCAGTCTGTTTCCCTGATTTTACTTTCGGCTTGGCTTTGATAGAATGAAAGGTAGCTACCTTGGATGCTTTATCAATCGCTCTCTGCATCTGTGGTGAGATGCTTTGTTGAATGGATTCATCTTCGTAATAAAAGAGAGGAAGTATCTTGGTATAGTTATCTACAACTGATTCCTCTGCCCTTAACAAGCCCATTTTATAACTCTCCTTACCGTTAAAATAAATATTGTAATGGGAGCTTAGATTATGAAAGTTCCTGGTAGCAGAAGTGTTCTTCTCAACACTACAGGAGGTAAGAATTAAACCTGCTGCAAAAAAAATGAGCAGTAATATGTGTGAATAGCGTCTCAGGGGCAAAGTTATATGTGTTTATCCTAGCTATTTAACTAACTCTGTTTAGAACCATATATTTTACACGAGTATAAAAAAAATAAAGGACTCGTGAAACTAATTCCAAAAATATAGTGATCAGCTTTTTAAAGATTAGTTCTTTTTTGAATGGGTCTTTCTAAATATAACTAATCTCCTGTACCTCTTTCACTTCGGGAACATCGTTTTTCACCGCCATTTCTACCCCCGCTTTCATGGTCTGCACACTAAAGGGGCAACCATGGCAAGCTCCGGTAAGCCGGACCTTAACGACCATGTCTTCAGTTACCTCAACAAGTTCAATATTTCCTCCATCGGCCACAAGGTACGGCCGAATTTTTTCCAGTGCAGCTTCAACGCGCTTATTAATATCCTCCATAATCTCTAATTCTAGCGGGTAAATATTTTATTTTGTTGTTATTTCAACTTTTTTCGTGGGTTCCATCTCAGCATTGCGCTTCTCGGTCAATTCAACAACCCTGTTTGCCAGCGCATTGAATGCCCTGCCTGTTTCACTTTCCTTATCAAAAGCTACAGGGTTTCCAGAATCACCGGATTCACAAATGCTCTGTACAATCGGAATTTGCCCCAGGAGCTCTATACCCAGTTCTTTGGCCAAATTCTTACATCCCTCCTTACCAAAAATGTAATACTTATTTTCGGGAAGTTCCTCCGGTGTAAACCAGGCCATATTTTCCACAATACCCAACACGGGAACGTTAATTCTCTCGCCTGTAAACATGTTGATCCCCTTTATCACATCGGCCAGGGCAACTTCCTGTGGAGTACTGACAATTATTGCTCCAGTAACTGGAACCTCCTGAACTATAGTCAGGTGCACATCTCCGGTTCCGGGAGGTAGGTCAAGCACAAGGTAATCCAATTCTCCCCAGTCTCCCTGGGTAATCAATTGTTTCAGTGCACTTGTTGCCATTGGACCTCTCCAGACGAGTGCGTCTTCCGGCTTTACAAAAAATCCTACCGACAAAATCTTTATTCCATTCTTCTCAACAGGGGTAATCCACTCAACATTGTCCTCAACTCTGGCAGCAGGCCTGACACTTTCAAGGTTAAACATCTTTGGGATAGATGGTCCATAAACATCAGCGTCTAATAAACCCACTTTAAACCCGGCATTTTTTAAGCCCACTGCCAGGTTTGCAGCAACAGTAGATTTTCCAACACCACCCTTGCCTGAAGCAACAGCGATAATGTTCTTAACACCAGGCAATACCTCAGTTTTTACGGGCCTTTCAGGTACTATTGTCCCAATATTTCCCTTAATTTTCACATCGTCTCCTAATTGAGACTCTATTGCACTTACACAAGATTTCTTGAGAGATTGAATAAACGGATCATTCGGACGTGCAAATTCTAAGGCAAACATGACTTGCTTCCCGTCAATAGAAAGGTTTTGCACCATTCCTAATTCAACAATATTCTTCCTTGATTCAGGATGAATCACCCTTTTAAGTGCTTCAAGCACTTTTTCATTTGTCAACATGTTCTTAGATTATTTCTGCAAAGATAGCCAATTTTTTTATTTAGATTTAATCTTTATAAACCTAATTCCTTCACCGGATCCCAATACAATTCATTGAATTTTAAAACCTGGTCATCCACAATTTCAACGCCTTCGTTTTGAAGCAATTCCACCATTACTTTGCTTCCGCTGAAATGATGCTTCCCTGTGAGAACTCCAACGCGGTTTACTACCCTGTGGGCAGGGACGAATCCGGGTTGAGAATGTGAAGAGTTCATGGCCCAGCCAACCATGCGTGATGACTGTGGCGAGCCAAGATACCTGGCGATAGCTCCATAACTTGTTACTCTGCCATAGGGAATTAAGCGGGTAACATCATATACTTTTTGAAAGAAACTATCATTCTTGCTCATGGTCCGGTATTTCCTCTATGCATTGTTGGGAGGGAAGCTGAAATGAAATGTAGGTAATCCTGGAGCCCTCATTAAGAAACTGATTCTCATAAAAGGTCTTGATGCTAAGAATATCATCGTCAAATCCTGACCTGTAAAGATCATCAGATTGCTTAAGAATATTGAGCTTATTATGCATCACCAATTCTTTTGTATACTGGTAAAGAATATCACTATCAGTTTTCAGATTAATGGTACCCATATCCGTCAGAAAATTTCGGTAGAGGTTCAAAAACCTGGAACTTGTTAGTCGCTTTTTATTTCTCTTCTTTTTTAGCTGTGGATCAGGAAAAGTGACCCATATCTCTTCAACTTCACCAGGAGAAAAGAACGATTGAATAAGCTCAACCCTTGTTCTGAGGAAAGCAACATTCTTAAGATTCAATGCATTGGCTGTTTTGGCTCCTTTCCATATCCGTGCTCCTTTAATATCCATACCAATAAAATTCCTTTCCGGAAATCGCATCGCCAGGTTAAGCGTATATTCACCTTTCCCGCAACCCAGTTCCAGGGTAATAGGATTATTATTATGAAACGCCTCCTCTGCCCATCTTCCCTTAAGTGCATAATCTACTTTATACACCTCTTCGAAAGCCGGCTGATATACCCGGTCGAAAGCCTCCATTTCCTTAAATTTCTGAAGCTTATTTTTACTCACGACGCAATATGATTATGGGATTATTTTTTCAATTCGTACTCCAATATCACTTACAGGAAGCTTTGGCTCTCTCATGGCCTGCTCCAATGATATTGAATAAGTGCCCGGTTCCGGGAATATGGTCTTCTCTCTATACAGATAACGGAGCTCCCTCAGGTGTCCGTTACCTTTACCAATCCATTTACCGCTTGGTTCAGCAAGTATGTAGTTAATTGTATCTTTCAATGATTGCCCGGATGGACCTTTTACCTCAACAAAAAGATATAGGTTACTCATGGGGTAATCGGTAGTATGGCGCAATTGAATAAGTATATCATGTTGCGCCTCGATATCGTCAATTTCAAATGCGAAATTCTGAACGTCGTCCCATGTCCATACTGAATTGTTGATGTGTCGATACGCATCAACGACAACACCTTTGTCGCAGGCAACAAAGAGTATTGATAACAAGAAAAAAAGAATTGCTGCACTGATTTTAGACCTCATTTCTTTTTCGATTGTTTGTTCGATCCTCCATGTCTGGGTTTTCGCTTTTTATTTGGTTTCTCAAAACGAGTAAGACTTTCCTGTCCAACTACGTTTAAATAGTCTGAATCCTTAGCTGCAGGTTCTATTTCAACAGGTTCGCTCAGTATTTCTGGCAACTCCCCCTTTTTATTCATATCAATCACCTGCTTCACTCTCTCTGCAGACACCGGTAATAAGCTGGTTCCTTTTTCACCATCAAGGAGATACCACATCATCCCCCTGTAAATATCTGTCTTTTGATGAGAAGCATTCCCTTTAGTTGTCTTCAATATGATAGAGCGATCCGGGAAACTTTTTCGAGCATCATTATAACTTGCCACTTCATAGTTCAAACAGCACTTTAATTTACCACATTGTCCGGCGAGTTTTTGTGGATTCAATGAGACTTCCTGCATGCGTGCAGATTGTGTAGAAACTGAAACGAAATTCGTAATAAAAGTGGAGCAACATAATTCCCTTCCACAAGTTCCTATCCCCCCAATCCTGCCTGCTTCCTGTCTTGCCCCGATCTGCCTCATCTCTATCCTGATCCTGAAGCTCTCGGCCAGGACTTTGATCAATTCCCGAAAGTCGACCCGTTCATCAGCTATGTAATAGAAGATAGCTTTGGTTTTATCTCCCTGGTATTCCACATCACCAATTTTCATGTTCAGCTTAAGATCCTCAGAGATTTTTCGTGCTTTCAGCATCGTCTCGTGTTCAAGATCAATGGCTTCTTTCCATTTATCCAGATCAGCTTGTTTAACTTTTCGATAAACTTTTTTCAGTTCATCAATCCTTGGATCAAACTTGGTTTTACCAAGCTGTTTCTGTACAATTTCACCGGCAAGTGTAATGATCCCGATATCATGCCCTGGAGAAGCTTCCACTGCAACAAAGTCACCTCTTTTGATTCGCAATTCATTTACATTGGCGAAATACTCCTTCCTCGTATTTTTAAACCTTACCTCAACTATATCAGGAATATCTATATCATCAGATATCTCTCTCAGCCAGTTAAAGGAATCCAATTTCCCACATTGGCTGAAATAATTACTTATGCGATCAGTATTATCGTTACTTATTTCCAGATTCTTCTGAGAACAACAACCTCTTGCTTGTGCGCTATCCATAATTCTCACTCTAGATGTTAGCTAATTTGCCAACCAGACAAAGTTAATTAAAGACAAAGGGAAAACAAAACGTGATCAATCTGTAGTTTAGGCCTGCTCTACGGGCTGTTTTAGAAGCATGATAACTTTTATGGAAAGATCCATTAAAACAAGTCGGGCATAGCCATTGGCTTCAATATGATGAATAGCCCTGTCAAACTCAGATGCAAGTAGATGCACATTACCCTTATGGATAAAAGCAGAGAATTTAATGGAAAAATCTTCCTCTTTTCGTGACAGGAAACTAATTTCATTTTGTTTAAGATTCAACATAAAATTCTCACGTATCATTCTTAATCCATAGGATAAAAACAATTTAAGCCGTTCACGTCCAACCCCAGCAATTTTCTCAATCCAGGCATTTATTTCGATGATCTCACGCATATAGCATTTTCTCATGAAAAAGGTAAACTCTTCGAAATGGAGATTCTCCATTTCATCAGATTCAATAATTTGTAATGCCTCACTATAATTTCCGTTTGATCGTCGGATTACATCCTCAAAAAGTTCTGAAGAATCGGGATATTTCCCGCTCAATCCCTTTTTAATGCTTTCCTTGTCGAGTGGAGCTACCCGAATCAATTGTGTGCGACTTAAAATGGTCGGCAGTATCACATCGGTATTTTCAGATATAAGCAGAAATATAGTTTTATCGGGGGGCTCTTCAATCAATTTCAGCAGACTATTTGCAGCTTGTGCATTCATCTTTTCCGGCAACCAAATGATCATTATTTTAAACTCCCCCTCATAAGATTTCATGCTCAGCTTACGAAGAATTGAGGTGCTTTCGTATCTAGAGATAAGACCCTGCTTATTTTCAGCGCCAATTATATCATACCATTGATTCTCGGTAACATAGGGATTCGATACAATAGTGTTTCTCCACTGCTCAATATAATGGTCGCTCACCGGCTTTATCTTAACCTCATTGCTTGTAAATACAGGATATACAAAATGGAGGTCCGGATGTACCAACTTCGAAATTTTTATGCAGGAAGGACAGGTTCCGCATGAATCATTCTCACCACGATTCTCACAGGAAATGTACTGTGCATAAGCAATCGCCAAGGGTAGTTTTCCCACTCCCGAAGGACCGAAAAAGAGTTGTGCATGACTGATCCGCTCCTCTACTACAGTACGAATCAATCTTTGTTTAATTTCCTTATGACCTAATACATCTGCAAATTTCATCTGTCTCTTTTTACCCCTGAATGGTGTAAACAAATGTAGTAAAATTATAGTTGAAGTTTCTCAATTATCGTATACCTTATTTGAAACATTTTGTATAGTCGGGGGCATGCCCCCGACATACAAAACCTTGTCCATCTCATCCCATTTTAGATCGGAAGCATACCAGAGAAAAAAACCTTATAGACGGTATACTTTTTTTGGAACATTCAACACTTTTTAAAATCATGCAATCTCGCGTATATTTTTTACCTTTGCGGTTGCTTATAATAATTTCAATTATTCACACAACACATCATAGTATGCAACTTATTGAAAATTACAATTTTAGCGGAAAGAAAGCAATCGTCAGGGTAGATTTTAATGTGCCTTTGAATGCTGAATTTGAGGTTACAGACGACACCCGTATTCGCGGAGCTCTTGCTACCATAAAAAAGATACTAAGTGATGGCGGGTCTGCCATTCTAATGTCTCACCTGGGAAGACCAAAAACTGGTCCTGAAGATAAATTCTCGTTGAGACATGTTATTCCAACATTAGCCGCTCACCTGGGAACCAATGTTCAGTTTGCCAACGACTGTTTAGGTAACGAAGCTGTTGAAAAATCCGCTGCATTGAAAGCGGGTGAGGTTTTGCTGCTGGAAAATCTGCGTTTCTACACAGCCGAGAATAAGGTAAAAACTCCTGAAGAACAAGCTGCTACACGTACTTTCGCTGAAAAACTTGCCGGCTATGCTGATGTATATGTTAACGATGCCTTTGGAACAGCTCACCGTGCTCATGCTTCCACTACTGTTATTGCTGATTTCTTTCCCGAAGATGCAAAAATGTTTGGGTTCCTTATTATTAAGGAGCTCCTGGCAATGGATAAGGTATTAAAAGAATCAGAAAAACCCTTTACCGCGATAATGGGAGGAGCAAAAGTATCTGACAAGATCGAGGTTATTGAAAACCTGCTTGACAGGGTAGACAATCTCATTATCGGTGGAGGCATGACTTATACTTTTATCAAAGCGCAAGGTGGAGAAATTGGAAATTCACTTTGTGAAGAAGATAAGCTGGCCCTTGCTCTTGAGGTTATTCAGAAAGCAAAAGATAAAGGTGTAAATCTCGTACTTCCGGTAGACCAGGTATTGGCTGACGATTTCAATAACGATGCAAATACAGAATTGGCGTCTATCATGGAAGGTAAAGTGGGTTATATGGGACTTGATATTGGGGAAGAAACCATCAAATTATTTTCTGAAGTGATTATGAATTCCAGGACCATTTTATGGAACGGACCAGCAGGAGTTTTTGAAATGACCAACTTCCAGAAGGGAACAGTTAGCATTGCTAAAGCCATTGCGGCTTCTACCTCACAAGGGGCTTTCAGTCTTGTTGGTGGTGGCGACTCAGTTGCTGCAGTAAACAAATTCGGACTGGCTGACCAGGTTAGCTATGTTTCTACAGGTGGTGGAGCTATGCTGGAATACATCGAAGGAAAAGAACTTCCGGGTGTAAAAGCTATCAGGGGATAATCCAAAACTTTTTTTATTACAAAAGGCCGTCTCAATTGAGATGGCCTTTTTTATTGAATTACAGCTCCGTTAGGAGCGACATGTCTGTATTCTCTTTTGTATCTTTACCCCATCTTATGATTAGAGCCGAAAAAATATTCAGCATCTCCAACAAGAGTGAATTTGATTCCCTCACCTGGGAAATATTCAGGTACCAGCTGAAAACCAACCCAGTTTACAATAGCTATTTCCACCACCTGGGAATCGGGCTGGAAACAATTAAAACCATTGAGCAAATTCCATTTCTTCCCATCGAAATGTTCAGGGATCACCAGGTTATTACCGGAAACATGATGCCTTCGATAATCTTTGAAAGCAGCGGAACAACCGGGCAGAAAACCAGCAAGCATTATGTTGTTTCAGAAAATATTTATCAAAACAGTTTTCTCAAGGCCTTTCAAAGCTCTTATGGAGCTCCTGAAGATCTGTGTATCCTCGCGCTATTACCCTCATACCTTGAAAGAAACAATTCCTCCCTGGTTTATATGATGGATCACCTGATCAATAGAAGTCTGCATCCGGACAGCGGATTTTACCTGGATAATTTGAAACCATTAAGTGAAATTCTTGAGAAACGGGGGGCAGACAATCATCCAACCTTACTTATTGGAGTGAGCTTTGCCCTACTTGACCTGGCAGAAAAATATCCTATGCCCCTTTCTAAAAATGTTATTGTTATGGAAACAGGTGGTATGAAAGGGAGACGAAAAGAGATGATAAAAGAAGAGCTTCATGATATATTGAAAAAAGGATTAGGAGCTACTTTCATTCATTCGGAATACGGTATGACTGAATTACTTTCACAGGCATACAGCAAAGGAAACAACAGGTTCACTCCGCCTCCCTGGATGAAGGTGATGATCAGGGATATGTATGATCCATTTACAATTCTCCCTGCAGGACAATCAGGAGGAATCAATATCATCGACCTGGCCAACTTAAATTCCTGCTCATTTATCGCCACTTCAGACCTGGGAAAAGCATACGATGATGGCACCTTTGAAGTTACCGGCAGATTCGACCAATCAGATGTGAGGGGGTGTAATTTGATGGTAATTTAATTACGTAATTAACCGATCTTTATCAATTGATATTAAGCTCCTTATAAAATTATTTTCTTTAATATTTTGTAAAATTATTCTCCCCCCTTTCTCAGCTCCTCCTTCAACTTCCCCGGCAGACTGTCTAAAACCAGCTCATAAGAATGGTCGATCAGGTCCTCGATCAATTCCCGTGGAAGGTTTACAAAATAGACCGAATTCCACTGTTCCTTATTCATGTGCCATCCGGGCTTGATATCCTCATACTCTCCGCGCAATTCGATAGCTTTTTCAGGATTACATTTCAGGTTCACAAAAGGAGGCACTCCGTTCAGTCCGGTCAAGGCAAACATTTTTTTCATCACCTTGAATACCAGGGTAGTTTCGTCAAAAGGGAATCCTTCGGTTACACCCGGTTTGGCAAGGCAGTATTCGCGTATTTCTTCAATGTTCATTTAATGAAATTTGGTTCTGCAATTTACGCCATTTTTACATCCTTCCGCTTCTGAACATAGAAAGCAGAAGCCAAAATCCCATCACAGTGGCTGCAAGGAAACCAACTAAACCTATGACTGGAATTTCATGCCATAAAGGGGGAACTTCAGCCAGGACCAGAATGGAAGAGCCCAATGTGATAGATGCTAAAATAATCGCCATGGTAATCCGGTTGCCCATCCCTTCATGTTTTCTGCTTATCGTATTCAGGCCCTTGTGCTCCATATTAACCGTCAGTTTACCATCCCTGGCTTTCTCCATCAGTTCCCTGATCTCATAAGGCATCTCCTTAGCAAGTCGTAACATTTCCTCTGAGGAAATCGCCAGATCTTTCACATACTGCTCCGGTTTAAAGCGCTTTTTCACCAATTTCTTGAAGTATGGAGCTACCTGCTCAGCAGTATTAAACTCCGGATCAAGAATCTCCCCATCTCCCTGTAAAAGGACTAATGCACGAGCGAAAGCAAAGAGATCACCCGGAATAACAAGGTTATTCTGTGGGAAGAAATTCACCAGGCTGGCGAATAATTCTGTCATGTCAATGTTTTCCAGCGACTGGTAAAAATAAAGATCCACCAATTCGGTGACCTGTAACTCGAGCCGCCGCATATTTACTTCCCCTCTCGTTTCACAGATTTTAAGAATTGTCCGTGTGATTTTATCATAATCCCTGTTAATCGCACCTATTGCCATGCTTATAACAAGATCACTTGTGCTTCTGGAAAGTGTGCCCATCATTCCGAAATCAAGGAAACAAATCACATTACCAGGTAATACCAAAATATTCCCCGGATGAGGATCTGCATGAAAAAAGCCATACTCGAAAATCTGTTTCAGCTCCAGGTCAATACCACGCTGGGCAATCAGTTTTGGATCAAATTCCATTTCTCTGAGCCCTTCAACATCCGTAATCTTTACCCCTTCAATGTATTCCATTGCTAGCAACTTTCCCGTACTCAACTTCCTATAACAAACTGGTACATAAATGGTGGGATCCTTGCGCATATTGTTCCCAAAACGTTCAATATTGGAAGCTTCTGTGGAAAAACTTAGTTCTTTATGAATGGAAATATCAAATTCCCTGACAATATTCACCAGATTGGCATTGGACAGATCAGAAACATGTTTCTCCAGAGCAGCTGCCAGCTGTGACATAATCTCCAGGTCAGTATCGATGATTCGCCGTATGCCCGGCCGTTGCAATTTCAGTGCAAGCTGTTCACCTTCAGTAGTAGTTGCCTTGTATACCTGTGCGATAGATGCTGAAGCAATGGGAGTTGAAGAAAACTCGCTGAAGATTTCTTCAATCGGCCTCCCAAGTTCATTTTCGATCAACTCCATAGCTTCCTCTTCAGGAAAAGGGCGTACTTCATCCTGCAGTTTTTTCAACTCCTCCACTAAATCAGGAGGAATCAAATCTCCCCTTGTGCTTAGTATTTGTCCAAACTTGATAAAACTTGGCCCAAGTTCCTCCAGGGCCATGCGAACCCGCTCCCAGCGACTAAGCTTCAATACCGAATCCTCCGGTCTCTTCAAGCTGATCCTCTTGCCCAGGGTACCCAGGAGGTCAAAACCCGACTGGGAGATCAAATCATAGAAGCCATACCTGGAAAGTACCCTGAGCATCTCCAGGTAACGCCGCGTATGACGGTGGGTCTTATGAACAACCTGAAGTCCGGTCATTACTTAGCTGCCTTTTTTTGACTGGAGAGTTTCTTCATTTCCCTCTGTAATTTCACAATTTCCTTTTTCAAGCCATCCACATCTTCCTTCGTTGCAAGGCCCATACGATCCAATTGTTTGCGAACGCGTTCATCCACTTTATCATCTAATTTCTGTTTGACTTCTTCTGACTGCCCGATGAGCTCTTCGGCAAGTTTGCGTGCTTCCCCGGTAGACATATTAGCTTCCTCGGCGATTTTTTTTGAGTATTCCATGATCTTATCATTGGTAACCAGGCCTAATCCAATGCCGGTTAATACTCCTTTTTTAATTTGTTCTAACATGATTTTATTGTATTAAATTTCTGTTGTTTACTTTTTTTATAGTCGGGAGATCTTGTCCATATCAGCCTTTCCTTGGACCATGGGCTCAAGAAGGCTCTGAAAATGCTGTCTGGTAATATTGCTCACATCAGCATCAAGCTTCTACAACCTCTGCAATATTTTGCTCCTCGTTATAAGCGCATATAATTATACTTAGATCTTTCATCTCCGTTTTTATTAAATACTATCCAATACTTTAATTGCACTTTGTCTGCCCAACTCCACCATTTCTTCAGCCCTAAAAAAGTCATATGCAAGGCAAGATTCACGAGATATATTGATCAATACATCCGGGGAAATATGCTTGAGCTTTTCTTCTGACATATGCAGAGTCATCATATCAAAACTCTTAGTGATCAGAGAAATAGAGCCCAGCTTCTCTTTGGCTGTGGAAGAGGAATGGTGAATATGATTGTAGAATTCTTTGATTTTTGCCTGGTGTAAGGCTCGCTTTTTAAGGGCTTCTTTGGTCATAAGCGGTTTCTCCGGAGGTATATTGGCATTTACATGAACTGCAATTAGCATATCGCCTTCTGTGCGTTCCACCAAATCAATAGGAAGATTGTTCAGCAATCCTCCATCAACAAGCAAACGGTCCTCCTCCTTTACAGGGGTGAAAACGGTGGGAACAGAAATGGAAGCTCGAATGGCATGATAAAGACTTCCCGACCGATATACTACCTCTTCTTTACGAATCAAGTCTGCCGCCACAGCTACATAAGGGAGTCTTAAATCCTCAATAAGCATCTCAGGTACGTATTTCTTCATTTTATTTAAGACCCTGTCCCCTTTAATAAGTCCATCGCGGCTTAGCGTAAAATCAATCAAACGAAAGGCCTTGGTTTTGTCCAGCGTATAAGTATACCTTTTTAGTTCTTCCATTTTTCCGGAGGCATATGCACCCCCGATAAGTGATCCCATAGAAGCGCCGGCTATAGAAGTAATTTCATAACCACGCTTTTCCAGCTCTTCTATAACCCCAATATGTGCAAGACCCCGGGCCGCTCCGCCGGAAAGAACTAATGCTACCTTTTGTTTATCATGTACTTTCATGTTAATTAACTTTCGTACAAAGTGTGAAAATGCATCAAGAAATTAAGATGCTTTTGCCAAGACAAAATCTTTAGGATTCTTCCCTTTGACATCTTTATACATATCATTTATTTGCATAATCACCTCATCGTAATTCTCTAAATCGTGAATTATTCCCTTAACACCCATTTGCTTCTTTTCATAATCCAGATACCCCACAACAATGGGCACCCTGGCTTTTACTGCCATATGATAAAATCCCTTATTCCAATCTTTTACCTTATAAATGCGACCCTCGGGTGAAATAACTACATTCATTTCATCACTTTGTATTAGCATATGAGCCACCTGGTAAATCGCATTTTTGCCTTTCACTCCTCTTACAGGAATTGAACCAAATTTTTTCATCACCAGGTTCATCGGGAAAAAGAACAGTTCCTTTTTTGAAAGAAACACATATTTGATACCTAATTCCGTAAACCCCAGCTTTCCATAAATAGCGTCAATATGAGCAGTATGGGGAGCAAAAATGATTATTGATTTTTTAACGTCAGGGAACTCTCCTACAATCTCCCAGCCTAACTTCGATAATACTTTACCAGATCTTGTTTTCATAAGCTATTTTTATGTTTACAAAATTTCAATTAATATTTATATACTCTTTTCGTTTTATAGTCAGTTCTAATGCAAAAAAAACTACCTCATTCCTTTTAACAACATGCTGGCCATCCCTTCCATATGTGATACATATTGCTCATATTTTCCCTGAACGAATAATGGAATCTCAAGACCTTTAAGAATCATGATGAAAATGTCACTCAAAGCATCTGTATTCATCTCGATATGAAATTCTCCTACCTCGACTCCCTTGTTGATAATGGTATTTAGTTTTTTCTTTTCCCAAGCATCAAAATCACTCCTGATGTCTTCCATAAAATCGAAATGATCAATTTCACCCGGCTTAATGGTTTCATGATAATTGATTGCAAGTTGCATCAATTCCATTCTGGTTAATACATACTTTTTTAACTTTCCTTCAGCCGAATATTCACGATTGTTAACCACAGCCGATAATTTCATTTTTATTTCATAAACTTCCTTTTGCACAACCTCTCTGAATAAATCTTCCTTACTTGAAAAATGGTAGTACAAAGAGCCCTTGGCTTTCCTGGAAATTTTGGCAATCTCATCCATGGAGGTCCTCTTAAAACCAAACCTTCCAAACAGTTTGTCAGCTACGCTTATTATCTTGTCCCTGGTTTCGTTTATTCCCATTTACTTTTCGACTTTTTTTGTTTTCTGGTACAAAGATGAGGCAAATTATTTACATAGACAACTTTTTACATTCTTTTTACTGACATGGATTATACCAGGAAATTTTTCATCGTTCATCCAATACTATTTACCAATAGCAAAATGGTCATCACACCCTTGCTCAAGCTCTTTCATGTATTTTCTTGATATCGACAAAACATGGGGTCCGTCATTAATCAATTCACAGGTCATTGTTTTTCGGTCTACCAGTGACAAATAGTTGATGTTGATAATGGTGGAGCGACTAATTCTGAAAAAACACAAATTAGGCAGAATCTCTTCTACTTTTCCCAGGTTCATAGAAACCGTATAAGTTTTGCCTGTTTCAAGCTCAAATATTGTATAATTTGAATCAGCCTTGCAATAGAGAATCTCGTCAGGATCAATCATGTAAAATCCTGTTCTGTTTTTAAATTTCATCTTTTTATGATCGCTCAATTGAAAAATTAACTGATCAAACTTCTCCTTCATGTTAGATTCCTCAATCTTCTGGCTTAGCTTTCCAAGAGAAAGAACTAAATCCTTCTTTTTTACCGGCTTCAATAAATAGTCGAATGCTGCAATTTTTATGGCCTTGATAGCATACTGTTCAAAAGTAGTAATGAAAATAATTTTTGGCTGAACATCATTAGCATGCAATTTTTGAATTAAGGAAAACCCATCCTCCCTGGGCATCTGGATATCTAACAAAATTACATCCGGTCTAATCCTAATAATTTCTTTCAAAGCGGTTTCCACACTTTCGGCTTCCCCTACAATTTCTATTTCCTTAACGTCGCATAAAAGATTTATTATCAATTCACGAGCAGAACGTTCATCGTCAACAATATAGATTCGAAGTTTTTTCATCATAAATTAGTTTTTCCTGGATAATCAAGAGGTATCCACAATGTTACCCTGGTACCGTTAGCATTCCCACGCCCCTCATTGTTTCTCTCTAAACTCTCGGCAGCTACCCTGCCAATACCATTATCCTTCACTACAATAATCATATGGGAATCATCTTCGCCGATAATCACCCTTAGGTCGAATCACATCAATAAACTGGTCCCTTCCCTTGAAGATTTCCACTGCAGGGAACCCTCCCGGAATGTATTTCACAATCTAAAGTAGATAGTTAGCAGGAATTTTGCAAGGAAAGCTGTAAGAATGTATGATTAGAAAGATGGGGAAATGGGGGGTTACTCCACCCCCGGATAGAACGCTTCTTCAATATGCTCAATCTCAAATCCCTCTTTTCTAAACACGATGGCTATCAGGTCGAAACGTACTTGTATCATAATATTATTTCTGCGAATATACCCTTCTGTGGCCAGGATAATCCTGCGCTCCTGCATCGGCGTAAATACATCCTCCGGATGAGGAAATATGCTCCGCCGCCGGGCTTTAACCTCAACAACAATAAGTTCTTTGCCATCTGTACAAACAATATCCAGTTCCAGGTGCCCATGATGCCAGTTCCGATCCAGCATTTGATAGCCCTTTGAGATAAGAAACTCAGCAGCGAACTGCTCCGCTTTTTTTCCTAATTCATGTGATTCCGCCATAAGGATTCTTTTAAGGATTTTATAACAGGGACTCACCGTTTGGTGCATCACTGTAAAAAATCGCATTAATATTATCAAACCATCTTAAATCGACAGGAAACTACCTTCCTTCTTAACCCTTAATGTGACGAGACGGCCAAATATCAGCGTGTAGTTTGATTTTTTATGTCCGGCAGGAAAGCCAAACATGGTTGGAACCTTGTATTTATGGGCTCTTTCAGCAATAATCTCAAGTGCATTTTTTCCGAAAGAAATAGCATTGTCATGCATATCAGAATGTTCACCAATAATTAACCCGGCAATTTTCCTGAAAATATCTCTCTGCTCAAAATTCAGAATCATCCTGTCAATATGATACAGGTACTCATCCAGATCCTCGAGAAATAATATTTTCCCTTCATAATCAGGTTCATATAGAGTCCCTGCAAGAGAGTAGAGTACAGATAAATTTCCTCCTGATAAAATTCCTTCTTCCTCCCCCGGAAAATTGAGTGAATGCTCAGGAATAGAATAATTTAATTTTTCTCCCTTTAATGCCTTCATCAATGTATTAAAAGACGCTTCATCCTGAGGTGTTTCCATGGCAAATGAATAAGGCATCACTGCATGCATGGATTCCATGGTTTTATTCACCACTGAATGAATGGCTGTCATATCACTGAAGCCAATCAGCCATGTTGGATTCTTTTGTAGCAAATCCAAATCAAAGCCGGGCAATAATTGTGCAGTACCATACCCACCTCTGGCTGCAAAAACTGCTTTCACCAACGGGTCCCTAATCATGTCATGCAGATCCCTCAATCTCTCCTCAATAGTACCTGAATACTGATCCTTTTTCCCAAATAGATGGGCGCCTAACTTGCAGTCGATATTGGCATCTTTCATATAAACAACAAATGCCTCAATTTCACTTTCAGAAATACTCCTTGCAGGCGCAACTATTCCAATTGTATCTCCCGGGCTCAGATAGGATGGCGTGATCATAGAATGCTTTTAAGCGAAGATAAGAAGGTTTGTTGAAATATCCTTTTTCATAGCTATACGTTGAACGCTAAACACTCAACTTTCAACGTTCAACCTTCAACTTTAAACATTATCTTTGCATCCATTATAGAGAATCCAAACAATGAAAAAAGATTTCAAAAGATACCTCATAACATCTGCGCTTCCATATGCCAACGGTCCAATTCATCTTGGTCACCTCGCTGGCGTTTACGTACCTTCAGATATTTATACAAGATACCAGAGATTAAGAGGAAAGGACATTATCCATATATGCGGATCAGATGAGCATGGTATACCCATCACCCTCAAGGCAAGAAATGAAGGTCTTAGTCCACAGGACATCGTAGACAGATACCACGCGCTTAATAAAAAGGCGTTTGAAGACTTTGGAATTACTTTTGATATCTACTCACGCACATCTAATACAGTGCACTACGAAACCGCTTCAGCGTTTTTTAAGACACTTTACGACAAGGGAGAATTCCTCGAAAAAACCAGCGAACAATACTACGACACGGAAACCAATACATTTTTAGCCGACAGGTATATCACAGGTACGTGCCCACATTGCGGCAACCAGGGCGCTTATGGAGATCAATGTGAACAATGCGGTACCTCCCTCAGTCCTACAGAATTAATTAATCCCACATCTGCAATTAGCGGAAATAAACCGGTATTGAAAGAAACTAAACACTGGTACCTGCCACTTGATAAATATGAGCCATGGCTTCAACAGTGGATTCTTGAAGAACACAAAGAATGGAAACCAAATGTGTATGGGCAATGTAAATCATGGCTCGACCAGGGACTACATCCAAGAGCAGTAAGCCGTGACCTGGATTGGGGAGTACCTGTACCCCTTGAAAACGCTGATGGAAAAGTTTTATATGTATGGTTCGACGCACCTATTGGATATATTTCAGCTACCAAAGAGCTAACTAAAGATTGGGAGAAGTACTGGAAAGACGATGATTCCAGGATGATTCATTTCATCGGAAAAGATAATATCGTATTCCATTGCATCATCTTCCCCGCTATGTTAAAAGCTGAAGGCTCGTACATCCTTCCAGATAATGTTCCGGCCAACGAATTCCTCAACCTGGAAAACAATAAAATATCCACTTCAAGGAACTGGGCCGTCTGGCTACACGAATACCTGGAAGACTTCCCGGGAAAACAAGATGTAATGCGTTATGTTCTCTGCGCTAATGCACCCGAGAACAAGGACAATGATTTCACCTGGAAAGATTTTCAAAACCGAAACAACAATGAGCTGGTAGCTATCCTGGGAAATTTCGTCAACAGAACCATGGTGTTAACACACAAATACTTTAATGGATTTGTACCTGCCAGAGCCGCTCTTACAGATTTTGACCAAAAGGTATTGGACGAAATTGGAACGATCGCTTCAGCTGTAGAAAAAAGCCTGGAGGCATTCCGTTTCAGAGAAGCTGTTAAATTTGCTATGGACCTGGCCCGACTCGGGAACAAATACCTGGCTGATACAGAGCCATGGAAGGTTATCAAGACGGATGAAGAAAGGGTGAAGACCATCCTGAACATTTCCCTGCAGATAACTGCAAATCTCACTTTACTCTTAGAACCATTCCTGCCCTTCTCAATGGAAAAGCTAAGAGGATTCATCAACTTCGATCAGACATCCTGGGAATTGCTCGGGAATAAAGATCTGCTTGAGCCGGGTCACCAAATCAATAAAGCAACGCTGCTCTTTGATAAAATTGAAGATGACCAGATAGAAAAACAACTTGAAAAACTACACAATACAAAAGAGGAAAATATGAACGAAATTTCGGTCTCTCCCCAAAAACCGGAGATCAGTTTCGACGATTTTACCAAAATGGATATCCGAACAGCAACTATTCTTGAAGCAGAAAAGGTTCCAAAAACCAGGAAGCTCATCAAAATGCTGGTGGATACGGGAATTGACCAGAGAACCATTGTTTCCGGAATCGCCGAATATTATGATCCTGAAAAGCTTCCGGGACAAAAAGTATGTGTTTTGGTTAACCTGGCCCCCAGAACTATCGTAGGAATCGAATCACAGGGAATGATATTACTGTCGGAAAACAGTAACGGACAATTGTATTTCATTGAACCCGGTGAAGAAGCACACAACGGAGCAGAAGTTAATTAGTGTTGAGCGTTTATTGTTGAGCGTTTAGCGTGACTTGCGAAGCAATCTCATAACACGAGCGTAGCAAGTTATCTTGACCACACCCAGCAGCTTCCCAATCCGGGATGTGCTTTTATCCTTGCCAGGTTATCAACGGCCTGCTGTTTTTCGGGATACGATTGAACAGATACCCGGTATAATCTGCTTTCGGTCATAATGATCTCAGCGGGAAATCCTTCTGCTTTCAAACTCTCCATTAATAGAGTGGCATTCTGGAGTCCCTGGAAACTTCCTGCAATAATGAAGAATTTGTTTGTGGACACAACAGGGGTTTGTGTCTCAGTAACCTTAACATCCTGGTCAACCTGGTCAAGTTCATCAGTTACCAGTTCGTTAGTCTTTTCAACTACCTGCATATCATTACTTATAACATTTTCTTTAAGTACGATACCTTCTCTGTTGAATTCAATACCATAATTGCCGTTCTTCGATGGGATTAACAAGATCAGTAGTAAAACAATGATTAGCGATCCAACGATGATCCAGATAATTTTCCATTTATTAACCGGGGCTCTGCTTGCCATATGTTTCTTCATTTGGATTTGCTCTTTTTGTGCCGGTTTTGACTCCTTTTGAACTGGCAAAGCTTCTTCTTTTTTCTTGGCTGTATCTTCCTCTTCAAGCTCCAGTAAATCCAATGAAGGGAGACCAAAAAGATCCGGATCGATGATCCAATTTGGATCTTTATCAAAATGAATCCTGTTGTCGTTATCACGCGTAAATCCACCAACAAGATCAAGCAAGAAAGCTTCGCCTTTATCAAGCTTAAACTTAATGGCATCAACCAGCTCAAGCACCTGCTGTTTTGCCTCTTCCATATCTATTTTCTCCCCGGCAGCGTATTCCGCAGCTAGCTTCCTATCGTCTTTGGGATGCTCAGGATCAAATTTTATTAATGCGCCCGGTGGATCAATTTTCCCGGCAGCACTTGAAACATCGACACTTTTGCTGATAATGAGACTCCCAAAACCAGGGAGAATCACAGGCTCTTGTCGGGATAGAATTTGACGAATATACTTACCTAAATATGCCATAATTGAATATTCTGAATTATTTCTTAGGTATAAATAACAAATTTATACAAATGAAAGCATATTTTAATACCATGAGAACGATTTCTACATATAGTTATCAACGCAATAAAGTCGCTTTTTATAAGCTCTTACCCGCAGATTTATTATTATCTTCGTCTCCTGTAAAGATTTTATGCAGCATGAAAGAAATTAAAATGGTCGACCTTCACGACCAGTACCTTCAACACCGTGATGAGATAAATAAAGCCATCCAGGATGTGCTGGATTCTACTGCATTTATAAAAGGCCCTCCTGTAAAAGAATTTGAGCAGGAATTGGCCAAATATATTGGTGTAAAGCATTGCATCGCTTGCGGCAACGGTACGGATGCACTCCAGGTTGCCATGATGGCCCTTGATCTGCAACCCGGCGATGAGGTAATCACTACACCATTTACCTTTATTGCAACCATTGAAGTAATTAAACTTCTTAAGTTGAAACCGGTTCTGGTTGATATCGATCCACATACATTCAATATTGATCCTGCAAAGCTGGAAACAGTAGTTTCAAATCGAACAAAGGCTATTGTCCCTGTTCACCTGTTTGGTCAGACAGCTGACATGGAAAAGATCAATTCCTTCGCAAAATCTCACCAACTATTTATCATTGAAGACAATGCACAAGCTATTGGTGCATGCTACACTTTCGCAGATGGCAGCGTTTTAAAGGCAGGAGCGCTTGGTGATATAGCTTGTACCTCCTTCTTTCCAAGTAAAAACCTTGGAGCTTATGGAGACGGTGGAGCCATGTTTACCAATGACGATAAACTGGCGGCACAGATGCGATCAATGATTAACCATGGAATGTCAAAAGAAAGGTATTATTATGATCAGGTTGGGGTGAATTCCCGCCTGGACACATTGCAGGCAGCCATTCTCAGGGTTAAACTCCAGCACCTGGATGAATACATTAAAGCCAGGCAAAAGGTGGCGACAATATACGATGGAGCATTTGAAAATATTGACCTCCTCAAAATCCCGGGAAGAAACCCGGATTCAACGCATGTTTTTCATCAATATACCTTGCAGGTTAGTGGAGAAAAACGTGATGGACTGAGGCAGCATCTTACAGAAAAGAAGATTCCGGCAATGATTTATTATCCTGTTTCTCTACATCTCCAGAAAGCATACCTTGACCTGGCATATAAAAAGGGAGATTTCCCGGTAACAGAAGAGATATGTACCAAAGTACTGAGTCTTCCCGTTCATACTGAAATGGATGGAGAACAACTTGATTATATCACGTCAAGTGTAATAGAATATTTTAATTAGCAGATCATGGAAATATCTTATTTTGCCCACGAAAGTGCTGTAATTGATGATGGTTGCCAAATAGGTAAGGGTACCAAAATCTGGCATTTTACACATATCATGTCCAATTCTGTTATTGGTGAAAATTGCAATCTTGGACAAAATGTTGTTGTCTCTCCCGATGTTGTTCTTGGGAATAATGTAAAAGTGCAAAACAATGTTTCTATATATACCGGGGTTATCTGTGAAGATGATGTTTTTCTCGGCCCCTCAATGGTATTTACAAATGTCATTAATCCAAGAAGTGCGGTAACAAGAAAAAGTGAATATATGAAAACCGTAGTGGGGAAAGGTGCTTCCATCGGAGCAAATGCCACCATTATCTGTGGTAACGATATTGGCAACTATTCATTCATTGGTGCCGGAGCTGTAGTAACAAAAGAAGTTCCCGATTATGCACTGGTCATTGGCAATCCGAGCAGACAAATTGGGTGGATGAGTGAATACGGTCACAAGCTGAATTTCAACCACGAAGGAATCGCTGAATGTCCCGAAAGCAAAGAAAAATATAGATTTGAAAACAATAGTGTAATAAAAATATCCTAAGAATATATGAGTAAGAATTTTTCTATGATTGGGATCGCGGGCTATATTGCCAGCAGACATGTGAAAGCGATCAAAGAGACAGGAAACGATCTTGTGGCTGCACTTGACAAATTCGACAGTGTGGGATTCGTTGATTCATTCTTTCCTGATGCCGATTTCTTCGTTGAATTTGAAAGATTCGACCGCCATATTGCCAAATTGAACCGTACTGGAACGCATGTAGACTATGTTTCTATTTGTTCTCCAAATTACCTGCACGACTCTCATATCAGGTTTGCGCTGCGAAATGGAGCAGATGCTATTTGTGAAAAACCCCTGGTATTGAATCCGTGGAACATCGATGCCCTGATTGATTATGAGAAAGAGACTGGTAAAAAGGTCTTTAACATTCTGCAGCTCAGAAACCACCCAAGCATCATTGCACTGAAAGAAAAAATTAAAAACGGTCCGGCTGATAAAATCTATGATATCGATCTGTCGTATATCACCAGCCGCGGAAACTGGTATCACTTTTCCTGGAAAGGAGACATACATAAGTCAGGTGGAATTGCCACCAATATTGGCGTTCACTTCTTTGATATGCTTACCTGGATCTTTGGAGATGTTAAAGAAAATGTTGTGCATATCCTGAAAGATGACAAGGCCTCCGGGTATCTTCAATTACAGAATGCCAGGGTACGCTGGTACCTGAGCATTGATTACAATGACATCCCCGAAGAAATAAAACAGAAAGGACAACGCACTTTCCGTTCAATTACTGTTGATGGAGAAGAAATTGAATTCAGCGATGGATTCACTGATTTGCATACTGTTTCGTACCAGGAGATCCTGGCCGGAAGAGGTTATGGAGTTGAAACTGCCCGTAAATCAATACAGACGGTTTTTGATATAAGAAATACAAGTCCGGTTGGACTGAAAGGAGAATTTCATCCCTTTGCGAAAAAAGCATAAACAAAAGTAAAGATGATTAAAGAACTTATTGAGAAGAAATACACATTGGCAGTAATTGGATTGGGCTATGTCGGTCTGCCAATTGCACTGGAATTTGCAAGGAAGATTAGAGTGATCGGCTTTGATATTAAAGAGGATCGTATTGAGAAGATGAGAAACAGGATCGATCCAAGTAACGAGCTGGAAGCAGAAGCATTTGATGATTGTGATATAACTTTTACGTCGAATATCGAAGACATAAAAAAAGCATCTTTCTATATCGTTGCAGTTCCTACACCTATTGATGAGCACAAAAAACCTGACCTTCGCCCCTTGCTATCTGCTTCCGAAACAGTTGGAAAAGTACTGAATAAGGGTGATTATGTAGTCTATGAATCAACCGTTTATCCCGGTTGTACTGAAGAAGACTGTATCCCATTGCTGGAGATGACTTCGAAGCTTGAATTTGTGACAGATTTCAAAGTAGGTTTCTCCCCGGAAAGAATCAATCCAGGTGACAAGCAACATACGCTTACAAAAATTATAAAAGTAAGTTCAGGCTGTGATATTGAATCAGCAGAGGAAATTGCCCAGACATATGAACTTGTTATTAAAGCAGGAGTGCATCGTGCCAGTTCGATCAAGGTTGCTGAAGCAGCTAAGATCATTGAAAATACCCAGCGTGATATCAACATTGCTTTTATGAATGAGCTTTCCATGATCTTCGATAAAATGAACATCAATACCTTCGAAGTATTAGAAGCTGCCGGAACAAAATGGAATTTCCTAAATTTCTTTCCCGGACTCGTTGGGGGACACTGCATCGGCGTTGATCCTTACTACCTGACCTATAAATCAGCCATGTATGGTTACCATGCGCAGATAATAAATGCCGGCAGGGGCATTAACGATGGAATGGCTGCTTATGTGGCAAAGCAAGTCACTATTAAGCTTTCAAATCTTTTTACCAACCTTAAAGATTGCAAGATATTGGTCATGGGAACAACGTTTAAGGAGAATGTAAGTGATATCAGAAATTCAAAAGTTGCAGATGTAATCTATGAACTGAAAGAATTTGGAATCGAGGTGGATGTTGTCGATCCTTATGCTTCACCTGAAGAGATCCTGGAAGAATACGGATACGAATTGAGTGAAAAAATTAACGGCCCTTACCATGCTGTAATTGTAGCTGTTAACCATGATGAATATATGAAGATGAGTGAAGAAGATTTTAAAGCAATTACTGTTGAGAATGCTATATTAGCCGACCTGAAAGGCATATATAGAGATCATATCAAAGATTTGAATTATTGGAGTTTATAATACAAAAAAATGAAAACTGTCCTCGTAACCGGTGGCACCGGGTATATTGGTTCACATACTGTGGTTGAGCTTCAAGAAGCCGGATACCGCGTAGTGATAATTGATAACCTTTCAAACTCCTATGTGGATGTTGTTGACAGTATAGAAAAAATTACCGGGATAAGACCTGAATTTGAAAAGGTGGACCTGAAGGAGAAGCTTGCTTCTTTCGCAGTATTTGAAAAATATCCCGAAATTGAAGCCATTATTCATTTTGCTGCTTCAAAAGCAGTTGGAGAAAGTGTAGATGTTCCCCTTGACTATTATCAAAACAACCTTAACTCCCTGATTCATGTGCTGGACGGGATGCGGAAATACAAGGTAAATCATATTGTATTCTCCTCCTCCTGCACAGTCTACGGAGAACCCGACATTTTGCCAGTAACTGAAGAAGCTCCTATCAAGAAAGCTAATTCTCCTTATGGCAATACCAAGCAGATTTGCGAGGAGATTATGCAGGATTTCAGGAAACCTCACCCTGAAGTTAATGTAATAGCATTGCGATATTTCAACCCCATTGGAGCACACCCTTCGGCATTGATTGGAGAATTACCTATTGGTGTTCCAAATAACCTTGTGCCTTTTATCACCCAAACAGCAATAGGAATTCGTGATGAATTGAAAGTCTTTGGAGATGATTATAATACACCTGACGGATCTGCTGTAAGAGATTATATCAACGTGGTTGATCTTGCCCGCGCACATGTTGTTGCTATAAAGAGATTGCTGCAGAAAAAAAACAAAAAGGGTTTTGAGATATTCAACCTGGGAACAGGAAAAGGTAATTCAGTATTAGAAGTAATCAAGGCATTTGAGAAAGTCAGCGGAACAAATCTCAACTATAAAATTGTTGGGAGAAGAGAAGGAGATGTCGAACAGGTATATGCCGATACCGGTTTTGCCAATAATGAATTGGGATGGAAAACAGAAAAAGATATCGAGGAAACATTGCTGACGGCCTGGAAATGGGAACAACATTACAGGTCTTCTGAAAAATCATAAACCACATGCAAACAATATTGATCACAGGAGGAGCGGGTTTTATTGGGTCTCACGTTGTTAGACTATTTGTCAACAAATATCCTGATTATCTGATTCTTAACCTTGACACTCTTACCTATGCCGGGAACCTGGAAAACCTGAAAGATATTGAATCGGCTCCAAATTACAGATTCATAAAAGGTGATATTACCGATGAGCAATTCATTAATAAACTTTTTGAAAAAACTCCCATTGATGGGGTGATTCACCTTGCTGCTGAATCGCATGTTGACAGATCCATTTCTGATCCTATGTTATTTATCAAGACAAACATCCTTGGAACAGTAAACCTCTTGAATGCCTGCAAAAAGCAATGGAATTCGTTTGAAAACAAATTGTTTTATTACATTTCAACCGATGAGGTTTATGGTAGCTTAGGCGATGAAGGCCTGTTTACAGAAGAGACCAGCTATGATCCCAAGAGTCCGTATTCTGCTTCCAAAGCCAGTTCGGACCACCTCGTCAGGGCATACTACAATACCTATAAATTACCGGTTGTAATTTCAAACTGTTCCAATAATTATGGCCCAAACCAGTTTCCTGAAAAATTGATTCCTTTATCTATAAATAATATCAAACAGGGCAAGCAAATACCCATCTATGGTAAAGGAGAAAACATTCGCGATTGGCTCTATGTGGAAGATCATGCCTCAGCTATTGATATTATATTCCATGAAGGTGTATCAGGCGAAACATACAATATTGGCGGGAACAATGAGTGGAAGAACATTGATCTGATACGTTTACTCTGTGAAATTATGGATCGTAAACTGGATAGGGAACCAGGTACTTCTGCTAAACTTATCACTTTCGTCACCGACCGTGCAGGCCATGATTTACGCTATGCTATTGACAGCAGCAAAATCTCTGAAAAATTAAAATGGAATCCTTCCGTAACTTTTGAAAGTGGACTGGAAAAAACGGTTGATTGGTACCTTGAAAACAGTGATTGGCTTTCGAATGTTACTTCTGGAGCATATACTTCGTACTACACAAAGCAGTACAACAGGTAATTACTCCACCGTTACTGATTTAGCAAGATTTCTTGGCTGATCAATATTGCATCCACGCTTCACGGCAATATGATAGGCAATAAGCTGAAGCGGAATTGATGACAAGAGCGACATAAGTACCGGATCAGTTTTTGGTATTTCAATCACATGATCAGCCATATTTACAATGGTATCATCCCCCTCGTTTACAATGGCAATAACAACGCCATTTCGGGCTTTAACCTCCTGCACATTACTAACAATTTTATCGTATGAATGGTCTTTTGTGGCAATTACCACAACCGGCATATTCTTATCAATCAGGGCGATAGGGCCATGTTTCATCTCAGCAGCAGGATATCCTTCTGCGTGGATATATGAAATCTCTTTCAGCTTAAGCGCACCTTCCAGGGCAACCGGATATGAAACTCCCCGACCAAGATAAAGCGCATTGTTTGCATCCTTGAATACCCCGGCAATCCTTCTTAATTCATCATTGTGAGAAAGAATCGTATCAATTTTGGAAGGGATTAATTCCAGCTCATCAAGCAATACTGAGAAACGCTCATCTTCAATAAGTCCCCTTTCCCTGGCAATCATCAAGGCCATCATCGTTAAGACTGTTACCTGGGCTGTAAATGCTTTTGTAGATGCTACTCCTATCTCCGGTCCGGCATGTGTATATACCCCGGCATCTGTCTCCCTGGAGATTGTCGACCCCACAACATTACAAATACCCAATACTGTGGCTCCGGCATCTTTTGCCAGCTGAATAGCAGCCAAAGTATCGGCTGTTTCACCACTCTGACTTATGGCAATAACTATATCGTCTTTGGAGATTAGTGGATTTCTGTACCTGAATTCAGATGCATAATCAACCTCTACCTGGACCCTTGCCAAATCTTCAAAGAGATATTCACCAACCAGGCCAGCATGCCACGAGGTTCCGCAAGCAACAATTATAATTCGCTTCGCATTTACCAGTTTATCTTGTACCGGAAAAAGGCCTCCCAGCTTAATTTCATTTGTCTCAAATGATAATCTTCCCCTGAATGTATCCCTGATAGATCTTGGTTGCTCAAATATCTCCTTCAGCATAAAATGCTCATACCCATTTTTCTCAATCTCAGTAATTCCCAGGTCGAGTGTTTGGATATTAGGCTTAAGAATATCATTCTTAATGGTCTTAAGAATCAATTCGTCACGTTTAATTATTGCAACATCATCATTATTTAAGTAGATAACCCTGTCTGTATATTCAATGATTGGAGTTGCATCTGATGCCAGGAAATATTCATTGTCGCCAAGCCCGATGACAAGTGGGCTGCTTTTCCTGGCTGCAATTATTTTATCGTCTTCTTCACTGCAGAGAATTACCAGTCCATATGCCCCAATAACTTTTGAAAGAGCAATCCTAACAGCAATCTCAGCAGAAACCTTTTGAGAGGTGTAAATATATTCAATCAGGTTGGCAAGTACCTCCGTGTCAGTTTCGCTTTTGCACAGGTAGCCCTGCTCCTTTAAGCTCGTTTTAAGTGAGGTATAATTTTCTATTATTCCATTATGAATAATGGTGAAGATTCCGTTTTGTGAAACGTGGGGATGAGCATTTAAATCATTTGGCTCTCCATGAGTTGCCCACCTGGTATGACCAATTCCTATGGTTCCGGTAATATCTTGTCCTGTAGTATAATCCTCAAGGTCAACTACTTTTCCCTGCTTCTTATATACATTAATTTTACCATTAAGAAGCGCTACACCTGAAGAGTCATATCCTCTGTATTCCAATCTTTTAAGTCCCTTTATGAGTATTGGAAAAGCGTCTCTGTTACCAATATATCCAACAATTCCACACATATTCTAAAACTTTGTGTAAACCAATTCTAAACGTAGACTACCTTCCTGTTCTGATTCGTTGCTCCAGAGTTTAATAATTTTTGCAGTTGTTGCAGGATCATTTACATAGAGAATCAAATTTACATTCTCAAGATCTCCGGATAATACAGATTGAAGGTGCAGACCTACATTGAATTTATATTGATAAAGGGGGGGGAGAAAAGCACTCACCGAGTTAGAACGGGTAAGCTTCCCAAAGTTATAGGTACTGGTATTGGCCAAAAAATCATATACTACCTGGCGAGACGAATCAGATGTTTCATATGCCATCATAAGGTTCGGGGGATAATCATCCACCTCTATCCCGCTGATATCATCAGGCACTACGTCAAAAACCAGTTTGGCACTATTAATAGAGATTGCTTCACCGCCCATGTAATTGTCGAACTCCGGTATTCCTATCTCAACATTCACTCCGGCCATCCCTTGAACATACAATATTGGTGTTTGAGCATCCGGATTATCAATTAATTCATTCAATGCTGTTCCTGTAAAGTCGTGATGGAACATGTTAACCTTCTGAGTATAGAGCTCACTGAAATTCATATAGTACCAATCCCAGCTATCCTCAGTAACTGAATCAACATCAATACTGTCATGTACATATTGAAATCCCAGTCTTGAAATCGGATTTGCCAATCCTATCTTAGCCATGGAATTGCTTGTTCCATCTACTTCAGTGGTGATATAAAAACCTTTGAATACTGACTGTATTGAATCAACGGATGCAAAGGCGGAATCTTTGATTGCCTGGCTGATGCGATTCAAAAAAACCTGATCTGTTACATAGAATTCATAGTATGTGTCGGGCTTCGGAGTAATCGTCTTTTCTACCAGTGGTACTGAAACATACTGTCCCTCTATATCGTAATCTGAGAAATAGGCATTTTCATATAGAAGCTCTCCGGTAAATTCATGAATCTTAATGTGCATTTCCGAAGTAGTATCTCCTTCTACATCGCTGCAATAGAGCCAGAACCTTAAGGAATCAAGTAATGGATCTGTTCCAAAATTACCCAGGGAAGAAAGGGCAACCTGGGTTACAACATCTGCACTGCTAAGACCTGTTATAGTATCATTCAGTGCACCCAGTAAAAACAATTTATCCGATGAGGGTTGAGTCGTATATACAGAACTGAAAACAACTTTTGAAGATACAAGGTTTGTTTCAAGGTTATACAGGGTATCAGTATAGACAAATATTGAATCGTCAGGCGGAAAAATATTAATTCCCAGGTCATTACTGTCCGGCACACATGAAGCTAGCATAAAAATAAGCACAACATATATCGGGAAGCGGAATTTCTTTTGATTTCCCACTAAAAACTTCTTCTTCATAAGTCAATCGCTACATTAAGATTTTAGGATACTATCATAGAAAACGGAATATTTCTCAATATATTCTTCTTTCGACTGATATTCAAGAAATGGCTTCCCTGATTCTTTAACAACTTCCGCAACATTGCTTGGTAATTCAGGGCTACCCATGATGGCTGCATCTGAATGTTGCAACGAAAGTCTTGTAAGATTTTCAAAGGTTGGTTCTTTAATTATCTTTAAATCATCGGGATCAATTCCGTCCAGTTGTGCTTTCGCTTGCATCTGTTTATTCATTGGATCAGAAAATCCATTGTCATATAAAGAGAAGATTACTTTAGATTGGGCAAATAAGGGATCTTCCTTGTATGCTTTCTTCAGGTACAAGGGAACCAAAGATGTAAACCACCCATGACAGTGTACAATATCGGGTGACCATCTGAGTTTTCTTACTGTTTCAAGAACTCCCCTGGCAAAGAATATCATTCTTTCATCATTATCTTCAAAATACTTCCCATCAGCATCTTGCATCATGGCTCTTCTTTGAAAATAATCTTCATTATCGATGAAATAAACCTGCATTCTTGCAGCTTGTATTGAGGCCACTTTAATAATAAGTGGGTGATCAGTATCGTCGATGATCAAGTTCATTCCGGATAAACGGATGACTTCGTGAAGCTGGTTCCTGCGCTCATTTATGCTTCCATATTTCGGCATAAATGTCCTTATCTCCTTACCATCTTCTTGAATTCCCTGGGGCAGATACCTCCCAACATGTGACATTTCTGTCTCAGGTAAGTACGGCATAATTTCCTGAGAAACGAATAAAACTTTAACACTCTCCATTTTCTTTCAGGGCTTGTTTTTTGATGGTGCAAATTTACTAAAAATAATCCAGACCTCAAGTAAAGACGTATTCTACACAGGGCCAACGCATTTAAATTCTAAGGACTTTTAACAAGAACTCATTATCCCAGG
>CAZIFQ010000031.1:0-40336 GCA_964538375.1 uncultured Bacteroidaceae bacterium | reverse complement strand
TTAACATATTAACAATCAGACGTTTATATCAACAATGGGTTTTTAGAGGTGCCCTATATTAATACAGCTACTCAGGGAAGACCTGAAGTTGGATATGGTGACAACTCTGTTGGACAAAAATTCTTCCAGTGGGGTCAGCGTCAGCTAGACTATGATAGACTGAAGGAATATCAAACAACAGCCGGTGTACAGAGATCATGGAATAGGTCGTCATTTACAGATGCTACTCCAAAGTACTCTGATAACCCATATTGGACCGCTTACCGGAATTATAGTGATGATGTTAGAAACAGATTCCTTGGAACCGTTTCCCTCGAATATGAGATCATTGACGATTTGAAGTGGAAGAGTTCTGTATATGGAGACTATTATAACTATACTATTCGTGAAAGAGCAGCAGTAGGTTCTCAGGCTACTTCAAGATATTATGAAGCTGCAAGGGAATTTTCTGAATTCAATTTCGAGTCTATTTTAAGTTATAGCAAGAAGCTTGATAATATTGGTATTTCAGGATTAGCAGGTGTTAACAAAAGAGTGGAACGCTATGATTTACTCAGAGGTCAATCTTCTGGAGGACTTGTAGTTCCTGAAGTTTATAATCTATTAAACTCTGCAGATCTTGCTGAGATGAACGACATTACCGAGCAGAAGACTGTAAATTCTGTATTTGCTCAAGCTTCTTTTGATGTGTCAGGATTGCTGTTCCTTGATGCTAGCTACAGGATTGATTGGTCATCAACGTTACCCGATGACAATAACATGTATGACTATCCTTCTGTTTCAGCAAGTTTCCTATTCTCAGAATTAATTGATCTCGATTGGATGGATCTTGGTAAAGTGAGATTAGGATGGGCTGAAGTTGGTAACGATACCAATCCTTATAATGTATTTGCTACATATACTTATAATTCAAGCGGTGGATTTGGAGGTACTCCACGTCTATATGTTCCTGACGGACTCTTGAATGAGAACCTGAGAGCAGAAACAACCCGTTCACTTGAAGCAGGTGTTGATATACATCTTTTTGAAAGCAGAGTTGACCTGAGTGCAACATATTTCAGTAATACAACTTTTGACCAGATTATGCCTTTACAGGTATCACAGGCAACAGGTTATGCTTCTCAGTATATCAATGCTGGTGAGATGCTGAACAGAGGAGTTGAACTTTCTCTTGGTTTAGTACCTCTTAGAAGTGCAGACTTCGATTGGTCAATTAGAACTAACTTCACAAAAGTAAACAACGAAGTTGTTGAGCTTTACGCTGATCTTAAGTCACTTGATATTCAAAGAGCCCCATTTGGTGGAGTGTTCCTGAGAGCAAGTATTGGAGACGCTTATGGACAAATTTGGGGTACTGATTATATCTATGATGATGATGGTAACAAAGTTGTAGACGCCGGTGGTTACTACGAGGCAACTCCTGATTTGGTTCCTCTTGGCTCTATTTTACCTGATTTTACAGTAGGTATTAGAAATTCATTCTCCTATAAGAGTTTTGATTTGAGCTTCCTGATTGATATCAGAAGAGGTGGTTATTTCTACAGTATTTCTCATATGTGGGGTATGTACTCCGGTATGATGGAAGCGAGTGCAGGTGTTAACGATCTTGGAAACGAAATCCGCGACGATGTTGCTGATGGCGGTGGTATCAAATTAGAAGGTGTTACTGGTGATATTACCTGGAATGATGATGGAACTTACACGGTTACCAATACTGCTGAAAATGAAACTTATGCTTCTGGATATAATTGGGCATCAGGATTTTATCATGGAGTCGGTGGCATAAGTGCAATGTCTGTCTTCGAAGCCAATTATGTTAAGCTGAGAGAATTAACAGTAGGTTATACGCTTCCGGCATTATTTAATGGTAATCTTAAAGGAGCCAGGGTTTCACTGTATGGAAGAAATCTATTTACCTGGGGACTTGATGAACCTGGATTTGATCCTGAAATGACAGCTAATGGTTCAGGTAATATTCAAGGTTTGGACGGTGGATTACAGCCAATGTTCAGGTCTTATGGAGTGAACCTAAAATTGAATTTTTAATTAATAAATTTGAAAACAATGAAAAAAGTTAAAATAATATTCACATTAGCACTGATCTTGATACTCGGTGCTTGTGATGTCGAGTATTTTGACAACCCAAATGCTCCAAGTTCTGTGCCAACAGCTGCGCTTTTCAACAATAATGTGAAGCGAATGGTTGATGCAACTCAGGACCAATGGTTCTCAGGTAGGTTTACCTATTGTACCATGCAGTATTGGCAGCAGTCAGAATACGGTGATGAAGATAGATACGTATATCGCGAATCTATGAGACAATATATGAATCCTCTTTATGAAATTGCTGAGAATTACAGGCATATTATCGCTTTGAATGAAGATCCTGAAACTATGGATGCTGCAAGTGCTTCTGGAGCCAATGTAAACCAGGTAGCTACTTGTCGGGTTATGTTAGCATGGTTGTTTGACCTTATGGCTACAACATGGGGTGATATTCCTTACTATTCTTATGGAAGTGACGATGCTGATTTTCAAGCGCTATCTCTTTCAGGTGTTGAAGAACCAAATCTAACTCCTGCATATGCAACCCAGGATAAGATTTTTGCAGACATCCTGAATGAGCTTGATGAAGCAAATGACATGTTTGATGCAAGTCTGCCAGGAATGGACGGAGATAACCTTTATGTTGGAGATGTTGATGCATGGAAGACATTTGCTAATTCACTCAGACTGAGAATTGCGAACAAGATTAGTGGTGTAAACCCAACTCTTGGTGATGCTCAGGCTGCTGCAGCAATTGCTGATGGTGTATTTACTTCTAATGATGACAATGCAATTTTCTATTATGAATCATCTGACGCTAATGCTTCTCCGATCTACATAGCAACTAACGTTGATAATCGTAAGGACTTTGCAGTGGGACATAGCTTTATTACACTGCTTAATGGTGAGGACCTTGTGGGACATGATCATGCAACCTTAGTACCTGGAGCAAATGTAAATCCATTCTCAGGCCAGGTTGACCCACGTCTTCCGTTTTATGCACAAGAAAACTCAGCTGGTAACTACGTAGGTATGTTTATTTCTGAGAGTTCTGCTGATGCGGCTACATTTACATTAGAATCTCTTGCAGGAGATGGAATTATTAATAATCCTGCTTTCGGAGAGACATTGATGGAATATGCTGAAGTTGCATTTATCCTGAGTGAGAGAAATGGATGGAGCCAGCCTGAATACGTAGCTGGTATTACTGCATCTATGGAAAAATGGGGTGTTACAACAGGTAACATAAATTCTTATATTGCCTTAGTACCTGCTGCAAGTGAGGAGAATGTAATGACTCAGAATTATATTGCACTCTATATGCAAGGTCATACCGCATGGATGAATTACAGAAGAACAGGTTATCCTAAAACTTTAATTCCTGTTTGGACAGATTTCAGTCTTTATACTCCTTCAACGGATGCATGGGTAGACAAGAGCTTTAATCCACTAGTGGAGGACGTTACTGATCTGCCATACAGGATGAAATATCCTCAGCAGGAGCAGACTTTAAATGGTGATAACAGAAAAGTTGCAGCTGATGCACTTGAAAATGGTGATGTTATTACTTCTAAACTGTGGTGGGATGTAAACTAATCTTATTACAGATTCTATAAAATATAGGGGCTATCTATAAAGAGGTGGCCCCTATTTTTTTGTACTGCAATAAGCTCTCTGTGATGCTAAACAAATTTTAAACATTAGGTTTGGAGGATTTCTATCCGGGAAAGAAAACCCATATTTTTTCCAATTTAATATGTTAAATATCATATTTTCAGTAATAATAGTACTTCCCAAGCCCTTTATTCATCCATTTTCTGACAATTTTCTTTTGTTAAAGAAAATATTTAACTAGTTTTGATCTATTAGAGTCATTCTTGTTTAGTCTATTTATTAACCTAAAAGTTTAATCTATGAAAAGATTTACTGTGTTGCTTGCATTCCTCGTGTTTGTAGGCACTGCTCTATTGGGGCAGGGACAGCAGATTTCAGGTACCGTGACCGGTGAAGACGACGGGTCGCCACTTCCTGGAGTGACTGTCTTAGTTAAAGGAACTACAGTAGGTACAGTTACCAATTTTAACGGTAGTTATGCCATTGCGGTTCCAGAGGGATCAAATATTCTTGTATTTTCATTCGTTGGAATGGAGAATCAGGAAATTGAAATTGGTACTTCAACCATTATTGACATTGCGATGACTACCGATGCAGTCAGGATGGATGAAGTCGTAGTTATCGGTTATGGGACTTCCACTAAGGAAGCTAATACTGGTTCCGTTTCTGTTATCGGAAAGGAAGACCTTCAGGATAATCCTGAGGTGAGTTTTGATAAGATGCTTTCTGGTAAAGTAGCGGGTGTTCAGGTTACTTCAACATCTGGACAGCCGGGAGCAGCATCTCAAATCAGAATCAGGGGTACATCATCTCTGAATGCTGGTAATGAGCCGCTTTATGTAGTCGACGGTATTCCTATTATGCAGGGAGACCAGACTTACTTTACAAACACAGGTAATGCCCTGGCTATGATTAATCCAAGTGACATTGAGTCTATCTCAATTCTGAAGGATGCTGCTGCTGCCTCTATCTATGGATCAAGAGCTGCCAACGGTGTAATCATTATCACAACTAAATCAGGTTTACAAGGAAAATCAAAAGTTAATTTCCGCGCATCCTATGGTGTTACTTCCCTGGCAAATGACAACGACTATGGCCAGTTAAATAGCACTCAGCTTATTGATTATATGAGAGATGCAGTTGTTAACGCTGGTGGTGATCCTGACGATCCAACCAGTGGATCAAATTATGTACCCTATTCTCTGGGTGCTGGTCCACAAACAAACTGGTTGAAAGAAGTTACACGTCTTGGTAAAGTAAATGAGTACCAACTTTCCGTTAGTGGTGGAAATGAAAAAACCAAGCACTTTACTTCTGCTTTGTACTCAGGTACAGATGGTGTATTTAAAGGTATTGATTACAAGAAATATCAAATAAGGTCGAATATTGACCATGAGATTTCTGACAAACTCAGAATGGGTGTTAAAATGAATGCTTTCCATTCATTTTCAAATGACATGGCGATGCAGTCACTTTATTATGTGAACCCTATGTTTGGTGGAATGATTATCAATCCATGGTCCCCGGTTACTAATGAAGACGGATCATACAACCTGGTAATACCCGAAAACTTAAATACTAACCCTGTTGCTACATCAGAATATGATGACCAGTGGGAATCACAAAATCGTTTGCAGGGATCTGCTTACTTTGAGTGGGAGCCCATTGCAGGTTTGAAATTTAAGTCAACCAACGCTGCAGAATACACAGATGGTGAAGGTCGTCGTTATTGGTCACCTGAAGCTGACTTTGGTGGAGATGCAACATTGCAGGTTTCCAGTACCAAGTATCAGCAGTTAACCACATCTAATATTGTTACATATTCAAAATATTTCAATGATCACAATATTAACGTGATTGGCGGTTTTGAAGCCATCGATAATCAAAATAATTCTTACTACATCTACTCACCAAATGTTGACCCAAGTATTCCATTTCCGAATACTTCAACTGCAGAAGGAGATGAAGGTGATTATGGTCAGTCAAGATATACTATGGCTTCCTTCTTTGGAGTTCTAGATTATAACTTTGCAAGCAAGTATTTTTTACGCGCTAGTTTAAGGACTGACGGTAGTTCACGTTTTGGTGCTAATAACAGGTGGGGTACTTTCTACTCAGTAGGTGCTTCATGGAACGCACACAAGGAATCATTCCTTGAGAACATTACTGCTATCAACGCTCTGAAACTAAGAGCAAGTTATGGTGTGAATGGTAACGACGGAATTGGAAACTATGAACAATGGGGTGTATATGGTCCTGTTGGATATAACGCTACTTCAGGTATGGCTCCAATTCAACCTGCAAATAACGATCTAACATGGGAGACCAACACATCTCTCAACGTAGGTCTTGATTTTGGTTTCCTAAGAAGAATCACTGGTAATGTTGATTTCTACAATCGTATTACTTCTGATATGTTACTGGATACTCCGCTGTCAAGGACAACAGGTTTTACCAGTTTACGTCAGAACATTGGTTCACTGAAGAATACAGGTATTGAAGGTTTGCTTAATGTTGCTGTTGTTGAAGGAAGTGTTGATTGGAACCTTGGTTTCAACTTCGCTGCCAATCAAAGTGAGATTCTTGACCTGGGTACTGAAGAGGAATTTATTTCTGGAAGACTCATTTATAGGGTAGGAGAGAGCTTGTACAGCTACTACCTTAGAGATTATGCTGGTGTTAACCCAATCAATGGTGAAGCACTCTGGTATAATGAAGAAGGAGAGATAACTAACCTCTATGCTGATGCACGTCGTACTGTTGCAGGTTCTCCTGAAGCACAACTGATGGGAGGATTCAATACAGATGTATCCTGGAAAGGATTATCATTAAGTGTAAACTTTGAATATAAGTATGGTGCTAATGTACTCATTGAGGAACAGAGATATCTCAACTCAGATGGTTACATGTGGGGTAACAACCAGGCCAATACAATACTCGACTACTGGAAACAACCAGGTGATATTACAAGGAATCCAATTCCAATCGCAGGTAATACAACCAGTTCAAACGGATATTACAGCTCACGCTGGATGTTTGATGGTGATTATTTGAGAGTTAAGAACATCACAATCTCTTACGCATTACCTTCCAATTTAGTGAGCAAGCTTAAGCTTGAGCAATTCAGGATTTACGCTAGCGCCGTTAATGCCTTTACTTGGCACAACGTTGATTTCTGGGATCCGGAAAGAGGTGTAGATGGTATGGGATTCGGTATCTATCCAATGTCAAAGAGTTTTGTTGTTGGTTTGGATATGACATTTTAATTGAACCAAAAAAAGTTTGAAGATGAAAACAAAAAATATCATATTTTTAGGGTTGTTGGCCATCATGGTGACCTTCACCGCGTGTGAAGATTTCCTTTTACAGGCGCCGGAACTCTCACAAACAACTGAGCTGACCCTGTCGACTTATGACGGTCTGCAAAAGGCTACCCTGGGAGCTTATACTCCTCTGTATGCTACTAGCTGGTACGGTCGTGACTTTACTGTTACTGCCGACCTAAAAGGTGGCAATGCAAAGATTAGTCCACAGAATTCAGGACGTTTCCGTACTGAATATCTATGGAATAATACTCCAACCGCGAGTCATGGTTTATGGACAACTGCCTATAACCTGATTTCTCGTGCGAATAATGTAATTAATGTAATTGACGACGGTTTTGAAGAGGTTGGTGTTGATCAGGCGGATCTTGATGCACTTTCAGCTGAATGTAAATTCCTAAGGGCTGTTGCTCATTTCGATCTTGCCAGGCTGTTTTGTCAGCCCTATTCTGCAGGTTCAACTTCTCCGGGAGTACCTGTAATATTGGTAAGTGAAATTGGTAAACCATCAAGGGACGATTTAGCAACAGTATATGACCAGATTATTTCTGACCTTGAGGCCGCTGAAGCAGGATTGCCTGAAGCTTCTTCTAATGCTGGTACTGATGCTACAGGTTGGGCAACCAAGTATGCTGCCCAGGCAATGTTAGCAAGAGTATACCTTTATATGGAAGACTGGACTAATGCAGCTGCTTATGCTACAACAGTGATTACTGACTTCCCCGGCCGGCTTTATACAGCTGCTGAATATACCACTTGGGATCTTGCCGGCGTTTGGGGAACCGACGCAGGTGTTGAGGTGATCATGGAGGTATATGGTGCAGAAGGTAACTCAAGTCACGGTAACTGGGATGTGATATCTTATATCATGCACCCCGATGGTTATGGTGATGTTGGTGCATCTGATGATGTCAGAGACCTGTATGAGCTAGCTGATGTTCGCTTGAATCTATTTGTTAATACCGCTGATTTCCCTAATGACTACTGGACACTTAAGTATCCTGGTAAAAGTCCTGACGGAAATCTGAGGGAAGACAATATCGTTATGATACGTCTGGCTGAAATGTACCTGATTCGTGCTGAGGCAGCAATCGAATTAGGCGCTGCTGGTGACGGTGATGCCGACCTGAATATGATCCGCTCAAACAGAGGTGCTACTGATCTGACTGATGCAACTCTTGCTGATGTTATGGATGAGAGAACACGTGAATTGTGCTTTGAAGGACATAAATTGTTTGACCTTGCTCGTACACAAACAAGTTTGGTAAGGGTTGACTATGACGGAGCTGTAAATCAGGATATTTCATTCCCTGATTATCGCTGGGCTATGCCAATTCCACAAGCAGAGTTAGATGCAAACGAGAATATGGTGCAGAATGCTGGTTATTCAAGTGAAAACTAAAAAACCGAGAAAAAATGAAAAAAAGAATAAGTAAATTATTATATATTTTAGTAGCTCTCGCGCTGGTTGTGAGTTCCTGCGAATGGAATCCAATCATGTGGGACGATTCTAAAGTATTTGTCGCTTTCAGCACTGCATCAACAGATATGCCTGAAGACGACCAGACAACTACCAATAGCGAAAGTGTTGCTATTGTTGTTGCTGTGAATGCTCTTGACGGGTCACCTGCAGTGACGTTGAGTTTTGAATTCGACACTACTGGTATTGCTCTAGAATCTGCAGCGTTTGAAGATGTGGATTTCACATTGGAGAATGCTGATAAAACCCTAAGTTTTCCAAACGGATGGGGTTATGACACTATCTGGATCAAGCCGATAGGGAATGATTATTTTACAGGGAACAAGCAATTCAATATTGTATTGGTTTCCAACACCCAGGATATTCCTTTTGGTGCATCTAATAGTCATGCAATTAAGATTCTTGACAATGAGCACCCATTATCAGCATGGATCGGTACCTACGCTGTGGATGCACAGAGTTATGGTGATCCTGAGAACTGGGATGAAGCATGGGGTGTTACTACTAAAGCTGTTGATGGAGAACTTGATCAGCTTTCAATTATTGGTATTGGCCATGTCCCTTCTGCACATACTGCTATTATCGCTACAATTGACGCAGAAGCAATGACTATAACCATTGATGGCGGTCAGGATTCGGATGCTTATGCTGATTTTAACTATACTGAAAGTTATGTGTATTATGGCTTTTCTGATTTAAGTCTTGATGAATCTGCACAATTAGTTGGAACCATATCAGAAGATGGCACTATTGCTATTGATAATTTTGGTATTAGAATCGAGTATTATGGTACCAACTATGGAGTATGGGATGTGTTTAATACCACATGGACAAAAACAGCCAAAAAGTCAGTTTCCAGGAGCATAACTATTGATAAGGCAAAAGCCAATCTTTAATAGTTCAAATGCAGAAAGGAACAAATAATTAAACAGAATTATTATGAAAATGAAAACAAGATATTTATTTCAGCTCAGCGCCTTCATTCTTGGCATTGTGGTGATGTTTGGATGTGTTCAGTGGGAGGAATTTACACCCATTGATGTAGCCAATGCACCTACAGTGACCCTGACCCAGACGAGTGTAGCTGACTCAGCCGTAACGGTTGAAATAACAAGTTCTATGAGCGGATATGTAGCCGCGATTCTATTGGCAGGTGCAGAAAATCCTGTTCCTGACTCAGCAGCTCTCTTATCAGAGAATGTAGTATATGATGAGTATATGTACATGGAAGCAGTAGCCAATGAGGCCGTTTCCTATACATTTACAACAGTAGTACAAGATTCTGATTATGAAGTGATGGCAGTAGGAGCCAATGAAGATGGTGTAGTTAGTGATGTAGCTGTTTTGGCAGTTGCATCTGCTGATACATATGCACCAGTGTTTAAATCAGCAACACCTGGTATCACTTATATTACTCCTTCACTTCTGGTTGGCGATACCATTACTCTAACATTTGATGAACCCGTTAAACTGGGCGATGGTGTATTCACCTTTGAGTCATTTCGTACAGGAGACACACAAACTGTACCAGCTGACAACATTAATGTTTTAGGTATGGATGTAACCATTATCATGCCATATTTGTCAGAATACGGAGACTATATCTTCCTTAGCTGGGAAGCTGGAGCTGTAACTGACATGGTAGGTAATGAAGTGGCTGAGATGGTCAGTGGCTTTGATGGGTCTCCATTTGTTGGAGCCTTTTGGAGAACTGTACTTATCGACAGGGATTATGAATCTGCCGCACCAGATATGGCAGTAGATCAGGAACCTGGATTTGATGTTGTCCTCACCTATGTAGATGATTTGTCTTATGTGACATATTATGATCCAGACGATGAAGCTTATTATCCTGTCATTGAAGATGGTGATATTACACTGGTATATGATGATGGAGCAGGACTTGTATTGACCCTGCCAGTGCCAGTTGCAGATGTCTCAATATCTGGGGCAGATCTGACAATTGCACAGAGTGCAGCACCTAATTGGCCAGGCACAGTCACAGTTAATATTCCTACAGGATTATTCACAGTGGGCTGGGGTAACCCAATGGTTGACGTTGCTGCTGAATGGTCAACTGTAGCAGTTATGCTATAATTAGCATATTCACTTATTAAATAGATGTTAAAACCGGGCTGCTTAGCCCGGTTTTTTCGTTTAATGCAACCCTATTGCACTTGATTTCGTATATTTGTAAAAACAATTCTGTTAAATTGTTGTTGTATATATAGTTGAACTATAAGTAAGGTATACTATGAAGTTGAAAACACTATTTGTGTTGGTTTTGGTATTTTTTGTCCAATTAGGGCTATTAGCAAAACCAGTAAGCATTGATGGAGCCAGGAAGATGGCAGAGGAGTTTTTGTCTGTATATTACAGCGGGAATGACCTTTCTGTGGATGAAGTGATTGGCTATAACCTGGAGAACGGAATAACAGGATATTATTTTGTTACACTGAAACCTGTTGGATGGGTGATTGTATCAGGAGATGATGTGTTAAAACCTGTGATCGGATATTCATTTGAAAATAAATTTGTTCCGCGTGATCAGTGGGAAATATCTACCAGCTCATGGTTTGATGGAGTAGATGCTCATATTACTAAATCACTGGAGCGAACTGATCTCAAAATGAATTCAGAGTGGGATGAATTGGAAAGGCCAAGCTATAGAAAAGGCCTTACTGGACAGGCCGTAGAGCCCATCATAGAAGCCAAGTGGAATCAGAGTTCCGGATGGAACCGTTTTTGTCCTGAAGATGCAGCAGGTCCCGGAGGGCATGCTTATGCTGGCTGTGTTGCTGTTTCGATGGCACAAGCCATGTCAGTGCATGAATATCCTGCGAGACCAAAGGGAAGTCATGGGTATACTTCTGATAATTATGGATACCTATACGTAAATTATGATGCACAGTCTAATTATAATTGGGATGCAATGAGTTTATCATCCTCAGATGATGAAAATGCCAGGCTTCTGTATCATCTTGCTGTTGCTGTAAATATGGACTTTGGTCCTGATGGATCAGGGGCCTTCACAAGTACTGCAGCGGGTGCATTGAAATCCTATTTTGGATATGCTGAATCTACTTCATACAAAACCAGATCATCTTATTCTGATGCCGACTGGAAACAAATGATTATTGATGAACTCTTGCAGGGAAGACCAGTGATATACTCGGGCAATGATGAAGAGGGCAGCGCAGGACACGCATTTAATGTAGATGGAGTTGGTTCAGGAGGGACTTATTTTCACCTTAATTGGGGGTGGTCTGGCTCGATGAATGATTATTATACATTGGATGCCTTAACACCCGGAGATAGTGATTTTTCGTATGGTTCCGGAGCAGTATTTGGAATGCGTCCACCTGCTGCAGGACCATATGATATTGATTTGACTACCCCAAATGTGTTGGAACAACAAGCCATTGGAACTTTTGTATCGAAAGTTGAAATTACTGATGAAGCAGAAGAAAATGTATACACATACAGTTTGCTGGGTCCCTTTAATATTTTTTATGATAATTACGGGCCAGCAGAATTTTATATTGAAAATGATTCCCTGAAAACCAGTTCCGTGTTTGACTATGATGAGAATGACTCTGAATTTTTAATTATTCGGGTTACAGATACTGCCGGAATATTTGTTTCAAAGCAATTTGATATTGCTATAGATAAGTTATATTATGGTCCGACTGACATAACTTTAGCGGGTAATGATGTTGAAGAGGGTAAAAATCCTGGTTATTTTGTTGGACTGCTTACCATTGAAGACGACATCGATAATAATGTATATACCTATAGCTGCAAAGGCGGTTACGATGCAGAAAGCATGAGCAACTATGATTGTTTTATTGTTAGGAATGATTCTGTTTTTAGCAAGCAGATGTTTGATATGGACGATGGACTTAAATACTATGTTTCTATAAAGTTAACTGATGATTATTATCACTCTATATCTGAAATATTTGAGATTGATATTGTTGAAAATATCAGTGGTGGAACAGGAATTAAGGATTTGCTTCATAGCAATTTGAAAATCTATCCAAACCCGGCATCCGGTTTTGTTACCATCGATATTACGGAAGAGATGACTGCAGAAGAATTTGTAATAGATGTATACAACATGTTGGGGCAAACCTGTATCAATTGTGCGCTAATTTCAGGAGAGAAATTAGATATTTCTGAATTGGAGAATGGCACTTATATGCTTGTGGTTAGAACAGGTCAGCAAGTGCTTCGGGAGAAGCTGCTAATTTCGAAATAAGCGATAACTAAGAAAATTTAAAAAGAGCCGTGCAGCTGCGCGGCTCTTTTTGTTTTTATACGCCTGGAATACGCTTTTTCATGGTCTCCTTTCGTCTTTCATCTTCGAATATCCCAATCATTTTTATATCTTTGCACCCTGATACAAGAACCATATTTATTACTGTATTATGAGCGATTATTCCATTACCCATTTAAGGGAGCTAGAGGCGGAGGCAATATATGTAATCAGGGAGGTAGCAGCGCAGTTTGAAAAACCGGCATTGCTGTTTTCAGGAGGAAAAGACTCTATTGTAATGTATTACCTTGCACGCAAGGCATTCTGGCCACAGGTAGTGCCATTTCCTTGTATGCACATCGATACAGGGCATAACTTCCAGGAAACATTGGATTTCCGTGATAAACTAATGGAAGATACCGGTGGTCGTTGTATTGTCAGGTATGTTCAGGATTCAATTGATTCAGGAAAAGCAGTAGAGGAGCATGGTGTAAATGCCAGCAGAAATGTATTGCAAACAGTTACTCTGCTGGATGCTATTGAAGAACTGAAATTCGATGCAGCTCTGGGAGGGGGAAGAAGAGACGAGGAGAAAGCAAGAGCAAAAGAGCGTTTCTTTTCACATAGAGATGAATTTGGTCAGTGGGATCCTAAAAATCAAAGGCCTGAATTGTGGAACATCTTTAATGGCAAAAAACATATGGGAGAGCACTTCAGGGTGTTTCCGCTGAGTAACTGGACTGAAATGGATGTTTGGCAATATATCTATCTTGAAGAAATTGCAATTCCTGATCTCTATTTCACACACAAGCGTGAAGTGTTTTATCGCGATGGCGTTTGGCTTGCTCATGCACCATTTATGGAATTAAAAGATACTGAGAAGGTAGAGCTTAAAGATGTTCGTTGTCGTACCATTGGAGATATTACCTGTACTGGATTGACACTTTCCGGTGCGGATTCGCTTGAAGATATAATCCAGGAGACGGCAGCAACCAGGACAACTGAACGTGGTGGAAGATACGATGATAAAAGATCTGAGGCCGCCATGGAAGACAGAAAGAAGGAAGGATACTTCTAAGATTCCCCGTTAATTATTTATTGAAGTTTACAAAAAAAAGAATATGAGCACTGATAGCAATCCTGCACCGGGTTATTTAGATATGGAGTTGTTGCGATTTACAACTGCCGGTAGCGTAGATGATGGTAAGAGTACGCTGATTGGGCGACTACTTTATGATTCCAAAGCTATTTTTGAAGACCAAATGGAGGCCCTTGAACTTGCCAGCGAGCACAGGGGTGAGAAACATGTAAACCTGGCCTTGTTAACAGACGGTCTCAGGGCTGAAAGAGAGCAGGGAATCACCATTGATGTAGCTTACCGCTATTTTGCTACTCCAAAGCGAAAATTCATCATTGCAGACACTCCTGGACATGTACAATATACCAGGAACATGGTTACCGGTGCTTCTACCGCTAATCTTGCCCTGATACTTATTGATGCACGTCAGGGTGTACTCGAACAAACCATCCGTCATGCATATATTGCATCTCTGTTGGGCATACCACATATTGCGCTTTGTATCAATAAAATGGACCTGGTTGAATACAAAGAAGAAGTGTACAATGATATCCTTGCTAAATTTGAAACATTAAGAGAAAGACTGAACCTGAAGGATGTACGTTTTATTCCTATCAGTGCGCTGAATGGAGATAACGTTGTTGAAGAAAGTACAAATATGCCGTGGTATACCGGTTCAACATTGCTCCATCTCCTGGAAACCATTGACATAACCACTGATGCAGATTTTGATCACAAACGTTTCCCTGTACAATTTGTAATTCGTCCATTGCGTGAAGAATATCATGATTATCGTGGTTATGCCGGAAGAATTGCCGGTGGAGTATTTAAGCCAGGTGACAAAATTACAGTTCTTCCAACAGGAATTAATTCTACAATTGAAGCTGTGGATACTATGACAGGTGCACTGGATTATGCATTTCCTCCACAATCTGTAACACTCCGGTTAAGCGAAGATATTGATATAAGCAGGGGAGATATGATCGTTGGTGCGGATGACATGCCAAAAACCGGACAGGAAGTTGATTTAATGATTTGCTGGCTGAGTGAGAAGCCCATGGTTTTGGGTGGGAAATATACGATCAGGCACACTACTGCGGAACTCAGGTGTGTGATCAAAGATGTGAAATTCAAGGTCGATATTAATACACTTGATGAGAGAACAGAGGACAAAGGTGTTTCTTTGAATGAGATTGCCAGGATAAGCATAAAAACCACTAAGCCCATTTTCTACGATAGCTATATCGACAACAGAATTTCCGGAAGTTTAAGCATCATTGATGAAGCCACCAACAACACAGTTGGCGCCGGAATGATTATTTAATTATCCGTTTAACTACCCTGAGCCGGTGGGTATAAGCACCTGTCTTATTATTGAAAATTCCCTGGTGGTCAATGCTGTCAATTCTGACAATGCCTGAAGCATGAATTATTTTGCCGTTTCCCAACATCATGCCTACATGGTGAATTAAGCCCTCAGTATCATCGAAAAAAGCAAGATCGCCCTTTTGTGCTTCATTGATAAAACTGAGTGTTGTCCCTTCATCAGCTTGCTCAGAGGCATCCCTGGATATATCGACGCCAATTACACGAGCAAGATATTGAACCAGTCCGGAGCAGTCGAATCCAAATCCGGACTTTCCTCCCCATAGATAGGGCAGGGAGACGACTTCTTCTATGGCAGCATCAAGGTGAGTTATATCTCCAGGCAACAATAATTTTGAGGAATCCTCTAACTTGAATTGCTCATTACCTAGCGCAAACTTATTGTCATTTATTTCTGGTATGGAGCAGCCAATCGCGGCCACAACTTTCTGACCGGTAGAAATATTTTTTAACGAAAGGTTATTTTTAAATACCAGGAATGCTACATCAGCAGGTCCTACAGATAAGTCAATGCATTTCTTGTCAACCCATCCTTCATAGTTATCGAAGAGAATTTTAACAAATAACCATTTTCCTTTATCATCAAGAATCTCAATCGAATCACCAAATAATAGCTGCGTAAGCATCTCAGTCCTTTCATTTGGCTCTCTTCTTATGGGTGCATAAGTTTGCAGGCATATTCCGTAGTTCTTTGCTGATTGATTCATGGGATGCTTATAATTTTCAATGGTGATTAAAGATAATTAATATATTCAAAACCCACTGCCCACTGCCCACTGCCTACTGCCCACTGCATTCCACTCCGCTTTTTTAGTATATTTACACCCAAATACCTTGCAATGGACTTTAAAAGCAGATTTATCAGATACTGGAAAACACTACAAATTATACTGCTTTATTTAATCAGTATAATTCTTGTTTTCCTGATGTATCCCCGCGAAGGTAAATTTCAGTATGAGTATGTGAAGAATACACCCTGGCTACATCAGGATCTTATTGCTCCATTTGATTTTCCCGTTTATAAAGACGAAAATCAATTGACACATGAAACCGACAGTATTACAAATAACAGTTTCTCATATTTTCAGTTAGATACAAGCGTTCTTGTTTCAGTTATCTCTGAAGTGCAGCAGGATATTGATTTGTTAGCGCTTGACAAAGGGAAGGGGCGTGCGTATATCAGAAATCATGAGTTACTTATGGATACATTACCTGGTATTCTTAATATGGTGTATGAAACAGGTATTGTTGAAATGCACCCTGTAATTCAAACTGATAATTTTGAGGAGCTTGAGGTAATTGTATCGAGAAAACAAATTGCTGAAGAGACTTCATTGACAGATATGCTTACCGAGCGTGAGGCCTATGAAAATGTGATAAATTCCCTAATTTCCATCACCTCAATATCAATAGATGAAATGCTGTCAAATCTGACTATTGCAGATTACATTCGTCCAAATATTATGTATGATCAATCTATGACAGAGAATGTAATCAATGTAAAACTGGATGAAGTTGCAAGAACCCAGGGCATGGTTCAATCCGGACAGATTATTATTTCACGCGGCGAGCTCGTATCTCCTGTGAAATATAGATTGGTAGAGTCGTTGAGACAAGAGTATGAGACCAACACCAATGTAAATCGCAATTATACATTGATTCACCTGGGCCAGTTTATCTTGATTTCTCTCTTGTTCCTTTCATTACTCTGGTACATCGTTAATTTCAGAAAAGATATGATGGACAATAGTGCCCAGTCATTGTTTCTTTTGATACTTATCCTTTTCATGGTTGCTATGACAAAGGTGACAGTCAACAATGAAAATATAAGTTTTTATGTGATACCTTTTGCCATTGTTCCAATATTCCTTAAAACATTCTTTAATGTGAGGTTTGCACTCTTTGTGCACTTTCTAATTTTATTGTTGGCCGGATTCTGGATACCAAACAGCTACCAGTTTATTCTGATGAATTTTCTTGTGGGTGTTGTAGCAGTATTTTCTATGCAATCGTATTACAAGAGGGGGATTTTGTTTTACATTGCCTGTTTTGTTGCCCTTACCTATTCCTTAGTTTATATAATTCTTTCTTTATTACAAGAAGGTACTTTTGAAGGAATAAACTGGACTGAAATCCTCTGGTTTGGAGGAAATGGCCTACTAATTTTAACCGTATATCCACTCATTTATATTTTTGAAAGGATGTTTGGTTTTCTATCAGATGGAACGCTTTTTGAGTTGTCTGATACAAATCAACCTTTACTCAGGGAGCTTGCTGAGAAGGCCCCCGGAACATTACAGCACTCTCTCCAGGTTGCAAACATGGCTGAAGAAGTAGTTCGTGTCATTGGTGGCAATCCATTGCTGGTTAGAACCGGGGCATTGTATCATGATATTGGGAAAATGGATAATCCCTACTATTTTATCGAGAATCAACGAAATGGCGAAAATCCACATGATAAACTGGACTATAAAACGAGTGCCCGTGTAATTATTGAACACGTAACAAGGGGAATTGAAATAGCTAAGAAGCACAAATTGCCGGAACAGATTATCGATTTTATAAGGACGCACCACGGAACTTCAACGGTGCAGTATTTCTATAAGTCTTACATCAATACAAATCCTGATGATGAGGTAAATACAGAAGACTTTGCCTATCCTGGACCAAAACCATTTTCCAGGGAAATGGCCGTGTTAATGATTGCCGATTCTGTTGAAGCTGCTTCGCGAAGTATGAAAAATATCAATCCGGAATCGATCAATGAACTCGTAGATCATATCGTAGAATATCAGACCAAAGAGGAGCAGTATACTGATGCTGCAATAACTTTCAGAGATATTTCAACCATAAAGGAGATTTTTAAGAAGAAATTAATAAACATCTATCACGCCCGAATAGAGTATCCTGAATAAAAGAAATATCTGAATTTACTTTTTTATTTGTTGTGCGAAATAGTTAATTATTGAACCAGTTCGATAACATCTACATTTGGATAGTCCTTCTCATTGAATTGAAAGAATGAATCTTCTGGTTTTTCCATCTTATTGAACGTTTTGACGATCATGGAATAGAGAATACCCGCTTTATGTCTCACCTGTATAGCTTTTAGTTCATTAGCAGGTGATATAAATAGTTTTAAAAGGGCATACGGACCTCCAAGCTCTAATGGGTATAGTTGCACCTCGGTGGCGTTTATTCCTTGAAAACTGGCTTCTCCAATAACCCGGTACTTAAATTCTTCCTTGTAAGTTCTAAGCAGGGAAATAGGATCTGAGAACATAAATTCCTGATCATCCGGATCAGGTATGCTCACATAGACCTCTTCAATTTCAAGATTCAGAGAATACTGTTTCTCACCGTCGAAATATATGATAAAACCTTCCATTGCCAATTTATACTTGTCACCTTGCAGGAATAGTGTTCCTTCACCTTCTACAGTTGATTTTTCCTTGAGATCCTCCCTGATGTAATCAAAATCCAACTGAAGTGAATGACCCGGGTCCAAATCCCGGGCAATTTTATCTAAATATGGCTCTGCCAAAGGATCCTGCTGACCCCAGCTAAGCGCACAAAAACTTAGAAAAAATATTATTGATATAATGTATGCTTTCATAGTTTCCTTTTAATTTATCCAACTCCAAGTACTCCAGGTACTCCAAGTACTCAAGGCACTCCCTACCCTAGTCCCTTCAAAATCTGTTCCAAACTAAATTCATCCTGAACAAGTACTTGCCTGGCTTTGCTTCCTTCGAAGGATCCGAGGATGCCCGCGGCTTCAAGTTGGTCGACAATTCTTCCTGCACGATTATATCCCAGTGATAGTTTTCTTTGTATCAGTGAGGTTGATCCTTGTCGGTGTTGAACAACTAACCTGGCAGCTTCTTCAAATCTCTCATCACGCTTATTCAGATCTACTTCAAATGTATTTTTGCTATCATCATCCACCGGCTTTAGTTCAAGGGCTGTTGGGTATCCTTTTTGCTCTCCTATGAAATCGGTAAGGTTTTCAATTTCTGGTGTGTCAATGAAAGCACACTGCAGCCGGATTGGCTCATTACCACTAAGGAAGAGCATGTCACCACGTCCAACCAATTGGTCTGCTCCGGGACCATCAAGAATTGTCCTGGAATCAATCATGGAAGAAACACGGAAGGCAATCCTTGCAGGGAAATTTGCCTTGATAACGCCTGTAATGATATTTGTTGTTGGTCGTTGGGTAGCTATTATCAGGTGTATACCAATGGCGCGTGCAAGCTGAGCCAGCCTGGAGATGGGTTGCTCAATTTCTCTTCCCGCAGTCATTATCAGGTCGGCAAATTCATCGATGATTACCACGATGAAAGGCATATACCTGTGGCCTTTTTCCGGATTCAGCTTTCTTGCAATGAATTTTCGATTATACTCTTTTATGTTCCTTACATGTGCATTTTGCAATAAATCATAACGTTCATCCATTTCAGCACAGAGTGAATTAAGCGTGCTTATAACCTTTTGTGTATCAGTTATAATAGCGTCTTCTGTATCAGCAAGTTTTGCAAGAAAATGTCTTTCAATTTTAGAAAATAACGACAGTTCAACCTTTTTAGGGTCGATCATTACGAATTTCAATTGAGCCGGATGCTTCTTATAAAGGAGGGAAGCAATGATGGCGTTAAGACCGACAGATTTACCTTGTCCGGTGGCACCTGCCACCAAAAGGTGAGGCATCTTTGTCAGGTCAAATACGAATGTCTCATTGGAGATAGTTTTTCCAAGAGCAATTGATAATTCGTAATCAGATTCCTGGAATTTTTTAGAACCAAGAATCGTTTTCATTGCAACAATTTTTGGTTGCAGATTAGGTACTTCAATACCTATGGTTCCTTTTCCTGGAATTGGAGCTATAATCCTAATTCCCAGGGCCGATAAACTGAGTGCGATATCGTCTTCCAGGTTCTTGATTTTAGAGATGCGTATCCCTGGAGCAGGAACAATTTCATACAATGTAACGGTGGGGCCAATGGTCGCCTTTATCTTATCAATTTTTATTTTATAGGAGGCCAGGGTCTCAACAATCCTGTTCTTATTAGAGATAAGTTCTTCATTGCTTACCGTTGAATCCTCTGAAGAATATTCTTCCAGTAAACTTAAGGGTGGGAGTTTATAATTAGGTAGATCAAGTGTAGGGTCGTAGTCTTTCAATTCACCTGTCTCGTTACCTGAAATACCATTCTCATCCTCAGAGTGTTCTATCTCCATCTCAACATCACTTTCAACTTTTTCATTCGTCGCAACAGTCTCCGGCTGATTGTTTCCTGTATCAGCTACAACAAAGTTGCCCATATCATCGGCCTTATTTACAGCATCCTCTTTTGGCGAATCTGCATGATTAGGATCCATGTCAATTTCGTCATTTCGGACAGGTACTTCCTGAAAATCAGTTTCCGTTTCTGGATTTTCTGTCTCTGTTTTCTTCTTCAAACTCTTAAGCCAATCCAACATCGAAGAACCAAATAATAGAAATACGACATAGAGAATTAGCAGAACGAAAGTTGTGCCTATGCCACCAATACTTGCAATTAACCAGCGGCTGAGATGATAGCCATGGGCGCCGCCCGGACCACTTCCCAGGTACGCATTTGCACTTCCAAAAATGAGTCCCAGAGTTACAGACAGCAGGATGATTAATATGAGGGAGTTTCGGGTTGTCTTCCATGGTTTCAGGACCTTAATCCGGTACAGGTTTAAAGCCCAAACTATCAGGATAAACGGGAAAAGGATACTTGCTATTCCAAACCATTGATTAATAAACAAATCAGACATCCAGGCGCCCAGTTTTCCTCCCTGGTTATTTACAGAAATTTCGGGTCCGGAGAATACCTGTGCCCATCTGAAGTCCTGATCTGTTTCCCAGTGAAAAAAATATGAGATAAATGAGAGAATCATATATAGCGCTACCAGCATAAGGAGTATGCCACTTGCATATTTGATTCGCTCATCTCTGAAAAACGCAACTATGGACTTTAGTGCACTATTTTTACTCTTTTTCTTTTTCTTCGCCATTAGCTCCTGCTTCTGAAAAATATATGATAATTATAATCTACTAATGTAATAATAACGGAAGTAGGATAATTATTCTTTTGTGAACAGGTTGTTGATAATATTTTCCATGGTTTCTTTGGAAACCTGCTTATATTCTTCAGGTATATCAAAGAAGGCAGGATCAATTCGCTGCTTCTCATGATTTTTGATGATGAGTCTCATTTTCAGATAACTAAGCTGAACCCGGAAGTCAGATAGTACATGCTCGATGGAAGAGTACGGAGTGGTAATATTAGGATTATTTATGTTGATCTCCTTGGTATAATAAATATCATAATTATCATCTGTTACTTTTACATTTGCCCTGTAGGACATCAATCCGGAAACTGTCAAAGTGTCTTTAGTAAACGTTATATCAGGATTATCCAGAGGGTAAATACCTGCGGGTATTTCTCCTTTCTTCCCAGTATAATATATTTTATTTCCGAAGAAATTTAGCATAGAAACTACTGTTTGTTTTTTCAGGTCGGCAACCTGAACAAGTGAGAACTGGCCAAAAAAGCCATCAATCCTGGTAAGCACATGGTGATGGTCATAATAGGCATGCATCTCGCTGGGAAGCATATTTGTAGGGATATCTCCTGCCATCTTCTCCAGGTAAACCACCTGGTACTTAATATAATCAACCTTAATTGTTTCCGATTTCTCTGCATCTCTTTTACAAGAGACAAATGCTATTGCAATAAACATTGGGAGAATTATCTTAAATACCGTGTTATTCTTCATCAAGTATGATTATTTATTTTGCCGGAAATGGATTAAAGCTACTTTACCTTCTTTAGTAAAGTAAAAATAGCAAAATATGGATACAATCCATCGTTTACCCTATCCTATTTATGGTAGCATGATGCTTATTTTGTCACTTTTAATGAATACACCAATACCTGTTGTATATCATTCTAAATTCGAATGTTAATACAGCAATTTGTATAGATTTGTACTTCTTAAATAATGAATATTATGGGAAAAATTGCAGTTGTAGCACTGGGAGGCAATGCATTGCTTCGAGGTGATCAAACCGGTACTATTGAGGAACAGGAGCAGAATACTACAGATACATTAGAAAACCTGATTTTCTTGCTCAGGGATGGATATGATTTAGTAATTACCCATGGGAATGGTCCCCAGGTTGGAAATATTCTTATGCGTAACGATGCAGGCGAATCTGTTTACAATATTCCGCAGATGCCGCTTGACATTTGTGTTGCTGACTCACAGGGTGGGATTGGTTATATGATTGAGCGTATGCTTCGGAATGTACTATTGAAGCATAATATGGAAAAGGAGATCGTTACATTGGTTACCCAGGTAATGGTAAACAAGGAAGATGAGGCCTTTAATAATCCGACCAAACGGGTTGGGAAAATATATAATAGAGAAGAAGCAGAGAAGCTGGGGAAGGCGAAAGGTTGGGAGTTCAGGGAGTCTAAGAAAAAAGAAGGAGGATTTCGAAGGGTGGTTCCTTCTCCGAGTCCGATCTCCATTATGAATGAAAAGGTAGTGGAAACACTTGCCAGGGAGGGCACCATTGTAATTGCCTCAGGAGGTGGTGGTATTCCTGTCTACATCGATGAAGAACGAAGAATACGTCCGGTGGAAGCTGTAATTGATAAAGACAGTGCATCTGGCTTGCTGGCCTCAAGAATAGGCGCGGATGAGTATTATATCCTGACGGATGTACCTTATGTATATTTAAATTATGGGATGCCGGATCAGGAGCAAAGAGAATTTTTAAATGTCAAGGATGCAAAGAAATTTCTCGATGAGGGGATGTTTGGTGAAGGAGATATGGCTCCTAAAATAAGAGCTTGTCTTGATTTTATAGAAAATGGAGGCAAAAAAAGTGTTATTACTGAAGCTTTTAAGCTTGAGGACAAGAGTTATGGTACAAAAATAACCATGGAATACGAAGATTAAGTTATTTTTGTATTCTTGAACTATAAAATAAAATGTAATGGCATATAATTTACGTAACAGGAATTTTCTAAAGCTATTGGATTATTCTCCCAAAGAGATAAAACACTTATTGGATCTTAGCATCTCATTGAAGCAGGCAAAGTATAATGGTACCGAAGAACACAAACTGGAGGGTAAGAATATTGCACTTATTTTTGAGAAATCTTCAACCAGGACACGGTGTGCCTTTGAGGTGGCTGCCCTTGACCAGGGTGCTCATGTGACTTACCTTGGACCAAGCGGTTCTCAAATTGGGCATAAGGAATCCATGAAGGATACAGCCAGGGTCTTAGGACGTATGTATGATGGTATTGAGTACAGGGGTTACGGACAGAGTGTTGTAGAAGAGCTTGGTGAATATGCAGGTGTACCTGTATGGAACGGTCTCACAACTGAATTTCATCCAACGCAAATCCTGGCAGATTTTATGACTATCATAGAATATTCCGACAAACCTTTGAATAAGATCACTTTTGCCTACCTGGGAGACGCACGCAATAACATGGGAAATTCTCTCCTGGTTGGTGCAGCCAAAATGGGTATGGATTTCAGGGCAGTGGCTCCAAAAAGTTGTCAACCGGATGATGCTTTGGTAGAACAATGTAAGAAGATTGCAAAATCCACAGGTGCAAAAATTACTATTACTGAAAATGTAGAAGAGGGTGTGAAGGGAGCCGATTTTCTTTATACAGACGTTTGGGTTTCTATGGGAGAACCAGATGAAGTATGGAATGAACGCATCGAATTGCTTATACCATACCAGGTAAATATGGAGGTGCTTAAGAAAACCGGAAATCCCAATGTAAAATTCCTGCACTGCTTACCGGCATTTCACAACCGGGAAACCAAAGTAGGAGAGGAGATATACCAAAAATTTGGAATTGAATCAATGGAAGTGTCCGAAGAAGTTTTTGAATCAGGGCATTCCATCGTATTCGACGAAGCTGAAAACAGGTTGCATACCATTAAAGCAGTGATGGTGGCTACTCTGGGGAGCTAATCTAGAAAAACAGGTAGTAAATATAGAAGAAGAGAATCACGGCACAAACCATAAGTTTCATTCCCACACCGAGAAGGAAGCCAAGAAACGAGCCCCAACCGGCTCGCAATGCCTCTTTTTCTTTCTTTCCAGAAATCAATTCGCCAAGGAACGCACCGAAAAATGGTCCTAAAATAATTCCAATCGGACCGAGAAAAAGTCCTATAATCAAGCCAATAGTTGCCCCCCACATTCCTGCTTTTGATCCTCCCCATTTTTTTGTTCCCCATACTGGAACAACATAATCCAGCACAGTTACCAATACTACAAAAAACAGGAATATCCAGAGTGTAGTATCATAAGCGCCATCATTATCTTCAATGAAACGGGTCCAGTTAAGCAGAAGGTATCCACCCCATGCGAGAGGTGGTCCTGGAAGCACAGGAAGGGCACTTCCGATAAATCCTATAACGATAACAATTATACCAGCAATGGCTAAGGCAACATCCATGGTCGATCTGTTTTTTTTTAAAAATTCTCTCCACAACAAATATAACAAGAAAGTATTGCCCTCACAAAGGAATACATTGCCAGTATTCCATACCAATTCAAGCTTAGGTCAGAATTTTTACAATATTACCCATCTATGAAGAGTTGATATGCTATGTGCTCTTTATATATAAAAAAGTTGTACTTCACTGATTTATTGGAAGATAATTTTGTTTTTGAATACCGATTATTTATATTTATATGAAGGTTGAGATTTAATATATGGAAGATCATGAAAACCTATATGACAAGATAAAGGAGATTTTTGGAGTCATACCAGGAAACTTTAATATCATGGAAGATACCATTGATGTGGATCTGCAAATAGAGTATTTTGAGTTTTCGAAAAAGATGTCCCTTGAATTTGATGAGAGTTGGGCGATCAGTCAGCTGCCTGTATTGGATGATCCTGATGCTCCTACTGGCTCTAAGAAACAAGTGTTGGCAAGGTTAGCTACAATGAATGACGTTTCGGCATACAGGACTATTGAGTCTTATCTTCAGAATCCTGACCCTGAGTTAAAGGAATGGGGCATATTAGCTTTGCATGAGTCCAGAATGAATCTTGAGAGTCATCTCCTTGAGGAGAACCAGATATTTATTTCCACCGGGCTTGGTGGAAGAGCAGACAAATTGAGATATTTTGTGGCGCTGATAGCAAGAAACAGGGAAAAACTGTCTGAAGTTCAGATGAAAATAATTAAAAACGAATTTTCCGAAGTGTTGAAGAAGTATGATGCGGAGCTTGAAGAAGTGAAAAATTCCGGTTACCTGGCAACATTTTTACTGCTCTTGCCTATACATCATCCTGTAAAAAAGGTATTCTCAGAAGGTATTGATGAATGTAACCATTATGGTGACTTTCTGAGAGATACATGTATTGTAACAAACGTTAAGAGTTTAAGCTTTAAGGAGATAGAGGATTTTATTGAACGAAAGAAATAAAAATAACAACTGAACAAAGTCAGGTTGAATTGCTTTCTAAATATGTACTAAAAATCTTATTCTGACTAATTAGCTAGGTATTAGTGTCCTCCAGATCTTCAAAATCAACATTTGTGAAGTCCTTAGTCTCAGTTACCACCTCGGTTTCAACTTTCTCTTCATCCTTGGCAGCCACCCTGTCCTCTTCAAGTTCAATTGGTTGAGGATTCGCCTCTCGAATGTAATTAATCACATCTTTCAAGCTATCTGCAAACTTGTCGAAATCTTCTTTGTACAGAAATAATTTATGTTTTTCATAGAAAAACTTCCCATCTCTGTTAAATCGTTTCTTACTTTCAGTAATTGTCAGATAATAATCGTTTCGCCTTGTAGCTTTTACATCAAAGAAATAGGTTCTCTTACCGGCTCTAACAACCTGTGAGTAAATCTCTTCATGCGATTGATCATTTACAATCTCTCCATTGTTTTCTTTTCCTTCTTCGTTCATTTCTGTTCGTTTAGTGAGGGTACATCCACTCTATCTTCTTTCAAAAATGTAAATTTTTTTACTAATATTCAAAATTAAAGGACAAAATATAAGTACTTCATCGTTGCATTGTTAAACTTTGGTCAATATTTTGACAGCGCTTTATGCGTATAAAGCACGCATATTAATCTTTTATATCTTCCCTTTATCATGCTAAGTATTTAGTTTTAAGTGATTTTCACTTCCTCAAACAATTTTAGTTTGTAAGAAAAAATAGTGTAAATTTGTGACGCTTAATTTTAAAACACAGGTTCTTTATTCATGATAAGCAGAAGGCAATTACGAATCAAGGTTTTACAGACATTGTATGCATATTACCAGGCAGATAATGATCAATTGAACCTGGCGGAAAAAGAATTACAGAAGAATATCAACAAATCATATGATTTGTACCACTATCTTCTTGTTATGATAATGGAAATTTCCAACCTGGCTGAATCCAGGATTGAAATTGGCAGAAATAAAAGAATACCTTCCCGGGAAGATCTTAATCCAAATACACGCTTTGTCGAAAATAGGCTCACACATCAACTTCGTTACTCTGAGCAACTTTTGCGCTATGCGGATGCTGCAAAGCTTTCATGGGTAGATTATCCGGAGTTGATCAAAGAAATGTATAAGCTTATTCTCGAAGATGAGGGATACCAGGAGTATATGAATCTTGAGAGTAGTTCATATGCAGATGATAAAAAGATTATTATCAGGTTGTTTACAAACATTATTCTTCCCAATGAGAATTTAGAATCTGTTCTTGAGGAGCAAAGTATTTATTGGAATGATGACCTTGAGTTTATGATTAGTATGCTGATTAAAACTATTAAGCGATTCAAAGAAGATGAAGAGGATGTAAAGCTCCTTGAACTTTATAAAAATCCTGAGGATAAAGATTTTGCGATAGGCTTGTTCAGAAAATCTATTCTTAACAGGAATGAATACCTGGAGTACATCAAGAACAATACAAAAAATTGGGATTTGGATCGAATTGCATTTATGGATATTCTGATTATGCAAATGGCTATTGCAGAATTGGTAGGATTTTCTTCCATTCCAACGAAAGTTACACTTAACGAATACCTGGAGATCTCAAAATACTATAGTACAAGCAAAAGTAATGTATTTATCAATGGGGTCCTTGATAAAGTTGCTGCTGATTTAAGAGAGCAAAATCTCATCTCAAAAACAGGTAGAGGCTTAATTGGTGAAAATGAAGAAAAGGAATAGTTATTTACCTTTTAATAAATCTATTATCTTTGTGGCTCCAATGAAAAAGCTTAATTTCATATATATCATTATCATTTTTCTGGGAGTAGTTGGATGTACTTCTGCTTCTGAGAATGAGCAAAGTAAAATCTCCCCTGAGAATACTGCTTTGGGTTCAACGCCTGCCATTGAATTTGACACTACAGTTAATAACCTGGGCACTATAGTTGAAGGTGAGCAGGTGCTTACTTATTTTAAGTATCAAAATACGGGGGATGCGCCATTGGTAATTTACTCGATCAAGGCTGGATGTGGTTGTACAGTTCCTAAGTGGAATGAAAAACCTCTTAATCCGGGAGATAAAGATGGTATAAAAGTAATTTTTAATTCCTCTGGAAAAAGCGGAAATTCAAATATCAGAATTACTGTTAATTCTAATGCAAACAATGCAACAAATACTCTCTATATAAAAGCAGAAGTAAATTAAACACAATAAATATTCACAATAAAAAAATTAATTATGAGCTTATTATTTCAATTCTTGCAAGCAGATGGAGCGGCACCGAAAGGACCTGGTCTACAATCTTTGGTATTCTTAGTACTGATTATTGTTGTATTCTATTTCTTTATGATTCGCCCCCAGGTGAAAAAACAAAAGGAAGCAACAAACTATCGAAGTTCCTTGAAAAAGGGAGATAAAGTATCTACAAGCGGTGGTATTTATGGAAAAATAAACGATGTAAAAGATAATACTGTAACATTGGAAATAGCGGAAAACATAATCGTTAAAGTCGACAAGTCTGCTGTTACTCCTGATGCTTCAGATGCTCCTGTAAAACCAAAGAAATAAGTTTTTCTTTGACGACATAAGAAGAGTTCAGCAGGGAATTATCTTGTTGAACTCTTTTTTTATTAAATTTACTTCCACTAATGGTGTCGATTAATCCAAAAAGGTTACAGAATATTCCTGCATTTTCGGAAAGGAACCGTTTGCAGTGGAAAAGAAAAATATTGCTATTTTCTTTCTTCCTGGTGCTCTCTGTGTTTATCTGGATACTGAATGCATTAAGCAAAAATTACACCACGGAGATTAAATATCCAATAACCTATACTAACTTCCCGGAGAAGAAGGTGCAAGTTAATGATTTGCCGGAGTCACTTGGTCTTAAAGTAAATGCCCATGGGTATGCATTATTGAGGTACAAAGTGATGAACAGACCCGTACCGATAAATTTCCGGGTATCGTCTTTTACAATGAATCGTTTTCCAGGGGATTCTTCAAAGTTTTTTCTATTGAGCAGGTATGCCAGGGAGCAAATTGCCCGGCAGTTACCTGTAGAATTGGAACTCATTGAATTGTCGCCAGACTCACTTATTTTCCAGTTTGCCTCTGAAGTAGAGAAACTGCTTCCCGTAATTCCGGCCATTAAATATAAATTAGGAAAACAATTTACTATAGTAGGTAATATCCAACTTAGTCCAGATTCAGTGCTGGTTAAAGGACCTGATATTTTTCTGGATACACTGACTCATCTGACCACAGAAGAGAAAGATCTTGGCTTGTTGGAAAAAAGCTATTCTGAGACCCTGGAAATAGTAAGGCATCATAGATTTAGATTCGAACACGATGAAGTGGAGTGCACTATCAATCTTGAAAAACTTACGGAACTTCAAATGTATGTTCCTATTCAGATCGAGGGTCTTCCCGATTCGATGAGGATGCAGACATTTCCTCCTCGCATACGGGTCTCCGGTATCCTCGGCCTAAGTAACTATGATCGTGTATCACCAGAATCATTCTGGGCTGAAGTAAATTACGCAGAAGTTCTTGAGAACAAGAAAAAAATACAAGTGGATTTGAAGAAGTATCCTGACTATCTGGAGAACCTGGATTTTTATCCTCAAACGGTCGAATATTTATTATCTGTTAAATGATGTTGAAAGTTGGTTTGACAGGTGGAATTGGGAGTGGAAAGTCCTTTGTTGCCAGGGTTTTTATGGCATTGGGTATTCCTGTATATGATTCTGATGAACAGGCAAAGGTTTTGATGACTGAAAATCAAGATCTTCTATATCGTGTCAAGGAACTATTTGGAGATAAGGCATATACTGATAAACAATTGAATAGGAAGTATATTTCAGAAAGGGTATTTGTTGACAAACAACTCTTGTCTGAATTGAACGCTATTGTGCATCCTGCAGTCAATGATGACTTTAAAAGTTGGGCCAGGAAAAAGAAAAATGAAGCCCCTTACCTTATTAAAGAGGCAGCTATCCTGATTGAGTCCGGAGCATATAAACTAATGGACCATAATATTCTTGTTGTAGCAGAAAAGAAAACGAGGATTAGCAGGGTCGTAGCTCGCGACAATACTTCAGAGGAGAGCGTTATAGAAAGAATGAATAATCAGATGAGCGATAAGGAGAAAATGAAAAGTGCTGATTTTATAATTTATAATGATATTGATAGCATGATTCTCCGGCAAATTGTAGATTTGCATCAAAGTATTAAGAATAAACAATTTAGTTAGATGGCAAAATTTGGTAAATGGATTGGATTAGGACTTGGATGGGCTCTTGGTGGACCCATCGGAGGTATTATGGGGCTAGCTGTAGGTTCAATTTTTGATGGCGGAGCTAAGAATGGTGATACGGCTGCACAAAAGAGAGTTTACAGGTCGACCATGCGTGGAGACTATGCTGCTTCTTTATTGGTCTTGGTGGCTGCAGTAATGAAAGCAGATGGCAGGGTTATGAAAAGTGAGCTTGACTATGTCAAGAACTATTTTTACACAAGATTTGGCGCTGAGACAGCAAATGAGGCCGTAGTACTTCTAAAAGATATTTTGAAACAGGAGATTCCTGTGAAGGACGTTACCCTGCAACTAAACAAGCAACTGGATTATTCCTATAGATTGGAGATGATTCACTTTCTATTCGGAATTGCATCTGCTGACGCTGGTGTTACAGATGGTGAGAAAATACTTATTAAGAAAATAGCCGGATACATGAATATCGCTGAATCTGATTATAAGAGTATTCAGGCCATGTTTATTGATGAATCAGATGCGGCGTATAGAATACTTGAGATTGATCCTACAGCAACAGATGATGAAGTTAAAAAGGCCTACAGGAGAATGGCCATGAAATATCATCCTGATAAAGTAAGTCACCTTGGAGAGGATTTTAAAAAGGTGGCCCAGGAAAAGTTCAGGAAGGTGAAAGATGCTTATGATAAGGTTAAAGAGCAACGAAATATAAAATAGTTCTATCTTTGTGTGTTATTGATAAATTAAGATTTGAATGAATACAATTAATGTTAAGGATTTGATGTCCATTTCGGGTAAAGGAGGATTATTTCGCTTTATTGCCCAGGCCAGAAACGGTATTGTTGTTGAATCACTCTTAGATAATAAGAGGCATGTTGCGCCCGCAACTGCAAGATTAAGTTCACTTGAAGATATTGCTATATTTACTAATGATGAGGATATGCCACTGTCAGAGGTATTTATGAAGATTCATGAAAAAGAAGATGGTGGCTTAGCTGTTGATGCTAAAAGTTCCAACGATGCCTTGAAAAGCTATTTCAGTGAAGTTCTTCCTGAATATGACGACGAACGTGTATATGTGTCTGACATTAAGAAAGTGATTACCTGGTACAACCAGTTGCACCAACTTGGCTTACTCGAAGTAAAAGAGCAGGAAGAAGAGGAAGCCAAAGAGGAAAAGAAAGAGGAAAAGAAAGAGGAAGACAAAGAGGAAAAGAAAGAGAAATAGATAGCTCTATTCGCCTTTTTTTGCTTCTTCCCAGAATTTATCCATCTCCTCAAGCTCCAGGTCACTTGCATTCCTGTTTGTTTTTTTTGCTTGTTCTTCTATGTAGTTGAATCTCCTGATGAATTTTTTGTTTGTTCTTTCAAGGGCTGTTTCAGGTTCAATATTGAATAATCTTGCTGCATTAACTATTGAAAATAGCAAGTCTCCAAACTCTGATTCAAGCAGATCATTCTGACCACTCTTTAATTCATTCTTTACTTCAGCAATTTCTTCGTCAACTTTGTCCCAGATATCGTTCTTATCTGCCCAGTCAAATCCTACTGCCCGGGCTTTGTCTTGAATCCTGTGTGCTTTTATTAATGCCGGTAAGGATTTTGGCACACCACCAAGTACTGTTTTTTTACCATTGCCCTCCTCGATTTTCAATTCTTCCCAATTGCTGACTACTTCATTCGATCCACTTACCTTTCTCTCTCCAAAAACATGAGGGTGACGGAAAATAAGTTTTTTGTTGATGCCATTGATAACGTCGGTAATGTCAAATTCATTTTTCTCATCGCCAATTTTTGCATAGAAAACAATGTGCAGTAAGATGTCTCCCAGCTCTTCCCTGATACCCTCCATGTCATCTTCAATAATGGCATCGGCCAGTTCATAAGTCTCTTCTATAGTAAGGTTCCTTAAACTTTCTATGGATTGTTCCCGATCCCAGGGGCATTTCTCTCTTAATTCATCCATTACATCAAGGAGTCTGCCAAAGGCCTCCATCTTTTCAATTTTGTCACTCATTTTTCTTCTGTATTAAATTCTACCCTGATGGTGGAGTCTGTATTAAGATTCAGCAATCCTGCTGCATTTCCGTTTCTTATGGCAATTTCAAGTAAATCTATTGAATTGAATATAGCAAGAAGATCCCCAGAAGAACTTTCTGGATAGTATTGATTTAATTTTGTGATTTTATAGTGCTTACTCTGCACATATATTTCAAAGGATCTCTTTTTCCCTATACGATCAAAAAGATCCCTGGTAATATTGGTTATTACATTGCCATAGGAATCAATAAAGATAACCGTTCCTGTAATTGTATTATTTTCCAGGGTGGCCCGGAGGGGAATCTGATTTTTAATTTTTTCAACCTTCCTGCCGATGTCAGACAGCTTATCACCCTTTGCAATTCTGCAAGCTGCCGGGGCAAAAACATTCAATTCAGGGAAAGTCTTTGCACCATCTTTCGGCACGTCTAGCTCAATAATTTCTTCTGCTTCTGCATCTCCCATTAATGAGAATATTCCATTGTCGGCAGCAATGATATAGTGTCCATCTATTTTAGCTGCCAATAATTTGCAATCAACATCTGTTTGAGAATTGACGGCAATAATATGTATGCTGCCTAAAGGAAAGTGTTGATAAGAGTTTCTCAGGATAAATGCTGCCTCGGCAATGTTGTATTGTTTAACGTTATTGCTAAGTTCCACAATCTCAACATTCTTACATGAGGAGAGAATCTCTCCTTTCAGCGCGCCTGCGTAGAAATCGTTTTTATTCCAATCGGTGATGAGTGTGATGAAATGCATGCCAGATGTACCCGTAATTCTATTGGAATGTTAAAAAAAACAGCTTATTTTGTATCAATCAAAAGTAGTGAATATTATTTAATTTATGACGGAAAAACTTATCAAATTAGAAGGGCTGGAACCTATTGATTTCTTTGGTGTTAACAACATCAGATTCAATAAATTAAAATCCTTTTTTCCGGATTTGAAGATTGTTTCAAGGGGAAATGAGTTGAAGGTTTCTGGTGAAAAGAAACGTGTGGATTTATTTAAGGAGAAAGTTGAACTTGTCATAAACTACATTAAAAAATTTAAGAAAATCTCACTGGATGATATTGATGAATTGATGAGTGGAGATGCTGAGTATAAGTTTGAAGCCCCGGGACCAAAAGATGAAGTTCTTCTGTATGGAGAGAAAGCGAAGGTCGTTCGGGCCATTACGCCAAATCAAAAAGAACTAGTTAAATGTTCACAGCAGAACGACCTGGTTATGGCTGTCGGACCGGCCGGTACTGGTAAAACTTATACCGCCATTGCATTGGCTGTGAAAGCATTGAAAAACAGGGATGTCAAGCGAATTATACTCACCAGGCCGGCTGTTGAAGCAGGGGAGAAGCTCGGTTATCTGCCAGGTGATTTCAAGGAGAAACTGGATCCTTATTTGCAACCTTTGTTTGATGCCTTGAGGGATATGATCCCTGCAAAAAAATTGTTGCAATTCATTGAAGACAATACAATTCAAATTGCACCACTTGCTTATATGAGGGGAAGAACACTCGATCAGGCCTTTGTGATTCTTGATGAAGGGCAGAATACTACGGTAGGTCAGTTTAAAATGTTTTTGACGAGGATGGGGCCAGACGCAAAATTTATCGTAACAGGCGACATCACGCAGATCGATCTACCTGGTAAGCAACAATCCGGATTGATCCAGGCCATTAATATCCTGGAAGGTATAGAAGGCATTTCAGTAATCAGGTTTGATGACAGGGATATCATTCGTCACCGACTTGTTAAAAAAATTGTTAAAGCTTACGATAAGGATATTGATAAAGATATCGGATATTAATTTTTAAATATGATGGAATGGCAAATGCATTAAAGGGAACAGGTTTTGAATTTCCCGGACAAAAAAGTTTGTACAATGGCAAAGTTCGCGACGTCTATAATATTAAGGATGAATATCTTGTGATGGTTGTGTCTGACCGTATCTCCGCTTTTGATGTTATCCTTCCCAAAGGAATTCCTTACAAGGGGCAGGTGCTGAATCAGATCGCAACTAAATTCCTTGATGCTACAGTAGATATCGTTCCTAACTGGAAAATCAATGTGCCTGATCCAAATGTTACTATTGGTCATTTTGCTGATCCTTTTAAGGTTGAAATGGTTATCAGGGGATACCTGACCGGGCATGCATGGCGAGAATACAGGAATGGCAAAAGGATATTGTGTGGAGTAGAGATGCCGGAAGGTTTAAAGGAGCACGACAAATTTCCGAATCCCATATTAACTCCAACCACCAAGGCCTCAGAAGGACATGACGAGGATATATCAAGGGAGGAAATCATTGAGCAGGGAATCGTATCAAAAGAGGATTATGAAATACTTGAGGATTACACCCGTAAACTCTTTAAACGTGGAACAGAGATTGCAGCCGATATGGGATTGATCCTGGTTGATACCAAATATGAGTTCGGTAAAAAAGATGGTAGGATTATACTTATCGATGAAATACATACGCCGGATTCCTCCAGGTACTTTTATGCAGATGGATACCAGGAGAGACAAGATACAGATGAACAGCAAAAGCAACTTTCTAAAGAGTTTGTGCGTCAGTGGCTAATCGCGAATGGTTTCCAGGGAAAAGAGGGCCAGCAAATGCCGGAGATGCCAGCTGATTTTATTACTGAGGTTTCGGAGCGCTACATCGAACTGTATGAGAGTATTACAGGGGAGAAATTTGTTAAATCAGATACTGATCAGATCAATTTACGAATTGAGAAGAACGTACTTAGTTTTCTTAATAAGTAATCTGGTGCAGTTATTACCGTTAGAAATATAATGAATAGAAGTATTACCAGGGAAATTATAGTTTGTGTCATATTAATTTTGACAACAACTTTTTCAGTTTATTCACAGGAACCTGTTATTGTTGAAAGGTCAAATAACAAGGTTGTGATAGAAGGGACTGTATATTACGTTCACGTGGTGAAACCGGGACAAACCTTGTATTCAATTTCAAAAGCCTACAATGTATCTGAAAAAGAGATTACAATTGAAAATCCAGGTGTAACTGCTGATTTGCGAATTGCCCAGGTACTGAAAATACCTGCAAATCCTTCTGCTGCATACGAAGTTAATACCGTTAAACCAGTTCAAGATAAGAATCAACATGTGGTGCAAGCGGGAGAAACGATTTATTCAATCTCCAAAAAATATGATTGTACGGAAGAGATGATTCTTCAACTTAATCCCGGATTAGAAATAGAAGATATTCAAATTGGACATTTGCTGACAATCCCCTCACTTAGTGAAGATAAGAATGATCTTTCTTTTGATGAGGAAGGTTTTATCTTCCATAAAGTTAAAAGAAGGGAAACGCTATACTCTATTTCCAGGTATTATGAAATAAGTGTTAGTGAAATCAAAGCAGTCAATAAAGAAATCGGTTGGGGCGGGCCGAGAATTGGAGCAGTAATAAAAATACCAAAGCCCAATACGACTGTGGGAGTGTTGTTCAGGCATGATACAATCATATCTGATACTTTAGACCTGGTTCTGCTTGATTCTATTGTCCCTGAGGAATACAGCTATGATGAGCTTAGGGACCGGTTCTATTCAGGTCGCAAAACACTCGATATTGCTTATATGATTCCCTTTGACTTTTCTGAATTGGAGCCATTGGACTCCCTGCTTAAAGGTGTTAAATCTGCTGTGAGAATTAAACGTATTGCCGAACAATATTTGTTGGACGAAGAGACACCTCAATCTATGCAGTTTCTTGAGTTTTTTGAAGGAAGCCTACTGGCAATCGATACACTTACTGATGAAGGATTACAGGTAAATGTAAATTTTCTTGATACTAGAAAAAGTATGAGCCATACAAGTGAAATTCTTTCCCAACCCTGGATGGAGGAAATGGATATGATTATTGGCCCATTCTATACCAATAACCTGGAACTAGTCTCAGAGTTTAGCAGAGAAAATCGCATCCCTCTTGTTACCCCGTTTCATTCAGATGATTCATTGGTTTTAAGTAATCCCTATCTTTTTCAGCTTACTCCTTCTTATAAAACTGAGTACAAAAAGAATGTGAAATTTCTTGCCAGGTCATTCAATGACAATATAATATTTCTGCATAGCGGAGATTCTGCTCAATTCGATAAAATTGATTACTACAAAAGAACTCTTTTTGCTGAGTTGGAAAAATATGCTGCACTCGATATAGTTTTGTTTAAAGAGGTTGTGATTAAGGATGGAAACATGGCGGATCTCCTTCATGCCTTAAAACCGGATGTGAAAAATACTATTATCCTTCCTGAAACAGATGAAGCATTTGCCAGCCAGGTTGCAAGTACACTTTATTATCAAATTGAAGATTTTGATATTCAGATATTTGGGTCTCCTTATTGGGTTGGGTTTGATGATATCGAGATTGAATATATTCACAAATTACAATTGACGATTTCACATACTTTTAAGTATGATTACATGGATAATCAGTTCCTTTATATGCTCAGAAAATTTAGAGGAGCTTATTTTAAAGAGCCATCATTCTACACCAGGAATGGTTCAAATTTTGGACTTCTTGGCTATGATATTAGTCTCTATTTTCTTTCTGCATTAATGGAGTATGGACCACGCTTCATCCTCAAGCTTGATGATCATCATCCGGAAGGAATGGTGACGGAGTTCCAGTTTGAACGCCCCTCAAGAAGAAGCGGTTTTGAAAATCAGAATCTGAAGTTCTATAATTTCGATAAGGACATGAATGTTTATGAAGTACCGCTGCCGGAAATGCCGGAAATGCATCATTTTCTTCAACCGGCTGAGGAGGAGGAACCACTATATAGATGGTTTGAGAACAGACGTGACACCTCCGGTATCAAAAACCTTTAAAAAGGATAAAAATATACTGTAGTATGAAAAAGTTGTTAATTTATTTAGTGCCGGTGTTTCTTGTTTCATTCTCTTCATGCAGAAATGCTGATAAATACACTGACGAAACATATGAAAATTATGTAATACTGGTATCTTTTGACGGATTCAGATGGGACTACCCGGATATGTATGATACACCTAATTTTGATGCAATGGCTAAGAATGGTGTGAAAGCTGAAGGACTTATTCCTTCATTCCCAACGAAGACTTTCCCCAATCATTATACCCTTGCCACGGGCTTGTATCCTGATCACCATGGATTAATTAATAATACTTTTTTTGCTCCTGATCTTGGATTACTCTACAGGATAGGGAATAGGGACATGGTACAAAATCCTGATTTTTATGGTGGTGAACCAATCTGGAATACTGCAGAGCGTCAAGGAGTGAAGAGTGCCTCTTTTTTCTGGGTCGGATCGGAAGCGAAGATTGGGGGATTGGCACCAACGTACTGGAAGATTTACGATGGCAGTGTTCCTTTTGAAGCCAGGGTTGATACGGTTGTGAATTGGCTAAAACTTCCCCTTGAAAAGCGCCCCAGGTTTATCACACTATATTTTCAGGAGCCGGATGGCATAGGCCATTCCTTTGGTCCGGAGCACGAGGAAACAGGAAAAGTAATTAAGGAACTCGATGGAATTCTTGGAAAATTACGGAAAGAATTATCAACCTTGCCTTATGGTAATAAAGTTAACCTGATTGTAACTTCTGATCATGGCATGGGAGAAATATCTTCAGAAAGATATGTTAATATTTATGGTGTTGTAAATGAAGCATGGGTTGAAGCCGATTATGGATCAGATCCGGTATATTTAATTGACGCGGTTGATGAATTTGTTGATACTCTTGCTTATACATTGAATGCTGCAGAAGGTGTTACAGCATGGCAAAAAGATGAAATTCCTGCCTACCTTCACTATGGCACTCATCCCAGGATACCTGATATCGTTGCTGTGGCAGATAGTGGCTGGTCCCTGGGAGTAAGAGAACAAAAGGCGAATTCATCCTATATCGGGGGAACGCATGGCTATGATAATACCAATAGTGATATGCATGCTATTTTTTACGCAGAAGGACCTGCTTTTAAAGAGGACTTTGTCCATAAACCATTCGAAAATGTCAATGTCTATATCTTAATAGCAGAGATATTGGGACTGGAGCCGGCTGAAACTGATGGAGATATTGAACTGGTAAGGGATATGCTGAAATAAGTATGTGCCAGGACAATCTTTTTGAAAAATCCTCATACCATTAACAAAAATCCACTGCGTAACTGATCGTAGTTTATTGTCTTTTTCCCGCAGAACTGTGGCAAAAGGTTCTTCGTTATTTCAATTGGCCCTGCTGCCAATTGAAAAAAACATTCCATAATCAAATGCATTAAAAAGCCACCCCCGAAGGAATGGCTTTTATAATAAAAATACTTTTTTCTTATCCTTTTGTTGCTCTTTCCAGCTTTTTCATAATGGAAAATATAAAAGCCGCTGAGAGTAAACAAGATACTACGAAAAGCAACCATATTTGCCACAAGTCAAACTTACCCCATAATGTGCTTCCTACAAACAATAGTTTGTTTCCAACCGCAGTAGCCAGTAACCAGCCACCCTGCATCACACCCTGGAATCTTTTTGGAGAAACTTTAGAGACAAAGGATAATCCCATTGGACTCAGGAATAGCTCTGCTACTGTAAGTACCAGGTATGAAGACATCAGCCAGTAAGGCGTAACCCGGGATGAGTCTGGAACAGGATTATACATGATTTCTCCTGCTTCATTGGCAACCTGAAGTTCATGGGGAGAGACCAGGTTGAAGGAGGCCACTACCATGATAATGAATCCCGCTGCTGCGATCAACATACCTATCCCGATCTTGCGCGGAGTTGAAGGTTCCATGTCTCGTTCCTTTAACCAGGCAAATATGCCCATTACCAAAAATGTAAGTGAGACAATGAACAGTGGATTGAATGATTGAAATACTTCGGGAGCAATAGGATTCTCAATTCCGGCACTGGAGTACAAATAGTAAGCTACTCCGCCACCTACGATGGTTATTCCGGCACCAATGAGCCTGGCAACGACCGTTCTCTTTTTTCCTAATAACACTACCAGTCCTGCTATAAAACCAATCACTGCAAGGATGTTCCATAGTTCAAAAAACATGTAGGTGAATGGACCTACTGCTTTAACGGTATAGTCTCTTGCAAAGAAGGTAAGTGTAAGGCCGTTCTGATGAAAAGACATCCAGAAAAATATAACTACAAAGAAGACGAGGAGAAGTGATACTACGCGCTGTCGTTCTTCCTTTTTTGCGATCATGAAGATCCATGTGACAAAACCTACAAAAAGTCCGATGGCCATGCCTGTCGCAAAGTCCTTCACAAGACTGATCAAAAATGCGGCAATTGTACCAGCTGCCAGGGCTACAGGAATAGCGATTGGCTTTTCAGTAATTGTAATTGTCTTCTCTCCAGCAACTTTCTCTCTATTTGGAAGGTATTTGTTAAAAATAAGATATGCCAGCAATGAGATAACCATTGCAATTGCTGCAATCCCAAAGGCATAATTATACCCTCTAGCAAAGGTTTCAAGATAGTTGTTAGCGAATTCCTGCAGATTTGTAACAGTCCCATTAATAGTAACCGTGTTAGCAAGTTCTTGAAATATCCCGACATCCTGTAATGTGCCGTCGGTATATTGATGACAAAGTGCAGGTAAGCTGGCATCATGCATCAAGCCATTAGATTCGAGCCACCAGTTACGGATACCCTTTGCAGCAAACGGAGCAAAGAAGGCACCTACATTAATACCCATATAGAATATAAGGAAGGCATTATCCCTTACCTTATCATATTTTGGATCATCATACATTTGTCCCACAACCGCTTGCAGGTTCCCTTTAAATAAACCATTACCAAAGGCAATGGTGAACAAACCTACAAGAGTAATAGTAAGATCGAGACCGGGAAGTGCCATCACAACATAGCCGACAAACATAATTATTTGTCCCAGCATTATGATCAGTTTGTATTTTCGTGTGGCATCTGCCAGTATCCCACCAACCAACGCCAAGGCATAAATGAAGAAATAAAACCAGCTGTAAATTCCACCTGCCCTATCTTCGGTAAGTCCAAATTTTGCTTGAAGAAATAGAACCAATATGGCCATCATGGTATAGAAGCCAAATCTTTCACCCATATTGGTAAAAAAGGCCACAAATAGTCCTTTAGGATGATCTTTAAACATATAAAAGAGTTTTGATTAATATTTATTTAGTAATGGCAACAAATATAGAAATCTTTTTTTGATGAAGAGAGCTCAGGATCGAAAGAAAACAGGTTGTTTAGCAGTTAGCTTAAAATCATTGTGCCCCAACCTGGCCTTCCCCCGTATTCTAAGATAAAAACAAGTTTTTTATCATATT
>CAZIFQ010000030.1:0-41282 GCA_964538375.1 uncultured Bacteroidaceae bacterium | reverse complement strand
GAAACCTGTGCACTCTTATTTGCCATTTTCTGTGCATTGTAAGTTGCTACTTACACTGGTATTCCAAATGGATGAACAGGTCGCTGAACAGGTAAACCGGAAGCCATTCTTCTGCGTTTGTGAGAATAGCAAAGCGTGAAAAAGCTCTTCCACCATACAAATGGGTTGAGTAACCTGCGGTATAATATGTCTCTATTTCCTTGTAGAAGTTATAATTAAAACCCGCTCCAACTGACCACCTGTCTGTTATATGGTATGCAATTTGAGGACTTACTTCCGCAATGGTATAATTGCCAAACCAAAGATCTACTTCCGGAATCAGATACCAGCGACCTTGCCTTGATTCATATTTTTGCTCCAATTGCACCTGTTGCCCAAAGGTGCATGCAGGTATCGCTATCAGGATGGAAAGCATCGCGAGTATGTATTTGAGTTCTTTCATATTAATGAGCCAATGAGCCAATGAGCCAATGAGCCAATGGGTTAATGAGCTAATGGGTTAATTGCGTATTGAATCGAGTAATGTCCAGGTGAATTACAATTCATTTCAAAGTATTAATGTCTTAATGCAAATAAATACATTTCGGAGCAGAAAATTTCTCTTTTCTACTTACTTTTATTCCCATAAACGAAAAAATATTGAAATTATGACAATTCTCATTACCGGAGTTAGCAGGGGCATTGGAGCACAACTGGCTCGTGAGCTGGCAAAAGAGGGACATAAAATGGTACTTCTTTCAAGGCGTAAAGAGGATTTACTAAAAGTTTGCTCCGACTGTAATACATTGGCAGGTAAGGAAATAGCCATACCCATGGTGTATGATTTGAAGATGCTTGAGTCATCCCGGGAGGATTTTATTGCTGCCTTGAAAAAACACACATCTGAATTGGATTGCCTGGTAAATAACGCAGGGGCACTTATCAGGAAACCATTCCAGGAGATAGGCATAGAGGAATCAAAGAACTTGTTTGATGTCAATTTTTTTGCGCCGGTCATGTTGATACAGGCAGTGCTGCCACTTCTGAAGGAGTCTGATAATGCTTCAATTGTGAATGTTACCTCAATGGCTGCCTTTCAGGGAAGCTCCAAGTTCAATGGACTATCAATGTATGCAGCCAGTAAAGGTGCACTGGCGACCTTATCGGAGTGCATGGCTGAAGAATTTAAAGCGTTCAATATTCGTGTAAATTCCCTTGCATTTGGAGCAGTTCAGACAGAAATGTTTGCAGAGGCTTTTCCAGGGTACGAGGCGTCGATAACAGCAGGGGAGATAGGTAAGTTTTTTTCCTGGTTTGTACAGGAAGGATCAAAGTATTTTAATGGTAAAATGTTACCAGTGAGCGTGTCAACACCCTAAAGTAATCTATATACTCTAAGTACTCCAAAGTACTCCAAGTACTCAAGTCACTTCTTAATCCAAATTATCCAAATCCACTGGCTTAACAAAATTCTCCTCTTTGTATTCCTTCGCGTGTATCGTACCTTTCATCAGCATCGTTCCGTTCATGGCCAGTGCGCGCATCTCATCTTCCCCGGGATACACAAACACAGGTGCAATAAATGAGACATGCTCCTTGACGTAGGCAGTCAGATCAGGATTGTGTGCGATGCCACCGGTGAGAATAATGGCATGGACCTCGCCTGAAAGCACTGCTGCCCTGGCACCAATTTCTTTACTGATCTGGTAACCCATGGCTTTTTGTAACAGACGTGCTTTCTTATCACCACGCCTTGCTTTGTCTTCCAACTCATGGGCATTATTTGAGCCTGTATAGGCCAATAATCCTCCCTTGCCCGCAAGCATTTTCTTTATTTCACTGTGCGAAAATCCTTTTTCAAAGCAATAATCTACCAGGGCTCCGGCAGGAAGGGATCCGGAACGCTCCGGACCAAATGGTCCATCACCGTCCAGACCATTGTTTACATCAATAACTCGTCCCTTTTTGTGAGCTCCGATTGTTATACCACCACCAAGATGACATATGATAAGATTCAAATCATCGTAATTCATACCGCAGGACTGCGCATAAGTACGAGCCATGGCCTTTTGGTTCAGTGCATGAAAAATAGAGACTCTTTTTATTTCAGGATGTCCCGTTAACCTGGCCACATCCTGCAATTCATCTACAACCACCGGGTCAGCGATATAAGCTTTGGAATTTGGAAATTCTTTACTGATATCATGTGCTATCAGGCCACCCAGGTTACTGGCATGCTCTCCCTGAACGCCATTGTGTAAATCTTGAATCATTTCTTCATTAACTTCGTAGACCCCAGAAAGAATGGGTTTTACAAGTCCACCCCGACCAATGACGATAGTGATTTTATCTAATGGAATACCGTTTTCTTTTACTTCTTTAAGAATCAGGCCTTTCCTGAATTCAAACTGATCAGTAATTTTATCAAATTCTGCCAGCTGCTCTGCAGTATGGAGGATGCTTTTTAGAAACACCTGCTTGTTTCCTATCGAAACAGCAACTTTTGTGGATGTGGATCCCGGATTAATAGCAAGGATATAATTATTTTCCATTATATAATTCGATTTTATCGTTTTTCTTTAATAATAAAAGCAATTAATAAATATGCTTATAATAGCTGCTATAACTATTTTCGATGTATCTATCAAACAACTTAATATATGTCCAAAATCGGGCTAAAAAGGTGGTTTTAAGCCATTTTTCAATGAAGATCCTCTATGCAGATGCAGCGGCAAGCAAAATTGAATCAAATTTTGCCTGTTCCGAATCCGATCTCGATGTCAACACAATGGGTGCAGTAGCACCAACTATCATGGAGGCTACTTTCGCATTAGCAAAAAACACTAAGCTTTTATAGAGTACATTGCCCACCTCGATATCCGGCATAAGCAAGAGGTCAGTATCTCCTGCCACATCACTCTTTATTTCCTTGTGCCTGGCGCTTTCAGCGCTGACTGCATTATCAAATGCGAGTGGACCGTCGACCAGGCAATTTCTTATCTGAGCCCTTTGGTTCATTTTAGATAGCAATGCTGCGTCCAGGGTTGCATTCATGCTGGTATTCACCTGCTCAACCGCTCCAAGAACTGCTACTTTTGGTTCTGGATAATTAAGTCTATTCAGCACTTCAACAGAATTATTTAATATGGCAATCTTTTCATCCAGGGAAGGAGCAATGTTCATCGCTACATCAGTCACTGCAAGTAATTTATGATAGGCCTCAATTTCGAACAGGGCAAAATGAGATAACAACTTGCCTGTTCGCAGGCCATACTCCTTATCCAATACAGCTTTCAGAAGAACCGATGTGCCTACTTTTCCCTTCATTAAGACGTCTGCTTCATTGTTATGTACCATCTTCACCGCAATTTTAGTAGCTTCAATGGGATCCTTAACATCCTTAAATTCAATAGATTTCAAGCTGATGCCCATTACTTCTGCCAGCCCTTTGGTCTTTTCCATATCTCCAATAAGCACAGGTACAATAACTTGTTCCTCAAACGCCCTTACTACGGCGCCCAGTGAATGTGTATCATCAGATACGGCAAGCACAAGTTTTTTTGGTTTGCTGGATTTGGGCAAAAATTCTCTTAGTTCTTCTAATTTGGTTAACATATGTGAGAGTTATTCTTAGTTTAAAATTAGTTTTTTATAAAGTTCAATAGCTTTTAGCTCATTGACTCATTGACTCATTGACTCATTGTATCCATTACAAATAAACAGAAAAGAGGCCTCAAAGTTTTCCAAACAGCTATGATATTAAACACATTTTTCCACAATCTTGTAAGTGTCTGTTGCTATGAGAAGCTCTTCATTAGTTCTGATTACTGCAGCATACACTTTCGAATCAGGCTTGCTGATAATTTTGTCTTCTCCTTTAACACCATGGTTTGCAACCTCATCAAAGAGGAGCCCGGTGTATTCCATATTCTGACAAATCATCCTTCTGATGTTGAAGTCATTCTCTCCAACTCCACCGGTGAATATGATACAGTCGACACCATTCATAATGGCTGCATAAGCGCCAATGAATTTTTTCACCCTGTAGGCGTACATTGTAAGCGCTAGCGAAGCCATCTCATTTCCCTCGTAATAGGCCAGCTCCAGGTCTCTCATATCACTTGAGATCTCTGAAATACCCTGTATACCACTGTTTTTGTTAATTACGTTACTTATACCCTTTAAGCTAAGGTGTTCCTTGTCAGCAAGATAAAGTAAAACTCCCGGATCAATATCTCCTGTTCTGGTTCCCATGATAAGGCCGTCAACAGGCGTGAATCCCATAGATGTATCTACCGACTTACCAAATTCTATGGCTGCAATGGAAGCTCCATTTCCCAGGTGACAGGTAATCATTTTCATATCTCTGGTGTCTTTGCCAATCACTTTGCTGGCAACGTGGCTTACATACTTGTGGCTGGTACCATGGTATCCGTATTTCCTGATTTTATACTTGGTATAGTACTTTCTTGGTATGGCATACATGTACGCATACGGTGGCATTGTCTGGTGGAAAGAAGTATCGAAAACAGCTATCTGTGGAATGCCTGGCATGAGATTTTCAACAGACATAATACCCTTAAGATTGGCGGGGTTGTGTAGCGGAGCCAACTCGATATTGTCTTCTATATCCTTAATTACCTCCTTGGTGATCAGCACACTTTCGTCATATCCTTCTCCACCTTGAACAACCCTGTGACCTACAGCTTTTATTTCTTTTACATCTTTAATTACGCCATGTTCCTCACTGGTTATTACCTGGAAGATTTTATTAATTCCAATGGTATGATCGGGTATACCCAGTACTTCAACATATTTTTCTTTTCCGGTGGGTTTATGGGTTAGTTTGGCATCGTTGAATCCAATTTTCTCTACCAGTCCTTTTGCAATGACAATGGCTTCTTCTGTCATGTCGAAGAGTTGGTATTTTATGGATGAACTGCCGCAGTTTAATACTAAAATTATCATGATTAATATATGATTTACAATTATTTTTTAAGTCCTGATACCTGGTTTGATGTGATAGCTACCAGGTTAACTATATCGCTTACTGAGCATCCTCTCGACAGGTCGTTAATAGGCGCTGCCATTCCTTGTAGGATAGGTCCGATTGCCTCTGCATGCGCTAGTCTCTGAACCAACTTGTAGGCGATGTTCCCGGTATTCAGATCAGGGAAGACCAATACATTTGCTTTCCCTGCGATAGGACTGCCTGGTGCCTTTTTAGAACCAATAGCTTCAATCAGGGCAGCATCAACCTGCATTTCTCCGTCAATGGCCAGTGTTGGATCCATTTTCCTCGCTAGTTGAGTTGCATTAACAACTTTATCAACCATCTCGTGATGGGCGCTTCCCTTTGTTGAGAAGCTACACATAGCAATACGTGGTTCGAAACCAAGAATCGATCTTGTTGTGGCGGCTGTGGCAACAGCAATTTCAGCCAGCTCATTTTCATTTGGATCAGGATGTACCGCGCAATCAGCAAATACTAAAATGCCATTTTCACCAAACTCTTTATCCTTCAGCATCATAATAAAAGCACCCGATACCACGCTTATTCCCGGCATTGTTTTGACTACCTGGAAAGCCGGTCTTAATACATCACCGGTGGCATTTTTTGCTCCGGCAACTTCTCCTGCTACATCACCTGCCTTGATCATAAGCGTGCCCAGGTACAGTGGGTCTTCAACCAGTTTCATGGCCTCATCCATGCTTAATCCCTTCTCTTTTCTCAGAGAATACAACAAGGTTGCATATTCTTCCTTCTTATCATGACTTTTCGGATTTACCAGGTCCGCTTTATCAAGGTTTTTCAGACCATACTTCTCTGCCTGTTGCATGATTTCTTTTGGATCTCCCAATAATGTTATATGCGCCAGTTTCTCCCTGATGATTTGATCAGCTGCCAATATGGTTCTTTCTTCATCACCTTCAGGTAAGACGATTTTTTGACAATTCTCACGTGCTTTTTGACGTATTTGCTCTATTAAATTCATTGAATATCAGATATTTAAATTAAATTAATTGAATTTTTAAAAGTAACTAAAATATGCCAAGTTTCACAATGTAATTTAATGATGTACATCATATTTTATAAACTATAAGTAAACTATTTTTGTACAAATTGGTTTATATATACGTTGTGTGTTGAGTGAGGAGCGTGGAGCGTTTAGCGAATCTCACTCAACGCTAAACGCTCAACACTAAACGCTAAACGCTTAACGCAACAAAAATGGAACTACAAAAACTATTCACGCTTCTCTGGGATCAATATTCCAATGAAAATCCATCTGTAAAAAAGATTCATGAACTCTTTAGGGATGAGGGTGAGGAGATTGAAAATGACCACATTGCCTTTAGAACATTTAATGATCCCAGGATCAATATTGAAGTATTGTCAAGACCTTTTCTTAAGGAGGGATATGTAGAGATGGAAAGCTATGCATTTCCAGTGAAGAAGTTACAGGCCAAGCATTTCGAACATCCTGGTATTCCTAATTCACCACGTATTTTCATCAGTCAACTGATGCTGGAAGAGTTTTCTCCCTTTATGCAAAACCAGGTAAAGCAAGCGCTTGATAATATACCTGGCATGCTCTTCAAATCAGATAACCTGGTGGCAAGCGGGCCAATTTTTTCACCTTGTTCTTACGATATTTATAAAAGATTTCGTGAAGAGTCAGAGTATGCTGCCTGGTTGTATGTATATGGATTCAGGGCAAATCATTTTACCGTATCTATCAATCATTTAAAGGAGCTGAACACCATTGAAAAAGTAAATAAGTTCCTGAAAAATAATGGCTTTCAGCTTAATTCATCAGGAGGCGAAGTGAAAGGTACACCGGAAAAAATGCTTGAACAATCCAGCACACTTGCAGATTCAATCGAAGTTGATTTCCGTGAAGGAAACTATGAAATACCTGCCTGTTATTACGAATTCACAAGAAGGTATGAAGACAGTGATGGAAAGCTGTTCAGTGGGTTCATCGCAGGATCAGCCGATAAGATATTTGAGAGTACGGATAATAAGTGATTGTATTGAGCCCATCCTGGCCTTCTCCCGCCGGGAGAAGGAAGGCGCTTCGATTTATATTCTGTCATAGAATATAGTCTGGGACCCCAACTCAAGGCACTCCAAGTACTCAAGGCACTCTATAACTCCAACTTTAGTTCACTCCCAACTTTTTCTACTATATTTGTTTTCTTCAACAAATAAGTAGAAACAAATAGGAGTGAAGTCATCTGGGAATAGGTTTATCAATGAAATTATTGGGGACGAATTAAAATCTGATTTACAATCACTTGACGCATTGATTGATGGTGATTTATTCATGGATTTATCAAGTCGGTTAATGTATGCCACTGATGCTTCTGCCTACAGGGAACTGCCCCTGGCTGTTTGTCGTCCCAGGCATGAAAATGATATATGTGAACTGGTAAAATTTGCCAGCAGGAACAAGATCACCCTGATACCCAGGGCTGCGGGTACTTCGCTGGCCGGACAGGTAGTGGGAAGAGGCCTGGTGGTGGACATTTCCAGGTTCATGACCCAGGTATTGGAGATTAATGAGGAAGAGAAATGGATCAGGGTGCAGCCGGGTGTCATTCTTGATGACATGAACAAGCAGCTGAAATCAACCGGTTTATTCTTTAGCCCGGAAACTTCTACCTCGAGCAGGAGCATGATGGGCGGTATGGTGGGGAATAACAGTAGTGGCTTACACTCAGTTGTCTATGGCTCAGCACGTGAACATACCATAGCTACACGACTTGTCCTGAGTGATGGATCCATCGCGGAATTTGCACCCATGACGGACAATATGTTTCATGATAAATGTAAGAATGAAACACTGGAAGGGGACATCTACAGGAATATCAGGGACCTATTTAGAGAGAAAGAGAATCAAGCATCTGTTATTGCTGAATTTCCTGATCCCGAGGTTGTTAGAAGAAATACTGGATATGCCCTGGATGAATTGCTGAACTGCTCATTGTTCAGGGGTAAAGGTGCCATTCACGATAATTTCAATTTCTGTCGTTTAGTGGCTGGCTCTGAGGGAACCCTGGGTTTCATGACAGAGATAAAGCTGCATCTTGATCCGCTTCCTCCCATAAATAAGGTGTTGGTCCCTGTTCATGTTGACTCTGTGATGGAAGCCATTCGAGGTAACCTTATCGCACTAAAATATAGTCCTTCAGCGGTTGAATTGATGGATAAAACTATTCTTGATCTGACAGAAGGGAACCTGACACAACGCAAAAATCGCTTCTTTGTAAAAGGCAGTCCGGGTGCCATATTGATCGTAGAATTAGTAGGTGAATCAATGAAGGAGATTGAGTCCAGGGTGTCAGAAATGAAAGAAGATTTTCATAATTCAGGCATAGGATATCATTTCCCAATAATATCAGGAACTGACATCACGAAAGTATGGGACCTTAGAAAAGCCGGGCTGGGCGTGCTCTCCAAGATGGAAGGTGATGCCAAACCCGTGTCTGTTATTGAAGATACCAGTGTAACACCCGCAAGGTTGGAAGATTATATTTCAGATTTTAATAAACTCCTGGACAATTACAAGTTGAAGTGCGTATATCACGCGCATATTTCTGTTGGAGAACTTCATCTTCGACCGATTTTGAATTTGAAAAATGCCAGGGATGTAGAACTTTTTCATACCATAGCATTGGAAACAGCAAAGCTGGTGAAGAAATACCGTGGATCCCTTAGTGGTGAACATGGTGATGGACGTTTGCGTGGGGAGTTTATTCCAATGATGGTAGGAGAGAGAAATTTTGGAATGATGCGCTCAATAAAGGATACATGGGATCCCGGTGGTGTTTTTAACCAGGGGAAGATAATTGATACACCTCCCATGAATTCGTTTTTGCGTTATACTCCCGGAACAGAACTAGAGTCACCTGAAACAATTTATTCTTTCGGAGAAGGTGGAATTCTCAGACATATTGAACAGTGCAACGGATCAGGTGATTGCCGCAAGACTGTTGAATCAGGAGGAACAATGTGTCCGAGCTATATGGCTAGCAGGGAGGAGTGGACAACTACCAGGGCAAGGGCAAATATATTAAGGGAATTTATAGGTAAACCAGGAAGAAGGAATGTATATGACCATCCGGAGGTTTACGAGATACTCGATCTTTGCCTGGCATGCAAGGCCTGCAAGTCTGAATGTCCCTCAAGTGTAGATATGGCAAAATTGAAGACAGAGTTTCTTCAACATTGGTATGATGCAAATGGTATTCCACTGAGAACAAGGTTGATAGCTTATATTACAAGTGTCAATAGACTGGGCACAGTGGCGCCGTTCATTTTCAATTTCTTTGTGAAAAATAAGTTCACATCAGCCTTGTTCAAAGGCGTGCTTGGTTTTGCAAAAAAGCGGAGTATTCCGGGACTGCAAAAACAAACGTTTAGACATTGGTGCAGACGTCACCTAAGTGCCCTGAATAATTCTTTGCCGGTTGATGCTCCGGAAGTGATTTATTTCATCGATGAGTTTACAAATTATAACGATGTACATATTGGTATTACTACAGTAAGATTACTTAATAAATTGGGAATCAAGGTCATGATAACAAAGCATGCGCTTAGTGGCAGGACATTTATTTCCAAGGGGTTGCTGCGGACAGCGCGCAAACATGCCAGGAAAAATATTGAGTTGTTGAGTGATATTGTGACTGAAGAAAAGCCACTTATCGGAACGGAGCCTTCAGCTATTCTCGGATTTAGAGATGAATTTCTCGATCTTGCAGGTCCCGAATTGAAGGTGAAGGCTGAGAAACTGGCCGAAAATGCCCTGATGATAGAGGAGTATATCGTGAGAATGTATGAAAAGGGTCAGATCGACAGAGAGCTCTTCACGGATGCTGAAGTGAAGTTAAAATTACATGGACATTGTCAGCAAAAAGCCATTGCTTCGACCAAGGAAACGATAGCAATGCTCTCAATACCAAAGAATTATATAATTACCGAGATTCCTTCCGGATGCTGTGGAATGGCAGGATCTTTTGGATATGAAAAAGAACATTACGATCTTTCCATGAAAGTTGGAGAGCTTGTTCTCTTTCCTGAAGTGAGAAAGGCAGGTAGTGAGACAATAATTGTTGCGGCAGGAACCAGTTGTCGGCACCAGATCAAGGATGGAACAGGTGTGGATGCAAGGCATCCGGTCGAGATTTTGTACGAAGCGATAAAGTAGAAAGGAAAAAGGAAAAAGGAAGCAGATACGCTAAACGCTAAACGCTAAACGCTATACGCTCAACGATAAACATTCAACTATGCTAAAAAAACTACCACTCTGGGCGAAGATATTTATCGGTATGGGCATTGGAATCCTGCTGGGTCTCGTTGCTGTATGGACCAACCTGGAGAAATTTACTAGTGATTGGATACAACCCTGGGGGAATATATTTCTTAAGTTACTGAAAATGATCGCAATACCACTGATCTTTGTGTCGCTGGTAAAAGGGATATCCAGCTTGAGTAATATCTCAAAGCTGTCAAGAATCGGACTTAAAACCATTGTTATATATATCATCACCACTGTTATAGCCACCACAGTTGGATTGGGATTGGTGAATGTGATACAGCCAGGGAACGTATTTCCTGAAGAGAAAAAGGAGGAATACAGGGAACGTTTCTTAAGTGATATCTCAGAAAAGCAAATAACAGCTGAGTCTGTGCAGGATCAGTCACCGCTCCGTTTCTTTGAGGAACTTGTCCCTGAAAATGTCTTTTTTGCCGCAGGTGATAACTCAAAAATGTTGCAGATTATTTTCTTTGCCATCATATTTGGCATTGCCCTGGTATTGATCCCCAATAAGAAAACCGAAGTGGTCAAAGATTTCTTTGACGGTCTTAATGATATTATTATCAAGATCATAGATATAATTATGCGCTTCGCTCCCTATGGTGTACTGGCATTGATGGCAGGTCTTATTGTTGACTTTTCAGGAGATGTAGAGGTATTCAGCGCCCTTGGTATGTATATGCTTACTGCAGGGATAGGATTATTTGCCCTGATATTAGTCTTTTATCCTTTACTGGCCCGGATCTTCTCTGGAATTAGATACCGGGAGTTCTTTCGCGGCGTGCTGCCTGCCCAGCTTGTAGCTTTTTCTACCAGCTCAAGTGCAGCTACTCTTCCCGTGACATTGAAACAGGTCACCAAAGAATTCAAAGTTTCAAAAAGTGTTGCCAATTTTGTTTTGCCAGTAGGGGTGACAATTAATATGGATGGAACTTCTTGCTACCAGGCTGTAGCAGCTGTTTTTATTGCACAGGTTTTTGGTATGGATCTGAGTATCAGTCAGCAAATCTCTATTGTGCTGCTTGCTACAATCGCATCAATTGGTACGCCCGGTGTTCCTGGTGGGAGTATAGTAATGTTGATCATTGTGCTGAATACTGTTGGAATACCCGCGGAAGGACTTGCACTCATCCTGGGAGTGGACAGACCAATTGACATGCTGCGAACTTCCGTGAATGTTACAGGCGATGCTACAGTAGCATCTATGGTGGCAAAATCAGAAAATGCCATAGGAGTGGAGGATTTTGAAGAGGAAGAAGAGTAAGTAACTTCATTTCCACTGCCCACTGCTCACTGCCTACGGCTCACTAGTTTATACTTTATCTCTCTCTATTTCTCTTCATATCTCACTATTTCTCTCTCCTTGAAACAATTGGATACCTTAATGAATATGCTAATATCCCACAGTAATTCAGTTGTTTAGCCCTGATTTCGCCCAAATTTAACGTAAGGAGAATCAAATATTTTTGTCTATTCCACCCAGCGATGAGGAAATATGCCAGTCATTTGGCTATAAAATTCAAGATTACAATTTACACACAGGGTAGGAGGGGATTTTACAGAAAACTTAATTTACAGTGTAAAATCCACTTTTTGATCCAGATGCTTATTACTAAAAGAATTTTCTAATTACTTGAGAGAGTTTTTATCCCGGTAGATCAAATCAAGCTAAGATATAAGAAATTTACAAATGTAAACAACAATACCCCTAACAAATGTTACAATTGTATACAAAAGTAACACAAATCCTTCCTGATCCTTGCTTACAAATGTAAACAGTTTTAGCCGGCTTTCAATATGAAAGATAAGGACTATAACTAACACTTAATGTGGTATTTATTGAGTTTATATAAAGTAAAATATTGGACAATACTCCACCTCCCCCATAAAAAGCGCTTTCAAACTGTAAATATATAGGTTTAAATACCTAATATCCAGCGATTGAGCACTTTTTTAGTGAAGGTTTAATTCAAATCATTCTAAAGTCACCTGGAAATGAGCACTGAAGCAAGTGTTATATTGCTTGTTTAAGCTTTATTTACGTATTAAATCTTTGATTATTAAACAAAAGTGACCATCATGCCTGGTAAACCAGATCTTCCCCAGGATTAGCATATTTACTGAGTAAAGTGTCAGAAGTTAGAAGTATAATATTGAAGTTAATTGTACATTGAAATCAACAATTTACAATTGTAAACAATATATAGTTACAATTGTAAACAATATATATGTTACATTTGTAACAAATCTATTTGACTATGGAAGATCGTTTATTAAAGTTACTGGATACTGAGCAGTTGTCGTCTTCAAAATTTGCAGATGTAATAGGTGTTCAGCGTTCAAGTGTCTCACATATTTTGTCAGGAAGAAACAAGCCCAGCTTTGATTTTATGCAAAAGACTTTGAAGGCATTTCCTTTGTTAAACGCTGATTGGTTGATACTTGGAGAAGGTGATATGTATGAAGATATGAGTAATTACGTATCCGGAGGGTTATTTGATCAATCTAAGAAAGTCGAAGCTTCAGGTGCATCAACGAAAGAAGTCATTTCGCCTGATTCCGGCATAATTACGGATCAAGACAGTGAAAATGCTGGTCATATTCCTGGGAATATCCAAAAAATGATTGTTTCACAGGATTCTGCCGGGTCTTTATCAGGGCCTGAAACTGATCGTAAATCGAAAAAAGTCACCAGGGTGATTCTTTTTTATAACGATAATTCGTTTCACACCTATGATCCTGATTCCTGATTTCTGTTATCTTTGCGAGAAAAATTAGATGTATCGTTACGTAATCAAACCTCTTCTCTTTCTTTTAGCTCCCGAAACAATTCATCACTTGCTGGTAGGAAGTTTCAAGATTTTCTTCAAAATCCCTGGTATTCCTGCATTAACACGGTTTATCTTTCGGGTTCGAGATCCTAAACTGGAAACTGAATTCCTCGGTATCAAGTTTGAGAATCCTGTTGGATTAGCTGCCGGATTTGACAAGAATGCACATGTCTACAATGAATTTTCAGATTTAGGTTTTTCACATATTGAGATAGGAACTGTTACTCCCAAGGGACAAGCTGGCAATCCTAAGCCACGAAGTTTCCGTATTCCTGCTGACGAGGGTCTCATTAACCGCATGGGTTTTAATAATATGGGACTGGATGCAGCGATACACGAGCTGCAGAAGAAGAGACGGAAAGGTCTGCTTGTTGGAGGAAACATTGGTAAAAACACTGCCACAGCTAATAAAGAGGCCGTTTCTGATTATGAAAGCTGCTTTCGGGGACTCTATCCTTTTGTGGACTATTTCGTTGTAAATGTCAGTTGCCCGAACATCACAGATCTTCATGAATTGCAGGATCAGGATGGTTTAGAAGCCATTTTAGGCCGTTTAGCAGAAGTTAGGACTGAAATGGGGGAATACACCCCTGTACTGCTAAAAATCTCTCCAGACCTCAATAAAGGGCAAATAGACGCGTCTATTGACGTAGTCAGGAAGTACGGGATTGATGGTATCGTAGCTACCAATACTACCGTGAACCGTGAAGGACTGCATACTTCAGATAAAAAAATCGCAGCAATCGCTGATGGCGGACTAAGCGGTGCACCTATTACCAGGAGAAGTTTGGAGATGGTTCGCTATATCTCGGAAAAAACTGGCGGAGAACTACCGATTATCGGGGTAGGAGGTATAATGACAGTTCAGGACGCACTAAATATGTTGGATGCAGGAGCTACCCTTATCCAGGTATACACGGGGTTGATTTACGGTGGACCGGGTTTTATGAGGAAGATAAACCGGGCGATTGTGAAGAGGGGCACGCCTAACGCCTAACGCCTAAAACCTCATGCCTGAATTCAAGTACCGCCTTGCTCTTTAAATCTCTATGCGGATCTGGTAATATCTCATATTGAGCTCGAGTGGGGACGCTTTTCTTTGTTATGGGTGAAACGCCGGTGATTAGCTCTAAAGCTTTGGCCAGTTGTGGATCGGTAATATCTCCAAATTGTTTGGCATCAAGGAGGTAATCTTCCACCTCGTAATCAGGTGGAATGCCATCTGTGAAGTCTGTGTATCCCACTGAATTAGAGAATTTAAAGACGATAGGTTGCATGGCCCATTCGTGTCTTGCAGGCTTTTCAACATCAGGGATGGTTATGGAACCATAACATTTTCCATACGTGCTTTCTCCGATCTGCACTACCTCTGTATATGGATCCAGTCCAATCATAAGCAACTCAGATGCTGAAGCGGAATGGGAAGTGGTCAGGAAATAAATTGTATTGAGATCCAGGTTGTAGGAGGGAAATTCTTCAAAATATACCACAAGGTTCTCTGAATCTTCTCCATCTTCTTGAATGAAATACTCCTGGTATGCGTCATTCCACTGGAAGTTCACAAAGACATTATCATTACCTGGAACAGTTGCAGGGCTTAATACAGAGGCAATATGTGTTGCCATATATACTGATCCGCCCGGATTGTACCTGAGGTCAATGACAAGATTATCAATGTTTTCTGTTTGCATTTCTGCAAACAAATAATCGAGGGAATCAAGCCATTTATCACCTTCTCCTGAGGTAAATTGCGTATATACCAGGTAAGCGATATCTGTATCTTCATAAGAGATGATCTCATAATAGTTCACTGGATTCTGGTCGATCACTTCTGCAGTGAGTGTTATATCAACTCCGTTTGAATAAAGTTGTCCATCAAGGTAATTTGCAAAGGACAGTGTAGCTATTTCGCTATAAAACAGATCAATATAATTATCAATCGTAATCGCTATTCCGTCTATGTCAGTAATGATATCTCCTCTTTTAATCCCCGCACTATCGGCAGGCGAGCCGGCGGCAACATATTCAACAATCACTATCACATTATCGGTTCCTGACACCCTGATAAAATAGGGTGATATACCATTCGACATTTCTACGCTGTTGAAACTGTTTACCAATTCCTCATAATCGTCAACGATCCATGAATACTTGTCGTTGGGATGTAAAAGCTGGTAGAAGAATGTTTCCGGGTCATCATTTGTAGGATAAAGTGATTGGTCCAAATCTTCAGTCCATAAATAGATTTCATTCATACTTTCCCATATCCATTCATTGATAATATCTCTCTCAACTTCTTCTGGGTCTGGTTTACATGATGTAATAAAAACAGAAAGCAGCGCAATAGAAACTAGAATTATGTTAAATTTTTTCATTGTTGGAATTTGTATCGTATTCTTTTCAATCCTCAAAAAGTAAACTCAAAAATAGTTAAAAAAGTATGATTTGAATACTTCGTTGCATGAAGGTATTCGATAGTGGGCAATTCATACAAATCGACATTTCAAAATATATTGTAAATTGCTACAAAACCTTTGAATCCATGAAAGCAGTTTGTTCCATATGGGTGCTTTTTATGTGCTTATCATGTTTGGGTAGTGATCCCCCCGATACCATAGCTTCACATCCCGGATTCAATGAATACCAGGTTGAAAGAGAAGCACTGGTCAGGGAAATTGAAAATTATCATGGTATCAGTGTGCACGATCAGAAGGTTTTATATGCCCTCAGAAGGGTACCCCGACATCTTTTTGTACCCAGCGAACTTATTCCCTACGCTTACCTTAATAATCCACTGCCCATTGGATATAATCAAACCATTTCACAACCTGTTATCGTGGCTTCGATGACCCAGATGCTGGATGCAAAGGCAGGGGAGAAGATACTTGAAATTGGCACAGGTAGTGGCTACCAGGCTGCTGTACTGGCTGAGCTGGACTGCGAGGTCTATACCATCGAGATTGTCCCTGAACTGGGAGAGAGATCACAAAAGCTGCTAAGTGAACTGGGCTATAAAAATGTCCATGTAAGGATCGGTGATGGTTATGAAGGTTGGAAGGAGCATGCTCCATATGACAAAATCATTGTTACATGTGCACCTGAGAAAGTTCCCAATGCACTTATCGAACAGCTTACTGCCAAAGGCAGGATCGTCATCCCGGTAGGAGGTATAAATGAGATTCAATACCTGCTTATACTTAGGTACAATAAAAAGGGAAAACTTATCAGGGAGTATAAGTATCCGGTTAGGTTTGTTCCTATGACCGGAAAGGCAAAGGAGTGATCAGGCATACGCTTTATAATCTCCGGGGGGAACCCCATAAGCTTTCTTAAATGTTTGGTAAAAATAGGAGCGACTATTGAATCCGGTTTCGTAGAATACCTCCGAAACTGTTTTTTCTCCCTTTAATAGTTCTGTGGAAGCTTTTTTCAGGCGAAAGTATTTAATCAAACCGTGAGGTGTTAAACCAGTTAAGGCCTTGATTTTGCGATAGAGCTGTGTTTTACTCATGGCCATATGATTGGAAAGTGAATCGGCATTGAGTTCTGTATCAAGCATATTTTCCTCAATATATCCCACAAGTTCCTTTATCATTTTCTCATCGTTTGGAGTAGGTCCTTTCGGAAGTTCTGAACTTGAACTGTCTTTGTTATACTCTTTGAAAGTATTTCGAAATTGTTCCCTGCTGGCAATAAGTTTTTCTACTCTAATGATAAGGTGACGGGGATGAAATGGTTTGGGGATATAAGAGTCTGCTCCAACTTCTAAACCCTTTATTCTATGTTCAATTTCTGTTTTAGCTGTAAGCAGAATTATTGGAATGTGACTCGTATTAATATCGCTTTTCATTACTTTTGTAAGTTCTATACCATCCATGCCATGCATTACTACATCACTGATCATCAGGTCGATAGATTCTTTGTTCAGTATTTTCAAAGCTTGGTTTCCATCATAAGCTTTATAAATTATATAATTATCAATAAGCAGACTTTCCACCAGGGCACAAACTTCAGTGTTGTCGTCTACCACCAGGAGTGAGTATTCCCGCTTATCATTTTCAGGACGAATTACCTCTTCCTCAGCATTTTCAAATACTTGGAGTGTTTGGAATTCCTCAGCGACTTTAAAAGCAATCTTTTCACTGCTGGGTCTTAGTACATTATCTGCCACATCAATCTCCATGTTATCTATTCTGGTTGGTATAGATACGCAAAATTCACATCCTCCTTCCATGATATTTTTAGCAGTAATAGTTCCCATGTGGAGTTCAACCAGCCCTTTGGTAAGAGAGAGGCCCACTCCTCCGCTTTCTTTTGAAGTATTGGGTTCATGACTGCTATTTCCATGACGATAAAAGCGATCAAATATTTTATCAAGAAATTCAGGTGGAATACCGATCCCCGTGTCTCGCACAAATAAATGAAAATATTTATCCTCTTCCTGGAGCACAATCTCAATTCTACCCCCGGCAGGTGTAAACTTAATAGCATTACTCACTAAGTTAAGTACTATTTTTTCGAATTTCTCAGGATCAATCCATGCTTCAAGTGTATGATTCGAATGAGAGAAAGTAAGCGTAACTTCTTTTAGTTTATCGTAAATCTCAAATGCTTTTACAAGCTTCGCGATGTATTGAACCAAATCGTATTTTCCCAAAGACAATTTCATGTTTTTGGTTTCTACTTTTCTGAATTCAATGAGTTCACTGATAAGCTTTTGTAATCGGATAGTATTTTGAAAAATTGATCGTGCGTACAGACCCAATCGTTTTTTATCACCCAACTGCTCTTCAAGAATCGTTGCAGGTGCCAGGATCAGCGTCAATGGAGTCCGGAATTCGTGGGCAATATCCGTAAAAAACTGTAATTTATAACGATTTATCTCATCAGACTTCATTCGTTCTAGTCTTTCCATTTCTACCTCGCGACGTTCAATTGATCTGCGTTTGAAAAACTTCAATACCAGGTTTAGAATAATCCCAAACAAAACTAAATATACAATGTATGCTATAAATGTGTTATAGAACGGTTGATGGATAATTACAGATACTTCCCGAACTTCTTCTCCATAGATTCCGTCTTCATTGGAAGCTTTTATTTTCAATGTATATTTTCCCGGTGGAACATTTGTAAAACTGGCAATTCTTTGATTACCCACTCCAATCCATGAATCATAAAAACCTTCCAAATAATAAGAAAATTGACATTTTTGAGAATTGTAATAATTAAGGGTCGTAAATGAGATACTGAAGAAATTCTGATTGTGCCTGAGTTCTATCTCATCTGTTGTGTTAAGACTTGTTTTTAGAATTAAGGTCGAATCTCCAGGTATCACCAGATTATTATTCAGGTAAAAATCTCTCAGGAAAATCGGGGGAAAGTTATTTGAGGGTTCAATCTCTTGAGGGTTAAACCAATCAAGTCCTTCAAGCCCTCCAAAGTATAGTAAATGGTTTATCGTATCGTTATAAAATGCACCATCAGTAAATTCTGAATTCAGCAAACCGTCGGTTTTATTAAAGCTCTGGAAAACACCCTCTGAAACAATCAATTTTGAAAGCCCACGGTTTGTGCTTATCCAGATATCTCCTGAAACATCTTCCATAATCCCATGTACAGTATTATTTGGTAAACCGTTACGCTCGTTATAGTGTTGATAACTATATGGTTTATAAGAAAGATTCAGTACATTTAACCCTTCACTTGTTCCAATCCAGAGTTTATGATCAGTACTCATACAGAGAGAAAGAACATCATCGTCAAAAATCTCCTCTGCAATACTTTCACTAACCCCAATAATTTCGAATGAGTTATTTAAGGTATTCAGCCGGTGAAGCCCTCCACCCCGGGTTCCGATCCAAAGTATATTAGGACCTTCTTCGAGAATCGAATAAACTATATCGCTTCGCAGGCCTTCACTTCCCGGATTAAATCGTAGTTGTTGATATTTATCAAGAATATACCTGCCCTGGTTATCCCTGGAAACATCCATATTAATTATTCCGTAACCACTTGTCCCTAGCCAAATACTTCCGTATACATCAATGCAAATTGAATATACATATCCAAATTCCTGGTTATCGTTATTAATGAAATCTTGCGGGAAATGAAATATCTTACCAGAAGATTTTTCCATCATATCAATTCCTTCCCCATCAACGCCAATCCAAAGATTGGAATGCTCATCCATGTTCAGTGAAAGCACGGCGTTATTTGAAAGCCCGTTATCAATATTATAAGATACCCTTTGACCGCTGTTTGACATAATTCTGTTTAGTCCGTCTCCGCGTGTTCCTACCCATAAATTCTTCTTGTCTTTATAAATAGATCGCACAATATTATGGCCAAGGGATCCGGTTTCGAAACGGCCTTTTTTTAGATTGAAAAAAGGCTTTCCCTTTGTTATATAACGGTATACACCATTACCGTCAGTTCCTATCCATAGCAAATCATCATCGTTCTGTCTGATGGTCCATATCTTCACTTTATTGGAAGAAAGATCTGACATATTTGCATCCATAAGAGTCAATATCGGAGTTTGACTCATGGATAATTTATATATGGAGCCCTCATCGGTGCCAATCCAGAATTCCTCAGCTTCTTTGGCCTGGTTTATTGTAGTGATATTGACTTGTTCATCATGCTCCTTGATGCGCCATGTTTTTTGGGTTTCCATGTCCATAACAAACAAGCCTCCGCTAACAATCGCAATAGCAAGATAAGTGTGATATTCTCCCTGGATAAACCAGTGTTTTTCATAATGCAAGTCCTCGTATATCCCCAGGTTATATTCAGAACTTTTATCAAATCCTTCACTTTTGGTGTAAGAAAAAACTTTCCCCTCAGATCCAAGAAAGTAAAAATTGTTCTGTATCCCACATGCCAGACCAATAATGTTTTTGTGATCCGATTCTGACATTCCGCTGAGTGTTATATCCTGAAATATATTATTGCTTGCATCATAATAGGAAAGACCAAATCTCCTAAGTGCAACATAGAGGATTGAGTCTGTGCTGATACAAGCTTTTAAGCTTTGCTCTCCAACAGGTAGGTACTCATCACCTGAAAAATAGGATTCAAAGGACATTGTATTTGATAAATAACGATTAATATCCTTATTTGTAACAACCCATAAATTGTGATTTTTATCCTCGAGAATATTCCTGATTATGTTGTTGCTTAATGAATTTTTATCGAAGAAATCGCGCTTGAAAACAGTAGTATTTAATCCGTCATACCTATTTAACCCGTCCCAGGAGCCAAACCACATCAAGCCATCTGAATCTTGAAAAATACAGGTAATAGCAGAATTTGAAAGTCCATCTTCACTATTGAGGTTCAGTGGAATCCAATTGTTCTTGATATTTCCTGATAATGAAGAGAAGACGAGCAATAACAGGAGACCTATATAGTGAATTGGTCTTGGCATAAAATTCTGTTGTAATTTTAATGGGAAATGACTTCAACACATTGAAACTATTGATTAGAGGACATATAATTATGTGAAATTAATCAATCAATTCGAAAGTTATAAAAAAATTATTTCATCACCAGCTTTTGAGTGTGTAATTCTCTCTGTTTCAATAAATGTAAAAAGTATAATCCTGCGTCAAGATTACCAAGAGGTAAAATAAACTGACTGTTATTTTGATATTGCCCTGTATTATTTGTGCTCCATAATACATTACCAGTGACTCCTGTGATCCATATTTTATCCAATGAACAATCATCATTGGAGCATCGAATTCTCACGAATCCTTGTGCAGGATTTGGGTATATTGTAAAGAGATTGTTTTTTGCAAAATTTATTATTTCAGTCAGTTCTCCTGTAAATATCTGTTTTACCATGTGTTGGTTAATTCCATAATTAAAAATTCTAACATCATCAAGGCTACCATAAAAATTATATAATGAATTGTCCGGTAGCATTTGCCCAATTGTTACATCAGATGTAGTTGTATTTATTGACCCTGTCCATGATTTAAAACTATTCAGCTCACCGTTAATGTACAGTTCGAGATCTTTACCGTTGTAAACTGCAGCAAGGTGTTGCCAGGTGTTATATTGAATAGTTAGATCTGAATCAAGATCAACAATACCTGCAGATCCATTAATTGTAAAGCGCAATCGCATGTTGGTAATTGATAATTTCCAGCGGTTTTGCCAACTTCCATGTGAAACAATAAATTGTTCCCTGCTTGTGATCTCCGATGGCTTTATCCAACACGTTAGTGCTAATCCGTCGGAAAAATTCAAATATGCTCTGTTTGAAACAATGATCGAAGAGTTAGATCCATTGAATCCTGCCGCTTTTTCAGCTTCACCAAATTGGTTACTTTCCCAACTTATATTATGAGGTATTCCATGGTTGTGGTTTATACTAAAATCATTAGTGTTGCCATCTAAAGGAAAGCTTGCTACAATTGTTCCACTTTGCGAATACGTAGAATCTCGCACCATAATCACCAGGGAATCTCTTGCCTTTAGAAGATCCAGATTTCTAACTTCGCAAAAAATATTGTAGTTGCCTTCTGTTAAGGGTGATGACCAGGTTACAGAAGCCCCTTCACCTTCTATGTTTCCACCACTGGCTGTCCATGAGTAATTTATGGGATCATTGTTAATGTCCGTGGCATTGCAATAAATGGATGTTGATGTTCCGGGGTGAATTTTCCTTTCTCCGGATTGCAGACTTTCAATTACAGGTGGAGTTATAATCCGATCAACTGCATGAAGAGTCAAATCCATTGAATCCTGAATTCCGTTTGAATCCATTACAAAACAATTGATGGTATAGTACCCCGGATTTTCAGGTGCCTTCCATAAATAAGTGCTGTCCGCAAACCAGGGTCCTGAATTTCCTGACCAACTATACTGCAGGGCGTCTCCATCTTTATCCTCCGCTGTACAAAAGAGCAGATGCTCGCTACTGACAATTACTACACTATCTTTTGATGCCAGTGATTTAATTCGTGGGGAAAAATTATTCACTGAAATTCCATTTTGGTAATCAATCACTATCTCGCCGGCAAGCGTATGCTTATATGCATTCGTAATCTCCATTGTATCAGGTACTAATACGATAACCATTGCCTGATCGGGAGCAATACTTATTTGGGATTGTCCGGTTTGACCATATTGCAGAAATTGGTCTGTAGTGCACTCATAGATGTCATACCTTGCATCGCCGAGATCTATTGAAACCTCATGACTAATAGTGTGTGGATTATAATAGAGGTAGGAGGGAAGAGCTTCTTTCTTGTAATAGTCTGTTTTCAGAAGATCGATCTGCAATATGCCTTCAATATTTGTTTTTTTAAGAATTCCTCCAAGCATACCAACATGTGATGATCCATATAGTGCAAGGTTGGTGGCTGCCCAACCTCCCTTTATTGCATCTCCGGTTGAAAATGGAGATTTGCCGTCGACCGTTTCCTTAAGGGCCTCATATGCAATAAGCGACATAGGATCATATACAGAGGTCCAGTTTTTTGCATCCTGGTTTTCATCTGGAAGATAATTTGAATAATACAATCTGGACGCATTGGCGAGATTAAGAATCCATTTTCCCAGGGTATGTGCATAGCGATCGTCATATCTTACCAGGGGCATTAATGCGGCAGCTTGTTGAAAACCATTCATTGCAAAGCCATAACCAGTACCTCCGGCGGCCTGTTCACCAATAAGTCCGTCACAGTCCAGTCCTCCCCATGTACCAACAATGGCGCCCCAGTTTCTAAGTGGACCAATATCAAAACACCAGTTTAGCATTTTTTCAACATCATAGGAACAGCCCAATTCGGCATTCATCCGGACAGCAGTATAAGTGCCATATGCCAATTGCAATTCATACGAAGGATTTGACTCCAATCCATTCAGATACTCCAGGCACCATTCGGCACCTATCCGGTATTGATTTTTATCGGTGGCGATGTAGGCATTATAGAGGATCCAGGCGATTGCACCTGCAGCTTCGGGCTCTGGAACTCCTTCGTCCAATGGTTCCCTTAGCTGTAAATTCCATGCCCTGTAAGTCATTTCAGGAACCTCCCATGGGCTTGTATTTCCACCCATATCCATTATTGCTTCTAACCAGCGATCAGCAATGTTGATGAATTGCATATCGAATTCACCAGTATGCGGATACAGTTCATTTAGCTGGTAGAAAAAAACGTTCGGCATAGTTTCATACCACCAATCATGACCACTCTGGCCACCAGGATTATTCAGGTAAACATCTTCCCCTGATGCCTTATTAAAATATTCTTCGCACATGAGTACCCAATTCTCTTCGAACTGGTTACTCTTATCAATGCCGCATAAGGTGGCGCCAATTACTGACGGAAGAACATTTATGGCCTCCCCGGATAATGGACTTGAGGTTCCAACATAGCTATGTAGTCCATAAGATTTATGCTCAGGATAATTTACAGTCTGATCGATATGTTCAATGAGAGGAAGATATTCTCCGGAAAGCATTTCATTGTATACCAAAGAATCGTATTTCTGAGCGACACCGGACCAGTCTCTCATCTCATAAGGCAGGGGAAAATTCGGCATTTCATCAATGCGTGAAATCGCAATTTGCTGTGCAAAGAGAGACGAGGACCATATCATTAATATGATTTGAATTAATTGTTTTTTACACAAGATGATTGTTGTATTTCTATTATAATTATTTCAAAATATAAACGCTCATGCACGCGTTAGCAATTGCAATTTACAACATATAGAAGGAAAAAACTTGATTGATCCAATGAACACCTGATGCAAGCCTCTGGAAATATTGTAAAATTTAACATTCACAGCCCTCCTAATCAATAAATAACCAGGTATATACAGATAGGGTGTTTTTCATATTAGTAGATTCCCCGGGAGTAGATTGGTTACAGAGTATACAATTTTGGTCACCGAATGGAAGCCAAACCAAAGTTATTGTTGTTACTTGTTTTACAATATTTAATACCACCACTCATGGAAATTGCACTGAGATATAAACATAACCCGATATTAAAGCCAGGGGATATATCTCCCAGCATAGAAGGTATGAAAATAGAGTGTCTTTTAAATCCTGGAGTTTTCAGGTTTGAAAATAAAATATGGCTCCTGTTAAGGGTAGCGGAGCGTCCGGAGCAAACAGCCGATGAAGTTAGTTTCCCTGTTCTGAAAGATGGAAAGGTAGAAATACTAAAATTCAGACAAGATGATCCCGATCTCGATGTTACTGATCCCAGGATAATTATATATAAAGGTTCTTCTTATTTAACTACTCTTTCACATTTAAGACTCGTGTGTAGTGATGATGGTGTTCATTTTATTGAACCGGAAGGTTATAATCCAATTTTTGGGGTAGGACCTCAAGAATCTTTTGGTATAGAAGATTGCAGGGTAGCAACTATGGACGATGGCTTTCATTTAAGTTATACGAAAGTATCCCGTGAAGGTGTAGGGGTTGGTTATATATTTACAAGGAATTGGAAAGACTTTGATCGTCGGGGAATGATTTTTCCTCCTCATAATAAGGACTGTGCAATATTTGAAGAAAAATTGAATGATAAGTATTATGCTTTTCATCGACCCAGTAGTCCGGAACTAGGTGGTAACTATATATGGATTTCCGAGTCGCCTGATCTGGTACATTGGGGAAATCACAAATGCATAGCCACAACACGAGAAAATTACTGGGACAGTGCCAGGGTAGGAGCTGGTGCAGCACCCATAAGAACATCTGAAGGATGGTTAGCAATTTACCATGGTGCTACCAGTGAGAACAGGTATTGCCTGGGAGCTTTACTCCTGGACATTAACGACCCTTCAATAGTTATTTCCAGAAGTGAGCATCCTATTATGGAGCCCACTGCGACATATGAAAAATCTGGTTTTTTTGGAAACGTAGTTTTTACCAACGGACAACTTGTGAATGGAGACACCATTAGCATCTATTACGGAGCAAGTGATGAAGTAATATGCATGGCCGAGTTCTCAATTTCTGATATTCTATCTTCTCTCAATGTGTAAAATATGAAAATGTCTCTACTAAATAAGTTCACAAAAGAATACGACTTTTTCCTTAGCATGCCAAGGGGAATGAGAGTTCTGCTTATTACGAATATAATTTATGCTTTTGTACTTCCTGTGATCGACCTGTTTGTGGGGGCCTATATTATGCGTACTTCTGATGAGCCCAGGCTCGTAGCTATTTATCAGCTTTCGGTGTATACTGGTATTCCTCTGACTTTTCTTATTAATGGTTTTCTTTTAAATAAAATTAAGATTGCCCACCTCTATAGTTTTGGAATGCTCCTAAGCGGAATCTCAATGGTATTTATGATGACACTGGGAGAAATCGATGTTCCTGGCGTTGCCTTATCAGGTCTAATAATGGGCTCTTCCTTTGGCTTTTTCTGGGCCAATCGCGATTTCCTTGCCTTGAATACCACCAACGATAGCAATCGCAATTACTATTATGGTCTGGAAACATTCTTTTATACCATTACCACTATCATAGTTCCGGTTACTATCGGGTGGTTTCTTATAAATTCAGGGAAATGGAATTGGATAGGAAATATTGAAAATGCATACAAAATTGTTACCGCTGCAGTTTTTCTCCTGACTATTTTTTCCAGTATAATTATTCATAAAGAGAAATTCAATAATCCCATTCAAAAAAGGTTTATTTACTTCAAGTTTGACAAGTTATGGAGAAATATGCTCTTTCTTTCATCACTGAAAGGATTAGCGCAGGGATATCTTGTAACTGCACCGGCAATTCTAATTATGCGCCTGGTGGGCGATGAAGGTTCTTTGGGAAATATTCAGAGTCTTTCCGGGGTATTATCAGCCATCATATTGTATATACTGGGAAGAACCTCTAAACCTCAGCACAGAATATATATATTCTCTGCTGGTCTGATCGTATTCATGATTGGGACACTTGTTAATGGAATGCTCTTTTCAGCAACAGGTGTAATTGTTTTTGTAATTTGCAAAGTAATGTTTCAGCCGCTGCATGATATTGCCTACTTTCCTATTCAGATGAAAGTCATAGATGTACTTTCTCTCAAAGAGAACAGGAATCAGTTTGCATATATATTTAATCATGAATTTGGTTTATATATTGGGAGATTCATAGGGCTCGTACTTTTTATTGTTCTTATTACTTATGTGTCTGAATCGTTTGCCTTAAAATATTCCCTGATAATTATTGCAGCCATTCAATTAATATCCATACCTGTAGCGAAGCGGCTGATAAGAAAGGCTAATGCTTATGACAGTAAACCTGTGACAAGAGCATCGGAAGAAAAGGAAACGGCTTAAAAAAAGAATAATGAAAAATTCGCTATATATTGGAATCTTACTAGCACTGATCATTCATTCATCATGTAGCAGCAGTAACAGGGAAATTGTACAGGCAGAATTGGGGAGAGTGAGTGAAATGCCCACAAATCCTACTCCCTATAAAATTCTGGATTGGTGTGAGAAAACGAAAAATTTCGATGAAATAGTCTTCAATTACCAGCCAGCTTCCCAGGAAGATGCTTTTATCTGGATTGATAATTCACAAAGAAATTTTCCGCAGGCCACATTTGGCTTGTATACTGTAGTCGGAGATATTCGCCAGGGACCAAATGTAAATAACGGAGAATTCCATGAGGCCATTAATTCATTGGGAGCATTACTAAGCGCTGGTTTAGTTGGCATCGATAAAACAAATCAGAATGGGTATAACTACCCGATGATGGTGCAAAACTACTTCAACAGGGAAAATGGATGGAACATAATGATGAACAATACATCACCAGAGGTGGCTTTGTTGGGTGGGGGATATGGACGTGACTGGTGGTATGATGTATTTCCAAATGTATTATATTTTGCTGTTTCTGATCTTTTTCCTGGTGTGGTTCGTGCCGATAGTCTTCAAAAATTAATCGCTGAGCAATTTTACAAAGCAGATTCTGTGCTGGATGGAAATTACGATTACTCATATTTCGACTATTCCACTATGGAAGGGAAACGTAGCGATATTCCATATCAGCAGGATGCTGCCGCGGGTCATGCCTGGGTATTGTATTCTGCCTATCAAAAATTTGGAGATGAAAGATACCTGGAAGGTGCTATTTCTGCGCTTGATGCTCTCTATTCTCAGAGCGAAAGTAGATTCTATGAAGTGTTGATGCCATTTGGTGCTTATACGGCAGCCCGGCTCAACGCGGAGATGGATACGAAATATGATGTTTTAAAAATATTTGAATGGACCTTTGATGGTTGTACGAATGAGGATGGGCGTTACGGGTGGGGGATCATTAACGACCGTTGGGGTGACTATGATGTAAGTGGCATACAGGGGAATATCCTTCAAGATGGGGGCTATGGCTTCTTAATGAACACTTTTGATATGGCCTGGCCGCTCGTCTCATTGGTTCGCTATGAGCCGCAATTTGCAGAGATTGTTGGAAAATGGATGCTGAATGCCGCTAACGCTGCCCGGCTTTATTACCCCTATGAAATCCCGGATGGAAACCAGTGGCTTCCCAAGGAGAAAGAGCTTACAAGAAACGTAATCGCATACGAGGGATTGAAGAAAACGGATGCTTACAATAAGAAAGAGTTAGAAGGTGTCTCACCCGTGGCACTTGGAGATGGTCCCAACTGGGTCATTGGACAGCCAAGTATATCCATGTTCAGTATTTATGGATCGGCCCATGTTGGAGTTTTCGGCTCCATTATCAGGGAAACGAATGTTGAAAAAATACTTCAGCTTAATTGCCTTGCTACAGATTTTTACAGGAATCCTGCTTATCCAACTTACCTCTACTATAATCCTTATGATGAAGATAAAATAATAGATTATTACAATGGAAGTGAGCCAGTCGATCTTTATGATGCGATATCTCATAGAATTGTAAGTAAGCAAACCAGTGAGACGGTCAATTTCACTCTTCCTGCTAATCAGTCCATGATTATTGTGGCAATTCCGAAAGGAAGTAAATTCAATAAGGTAAAAGGCAAGACTATGCTTAACGATATAGTAATCGCTTACAAATAGAAATAATGATTTCAAATGAAAACAGAATATAACTCTAACAATTATCTCATGAATTTAAGCAGCAAAATTATTGTCATATTATCATTGGGCTTACTGTTAATCCCAGTGAATAGCATTGCACAAGGACAGGACATCTCAGGTAAAATAACCGACCCTGAGGGACTCGAACTTATCGGAGTGAACATCGTGGTTAAGGGTACTACTACTGGTACAATTTCATCCTATACCGGAGAGTTTTCCCTGACTATTCCTGCGGGAATTGATAATCCTGTTCTGACTTTTTCATCCATCGGATATCAAAAAGTTGAGCTTCCCGTGGGTGAAACAGTATATTTTGAAGTACAAATGCTGGAAGATCGGGAGCAATTGGACGAGGTGGTGGTTATCGGATATGGTACTCAGAAGAAAGTAGATCTTACTGGTTCTGTGTCCAGTGTGGAGATGGACGAGGTGTCTAATTTACCACTTTCCAGCGTAGACCAGGCATTGCAGGGTAAGGCTGCCGGGGTGAATATCACTCAAAATACCGGGGCTCCAGGAGAGGGTGTGTCAGTTCGAATCAGGGGTGTCGGGTCAATTAACAGTAGCAATTCTCCTCTTTACATTGTTGATGGAGTTCCCACAACAAATGCCTTGGATAACATGGCAGTGGCAGATATTGAATCAGTTAGTGTATTGAAAGATGGGGCCTCTGCTGCTATTTACGGATCAAGAGCGAACAATGGTGTTGTGCTTATCACAACAAAGAAAGGGGTCAGGGGAAAGCCGACCATTAATTTTAGTTCAATGATGGGGGTTCAAAGCCCAGGTTCAATCACAAAAATGACTGACAAGGATGAGTATGTGGAGATTTTTAATGAAGCGGCCAATAATGATAACGCCTTTATCTTAGATGACCTGTTGAAAAGACCCTTAATCTCACCTGAATATGCAGCTACACTTCCAGATGTAAGTCATCTCAATGAAATTTTTCGAAATGCGATTATTCAGAACCACAACCTATCGGTAAGTGGGGGTAACGAGAAAACGAGGTTCTTAATTTCTGCCAGTCAGTTTGGCCAGCAAGGTATTATTCTGAATAGCGATTACAAAAGGACCACAGGAAAAGTGAGTGTCTCTACCGACGCATTTGATTGGCTCAGCATTGGAACAAACATTAATATCTCTAAGGATGAGAATAATATTACCGGAAGCAGTGGGGATGGTTACGGTGGGAATGGAGGCAGTGTTGTAAGGTATGCCTTTTTCAGAACACCAGCTATTCCAATTTACGATGAAAATAATGTCTTTGTTGACTTACCTGATAAAACAGGGTTTTTTGGGGATGGGTATAACCCGGTAGGCCTGGCCCTGAACCAGAATAACACTCGTCAGCAATTTCGTGTTTTCGGTGATGTGAACGCTACAATAAAATTTTCTGACAATTTGAACCTGGTTTCAACAGCCGGACTTGATAAATCCAATTTTAACCAGCGCAGGTTTGACCAGACCTGGGGCACCAACAATCGAATTAACAATCCTAATACGCTCACCGTAATTGACGGAGATATCATGAATTGGTCGTGGAGTAACGCCCTGACGCACAATATTACGCTGGCAGAAAACCACAACCTGTCTGTTATGTTGGGTACAGAGCTTATAAAAGGCGCTATTTATGAGAATTCAGCGGCTGAGAAGGATTTCCCGGATCAAGACAATAACCTTGTTTACCTCGGTAATGGATTGGGAGTTACTGATGCTTCGGAATCAAGGGCGGGATATTCCCTGGTTTCATTTTTTGGAAGGGCTAACTATAATTTTAAGAATAAATTTCTTGTTTCTGCCATCATTCGTGAGGACGGATCTTCTCGATTTAGTCCGGATAACCGCTGGGGTACATTTTACTCATTCTCTACTGGCTGGCGCGTTGATAAAGAAGATTTTTTTGACAATATTTCTTCCATCAACCTTTTAAAAGTAAGGGCTTCCTATGGTGCTATTGGTAACCAGGAAGTTGGTTATTATGCTTATTCAGACCAAATTGGGTCTAACTACAACTATCCATTTGGAGGTGTTTCAAGCGATGGATATGCCATATCGGTATACGGAAATGCCGATGTGCAATGGGAGACTAGTAATCAGTATGATATTGGAATTGATCTGCATATGTTTAAAAATCGATTCAATATCACCGCTGACTATTTCTTTAAAGTAACAAGTAATATGCTAACCCAGGAGCCCATTCCTCCTTCGAGTGGTTCCATTCAGCCGGCCTGGGTGAATAAGGGTAAAATCCTTAACCGGGGGCTTGAACTGGAATTGAACTACCAACAAGCGTATGAAAATGGAAATATTTCTGTTTCAGGTGTTCTGGCCACTATTTATAACGAGGTACTTGAATTGGATGCTCCAATTTCAGGTGGCAGAATTGACAATGGAGTTTTTGCTACACTTACTGAGCAAGGTCATAGCCTGGGGGCATTCTATCTGTATGAAATGGAGGGTATTTTCCAAAACGATATTGAAATTATCACTCATGCTTACCAGGGCGACAATATTAAACCTGGTGATGTTATGTACGTAGACCAAAACCTGGATGGATTTATCGACGAGAGAGACAGAACTTTTGTAGGAAGCGCAATCCCGCTTTTTACATATGGACTCAATTTCATGGCCAATTATAAATCATTTGACCTGTCAATATTCTTCCAGGGTAGCTATGGAAATGATATTTATTACCAGGTTGCTACTGATATTGAAGGATTTTACCGACCGTTTAATGTTACACAGCGGTACTATGATGAGAGGTGGACAGGTGAAGGGACAAGTAATACACAACCGAGGGCATCCTGGGCTGCAAAATCTAACAATACCAAGCCTTCAACACGTTTCCTTGAAAACGGGTCTTATTTGCGGCTAAAAAATTTCCAGGTTGGGTATACTTTTCCTGTAGAAAAAGCCGACAAGATATTTTTTGATAAAATCAGGGTGTATGCCGTAGGACAAAATCTACTCACGTTCACAAAATATCCTGGTCTGGATCCTGAAATGACAGTGAGCGATAACTCTTCCTCAGAAGGCGATTTGGCAGCAGGAATCGATTGGGGTACTTATCCTTCTTCTGTCTCTTATAGTATTGGTTTACAAATAACTTTTTAAAAAATATATACGATGAAACTTAAAGTATTTATCATCATAGCAGGAATAGCCATTACTTCAGGATGTTCAAAATTTCTGGATGAAAATCTCCAGGGAAAATACTCAAGTGCAACATTCTATAAAACTGCAGAACATGCACTTCTGGCATGCAATGCATGCTATGAACCTTTGGCATTCACCTCTATTGAAAACAATATCTGGGTGTTTGGAGATGTCGCCTCTGATGATGCTGTAAAAGGAGGAAATCCTGGCGACCAGAGTGAAATCTCCTTTATTGAGCAGTTTGAGACGAATTCCGACAACGGATACATTGTGTCTATCTGGGAACACTATTATAATGGAATCTCTCGCACAAATGAAGCCATTTACAATATCCCAAATATTGATATGGATGCCACATTACAAAAGCAGTATATTGCTGAAGCTCAATTTTTACGAGCTTACTACTACTTTCAACTGGTAAATATTTTTGGTGAAATTCCTTTGAAAACAGAACCTGTGTTCACTTCTTCCGATCTTCATGTACCAACATCATCAGTTGACATTATATACGGGCAGATTGAAACAGATTTACTCTCTGCAAAGAATGGTCTTCCAGCCAATATAACTCCAAGTAATTTGGGACGAGTTTCGAAAGGAGCTGCCTTTGGTTTGCTGGCAAAAGTATATCTATATACTGAGAATTATACTGATGCCTTAGCTTATGTTGACTCCCTCGATGCCTTGAACATATATGGTTTACTGGATGTATACAAGCAAAATTTCATGGTGGATTATGAGAATAGCATTGAGTCTGTTTTTGAAATACAACACCTGGCAGGACAGATCCCCTTTCAGGGAAGTGCATTGAATCAATGGTTCTCACCGGCAGTAGAAAATGGTTACTTTTTTAATGCACCCAGGCAAAATTTTATCGATGAATTTGAAGTAACCGCCGGGAGTATTGTTGATCCCAGGTTAGATTACACAGTTGGGAGAGATGGTGAACTTTGGATTAACGGTGAACTCTTTGACCCTGCATGGTCACCAACAGGTTTCCTTCAGAAAAAGCATTTACAGCCATTGGCTGAGATAAGTAAGGGAACAAAAGGGAATGCAGACCTGAACTACACTTATATGAGATATAGTGATATTCTCCTTATTAAAGCAGAAGCATTAAATGAACTGAACAGAAGTGATGAAGCGCTGATCCCTTTAAATGAAGTCCGGAAAAGGGCAAGAGAAAGTTATATCTTTGATGAAGATTTACCAGGATTTGGTGTCATTCCAAATGAACTCCTACCTTTGATTGATGATAACTCAAAAAATATTGTCAGACAAGCCATAAGGCACGAAAGAAGGGTTGAGCTCGGTTTTGAATTTCATCGCTATTTCGATTTGATGCGCTATGGTAAAGCAGCTGCAGAAGCTGCCCTTTCTTATACAGATTTTGATTATGATTCTAAACGCTATTTTCCTATTCCACAAAGTGAAGTGGACATTAACATAAATATTAATCATTAATTTTTTAAACTAAATTTTTTAATTATGAAAACACTCAAATTAAGTTTTTTAACTTTCTTTTTTGCGCTTGCTGCTGCGTCGATGCTCTTCGTAGGATGTGATCCCGAAGAAGAAGAAGTAGACAAGACTGAACTTGCAACAGCTATTGCTGATGCAGATGCGCTTATTGCGTCAACATCTGAAGGTACTGCCGAAGGTCAGTATTTACTCGGATCACAAGCTGAATTTTAGCTCGTTATTACTGCTGCAGAAGTTGTAAATCTTAATCCTCTTGCTACCCAGGTTGATGTAGATAACACTGTAATAGCTCTTGCTGCTGCAACAACTCTTTATAACACCAAGATTGTTGCTGCCATTGCGCCTGATGCATTAGTTGGTCACTGGACCTTCGATGATGGTACAGGAACAACACTGTCTGACTTTTCAGGAAATGAATTCGATGGTACTCTCATGAGTGGAGACGACACCTGGGGTGGCGTTCTTCCAACATGGACAACAGACCGTTATGGTAATGATGGTGGAGCTCTTGCTTTTGACCTTGGAGCTTTTGTAAAGATTCCCTATAACACTGCTTTGAACCCTGAAACAATGTCTATTTCTGTTTGGGTGAATACAACTGAAATTGCTGGGAACAATCGTTTTATGGGACTTCATTCCTGGGTAGGTTACAAATTCCAGCTACAGGATGCAAACAAGTCTTTCTTTACTATTGCAACTGCTGAGGCTATCTATGACAAAGATACTGATCCACCATTAGAGATTGAAACATGGTATAACCTGGCAGTTACATTTGGTGGCGGTTATATGAAATTCTATATCAATGGTACTGAAACTAAGGTATGGGACGATACACCTGGTACTGCTTTAGCAAATACAGGTAATGATCTTGTATTTGGAAGAGGATCAGATGTATATGCAGCTGATGATTCAAACTACGATAATGATAAAATTATTCCATTATCATGGGGAGGATACTTCCGAGGCGCACTTGATGAAATCAGAATTTACAATAGTGTGTTAACTGCCGCTCAGGTTCAATCAATCTATGATTTAGAGAAAGTTGCTGAGTAAACTTTATGCAATAAGATTTTTTTTGCATTTAGACTTTTAGGTGTTTTTTTTAAAAAGAGAGGGTGGCATGTTATAATGTCACCCTCTTTTTTCATCAATATTATATTTGTGCTCAACTACCAGCAGTAAGGTACCGAGGAAGTCATGCTATGTGTTTATTGTCAACTATTTTTATTTCTTATAAATTAGCCAATACAAGCCACTCGAATCCAGAAGCAATATGTTCGAAATTAGAACTTAAGCATTCTTGTGTAAGTCAGTTTGTGACTGACTTTCCGGAGCTTCTCATCTTAGCTGAATAATTACTCAATCGGCTCTGCCCTTTTTCCCGCATAGTACTGTCGATAACTTTCATTGTAATAAGTTGAGAAAACCATATATTTGTGTCGTTTTTTTTTAGAATCTTATATATTTGTCATCTAATTTTAAATATCTAGATATGCACATACTCGTTTGTATTAGCAATGTTCCGGACACTACAACCAGGGTGAAGTTTTCGAACGATAACACTTCATTTGATGACAGTGGTGTACAATGGATCATTAATCCATGGGATGAGCTGGCGCTGACCAGGGCCATGGAGTTGAAAGAAGATGTTTCCAATGGTATTTCCAAAGTAACTGTTGTAACGGTTGGACCAGCAGGAGCAGAACCAACCCTTAGAAAAGCATTGGCTATTGGTGCTGATGAAGCTATCAGGGTAGATGCCGAGGCAGGTGATGCTTTTTATGTTGCGGCACAACTTGCTTCTGTAGTTAACAGCGGGGATTTTAATGTCATTCTCTGTGGCATAGAATCAAGTGATTATAATGGTTCCGCAGTTGGGGGTATGCTTTCCGAATTTTTGGATATTCCTTCAGTATCAGCTGTTTCCCGGTTGTCAGCATCCGGTGATGAGGTTTTGATAACCAGGGATATCGATGGTGGAAAAGAAGAGGTTTCAGTGCCTGCTCCATTTGTTGCCGTGGTTCAAAAAGGGATCGCTAAAGAGCCAAGAATTGCTGCTATGCGTGGTATCATGATGGCACGAAAGAAACCATTGCAAGTGATACCTGCTACTGATGCAGCTGCACAGACAGCTTTTGAAGAGTTTGTAATGCCGGAACCAAAGGCACCTTGTAAAATGGTGGATGCCGACAACGTGAAGGAGTTGGTTGATCTATTGCAAAACGAAGCGAAGGTTTTTTAAGGAAAAAGGAAAAAGTAAAAAGGAATAAGTATCGAACCTTTCGGGCTTCTTCCGTAAACAAATAACTAAGAAATATGTCAGTATTAGTTTATACAGAAAACTGGGACGGGAAATTTAAGAAACTTTCCAATGAACTGGTATCCTATGCATCCGGTATTGCCGGTATGATAGGGGGAAGTGTTACGGCACTTTCAATTGGTAATGTAAGCAAGGATGAACTGTCAACTTTGGGTGCCTATGGTGCATCTAACATCCTTAATGTGGAAACTGCACCTGCAGGCCTGGATAACCAGGTGTATACAAATATTATTGCTGCAGCCATGGAGAAAACAGGAGCGAAAATTCTTGTTATGGCACAAAACAACACCGGAAAAGCAATCGCACCACGATTGTCAGTTAAACTGAAAGCCGGTTTGGCAGCAGGTGTTACTGCACTTCCTGAAACTGCAAGTCCGCTTGTGATTCCAAAGAAGGTATTTAGCGGTAAGGCATTCGCCAAAGTAAAAGTCCTGACCGATACAGCTATTTTAACACTGGCTCAGAACTCATACGAAGTGAAGGAGCACGGTGGATCAGCAGCCATTGAGCCGTATGATCCGGGTGTTGATGTAGCTGCTGCCAAGACCAACATTATGGACGTGCAGAAGCAAGATGGTAAGTTGTTACTTACTGATGCCGAGGTTGTTGTTTCTGGTGGACGTGGTATGAAGGAAAGTGGAAACTGGGGTCCGATTGAAGAGCTGGCCGGCGTACTTGGTGCGGCTACCGCTTGTTCAAGACCTGTATCCGATGAAGGATGGAGACCACACGAAGAGCATACCGGACAGACAGGTAAGATCATTGCTCCGAACCTCTACTTTGCTTTTGGTATTTCAGGCGCGATACAGCACCTGGCAGGGGTGAGCTCATCGAAGTGCATTGTCGCAGTGAACACTGACAAAGACGCTCCGATATTTGAAGCTGCTGATTACGGAATCGTTGGTGATGCATTAAAAGTGCTTCCCGAACTGATTACGGAAATTAAAGCTGCAAAGGCTCAGTAGGCCCAACCAACTCAAAATATTATGGATAAACAAATCATTTTCCTGGCCGCGCTGTTGGTTACATTGCTGGCTTTTGGCTATACCACATGGCGGTTTATTGGATTTTTTAAGATCACAAAGGGAGATTTTCCTATTAAACATATAGGTAAACGCTTTGGCGTGATGATGGAAGTGGCCATAGGACAAACCAAGATTTTTCGCAGACCTGTTATCGGTTTACTACATGCCCTGGTTTTCTGGGGATTCCTGGTCATCCTGATCGGAAGTATAGAAATGGTAATTGATGGCCTTTTTGGTCTTGAGAAGTCGCTCTCCTTTTTTGGCGGTTTTCACAGTTTCGTAATGGCTTCGGGGGATATATTTGCCCTCATCATTGCAATTGCTATCCTGGTATTCCTGGGCAGACGTATATTTCTCAATGTAAAGCGTTTCTCGGGTATTGAAATGAAGCACATTTCTCATATAGATGCAAACATTGCGCTAAGTATCATCTTAATATTGATGATCTCTCTTATGGGTATGAATACCTATTATATTTTGTCTGTTACTCATGCAGGTCATACTGTGGAAGGGATTTATCCAATCAGTAAGGTACTGGCTTCATGGATCGATGCAGGTCCGCATGCCAACGAGGTGTTGCACCAGCTTAACTGGTGGACACATATTGGTTTGATCTTCATATTTGCCAATTATCTTCCATACTCCAAGCACTTCCATGTATTTATGTCAGTGCCCAATGTCTTCCTGAGTCGCCTTGAGCCGCTTGGAAAGCTAAGCACCATGGAGAGTATCACCAAAGAGGTGAAGATTATGATGGATCCGGTACAGGCCTTTACTCCGGCAACTGAAGGAGAAGAAGAGGAAGTGCCTGAACGTTTTGGCGTACTCGACATTGAAGATATAAGCTGGAAGAGTTATATGGATTCTCTCGCTTGTACTGAGTGTGGTCGTTGTACCTCTGTCTGTCCAGCCAATATAACAGGTAAGATGCTTTCTCCAAGAAAAATAGTAATGGATGTTCGTGCAAGGATGAAGGAGAAGGGGCCGAAGATTATGAAGAATGGTAAGGATTTTTCTGACAATAAATCACTTCTCAGGGATTATGTTTCTGAGGAAGAGTTGTGGGCATGTACGCTCTGTAATGCTTGTGCACAGGAATGTCCAATTAATATCAACCAGCCGGCCATGATCGTTGCCATGAGGCGTTACCTGGTGATGGAGGAGTCAGCTGCCCCGGCAGAACTGAATGCCATTTTTTCCAATATTGAAAATAACGGTGCACCATGGCAGTTTTCGCAAGACGACAGGATGTTATGGGCAGAAGACATTATGATAAACGAAAAGAGCTAGTGGGTATGGAAACGAAACAGAAAAAAGTTGAAGTGCCATTGATGGCAGATCTTTTCGCAAAGCAAGAAAAGCCAGAATATCTCTACTGGGTAGGCAGTGCAGGAGCATTTGACGACCGTTACAAGCATGTGTCACGTGCTTTTGTAAAGATACTTGATACGCTGGGAACTTCTTATGCTGTGCTGGGTACTGAAGAATCATCCAGTGGTGATGTAGCACGCCGCGCAGGAAATGAGATGCTGTACCAGATGCAGGCCATGATGAATATTGAGATATTTGAAGGATATGAGGTGAAGAAAATCATCACATGCGATCCCCATGCCTACAATACATTTAAAAATGAGTACCCGGACCTGGGTGGAAATTACGAAGTGATTCACCATACCCAGTTTCTGCGTGATCGCATTGCAGACGGATCTTTGAAGATTCCCGGAGATGCACTCAAGGAATCTACCATTACTTTCCACGATCCCTGTTACCTCGGACGCGCAAATGGCGAATATAAAGCCCCCAGGCAGGTACTGAATGCCTTATCAGCTTCGAAGAAGGAGATGGACAAGAACAGGAGCTTTGCACTTTGCTGTGGAGCCGGTGGGGGGCAGATGTTCAAAGAAGCAGAGAAAGGGGAGAAGGAAGTATTTATAGAAAGAACAGAGCAAGCGCTGGAAACTGGTGCCAACATTATTTGCACTGCGTGTCCCTATTGCATGGTGATGATGACTGATGGAATAAAATACAAGAACAGGGAAGAGGACGTGAAGGCCTATGATATTGCCGAATTGGTGGCCATGGCCCTGGACCTGTAACGTTAAAAAAAGTACTAAACAATAAAAAATGGAAAACAAAAAATTAATTACCGGAGGTGAATTTCTTGTACAGGAGACCGATCCGGCTGATGTTTTTATCCCTGAAGAACTGGACGAAGAACAGCAAATGATTGGACAAACATGTCAGGATTTTCTTGATACAGAGGTTTTTCCTGTAATAGACGACATTGATGCTCAAAAAGAAGGATTGATGCCTGAGATCATGAAAAAGGCAGGTGAACTGGGCCTTTTGGGAATTGCTGTTCCTGAAGAGTATGAAGGTTTCGGACAGAATTTTCTAACTACCATGTATGTCAGTGAGGTAATGGGTAGAGGGTATTCTGCTGCAGTAGCATATTCCTGCCATACCGGTATTGGTACACTCCCGATTCTGTATTATGGTAACGATGAGCAAAGAGCCAAATATGTACCTAAGCTTGCCACAGGTGAAATGCTGGGAGCATACTGCCTGACAGAGCCGGGAGCCGGTTCAGATGCGAATTCAGGTACTACAAAAGCTGTGCTGTCTGAAGATGGTAAGCACTGGATTCTGAATGGAGCTAAAATGTGGATCACCAATGGTGGTTTTGCAGATGTACTGACTGTGTTTGCCAAGATCGACAATGACCGCGTTCTGAGTGCATTTATCCTTGAGAGAGGATATGAAGGCATCACTTTCAATCCAGAGGAGAAGAAAATGGGTATCAAGGGATCATCTACCCGCCAGATCTTCTTCAATGATGTAAAGGTTCCTGTTGAAAATCAACTCGGTAAGAGGGGAGAAGGATTCAGAATCGCTTTGAATATCCTGCACATGGGTAGGATCAAGCTGGGTGCCAACGTTATTGGTTCAGCGAAAATGGCGATTGATCAATCTGTACAATATTCTAACGAAAGAAAGCAGTTTGGAAGTCACCTATCAAGTTTTGGCGCTATCAAACATAAACTGGCAGAGCAGGTAATCAGGACATTTGCAACTGAATGTTCAGTATACCGTGCAAGTAAGTCATTAGATGATACCATAGAACATTATGTTGAGCAAGGTGAAGACAAGGGTCGGGATACCATGAAAGCATTTAACCACTTTGCACTGGAAGCAGCTGCAATGAAAGTATTTGCTTCTGAGGCATTGGACTTTGTAGTTGATGAAGGCGTGCAGATCCACGGTGGTATGGGATTCTCAGCAGAGATGATGATCGACAGGGGTTACCGAGACTCGAGGGTCAACAGGATCTTTGAAGGAACCAACGAAATCAACCGGCTTCTGCTTGTTGACAATATCCTGAAGAAGGGAGCCAGGAAGGTACTTCCCGTGATGGAAGAGGCAGAAAAAGCTTTTGCTGAGGTGAAGGGAATGAAAGCTGCTCCGGTTGTTGCTGCAGGCTACTACGAAGAGAAAGATCAGTATATCGCTAACCTGAAAAAAGTTACACTGATGCTGCTGAAAGCTGCCTCAGAAAAATTTGGACGTCAGCTTGTGCATGAGCAAGAGGTATTGAGCAATATCTCAGACTGCATCATCCAGGTGTATGTAGCTGAATCTGTATTATTGCGTTTGAAAAAAATGGAGTCTTACAAGACCGAGGAAGAATTTGCATTGTATAAGGATATGGGTGATGTATTTATTACTGATGCTGCAGCCCGCATTCACAAGTATGCAATAGATGCAACTTATTCTACTGATTCTGAAGAATATGGTGAACTTCTTGAAAAAGCAATTGAATACTTCACATGGACCAAAGGTCTGAACGTGAAAGAATCCCGAAGAAGAATTGCCGACAAAATGATCGAAGAGAACAAGTACTGTTACTAAAGAATTAGTTTAATACATATGGAAAGCCGGGATGTAACATTCCGGCTTTTTTTATTTCACCCCGCTTAGACAAAGCATCCATTGCCCACTGCTTACTAGCCAATGATATCGCCCTCATCCTGGCCTTCTCCCGCCGGGAGAAGGAATGCGCTTCGATTTAAATGATATAATGAATATACTAGGGGCCCTAACTCAAGGTACTCGAAGTACTCGAAGTACTCCAAGTACTCAAGTACTTAAAACAAAAAACCCCGAATAAATTCGGGGTCTTTTGTGGTGACTCAGCTGAGGCTCGAACTCAGGACCCCCTCCTTAAAAGGGAGGTGCTCTACCAACTGAGCTACTGAATCATCCTTCTCGCTTTTGTAAAGCGCTGACAAAGATAAAAACTAAATTTTTATATTCAAATAGTTTATTAAAAAACATTTTTTGATTTTTCTCATAATATCGTAAGTAACTGTAATTCAGTATATAAAATATGATTTCTTAATCTAAATTTAACCTGGGAAATATTTTATTCCTGTTTAGTTGTAATAAAAGTTTTCATCAATCGTCTCCCTCATAGAAAGGTGAAAATAAATCACATAACAAATAAAAACAAAATTCTAGATTATGAAAAAAGTAACATTAATTTTAACAGCAGTATTATTTTCAGCGGTGGTTATGGCTCAGCCCTCTTCTATTGAGAAAATAATTAAGAAGTACAGCGGAATGGAAGACGTCACAACCGTGAATATTGGTCCTGAACTTTTCCAGGTTATTTCAGATATGGAAGTAAAAGAAATTGCTGATGCTGGGGTTCCCTTCGACAAGCTCACAGCAGTCAAGGTTCTTGCCATTGAGAATCAAGAGATCCTGGCTAATAATAATTTTTATGATGAAGTGACAGATGGATTAAATACCGACGACTATGTAGAGGTACTATCAGTAAGGGAAGGTGACGAAGATGTCCGTATATGGATGAAGACAGAAGGACCACAGATTCGTGAATTCCTGCTTGTTGTATCAGAACCCACAGAAGGTGTGTTGGTATATATTGCCGGTGATTTTAACCTGAATGATATTGAAGGTCTGGCCGAAGAATTTAGCGGATTGGATAATATCGAAGGATTAGAAGACCTCAAATTTAATTAAGGGCACCTCGAAAAACTATTTTTTGGTGCCGTTGTTTGAATCAAATGTATCATT
>CAZIFQ010000029.1:0-43623 GCA_964538375.1 uncultured Bacteroidaceae bacterium | reverse complement strand
CCTGGGATAATGAGTTCTTGTTAAAAGTCCTTAGAATTTAAATGCGTTGGCCCTGCCTTTATTCCACACCGTCGATTGATTGTCAACTAATTGTCGTAACTTCGCGGCTTAATACAAATTTATGGAATTTAAGGACTTAGGACTGAATTCAGATGTTCTGAAAGCAGTCGAAAAATTAGGATTTACAGATCCTTCAGAGATACAGGAAAAAGGAATACCGGTTTTGCTAAAAGGAGAAGACGATTTTGTTGGGCTTGCCCAAACAGGAACCGGGAAAACAGCTGCTTACGGATTACCCGCTATTCAACATACAGATTTCAGTATAACTCACACCCAGGTATTGGTTGTTTGTCCAACCAGGGAACTGTGTATGCAAATTACGAAAGACCTTGAGACTTTTGCAAAGTTTCAAAACAAGCCAAATATTGTACCTGTTTACGGGGGAAGCAGTATAATGGATCAGATCCACAGAATCAAAAAAGGAGCACACATTGTAGTGGCGACTCCCGGTCGATTACTGGACCTTATTAACCGAAAAGCTGTTAAATTAAAAACAGTCACAAGAGTAATTCTTGACGAAGCTGATGAGATGCTGAACATGGGATTCAAGGAGGATATTGATGCGATTCTTGAACAAACCCCTTCCGAAAAAAAGGTGTGGCTTTTTTCGGCGACCATGCCCAAAGAGGTAAGAAGAATTGCGAAGAACTACATGACAAATCCTGTTGAGATTACCATTGGAAAACAAAATGCTCTTGCAGCAAACATTGAGCATCAGTACTTCATGATGAAAGAACGTGATCGTTATTACGCTTTAAAAAGGATTATAGATTACTATCCTGATATTTTTGGATTGATATTCTGTCGGACAAGAAGAGAAACCGGACAGGTTTCTGAGAAGCTGGAAAAGGATGGATATAATGTAGTTTCACTGCACGGAGATCTTTCACAGGGGCAGCGAGATGCCGCCATGAAAAGATTCAGAGAAAGAACAGCAAGCATACTTGTTGCTACCGATGTGGCTGCACGGGGACTGGACGTTGATGATATCACACATGTGATCCATTATAATTTACCAGATGATCATGAGAATTATACTCACAGAAGTGGAAGAACAGCCAGGGCAGGACGTTCAGGTTTGTCTCTTACATTGGTAAACACCAGAGAGTTATACAAAATCAATCAGATTCAAAAATCCGGGAACATAAATATTGAGTATAAGACCATTCCTCAAGCTGAAGATATTTGTGAGAAACGCATGTACAATATGATGGACAGCGTGATCAAGACCCAGGTTGATGATGAGGCGATTGAGCGCTATTGGCCGGTCATCTATGAGAAGCTGCAAAGATTCACATCTGATGAGATTGTAATGAAGTTCATCTCGGCAGAGTTCAATACCGTCCTTGATTATTATAAGAACGCTGGAAACCTGAATGCCAAAGAAGGAGAAGAAAAAGGGGGTAGAGGAGACAGAGATCGTGGAGATAGAAGAGACAGAGATCGTGGAGACAGAGATCGTGGCGATCGTGGTGACAGGAGAGGCAGAGACAGAGATGGCGGTCAAAACAGGAATTTATCAGGTCCGAAAGCAAAGTACTTCATCAATTTGGGAGAAAAGATGAATATGAATAAAGGAGCCCTTCTGCGATTAGTTTGTACGGGAACAGGCATCTCAAGCAACCAGATAGGAAGAATTGATGTTCAGAGGGCGTTCTCCTTTTTCGAGGTAGATGAAGCTGTTGCACATAAAATTCTTCCAAAAATGGAAGAAGGATCATATGAAGGGAAAACATTTATAATTGCCCCTTCGGAAGATAAAGGATCTAAGCCAAGGGGTAAGTATGACAAAAAGAATTAGCAAGTAAAAATGAGAATTAGCGTTTCTTTTTTCATATTTCAATTACTATATCATGTTTCCCTAGCAATCCATGCAATCCGGACCTTGAAAACTTAGCTTTCTTCAGGCGATTATTTTCCGGATCAATAGAATAGTTGTCAGAAGAAGTGAAATCCACTTTTTCAAGGTTGGAACGGTCAAATATAGCACCGTCAAGATCACATTCTGCAAATACAGATTTCGATAAATCTGTTTCAGTGAAATCGGCTTCCTTGATGGAGCATTTTGAAAAACGGGTTGCTTTAAGTTTTAGTTTGTAAAAAGAAGATAAGTCTAAACGGCAACCCTCAAAGGATAATGAAAGCAAAATTTTATTGACTTCACCGAAATCAACACCCATGAGATTGCAATGCTTGAATTCAACATCTTTCAGGGTTGTATCATTGAGTTTAGCCGTGCCCAGGTTGCAATGGTCAAACATAATTTCAAGCAAAGTAAAATCAGATAAATTTACATTCGAAAAATTGCAATTTATAAAGGTGCAATTGTCGAATTCATTATCCGACAAGCCCTTGTCGGTAAAATCAATATTTTCAAATACTTTCTCTTCGATCATTTTGTGTTGAGAATTCTTTCTGCATGGTGCAACATGCAAACGAAGATAGATATTTTTGATACAAATTCTTAAGGAACCACTACTGTATCCATAACATACGACCAGGCAGCAAAATACCCCATGGCTCCTTTAATATTTGAAGTAGGGTTGTAGGGTGTAGACGACATAGCCATGCCACCACCCAGGGCTTGACTCAATTGTGAATAGAAAACAGACATGGGTTCATCAATTGAAAACACCTGAACACCAACAAGGTCACCGGTTTCAAATGACAATTGAGGATTGGCTAATTGAATGGTATCCGAAAAAGTCATATCCGAAAAAGCAAAATAGGAAGCAGCGAGAGGGAGTCCGTTAAGAACATATCTGATCATATAAAAATCTTCTGTTTCAGGATTGTCTAAAAATGTTATTTCCGCATTTTTGAATAGCGGTGCCTGGGGGGCTGGCTGAAATTCGACAATTTCCAGGGATATTATCTCTGTTTGTTTTGGCAGAAAAGCACTTCCATTGTATTCCTCCTCTTCCCACAATATTTCAATCTCATAGTGCACCCCTTCAATCCCACGCATTGTTTCCCCGGAGTATAATCCGCTTCCCAGGTAAAGCAATTCTTCTGAGACATTGTCATCAGCAGTGATGGTGATGGTAGCATTCTCAATCACTTCTGGAGTTTCTAAAGAAAAATAATTTACTGTTTTGGTGAGTAAAACGGTAGCCAATGAGTCCTTATATAGCCTGGCTTCTACCACCAAAATGGGATGAGAAGAGTTCAAATCTATCTCTATCACCTCCTCACAGGAGGAAAGAGTAAAGATGATGGCAAATGTTAACAGTATATATTTAGTCTTCATCATTTTTTTAGAATTTGAAGTTATAGCTGATAGAAGGTACAATTCCGAAAAGACTTAGTTTAACAGCTTCTGTGGCACCCGGAACAGTTTCGCTCTCACGAAAATCTATCAGATAGGCATTGTGTCTGTTATATGCATTGTATACTGAAAAATCCCAGTTTGACTCAAAGCGCTTACGCTTCTTCCCTTTGATATTGATGCTGGCATCTATTCTGTGGTAGTGTGGCATTCTGTAACCATTTCTTTCTGTATAGTAAGGAATCTGAAGCCCGTCAATAACATATTTACCGCTTGGGAATGTTACCGCGTTTCCTGTAGCGTATACCCAGACTGCAGAAAGAGAAATTCTTGGAAATAGTTGGTAACTGGCCACGATAGAAATATCATGCGTTTTGTCATATTTCACAGGATACCAATTGAAATCATTGATGCCCTCAATTTTGTTTTCAGTCCTTGACAAGGTATAGCTTATCCATCCGCTAAAGTCGCCGTAATTTTTCTTCACATAAAGCTCCAATCCGTAACTCCTGCCTAATCCATTCAGGATAGTTGCTTCTACAAATTCATTCAGAAAGATATTAGCGCCATCCTCATAATCTGCTACATTCTGAATTCTTTTATAGTATACTTCAGCAGATGTTTCAATATTATTATCCAGGAAATTTCTAAAATAGCCGGCAGCAACCTGGTGCACGTAGAGCGGCTTGATATTGTTACTGCTGGGCAACCATACATCGGTTGGATTTCCTGAAGTGCTATTTGAGAGTAATTGCAGGTATTGCGCCATCCTGTTGTAGGAGACTTTCAAAGAACTCTTATCTCCAAGTATATAATTCAGCGAGAACCTGGGTTCAAAACCAAGGTAGGTTTGAATTATTTCGCCTGCTTCATAAAAGGTAAAATCCGAAGGTAAATTGTCATCACCATACTCATATATCAACCCTGAGTCAATCTGAACCTGGTTAAACATTGATAATCGGAGGCCATAGTTTGCACTGAAACGCGTGCTGATTTTCTGCTCATTTTGAAGATAGACTGCGCTTTCATAGGCGCTCTTTTCTCTCAGTATAATATCGAAATCCAATTCTCCTTCTGATTCCAACTCCCCGGGCTTAAACGTATGAAATGTGGATGACCCTCCAAATTTGATGGTGTTGTTTGGGTTAAGAAACCAGGTAAAGTCTTCTTTGACAGTGAGATTTTCAATGCCGGAAGTTAGCCGTATGCTTATTCCGTCCTGTCCGGCATTAAATCCATAATTATACCTGCTAAACAAGACAGATGTGTTTGAAAAAAGTTTTTTATTAAAGAGGTGGTTCCATCGAATTGTTCCGGTTGTATTCCCCCAGTCTGTTCCAATCTGGTCACTAAATCCAAAAACATCACTTCCAAAGTAGCCCGAAAGAAATACCCGGTTTTTATCGTTAATGGAGTAATTCAATTTTGCATTCAGATCATAGAAATAGAGGGATAGATCATTAGGAACCACATCGTCTGAGAACGCCGCCTTGGCAACTATATCAGCATAGGTTCTTCGTCCGGAAACAATGAACGACATCTTATCTTTGATAATAGGCCCTTCTACAGTTAACCTTGTGGATATCAACCCAACTCCTCCTGTTATATTAAAATTCTTTTTATTACCATTATTCATGGTAATGTCCAACACTGAAGAAGCTCTTCCCCCGTAATAGGCAGGAATCCCACCCTTATAAACAGTAACACCTTTCAGGGCGTCAGCATTAAAGACTGAGAAAAAACCAAGTAAGTGCGATGCACTGTACAATGGTGCTTCATCGAGGAGTATGAGATTCTGATCCATGGATCCGCCACGAACGTTAAATCCCGTGCTTCCTTCCCCGGAGCTACTAATTCCAGGTAAGAGTTGAATCGTTTTTAAAACATCCTTTTCCCCAAACAGAACAGGGATAATGGCAATTTGTCGAAGATTTAATTTTTCCACACCCATTTCTGCTGAAGTGATGTTTTTATCTCTTCGCTCAGCTGAAATAGTTACGGCATCAAGCGCAATTTGGGAGGGGGTTAATTCGATGTTGAAGCTTTGATTTTTACTTAGCTCAATAGCATGTTTAGCGGTAGTATAGCCCATGTAACTATATTGAATGTTATACCATCCTGCAGGAAGTGAAAGCGAGTAAAATCCATATGAATTTGTTATAGAACCTGATGATGATTCCAGGTCAAATATTGTAACTCCAATGAGGTCTTCTCCTGTTGCGGCGTCTGTTACACTACCGCTTAGGGTGTAATTCTGTTGTCCTACAAGGAGGGCTGGATATATAAGTATTAAAAATAAAAGGTTTCTCATTATAAATGTTCAAACGAATTTCACTACAATATCGTGTGGGTTTTGATTGGTCTCTGTTTATAACAGCTCAGGATGGATTCTGTTCAATTATATATAACAAACAGTTCAACAATATATTTAGTGCTTACAATGTTACATATTATATTAATTAAAGGATTGTTCTATATTCACCAATTGATTCAAAAACCGACCAATTAATCTGTTGAAAGGAAAAATAATTTTTGTTTTTGGCTGTTCTATTAAAAACTATTTTTAATGAAAAACAGAGGTCTGTTGAAGCTCTCCCTTCTTCTTACAAGCATGATGACGATGATGGCAGGAGCCATTGTAGCCCCTTCTCTCCCATTAATTAATGAAGTATTTAATGAAGTAGACAATATCGCATTGCTTTAGCAGGAATTCTTGCCGATGTGAGCTGGCACGCTTCTTTTTACCTTGAAAGGTCTGAGATAGAGACTTGCTCTTTTATACAAGGAACTCCTGGAATTTATAAAGCAACTTTTGAAGTTTTTGTTAATAAGGAAAATCTAAGCGATCTGTTAATTCGTGTTGTTCTGAATACTTATAAACAGATTCGTGCTGTCGGTGGCTTCTGTTTCGAAATCGATGCAAGTATTTCTTCCGTCAATTCCACCGAATTCACAAATCACTTCGCCTGCACAATTGTAAACAGCGATCACGCCATCGGGACATTGGAAACAGACATCCACCCAAAACACATATTCTCCTTTATACGAATATTGAATAATCTGTGAACCGGCAGGGCTCATGTTTAATTGAATGGCTAGTTTAATGTCTTTTAGCCACGGCAAATCTTCCAGTGGGTTTTCAACATCACATACCTGCATGTTGGCGCTTTCGAATGTTTCACAGGAGTAAGGTAAGACCGAAGCCACTATAAATACAGATATCACTAATAAAATTCTTTTCATCACTCACTTTTAATTATAGATGAAAAACTACTGTAAATGGTTGTGTTTGCTTATTGTTTTTTTTTGAACCAGTTTTCCCGTTGCTCCTTACTGTGAAAGGTCCAGGCCACGATTCTACTGGTTTTATTCCCTTGCCCCATTGTAATTGTTTTTACATCAGCTGGCTCAACTTTATTAAGAGCTTCATTTATGCTTTTTAGATTAGAGTTTTTGGATACGAGTGAAGAAAACCAGAGGCAGGAATCAGCATTTTGTTTGCTTTGACGGATTAAAGCCCTGACAAAGCGTTTTTCACCACCTTCGCACCACAATTCATTGTTTTTTCCACTAAAGTTTCTTGTGATATTTTTTAATTTTCCACTGGATAAGTTTTTATTCTTTCTGTCGGATTCAGCCAGTGCGTCTTTTGCAGATGAATAAAACGGGGGATTGCAGATTGTCAGATCAAAGCGTTCATTTTTATGTATCACGCCATGGATCGAATTGTTGGGGTTTTTTTGCAACCTTGTTTCAACAAGGTTTTTAAGTGGTGGATTCGATTCAATGATATTATTTGCAGAATCAATCGCAATTGGATCGATATCGCTTCCCACAAAGGACCAGCCATATTCTTTAGTTCCAATAATGGGATAAACACAATTAGAGCCAACCCCAATATCGAGACATTTGATCTTATTTCCTGCAGGGATTTCTCCCCCGTTATCGTCACTTAGAAGATCAGCCATGTGGTGAATATAGTCGGCTCGTCCCGGAATGGGTGGACACAGATATCCGGGGGGAATATCCCAGGTTTGAATATCGTAATAGTGTTTCAGCAGTGCTGTGTTAAGCGCTTTTACCGCTTTCGGGTTGAAGAAATCCACAGACTCATCTCCATACTGGTTTGGTTTCACAAAACGCGCTAACTCAGGATTGCTTTGTATGAGTGATTCGAATTCATAGCGCTCCCGGTGCTTATTACGGGGATGTAATCCAGGTTTTATTTTTGGGTGCTCTTTTTTTTCTTGTGGCATTGATTTTTCTATTCCTGGGGATAAGAGATAATCTGAATGTATTAGATTGTTTTCTCTAATCTGATCCCGTGATATCGTTGCAAAATTGCAGGGTACAAGTTCGTAATAATATTTATGAAAATAACCAGGATTGCAAGAATATGATAACCCGGAATACCATAAGCAGAAACCTCCTCTGGGCGCCGCCCCCCTAAGTTGAATAAATACAAAAACAACACTTATCTATTTTGTCCAGGGATTATAAACTTCTGAATTTCATAAGAAAAGATTTTTAAATATTGCATTACTCATCAATCCAATACCGTTGCTGGGACACTTCCTGCATCATACAAAGGCAGCAAGAAATCTGCAGCTATTCCATCTACTTCAATGGCATAAAATTCTCCTTCCAGAATATAGTCTGCAGAGCCATCAGCTATGGCAAGCCCCAGCGCCGCTCCTTCTGCAAGACCAACAGACATGTTTACAGGAAGGACAAGTGATATTGTGCTTTCTCCTGCAAGATTGATATCCGTATCGTAAGTGTCGGAATAGAGGTGAGTATCTGATTTAACTCCCTCTACAGTTACTGTATATTCAACTTCATCCACGACAACACTCAACTCATTCGGGTTTTCTATGGTACAGTCTACCTCAAGGTTGAAAGTATACCCCGTGAGAGGGTTCATAGAATACGTGACGGAAATATCGTTGATGCTAACTTCGGGTTGCTCATAAAACTCTTCAATATTAAAATCCACGGCAGTTGTTCCGGAAATATTGATGGGTAGGTCAAAAAGACTTAGGATTGGGTCGTTTACATGGAATGTTCCGGTAACTGTATACGCTAATTCTTCTCCCGCATATAGTTTTGCCAGAATTGGCAATGCCTCGCTTGTTGTGAGGGTCAAAGGCAGGGTTAGCTCGAGTGGTGTGCTGACCAGAATATCCTGGTCAATATCATGAATTTCTACCTGGGAGCTTACGCCTTCAATAACAGCCTGGTATTCGACATCTGCAATATGAACCTCCCTGGTATCATTGTTACTCAATGAAAGGTCAACCTCAATATTGGCATATTCTGATGGAAGCTCCAGCAAAGTGACTTTCTTCACTTCAACTGAAGGCTGTTCGAAAAGGTCTTCTTTTTTACAGGAAGAATGAAGAAGAGTAACTAGTATAATTACGGAGAGGATAAAAAGTTTACGATTCATATTTTTTAGTTTTATACTGGTTAGATATATTTCTGTAAAACAAATTACTTCATTGTGAATGTATCAAAAATATAATAATCTAAGCGATGTTTAATATAGAAGGTAATGAAGGTAAGAGAGGGATGAAGCACTAAATGGTTGCACCAGCTCTTTGATATGAGTACGACAGGTAAATATCATTATACTGAATGATAGAAGAGAAATTTTAAGTTGACAAGCTGTTGTTTGGTAATTCATTCTTAACTTAGGAGAACAATAATTTATGCATATGGCAAACAAATCATCCAATCGCAGACACGTTCCCAAAATGTCCAAAGAGCAGGTCTCCACACTCGTTATGGGAATCTTTACCCGCAGCCCGAAGAAGACTTTTAATTACAAGCAGGTAGCGACTCAACTTCTCATAAAAGACCAACCCGGAAGGGAACTGATCAATAAATCGTTGAAAACCCTTGAATCAGAAGGAATGATCGAACAGGTTGAGCGAGGTAAGTTCAGGATGAAGGCAAGAGCCGGATACGTGAACGGGTCTATAGATATGACTCAGCATGGTTATGCTTTTCTTGTTTCAGAAGAGATTGAGCAGGATGTATTTATTTCGAGAAATAACCTGGGAACTGCACTGGATAGCGACCTTGTAAAGGTGCATGTATATCCGAAAAAGAGAAACTCCAACCGTCTCGAAGGAGAGGTAGTTGAGATTGTGGAACGTGCACGTGAAACTTTTGTGGGTGTTATCGAAATTTCAAAAAATTATGCTTTTTTGCTCCCCGACAGTAGAAAAATGCCATTTGATATATTTATACCCTTAGATAAACTTAAAGGGGCTGAGCATGGACAAAAGGCCATTGCCAAAATTTCAGATTGGCCTAAAAAAGTGAAAAACCCCTTTGGTGAAGTCCTTGAAGTGTTGGGCTATCCAGGAGAGAATGAAACAGAAATGCATTCCATCCTTGCAGAATTTGAATTACCCATTCATTTTTCAGCCGAGGTTGAGGCCGCCGCCGAAGCTATTCCCGATAAAATAACTGAAGCGGAGATCAAGAAGCGGAGGGATATGCGCGGGATACCAACCTTTACTATTGACCCGGCTGACGCCAAGGACTTTGACGACGCCCTGTCAGTAAAGACATTGAAGAATGGAAATTACGAAGTGGGAATTCATATTGCCGATGTATCACATTATGTGCAGAAGGATTCCATCCTGGACCAGGAAGCTTTCGACAGGGCCACATCCGTGTATCTTGTGGACAGGGTGATTCCCATGCTCCCCGAAAAGCTTTCAAACAATGTTTGTTCCCTTCGTCCAAATGAAGACAAACTTTGTTTTTCAGCCATCGTGGAGTTGAGCCCTGAAGTGCAAATTGTAGACGAGTGGTTTGGAAGAACGATTATTAATTCCGACAAGCGATTCGATTATGACCAGGCACAGCAGATCATTGAAACAGGCAAAGGAGAGGAGATGAAGGAAGAAGTTCTTCTTATGCATGAGTTAGCTACAAAATTACGCGATAAGAGATTTAAAGAAGGATCAATAAATTTCGATCGGGCGGAAGTGAAGTTTAACCTTGATGAAGACGGGAAACCCCTGGGCGTATATTTTAAGGTACAGAAGGAATCCAATCACCTGGTAGAAGAATTTATGCTGCTGGCCAACCGCAGGGTGGCTGAATATGCCAGCCGGGGTGGTAAATACCCAAAGGAAGTAAGCGAAGCGGACAGGGTAGCAGGAAAAAAGAAAGGTAAGACCTTTGTGTACAGGATTCATGCCCTTCCGGATGCTGAGAAGCTGGAATCTTTCACCTTTTTTATACGCAAATTTGGTTATGAGATGTCGATGAAATCAAGTCATCAGATGGCTGTCTCCATGAACCGTTTATTGGGTGAGATCCAGGGGAAGAAAGAACAAACGGTGATTGAGAATATGGCGCTTCGGGCAATGGCTAAGGCCAGGTATTCAACAAAAAATGTTGGTCACTATGGACTGGCCTTTAAAGATTATTCACATTTCACCTCCCCGATTCGTCGCTATCCGGACTTGATGGTGCATCGCTTGTTGGCGCATTACCTCGAGCACGGTGAATCGAAAAACGCCTCTCGCTATGAGAAGCGTTGTGATCATGCTTCTGAGATGGAAAGAAAGGCCGTTGATGCAGAACGCGCTTCTACGAAGTACAAACAGGTAGAATTTATGGTAGATAAAGTGGGACAAGTATTTGAAGGGGTTGTCTCAGGACTTACCGACTGGGGTATTTATGTAGAAATCGTTGAGAATAAATGTGAAGGAATGGTTTCTGTGAAAGGTCTTGTCGATGATTTCTATGAATTTGATGAGGACAATTATAAAATCGTAGGCAGGCATTCCAGGAGGGAATTTGAAATTGGAGATCCCCTAAAAATTGAAGTGGTTACTGCAAATCTTTCAAAAAGACAGCTTGACTTTAAATTAGTTGAGGAGGGATCATAATTTAGATATTGCATTTCCATGAGATCTGCACTATTTTAGAAATGAATTTAAGCACATATTCATGGTAGTAGAAAAAGATCAAGTGCGAGTTGGGATAGTTAATGTGGCCAGAAAAATATTTTCTTCACAGGGGTTTAGAAAAACCACTATGGAGGATATTGCCAGGTCTTCAGGGAAAGGGAAAAGCTCTATTTACTATTATTACGAAAGCAAAGAGGAGATTTTTGAAGCGGTTGTTGAGAAAGAGGCTGAAGAATTAAGGATTGCGCTGGAAAAAGTGATCAACAGCGGGAAGGACCCAATGGAGCGCTTGAAGGATTATATCATGTTTCGCTTATATCATGTTAAAACAGTGTCTAATTTTTATGCTGCATTGAAGGAAGAATCTCTTAACAAAATGGATTTTGCAGAAGATGTTCGAAAGAGATTTGAAGAGCAGGAATTTCAAATGGTGGCAGAGATATTAGAGTCGGGAATTAGTGATGGCGCATTTAAAATAAACAATGCTGAAATTGGATCGGTTGCCATTTCTACAATGCTGAAAGGACTGGAACTGCCTTTATTTCTGAATGAATATACAAGGGCAGAAAAAGAAAATCTTCTTGACGGTCTGATTCATGTCCTTTTTTATGGCCTGATAAAAAGGTAAACCCTTTACTCCATTTGATTGATCACCGCTTCTTGCAGCCACACCGGTCGATCTGTTGTGATACCAACCACCCCGATATTTATTAGTTGTTTGGCGTCTGAAGGATCGTTGACAGTCCAGCACCACACTTCTTTTCCTTCATCAGTGTAATTTTTTACAAGTTTCTCGCTTATAATTTGATGCCTTAAATTAACCCCATCCAGATCGCTGGCAATAATCTCTTTAAATTTCTTCTTGATGTCATGACCGAAGGCAGAAAGGTAGTAGCAAGGAATCTCGGGGTAGAGTTTCTTAGTCTCGAGGATCGTTTCAAAATCAAAAGCAATAAATGTAATCTTTCCTGACTTCCAGTATTCACTAATAATTTCCTGCATGTAGGGTAGGATTTCAACACCAGTTTTAATTTCAATCACCAATGTACGATCTTCCGGAATAAGCTGTAATAAATCACTTAGCAAGGGAATGGTCTGGCCTTCAAATTTCTTTAAATTAGTTTCTTTCAATTTGATAGGGAAGCTCTTAATATCTTCATAGACCGCCTCTTTCACTATAAAATCCTGTCCGGTAAGTCGCTTGCCTTTTTTATCATGGAAAACAATGACCTTTTTGTCTTTGGTAAGCATTATGTCACACTCTGCTGCCTCAGCTCCAAGTTTCCATGCTAATTCATAAGATGCAAGCGTGTTTTCCGGGGCGAGGTATGACACTCCCCTGTGGCCAACAAAGACCACCTGTTCCTGGGCGGTAAGGTTAATAAAGAATAGTAGGGCCAGGAAAATCAATGTTACTTTTTTCATGATAGATTTATTTGTAATGTGAAGTTACAAAATTCAATTATAGAAAAGAAAAGAATTAACCAAGAGCAAGTCGTTCGGCAAGTAATTCGACAAGCTCACGATGACACTCACTATGGCGTTAGGAGACGAGGAACTATTACAAAACGCAGACCCCGCCTCCTAAGTGTCTTGTTAACTAGCCGATCTACTTGTAGGATTGTGGTATATTTGTATTCTTAATTTGGAAATAATACAAAACAATATATCATGAAAATCAATTTTTTTAAGCGGGTTAGAAATTTTTTCAGAACAACCTTTCTTGGAGGTTTGGTTGCTTTGTTACCTCTTTCATTGGTTGTCATCCTGTTTCGCTGGATCATTGGCCTGGTGGAAAAATACCTTGGGCCACTTATTGGATTAGTAGAGACAGATTCACAACTCTACAAGCTAGCACTCTACCTTATGGCTCTCATTGGTATATTCCTTCTGTTTTTCTTGATCGGGCTTATTATCAGAACAAGTTGGGGTAATTTTTTAAGAAACGGTCTTGAGAAGAGGTATCTTATGAAGATTCCTGGTTACAAAATGGTAAGGGAAACCGTGACACAGTTTTTTGGTAAGAATCGCTCTTTCTTCAGGGAGGTGGTGCTGGTGGACCTGTTTAATTCAGGAACCCTGATGACTGGATTTATTACTGATGACCAGGGAGAAATTATAACGGTTTTTGTTCCTACAGGACCGAATCCAACATCCGGAAATATTTATCATGTACCTGCTGCAAAGGTTACAAAAACTACTGCACAAGTAGACGCCGGAATGAAAACGATTATTAGTTGCGGAGCAGGATCAACGGAAGTATTCCAAAGTCAGATAGAGAAGAAATAGGAAGGGTGGAGTGATGGAGGGGCAGCTATTAACTCATTAACTCATTAACTCATTGACTCATTGACTCATTAACTCATTAACTCATTGTCTCATTCTAACTCTGCTTCTGTTGGGGAGCCCGCAAGCTCTTCCTTCTTGTCGTCAAGGTGCTTAAAAAATTTTCTTTGATAGATGAGCAGGATAACCACAGCGACAGAGATGCTGGCGTCTGCAATATTGAATACCGGGCGAAAAAACACAAATGATTGTCCACCTAAGCGGGGAATCCAATCAGGATATACACCGCTTATAAGTGGAAAATAGAACATATCCACCACCCTCCCATGCATAAACGTGTCATAACCCCCGCCTTCAGGAAACATGGTAGCTACCTGGTAGGGAGTGCTTTCATTGAAAATGAGCCCGTAGAATGCAGAATCAATCATGTTACCAATCGCTCCGGCCATAATCATGGAAAGAGTAATTAGCAAACCGGGATGCGCATCCAGCTTTATTAAATGCCTGATATAAAAGGCAATAGCAACGATGGCTACCAGGCGGAACATGCTTAAAATAATTTTTCCATAATCGCCGGGCAGGTTCATGCCGAAGGCCATACCCCTGTTCTCTACAAAGTGAATGATGAACCAATTTCCGAATACAGGATTTTGTTCATACAAAGACATATTTGTCTTCACAAAAATCTTCAATACCTGATCGATGATCAGGATGCCAATAATAATAAGTATGGATTTCAGGGTTGAGGACATAATAAAGTGAAAAGGGCTTTATTAAACTCTTTTGTTATTATACAATATGACAGATAGATACTATTGTTTCGATTTTGCCTCCATGCTCAAAGTAGCATGGGGAACAATCCGCAATCGTTCCTTGGAAATAAGTTTCCCGGTTTCCCGGCAAATTCCATAGGTTTTGTTTTCAATTCTAACAAGAGCAGCCTGGAGGTGTTGAATGAATTTATGCTGGCGCTGCGCCAATCTTCCGGCTTCTTCTTTTGACAAAGTTGCCGCACCTTCTTCAAGTACTTTAAATGTTGGAGAAGTATCCTGCGTATCGTTGCTTTCGCTTTGGGTAATGGCAGATTTCAATAGTTCGTAATCTTCCTTTGCCTTGTCGAGCTTATAAAGAATTAACTCTTTGAATTCCATGAGCTCCACATCTGTATATCTTGTTTTCTCAGCCATGGTTATTTTTTTTGATTTGTCTAAATATAGTAAATTATTTAATGCCAATGCTGTTTTTGACTTCCTGCAGGTAGATTATTTACAACTTTAACTCTCCCTTTTTGTAACGCGGATATTTACCTGTATCTCATCGTCAATATCAATCTTTTTGCTACCGGTATTCACAAGTTTATCTTCAATAGAAACCGTTTCTGCAAGTGTTTGCTTGCTTATGTATCCGCCGAATTTTTCGACAGCATCAACAATTGCTGCATGTTTTTCAATAATTACATCCACTTTATCAGTAACATCGAAATCGCTTTCTTTACGAATATGTTGAATTCTGTTCACCAGTTCCCTTGCGATTCCTTCTGAGCGAAGCTCGGGAGTTATTGTGATATCAAGTGCTACAGTGATATTTCCTTCATTTGTAACCAGCCATCCAGGGATATCTTCAGAAGCTATTTCCACATCATCCAAACTCAAGACGATTTCGACATCACCTAATTGAATTGTAAATGTTTCTTTCTTTTCAAACTTACTGATATCAACCTGGTCCATTTGGCCAATTGAAGCTGAAATCTGTTTCATATATTTGCCATACTTAGGACCCAGCGTTTTAAAATTGGGTTTGATTTTCTTGACAAGCACTCCTTCAGTTTCAAAGATATACTCGATTTCTTTCACATTTACCTCGTTCAGCACCAATGATTTTACTGCATCAAGCTTCTTTTGAAGGCCTTTTTCAAGTACAGGAACCATTATTTTATTCAATGGTTGGCGCACTTTAATACTTACTTTCCTGCGTAGACCCAAAATCATGGAAGTGACGCGTTGGGCAATATCCATACGCTCCTCGAGCCCTTTATCAATAAGTGTTTTATCAAAACCCGGAAAATCGACAAGGTGAACAGATGGTTCTTCGTATTTGCCCGTTACAGAGCTCAGGTCGCGGAACAGTTTTTCCATATAGAATGGAGAAACAGGAGCGGCCAGCTGTGCAACCGTTTCCAGGCAAGTATAAAGAGTTTGGTATGCAGCCAGTTTATCAGAATCAAATTCACCTCCCCAGAAACGTTTTCTGTTCAAACGCACGTACCAGTTACTGAGGTATTCAAGCACAAACTCCTGGATGAGTCTTGCAGCGCGGGTTGGCTCGTAATTATCATACTGTTTTGTTACTTTTTTTACCAGTGAATTGAGCAGGGAGATGATCCAGCGATCAATTTCCGGTCTTTCATTTACCGGGATTTCTTCCAACTCATACCGGAATCCATCTACATTGGCATATAAAGCAAAGAATGAGTAGGTGTTGTATAGTGTTCCAAAGAACTTTCTTTTCACTTCATCTACACCAGTGATATCAAACTTGATGTTATCCCATGGTTGGGCATTGGTAATCATGTACCAACGAAGCGGGTCTGAGCCGTGCTTGTTTATTGTCTCGAAAGGATCAACGCCATTGCCCAGCCGTTTCGACATTTTATTCCCGTTCTTATCAAGCACCAAACCGTTAGAAATAATATTCTTGAATGCCACTGAATCAAAAAGCATGGTTGCTATGGCATGTAGCGTGAAGAACCATCCACGGGTTTGATCAACACCTTCAGCAATGAAATTTGATGGAAAAAACTGATCGAAATCATCTTTGTGTTCAAACGGATAATGAAGCTGAGCATAAGGCATGGCTCCGGAATCAAACCAAACATCGATAAGGACCGGCTCCCTAAGCAATTTCTTTCCGCTGTTACTCACCAATACTATGTCATCCACAAAAGGACGGTGCAGGTCGAATTTGTCATAGTTTTCTTTGGAAAAATCTCCTTCAACAAAATCCTTCAAAGGATTCTCTTCCATAAAACCAGCGGCAATAGATTTGTCTATCTCTGTCTTCAACTCAGCTACAGACCCAATACAGATATTTTCCATTCCATCATCAGAAACCCAGATTGGAAGAGGGGTTCCCCAATAGCGTGATCTTGACAGGTTCCAGTCCTGAAGATTCTCCAACCATTTCCCAAATCTACCCGTACCAGTTGCTTCCGGCTTCCAGTTAATGGTTTTATTGAGCTCTATCATTCTGTCCTTCATTGCCGTTGACCTGATGAACCATGAATCGAGGGGGTAATAAAGGATTGGCTTATCGGTTCTCCAGCAGTGAGGATAGTTATGGACATGTTTCTCAATGCGGAAAGCTTTGTTATGCTGTTTCAGAAAGACGACAATATCTATATCTGTAGTTGGATCTCCCTCCTTTTTTGTGTCATCGTATTCATTCTTCACATATTTTCCGGCGAATTCTGCATAGCTGGTTTTGTTGACTTGTTTCTCAACAAAGGCGACATCCAGGGATTCGATAGGGAAGAAGCGTCCTTTTTTATCTACCAGGGGTTGTATCACGCCCTCTTTATCCAGCACAGTAAGTGCGGCAATTCCATTTTCCTTAGCCACACGGTAGTCATCAGCACCAAATGTGGGAGCTGTGTGCACAACACCGGTACCTTCTTCCGTAGTTACAAAATCACCCGCAATTACTTTAAATGCTTTACCTTGTGGGGTAACCCAATCGAGCAGGGGTTCATAAGAAATTCCGAGCATTTCACTTCCCTTGAAAGCGTGAAGGATTTTGAATGGGATCACTTTTCCGCCGGCCTCGTATTCATCAAACGGAACTTCACTGTTTTTCTCAGGGAAATAATTATTTACCAGGTCACTGGCCATAATCACGGTGATCTTGTTTCCTGTGTATTGATTGTATGTTAAAATACGTGAGTATTCAATTTTCTTCCCAACAGCTAGTGCTGTATTGGAAGGCAGCGTCCAGGGTGTAGTTGTCCAGGCAAGGATGAATACTTCTGTATCTATGTCTTTGAAGAGGAATTCAGATTTTTCATTCCTTGTTACTTTGAACTGTGCTGCTGCAGTGGTATCCTTCACATCCCGGTAACATCCGGGCTGATTTAGTTCATGTGTGCTGAGTCCGGATCCTGCAGCGGGCGAATATGGCTGAATAGAATATCCTTTGTAAAGAAGACCCTTTTTCATCATTTCTTTCAGAAGATACCAAAGCGTTTCAATATACTTATTGTCGTAAGTGACGTATGGATCAGACATATCTATCCAATATCCCATTTCTTCCGTCAGCTTCTCCCACAAATCGGTATACTTCATCACATCGGTACGACATACTTTGTTATACTCTTCAATGGATATTTTTTTTCCGATATCCTCCTTGGTGATGTTCAGTGATTTCTCAACACCCAACTCTACAGGCAGTCCGTGCGTATCCCATCCCGCTTTCCTCTTCACATGGAAACCTTTCTGGGTTTTATATCTGCAGAAAGTATCTTTAATGGTTCGCGCCATTACGTGGTGAATACCCGGCATCCCATTAGCAGAAGGAGGTCCTTCATAGAATACAAATGATTTTTTCCCTTCCCTTGATGTTAAACTTCTTTCAAAGGTCTTCTCCTTCCTCCACAGATCATTTATTTCTTTATTGATATCTGAAAGATCAAACTTCTTATATTCAGGAAATTTCTTAGCCATTCACTCCTTCTTTTATGTGCTTTTCAGTTATGCTTAGCGCACGTGAAAAATATATTTAACAACTTCTGTTTCAATGAAAGGCACAAAGATAGAAGAGTGTTGGGTAATATGCAAGGAAATAGGCTTACAGTTTGACAGCACCGAGGTTCGCTTGTAGAGACGCGCCATGTGGCGCGTCTCTACAAAAAGCGGGATATTTTTTATTCATCCCTCAATGCCAACACTGGATTAATCCGTGAACTTTTTATAGCATGGTAGAGTGTTGTTAAGACAGAAACAACAATAGAGACTAAGGCAGCAAAGATGAAAATGTCTGCTTCCAGGTCGATGCGATATGAAAAATCTTTTAACCATCGGCTTGCCAGGAGCCATACTCCGGGGAGGGCGAAAAGAAGAGATATGATAATTAGGACAGTGAAATCGCGGATCATCATCCATGAAATATTGAGATCATTGGCACCAAAGCTTTTTCTTACCCCAATTTCCCGGGTTCTTCTTTCGGCTGTAAAAGAAGCAAGAGCGAACAAGCCCATACATGCAATAATTACAGCAACGATGGTAAACAATGCTATGAGCCGGCCCATTCTTTCTTCGGCACGGTACATATCGTCTATTTCTTCATCCACAAAACTGTATTCAAAGGGATAGTCGGGAACAACTTCTCCCCAGACGTTTTCCATCATCTTAAGTGTATTGTCAATGTTTTCTGACTTCAGGCGAACAAGCATGGTTGTGAAGTAATCAGGATCAATCGGAATGATGGCCAGGGGCTCAATCTTATCGCGCAATGAGCTGAAGTGATAATCTTCCATGATTCCAACAATTTGTCCATGAATTCCCATAAAGGAAATATTCATATTAATAATGTCATCGCTTTCGATCATTTCAGCAAGCGTGGTATTAATAATATAGTTAGCCGTGGTGTCTTGATATTTGTCAGCCGGATACTCTTCTGAGAAACTCCGCCCTTCAGAAATGTTTATGCCCATGGAATTTATAAAATCATAGTCCACTGCATTAAAAGAAACAATGATCTGCTGTTCAGGATCTTTTCCGGGCCAATTAATACTGGAGGAATTACTTCCGATTCGATATCCTTCCTGCATGCTGGCGGAGATATATTCGACGCCTGGTTTTTTCAGCAGCTCATTTTTCAAAATGGAATATTTTGTGTTCAGTCCTCCCCTCAGCGGGACATTAATCAGGTGCTCTTTATTGAACCCGAGGTCAGCATTTTTCATGTAATTCATCTGTCGGCTTATGATAATCGAGCCGGCTATTAACAAGATGGACAATGAAAACTGGAACACCACTAGTATTTTTCTCAATAGCCCGCTTCCGCTTCTATTTTCACTGTGATCTTTTATTGCCCGGGCGGGCTGTAAGGACGACAGATAAAGAGCAGGATAGGACCCGGCTAGCAGGCCGGTGAAAATTAAAACACCAATTAGCCCGACTAAATACTTGATATTAAGAAGATCAGGTATCGTTAAATTTTTACCCGAGATTTCATTGAATTTGTTTAATAGCAGAAGAACTATTATCAGGGAAAGTACAATGGAAATAAATGTTTGCAGAAATGATTCTGAAAGGTATTGAGCCACTAATTGTTTCCGGGAGGCACCATTTACTTTCCGAAGGCCGATTTCCTTTGCCCTTAAGGATGATTGCGCAGTGGACATATTCATAAAATTGATACAAGCGATCAACAATACGAATATTGCGATTGCAGAGAAGATATATATATAGATTACTGCAGTAGGTGGCTTGCCAAAACCGAAATAGCTGTGGAGGTGTATCCTGTGGATGGGGGCGAACATGAAATCTATAGTGTTTTCGGGTTTATGGGAGTCCGCTACCGAAGTCAGCTTATTGTTTATCAGTGTATCAGCGACCCCTTCGCCGATTTTTATGAAGGTGGAAATGGAGTTATTACTCCAATCGCTGTTGTTGTACATCTGAGAATCTCTGTACGTCCATGGGAGTAGTATATCCGCCTGGACTATACTATTCTTTCTCATGTTTTGCATGATGCCGGTAATGGTATATATTTCGCCGTTGTTTACTTCCAGTGATTGGCCAATGGCCTCTTCCTGTCCGAAATACTTTTTAGCAATTTCTTGCGAAATAACCATGGTATTTGGTTCGTTAAGAATTGAAAAGGAATTACCGTTTACAAGCGAAACGCCAAACATGTTGAAAAATGAAGAATCTGTGGCTATCACATTATCTTCAAAGAATTTTTTATCCTCATACTTTAGAAGTAAACCCCCGGACCATGAAATCCGGCATTGCTCTTCAATTTCCGGTATTTCTTCCAAAAACACAGGACCGGCAGGAACGGGAGTAACATTAACATGGTAGGGCTCAGGTCGATCATAGTGTTGATCCTCTTCAACCCTCCCAATGCTTTTATAATCAGGATGAAACCTGTCGTAACTAAGTTCGTGCTGAACCCAAAGCAGGATGAAGAGGGCACAGGCCAAACTGATTGACAGGCCGATAATATTTATGAAGGAAGTGCTTTTATGTTTAAGTAGTAAGCGAAAGGCGATCTTAAGGTTTTTCCGCATCATTTGTTTAGGGTTTTCCTAAAGACGAATAAAAAAGTGAATTATTACACAGCGACTGATTTAGGACTGTTTTTGTGGAGAAGAGACATATCAAGGTATGAGACGCGCCATATCAAAGTATGAGACGCGCCACATGGCGCGTCTCTACAAACAATTTATTTTTTGATAAATTTCAAAAATTCAGATGCAGCATTTTTGAATTCAAGTTTCAGGAAATAAATTCCACTGTTCAATCCGGAAACATCAATGGCTTCATTTATTCCCCGGGCCTTGTTATGAGATACAATGCGGCCATTCAGATCGAATACAGTGGTAGTTTCAGCTTCAGAAGCAGTGGAAGCATAGAGAAAATCTGATGCCGGGACAGGATATATTGTCGTGGTGGATTCTATGACTATCGAATTATCAATTTTTGAAATTATCTCAGGTGTTTCAAGCTGTTTGGTGGTGTACATTCTGTATTCACCCGGTGCCAAAGTGATCAACTCGTTTACATTTGTAATGTTTAGCGTTTCGCCACTGAAATAGTCGAACCAATCACCTGTTTGTCTGAAATTTGGGTCAATAGCTCCATCTCTTACATCGAAATTTCCAATGATTCGAACATCCATATCTGAGTGATTTAATTCGATTCTTTTCAGCGCTCCCGACACTTCCATATTGAAATCGGAGGTGGAAAATGCGGGTTCAGAAGTTTTCAGATGATTCAGTGCGGAGTAAACATTGTAAAGTTTTTTACGGTTTTTCTCCGTGTAATAGTCCCATCGAATTGGCTTATTTCCTACCCGGCCGTTTTCATCGATACTGTAATCATAACCTAGCTCACCAAACTGCCAGATCATTTTTGGACCGGGGACAGTTATGAAAAAGGTCGCAACAAGTTCAATTCTTTCCAAAGAAGTGTTTAGCGATTGAATAATATACAAGCCGGCAAAATTACCATCACTGAGATTTTTAAACATTAACCTTTCTTCATCATGGCTTTCCATGTAACCGACCAGATTAGCTTCATTCCAGCCCCTGTTTTTATGGGAAATCCAGTTGAAATCTGATTTACCATTTTCATTATAGCCCATTGCAGCTTCGCCATAATTGCCTGTAATATTTCCCCAAACCATCATGTCATAATTGGCAAGTACTTTCTCTTCAGAATTATCGGCAAAGTGTTCCAGAATAATGTATGCCTTATCATTTACAGTCCATATTTCATCGGCCATTCTTTTGAGAATGCTAATTCGAGCTCCGTCGTAGTCCCATCCATTTCCTTCGGTGTTAGTAAAGCCCTTTGTGAAGTCGAAGCGGAAGCCGTCCACTTTATATTCATTTAGCCAAAAACTATTTACCCGATCGACAAAGTCTTTGGTAGCCTGTGCTTCATGATTGAAGTCATATCCCCAAAAGTAGTCTGGGTTTGGAGAATCCACATTGTACCATGGGTTTTCATCGCTTACTTTGTATGTTGATTCATCGTAATATAGTTTCACCAAAGGTGATAGTCCGTAGGAGTGATTAAGCACCATATCCATAATCACAGCGATATTCCGTCCATGACATGAATCAATAAAAACCTGCAAGTCTTCTTTTGGACCATAGTATTTGTCGGGAGCAAAGTAGAAAGAAGGGTTATAGCCCTAACTTTCATTTCCTTCAAACTCATTAAAAGGCATTAGCTCGATCGCGGTAATTCCAAGATCGGTAAAATAGTTTAGCGTGTCTGTTAGTGTAGTCCAATCGTGTGCTGCGATAAAATCGCGCAACAATAATTCATAGATCACCAAGTTGTTTTGATCGGGCGATACAAAGCTGGTATTTTCCCAGACATAATCGTCTTGTCCACATGCAAAGACAGACACAATCCCAGTAGCATATTCTGTTGGATAATCTTTCAGATTAGAATATGTTTCATCCTGTATCCACTGGTCATTCCATGGGTCGAGTATTTTTTCTGAATATGGATCGGCAAGATAGAGGTCACCATCGATTAAATACTGATATCCATATTCTTCATCAGTTATAAGGTTATTGAGCGTGATCCAATATCTATCACCATCCTTTTTCATTCTATAATCTGCAGAGGGGGTCCAGTTATTGAAATCACCAACTGCAAAGACATGTTCTTTGCCGGGGGCGTATAATACAAGTGTAGCAGAATTATTATCGATATAATTAACACCGTCTACTGAACCTTCTGCCATGGATTCAACTGTTTCGGTATCTAAAACATGAATAAAAACAGAATCAGTATCTGTCTTTGAATCCGCCTCGGCAGTGACTTTCAGCCAAAAATCGCCCGGATCTGCAAAAATGAGAGAGTGAGTCAGACTTTGTCCGGTCACTTCTTTTAGCAAGTCATTATTTCTATAGAGTTTCAGGTCTGCATCTTCGGAGGAAGCGGCAGAAATATTAAGTACAGAGTATCTATCCAGAATTTGGTTTTGATCGGGCGTAATAAATGATACACTCAGGCCTCCTTCATACAGTGGAAGGAAGATATCTTTGTTCCCTACATCTTTACCTTCTTTTGAGTTGTCGTGAGCTCTAAACACTAAACAAATGGTCGTGATTGTTTCTCCTTCCGGGACTGCAAAATAGTCACGTATATTTGGCGACAGAGTAATAGAGTAATAGTCGGCTGAAATTCTTGTCAGTTTTGTTTCCGGCGTATTTTCTCCCCAGTCGGTTTTTACATATTTCCATGTAGCGGGACTAAGGTTAGTATATACTCCGATGTGCACATATACATCTTCTGTATAACCAGCAAGTCCGGCATTTCCTTCTGTTGCATCAAAGTACACCGTTACTTCATTTGTTTCTACCGGGAATGCAGGATCAGAAGTAACTAACTGGCTATGCAGAGTTGACGTTGCCAGTACTGCGAAAAGTAATATTAATAAATTTTTCATGCTTTCTACCTTTTTAATTCCAATACAAATCCTGTTTTAGAAGGAACACTAATTTCATGAGAAAGGTCGATTGTTTTACCTGTAATAACATCGACTCCTTTCTTATATTGACCGAGAATCTGACTAAAACGTTCATTGCTGACAGCTTTTTCATCATTTTCTTTATTTAGAAGCACCATTACAGTTTTTTCATCATCTATTCGACCATAAACATATATGCCGTTTACCGGGGCATAGTGGATGAGCTTACCAGTATGGATTACGGGATTTTCTTTTCTCCAGTTAAGCAGGGTTCTAAAAAATTCCTGCACTTCCTTCTCTTCGGCTGTAAGGCCTTCACCAGTAAAACCATTTTTCTCATCACCTTCCCAGCCCCCGGGAAAATCTTTTCTAATGTCGCCATGGTGATCGCTTTCTGTGTGGGACATAAGAATTTCTGAACCATAAAATATCTGGGGAATTCCCCGGGTAGTTAAAATATAGGTGATACCCAATTTATAGAGATCAACATCCATGTCCAACTGCATAAAAAAGCGAGGCATATCATGGTTGTCAGTGAAAATAACCAGGTTATAAGGATCGGGATACATAAAATCATTGGCCAGAGCTTCGTACAATTTTTTCCAGCCAGTATTCCAGCTTTCTTCTTCCATCAGACTTGTTGCAAGAGCAGATTGAAGCGGAAAATCCATCATGCTTGGTATTTCGCCGTCGTATCCATCTTTATTTGTCTGGCCTTTTTGCCAATAACTTATGAGACCCGGATTCATACTCCATTCTTCCCCAACAATATTAAAATCAGGATATTCAGCAAGAACTCTCCTGTTCCATTCGGCCATCATATGTTTATCGGGATAAGGATAGGTATCCATCCTGATTCCTGAGAGTCCTGCATATTCAATCCACCAGATGCTATTTTGGATAAGGTATTCGGCCAGGAAAGGATTTCTTTGGTTGAGGTCGGGCATGGTTTCAACAAACCAGCCATCCACCATTCCTCTCCTGTCATATTCAGAAGCATAACTATCCTGGTTTACTGTTCGTATATGGTTGCTATACTGATAATTAGGATTTAAGTTGATCCAGTCTTTTGAGGGTAGATCTTCCATCCACCAGTGCCTGGAACCAATATGGTTAAAGATCATATCCATGATCAGTTTTATCTTTTTTTCAGCAGCTAATTCAGCGAGTTTCAGAAAATCTTCATTAGTTCCGTACCTGGGGTCCACTTTATAAAAATCTGTTGTAGAGTATCCATGGTATGAGGAACGGTCCATATCATTTTCAAGGAAGGGATTAAACCATATAGCTGTAAACCCCATCTCCTGGATATAATCCATATGATCCATTACTCCTTGCAGGTCGCCACCATGCATACCCGTTTTATCAGACCGGTCGACCAATGTTTCTCTCATTCCTTTAATCACATCATTTTGAGGATTACCATTTGCAAAGCGATCAGGCATTAGCAGGTACATGACATCAGAATTATCGAAGCCATCTCTGTTCGCCGAACTCGCCTTTCTTTGTAGCAATGGATAATCCACAGAAGCTTTAATTTTCCCTTTTTGGAGGAAATCGATTTTCATCGTTCCGGGATCCGTGTCTTTCCCGATACTTATATTGAGAAACAGGTAATTAGTGTTTTCTATTTGTTCAGTAGAAATAAGTATTACACCCGGGTAATTCAATTTAACATCAAAACGGGCAATTTTATCTCCATAAATCATTATTTGCAGATCAGGATTCCTCATTTCAGTCCACCAGTTTGGTGGTTCAATTCTCTCGATTTGTGCAAAAGTGGATAAACTTAGCACTGAGAAAAAGAAGATTGTGACAAATAGTTTTCGTTTCATGTTACAGTATAATCTTTTATAAAATTGAAGAAGAAAGCAATAATATTATGTAAAAAAAGGCTGTCCATTGAAGGGCAGCCTTTTTTTTAAAATAATTAGAGTCTAATTCTTGGTAATTGTTCCTATACCATCCCAAGGATCTAGTGTAATTGTATAATTACCATCTTCAGCTACGGCCAGGTTTCCTCCATCCTGGGTAAGCGCTCCAATAGCTCCACCGTAATTTACTGCCCAGTCGTCATCAGCCCTGAACTTCCATTCACCGATCACCAGGTCAAGAGTAACAGTAAAGACCATATTGTCTGCATCCCAGGTTAGATCAGTATCATTATCCCAGCTACCTGGCGTTGCGGCTCCAATAACTCCCCAGCGATGAGAGCTGTACATATATTCGTTTGGAGTACTTAGATCAAGTTCCATAGCATAATCAGCAATTACTCCGGGTGAAGGGATATTCTCCCCGCCTGCGTCCAGCGTCATTCCATCAGCAGCTGTACTACCATAGTCGATATCCCAGCCGTCATTAGCGCGGAATTTATATGCGCCTGCATCACTCAGTGTTACAGATCCTCTCCATGTTTTAGATGCTGACACATAAGAAAGATCTGTATCATTATCCCATAAGCCAGGAGTTGCATCTCCTATAACACCCCAATCGGTCTTGGTTAGTAAATATGTCATATCACCCAGATTTGCTTGGACCAGGTAATATCCATCTTCTGAGACAGGGATGTTGCCTCCGGGATTGGTTAATCCTCCGGATCCATCATCACCAAAGGTTGATGCATCTCCCCAGCTGTGATCTGTGACAAGTTTAATACCGCCACTGGTCAGGTATATATATCCTTCAGCAGCACCATTGCTGGTAGCTGTTGAAGTAATAAATTCAGCATTGTCGCTATTATCCCAGCCGTTGTAATCTCCAACTGCCCATAACTTGGTAATGTCAGCCAGGGTAGTAAAGGAAATATTATCACCGTATGCGGTTCCTGCACTATTAATAGCATAGGCACGTACATTATAAGTAGTACTAAGTGTTAAGCCAGCGATATTTGAAACATAAATTCCGATACCAGGTGATCCATCCATAATCTTAGTATCATCGGTAGTTGGGTCTGCAGTCAGAGCCCATACAAGACCTCTTTCGCTTATTGTTCCACCACCATCACCAGTAACTTCACCTCCGGAGACCGCCGAGATTTTAGAAACCTCTGTAACTGCAGTTGTTGTAACAGTTGGTAAACCCTTTAAAGTAGTAAAAGAAACTTCCGGACCATAACCAGTACCGGCGCTGTTAGTAGCATAAGCTCTAACATAGTACACTGTATTTCCATCGAGTTCGATAAGCTCACTAACAAAAGCACCAAGGCCATCGCCATTTTCGGTTATGGTTGAATCAACAGTAGGAGCAGTTCCCGTTCCGAAGCAAACACCTTTCATTGTAACAGGAGCACCACCATTGTTAGTAACATTTCCACCACCAGTTGCTGAATTCCCGGTAATCGCTGTTATTTCTGCAGTGGTTAAAGTTGGAGATTCCGGTAGCGTTGAAAAACTGACAGTATCTCCATAAATAGCACCAGCTGTACCGATCGCATAAACGCGTGCAAAATACATGGTTGCATAGTCGAGTCCTCCTATTGTAACACTGAATTGAGATTTATCTTCAGTAGAGTCAGAAAAAACAACTTTGTTACTTTCTATAGTTAGATCTTCAGTAACATCGTATACAACTCCTCTTTCAGTAAATCCATCACCTTCAGCAACAACAAATCCAACAATGGTTGCCGAATCAGAAGTAATATCCACAACTTTCATTGTTGAGAGCTGAGGATCAAGCCTGACATCATCTTCTTCGGGCGTACAAGCAAAGAAGGTCATTGCAGCGGTGAAGAATGCCAGAATGCCAAATATTGTTATTTTTTTCATACTTATATTATTTTTTGAAAGGCTCACTGTAATAAGAGTCATGCCGATATTACAGTGAACGCATTTCAAGATTTCTTAATTTTTAATAAAAGTTGCTTTTCCTGAACTTCCGTTAAAGACAGCATTAATGGTATAACTTCCAGCTACAGTAATATTGATATTACCAGTGCTATTAGGAAGGTCTACAATACCATTGGCAGGAAGGTCAACATCGGCATCTACACCTTGTCCCCAGTTAGTTCCCCAGTCGCTATTCAATCTAAATTTCATAGGTCCGGTTGGAAGATCAAGAGTGATTGTCCAATGCCCTTCTGAAGGAATGTATTCCATAGTCCCGTCAGGCAGCTCACCCCAATCTGTAAAGGCACCAACTACACCCACACTGTAAGGAGCAAGAGTATATGTCATATTATTGATATTGACATCAAATTTGTGCCATCCATTTACCGTTCCGACAAGCGCATCGCCATCGATAGATAATACATCACCACTTCCACCATAGGTAGTTTCGTTGTCTGGATTATAAAGTGTAAAAGCTTGAGCAACATCTATATTTACAAGCCCTGTATATACACCGTCACCATTGGCAGATTCAACTTTCTGCTCAACTCCTGAATCAATCAGGTCCAGTCGGGGAAGGCCATAAATAGTTACGCTTTGAGTATAGGCCCCGGAGCTATATTCAAGTAGATTTTCGCCAGTTCCTAAAGCGCCAGTCCCTGCATCAACAACCAAAACAGCCCTGAGGCGAAAATCGATCATTGATACTTCATCTGCCGGAAATGATGAAACGAGAATTGAATTTATTTCACCGACCGACATTTTAATAAGGGTTACTTCAGTGCCTGTATATATAATGGTAACATCTTCAAAGTTATTTCCTTCACTACACGCTTCCAGGAAATATGATGCTGATGCAGCGAATCCCGGGTCTACTGCTGTCCCTTCAAAAATTAGTGTGTCTGTAGCACTTGCTCTCTCCAGCGTAAGATCAGGTATTGTGACCAATGCAGGAGGTATCGGATTAGTTGATATTGTTATCTTCTCTCCATCTTCTTCACAGCTTGTAAAGAATGCTGTGAGACCAATGAATGCCAATAGTATTAATATTCTGTTTTTCATTTTCTTACTTTTTAGAATTAATAGCCAGGATTATTCACACCATTGTAATTTGGATTTGCTGATACTTCATCACCAGGTATCGGGAACAGATCCAGGTGGCTGTCAGTACTGGCGCCATTAAATTGGCCTCCTTTCCACTGCCATAGGTAATCCGCTCCTGTGAATTGTCCAAAACGTACAAGGTCAGTACGGCGTTGTCCTTCATAATAAAATTCTTTTCCTCTTTCGTTCAGGATCAACTGATCAGTAACATCACCGGCAGCAATGTTTGTTGACGCATCTCCCATAGCTCTTTCTCTTATGACGTTTATGTCAGCAGCAGCAGATGCATCATCCTGAAGATTATGATTTGCTTCAGCTCTCATGAGGTATGCGTCAGCTAAACGGAAGATTGGAAAATCAGTACAAGCATATGCCGGATTATAGTTTGCTGGCTCGGTACCATCTGCATTAAGTGCAGTAAATTTGTATACACCAATTCCATAGTCACCACTTGAAGAAGGGCTTGGAATATCCATATCCAGTTTTGTTCTAATTAGAATTCTGGAATCAGAATTTGTACTAAAAAGCACATCAGCTGGAGGAACAGGTCCACCACCATATGTAGTTAAAGTATCAACCAGCACGTTCATAAAATCCTTCCTGGTACGGTTTCCGTTCCAGTTGGTATTTTCAGTTAATCCGTGGAAATCCTCGGCCCTGATATATACGGCATCACTTGAAGACTCGATGATAAAGGTAGTTCCAACATAACCCTGTGTATAAACTCCGTCCTGCTCCCATGCAAAAATCATTTCTGGATTAGCAGGAAAATGATTGTCAGCAGAAAAATTCTGCCTGTAATCAGTTGCCAGAGAATATGCGGTACTGTTAATTACTGTATCAGTGTAGCTTTTACAATCTTCCCAACGAGGAGTACCTGTGTACACTTCCGCATTCAGATATAACCTGGAGAGCAACATCCACGCTGCACCCTGATCGGCTTGTGGATATGAATTACCCGGAACTCCGAGTTTATCTTTAATGTCCAACAATTCACTTTCTATATAGTTGAAAATATATTCCCTGGTTTGAATTTCGGGGAAGAATTTTCCAACACCATCTTCGTCTGTGGTAAATGGGAACTGACCAAAAAGGTCGATAGCCCAGGAGTAAGCGAGTGATCTTAAGAAACGCGCCTCAGCATTATATACCATTACATCCGGATCATCGCTATCGTTAGTAAACTGGATGAAATCGTTCGCATATGTTATACTTAAGCTTAATCTCTGAAACACTGCAGTCAGGAATGGGTTGTTGGGGCTCCAGGTCTGTGTGTTCAAATCTGAAATACCAACATCTGTCCAAGCACAAATAGCTTCATCAGTTGTAATTTCCTGTAGATTCCACAACGCCCTCATGGTTGTAAAGAAGTTTTCGTCAGAGGCAGATATGTCTGCTCCTCCGTTAGTTACGCTACCTTGTCCTGCAATGATAAAACTTGCATATATCTTACCAAGGACCTGTTGCATGTAAGCTGGATCATCACCCAGGTTACCAGCAAGAATAATATTTTCATCTGCCGGGATCACATTCAGGTCTTTGACACATGACGTGATCATCAGCGCAGAAAGCATAATTCCTATTAATATATTATTTCTCTTCATATCTATTTATTATTTGACTATTAATAAGTAATATTTAGACCAATCAGGAATGTTCGTGGTCTCGGATAGAAATTGTTATCTATCCCACCTGAAACTTCCGGATCAAGTCCTTGATACTTTGTAATTACAATTGCATTTTCTACCGTCAGACTAATGCGCGCACTTACCTTATCGGCAATGTTTTGAATAGTATATCCGGCACTTACATTATCCAGCTTGAAGTAGGATGCGTTCTCCACAAAATAGTCACTTGTAAACTGACGTTTCACGAATTGGCTTTCATCAAGATATTTTGGCATATTCTTCCAGTAACCAATCTGGTACATCTGGTCGAATGATGATCCTGCTGCTACTTGATTATACACGTAATTTCCAATTGCAGCTCTTGATGAAGCGGAGAAATCAAAATCTTTGTAATTGAATCTTGCTGACAATCCAATCAGGTAATCCGGAACCGGATTATGATAGATGTATTTGTCGGCATTGTCACCATTTACAACACCACCTTCTCCTGAAAGATCGGCATAAAGGCCTTCAATAGGATTTCCGTCATTGTCATAAATTTGTTGATTAACAAAGAATGAATAAGCAGGGAAACCTACCCTGGTAACCTGTTTCTGACCTGTGAAAGCATCACCGTAAAGTACGCCAATGTATTCAGGATCATCAGTCAGCAGAAGCTTGGTTATTTCATTGTTATTATATGTACCATTTATACCTATCGTCAGGTTCATGTCCTGTGTAGAGAGGGCAACCAGGTTCAATGCTAATTCAGCACCTGTATTTTTCAGGCTACCAACGTTGGTGAACAGTGTATTTGAGAAATTACTACCACTGGGAACGGTTACTTCATTAAGAAGATCTTTGGTAACACGCTGATATACATCTAATGAACCGGTGATCCTGTTATTCATAAATCCAAAATCGACACCGGCATTCAATGTGCTGGTTTCCTCCCATTTGATCTCCGGGTCATATGCATTTGGACGCAAAGTAGGAAGGTATGTTCCTCCGATTGGGTAATAAGACCCTTCTGCAGATCCTATATATAAAGCTTGTGAAGGATAGTCGTTACCGATGTCCTGTTGACCAGTAATACCCCAACTGGCCCTGATTTTTAAATCAGAAACAGCATCAACATCTGCAAGGAAATCTTCGTTTTTAACTTTCCATGCAGCAGCAACAGAGGGGAACAGACCCCAACGGTTACCTTCGGCAAACCGGGAAGAACCATCATATCTTACAGTTGCAGTAAGCAGGTACTTGTCCATTAAGGAGTAATTCAAACGCCCAAAAAATGAGACAAGATAGTTTTCTGTTATAAAGGTTGTGCTGTCAGCTGTCTGGTAAGGATGGTCATCATCATAATTACCACGTGTCCAGTTTTCTCCTTCGCGTGCAAAATGCTGCCATGAGTAACCGGCCGTAACATCGATATTTTGTTCGCTTGAAATATCAGGGTTATAATTGAAGTAGAAATCAATCAGATCATTTGTGAATTTTGAACTGTAGTCTGAAATCTTCCCCCAATAAGGGCTGGTTAGAGTTGACGGTGAAGTTGTAGGTCTTTCATTGTGTCCGTCACTCATCGATATATCTTTTGCAACATTCAGGTTTGCGCGCAACCCGGGAAGGAAGGGTATGGCATAATCCACCTGTGCATTGGCGATAAGTCTATTAACGACAGAGGTGTTATCAACGGCAAGCGCTTGTTCAACCGGGTTTGGTGTTCCCAGGTTGGCACCATAATTTTCCCACTGGTAATATTCCGCATCCGGATTGCCTACATCATATACAGGTTGCGTTGGATCCATACTAATTGCGGAACCAATTGCTCCCTGATCACCAAAGTTGTGGTTGGTATTCATTCCCTTTATGTTGATGCTCACTTTGAGGTCATCATCAAGGAAGGTGGGATCCAGACTGAGGGCTCCGGTTACTCTTTGCATATCTGTGTTCATGAGGATTCCCTGTTTGTCTGTGTATCCAATGGAAGCACGGTAAGGCAGGTTTTTAACGGCACCGGTGGCGCTCAGATTGTGATCATGTGATATAGCAGTGCGAAAAATCTCCTCTTGCCAGTTTGTATTTTCACTACCCAGCAAGGACAGGGTATTGTCTCCATATATTTCCCTTCTCTCGTAGGCACGCTGCCTGATTTCATCTCCTGAATAGACATCCATAAAAGCAACCGGGCTTGACATGGAGGAAAATCCATTATATGAAACACTTAATGGCTGACCCTTTGCTCCCTTTTTGGTGGTTATGATAATCACACCGTTAGATGCCCTGGAACCGTAAATAGCGGTTGCAGAAGCATCCTTAAGTACAGTCATGGTTTCAATATCATTTGGGTTAACAAATGAGAGGAAGTTTCCGGACCCATTTACATTATTATTATCAATAGGCACTCCATCAACAATCATAAGCGGGTCATTGGATGCATTCAGAGATGAACCACCGCGAATACGAATAGTAGACCCGCTTCCCGGAGCACCGCCAGAAGTGGTGATTACAACACCAGCACTCTTTCCAACCAACAAATCCTGAGCCGAGGTAATGGCTCCTTTGTTGAAATCTTTGGAAGATATTGCTGTTACAGATCCAGTTGCATCCGATTTCTTTATTTTACCATATCCAATCACTACCAATTCATCCATTTCGAGAGATGAAGGATTCAGTTCGATTTCATATGTAAGTAGATCCGACACAATAACTTCTGCTGTTTCATAGCCAACAAAAGAAACAATCAATATAGCACCTGTTGGCACCTCAAGACTAAAATCACCATCGTAGTTTGTTGCCGTTCCAAGCAAAGATCCCTGGACAGCTACTGTAGCTCCCGGAAGGGCTTCGCCGTTAGCGGCATCTCTTACTGTTCCACTTATACTTACATTCTGAGCACTAAGTTGTGCGACAATGAGTATAAAAAAACCCAACAAGAGACTCTTTTTTAAAATGACTTTTCTTTTCATAAATCAGTTTTTAGTAGACAAATTAGTTTAACATTTCATTTTGAAGATCTCTAAAGTGTAATTCCGATAAATTCGTTTTTAATAGAGGTATAGTTTAAGTTAATAATCTTAGCAAATTATGAATTTATAATCATACAGGATGCTATATTACAACATGAAAGGAGCATAAATCTCCGCAATCGTTTCCGCAATCGTTTGCAGGAGAGCGGGTTTCCTTTATTTATGTAGCAGAAATCAATTAATTTGTTGTATTTATTTACAGAACTTGTAAGACTAACGTATTTGTAATGTCAATACTTGAAGAGAAATTACTTTCTGACCAAGGTCAATTTTTCTTATCTTTAACTAATCTAATTTCTTCTAATGAGCCACCAGGTTACCATAAAAGATATTGTCCGTGAATTGGGAGTTTCTCCTTCTACTGTTTCAAGGGCCTTAAAGGATCATCCTGATATTAGTGCCGCAACAAAAATACAAGTCAGGAAGTTGGTGAAGAAGTACAATTACAAGCCCAACGCCATTGCACTTAGCCTAAGAGGAGGCAAATCATATACAATTAGTGTAATAGTGCCACAGATTGTACACCACTTTTTTTCTTCAGTAATTTCAGGAATTGAAGAAGCGGCACAGGCGAAGGGATACAACGTGATGATCTTTCAATCTAGCGAGAAGTACGAAAGAGAGGTAGCCATTGCCCAATCTGTTCAGTCAAACAGGGCTGAGGGGCTCCTGGTTTCCGTGTCTAAAACCACAAAAAATTTCAAACACTTCAAGGATTTAATGGACAATGATTTTCCTATTGTATTTTTTGACAGGGTATGTGATGAACTGGAGACAGATAAAGTCGTTGTTGATGATTTTGATGGCGCGATGAATGCTGTGGAATACCTTATTAGTACCGGATGTAAAAGGATAGCGCACTTTGCAGCATCACAGCACTTATTAATTGGTTATCAAAGACAAAGAGGATATATTTCTGCCCTGGAAAAGAACGGTATTGAGGTAGATGATACGCTAATTATTCAGTGTGACACTATAGAACGGGCGAAGGAGCAAACACCAAAACTCATGGCCATGGATAATCCACCTGACGCCATTTTCTCCGTCAATGATTTAACTGCCATAGGAGCCATTAGTGCATTAAAAGAGCTTCATTACAAAATCCCGGAAGATATTTCAGTCATCGGATTTACTGATGGAATAGTATCAACCGTTACTGAACCGCCATTAACAACGGTGAGCCAGCATGGTTTTGATATAGGGCTAAAAGCCGCTGAACTTCTTTTTAAGCGATTGGACGGCGAAGGTCCGCATCAGGCGGTAACACAAGTGATCAAAACAGAATTGATTGTAAGAGGAACCACGAAAGCACTAAAATAAAGACGCGGTTTATCGCAGCTCTACAATCAAACCTTCTATCTCTCTATCAATTCCCCCCGCAAACGATTGCGACAATATTATACACATTTATACCATTGCTTCTTGCATTTTAATCCTCTTTTGTATTATTTTTGAACCGAAGCTAAGGCTTCATCCGATAAATTCTTTTTCTAAGATCTCTGAAATCATATGTTAATATGGTCAGGGATTTTTTTGTGTTTATCCATAAACTTTCCTTGATTTTAGCATCGAAATTAACGTTCATATGAGAAAATATTTTCGTTGAAATACAAATTTGCCGGCTTATCGGTTTAAAGTGAAAAAAAATGAAGAAGCCTAAGCTAAGCTTTTGGCAGATCTGGAACATGAGTTTCGGATTTTTGGGAATCCAGTTTGGATTTGCGCTACAAAATGGAAATGTGAGCAGGATATTTCAAACACTGGGAGCTGATATTGATCAGATACCAATACTTTGGATTGCTGCGCCTGTAACCGGGTTGATCATTCAGCCGATTATTGGCTATATGAGTGATAAAACCTGGACGCGCCTGGGTCGTCGACGCCCGTTTTTTCTTGTCGGATCAATAATGGCGTCTATTGCCCTGCTGCTGATGCCTAATTCACCCATGCTGTGGATGGCTGTCGGTACACTGTGGATCATGGATGCTTCATTCAACATATCAATGGAGCCATTCAGGGCTTTCGTTGGAGATATGATGCCTGATGAACAAAGAACATTGGGCTTCACTATGCAGAGCTTCTTTATTGGTATTGGGGCTTTCGTTGCATCGTGGATGCCATATGTTCTTTCTAATTGGTTCAATGTGGCTAACATCGCGCCTGAAGGGGAGATTCCGGATACCGTGAAACTGTCTTTTTATCTTGGAGCAGCAGTATTATTAATAACCGTTGGCTGGACCGTTTTCTCTTCAAAGGAATATTCCCCGGAGGAAATGGAGAGTTTTGAAGAGCATAAAACTGATAAAGAGATTGAGGTTGAAATTGCTGTTTCTGATAGTGAAGCGACGCAGAAGTATTTTACCAGGGGGATAATATGGGCCCTTGTTGGTGTATTACTGGCCTTGCCCGTTTATTTCCTAAAGCTTGAAAAAGAACTATATATTCTGTCTGCCGGACTCGCGGTATTTGGCATATTGCAATTAATTGTTGCTCTCTTTGTCCATCTCAATAAAACGAAAAATGGACTTGTCAGTATCATCACAGATTTATACAGGATGCCGAAAACTATGGGACAGCTGGCTTTCGTTCAGTTCTTCTCCTGGTTTGCACTTTTCTCCATGTGGATCTATACAACATCAGCGGTAACACATCATCTTTACGGAACAGATGATACAACGTCTGTCCTATTTAATGAAGGGGCAAACCTGGTGAGCGGTATGTTCGGGTGGTACAATTTATTTGCGGCCGGCTTTGGTTTACTTTTACTTCCTTTCCTGGCAAAGCTTACCAACAGGAAAATTACTCACATGATATCATTGATTGTTGGTGGTATTGGATTGGCATCAATCTATTTTCTAAAAGATCCGCACCAGATGATCTATTCTATGATTGGTGTTGGACTTGCCTGGGCGAGTATCTTGTCTATGCCATATGCTATTTTAACCGGTGCGCTACCACAGAAGAAAATGGGTGTTTACATGGGAATCTTCAATTTTTTCATTGTCATTCCCCAGATCCTGGCGGCAACAATCCTCGGATTTATGGTTAAGTCACTTTTTGGAGGAGACAGCATTTACGCCTTGCTGGTTGGAGGGGCTTCATTGGTGATTGCTGCGGTACTTGTGATTTTTGTAAGCGATGAAAAAAAATAATACTGTAGAAGAAATAATTTGTTTCGTGTTTCATTTTTAAAGAAAAAACGATGAATAATCATTATAAAGTTAAAGAGTGGAGCATTGTTGAAGAGGAATTCAACCCGGAAAGGCAGGAAGCTTCAGAAAGTATATTCAGTCTTGGAAATGGTAGAATGGGTCAGAGGGCCAACTTTGAAGAAGCTTATTCAGGTGCCACACTACAGGGAAGTTATATCGCCGGGGTATATTATCCTGATAAAACCAGGGTTGGCTGGTGGAAAAACGGTTATCCGGAATTCTTTGCCAAGGTATTGAATTCACCCAACTGGATCGGCATACGCGTTGAGGTAGATGGTGTGGAGTTAGACATTCACACCTGCAATCTTCATGATTTCCGCAGAGAGCTGAATATGAAGGAGGGATATCTTGAAAGGACATTTACTATTAGCTGTGAAGAAGGTAAAAAAGTTGAGGTAAACACGAGGCGGTTTTTAAGCATTGTCGATGATGAGATCGGGGCCATCAGGTATAGCGTTAAGCCATTGAACTTTGATGCTGAAATAGCATTCACTCCATATATAAATGGAAATGTAAACAACACGGATTCCAATTATGGTGAACATTTTTGGAACCATGTTGATTCAGAAGTCACCGAGGGAAGCGCTGTTCTTGTGTCAAAAACCAGGAAATCGGGATTCTCGGCAGCTTTTACTATGAAATATGATCTGCACATTGACGGGAAGAGTGTGTCTTCACCCGTGGAAGTAATACGTCACCAGGGCTTTGTGGGTAATAAAATAATAAGTAAGGTTGTTGCAGGCCAGGAGGCAACTTTGTATAAATATGTTTCTGTCGTATCATCAATGAACTATCCTGAAGGAGATCTCATTGATGCTGGAAGAAAGTCTCTGGACAATGCTTTTAATAAGAAATTTGATATTCTGTTTAAGGAACACAAGCAGCAATGGGCAAAACATTGGTCGCATTCCGATATCATTATTGAGGGAGATGCCAAAGCACAACAAGGAATCCGCTTCAATATCTTCCACCTGAACCAAACCTATTCGGGAAAAGATGAACGTCTGAATATTGGTCCGAAGGGATTTACCGGGGAAAAATATGGCGGAAGTACCTATTGGGATACCGAAGCATATCTCATCTCATTTTATTTGAGTACAGCCGCCCAGGATATTGCACGCAACCTACTTATATACAGGCACAAACATTTACAAAAGGCCATTGAGAATGCCGAAAAACTTGGGTTTAAAGGAGGTGCAGCTCTGTATCCAATGGTGACCATGGATGGAAAGGAATGTCATAATGAGTGGGAGATTACATTTGAGGAGATTCACAGAAACGGGGCCATTGCATATGCCATCTTCAATTACATAAGATATACGGGAGACAAAGATTACTTATTAGAGTATGGATTAGATGTGTTGATAGGCATTTCAAGGTTTTGGAAGCAACGTGTGAATTGGTCGGATGTGAAAGGTCAGTATGTTATGCTGGGAGTTACGGGCCCCAATGAGTATGAAAATAATGTAAACAATAATTGGTATACGAATCTCATGGCTCAATGGACACTCAAGTATACCATTGAATCGCTGGAGTATGCAAAAGCAAGGGACCCCAAAAAATTTGAAGCACTTATCGAAAATAATAAATTCGACGAGCAGGTCGAAACCGCAAGCTGGAAAGATATCATAGAAAATATGTATTTCCCCTATTCTGAGGAGAAGCGGGTCTTTCTTCAGCAGGAGGGCTACCTGGACAAAAAGCAGATGTTTGCAGCAGACCTGGATCCTTCAGAAAGGCCCATTAACCAATGCTGGTCGTGGGATCGTATTCTGCGCTCCTGCTTTATCAAACAAGCCGATGTTTTGCAGGGATTATATTTCTTCGAGGACGACTATGACCATGAAACCCTAAAAGCAAACTATGATTTTTATGAGCCGAGAACTGTTCACGAGTCATCGCTTTCGCCGTGTTTACATTCTATCCTGGCTACTAAACTGGGATATGACAATGATGCTTATGATTTGTACCTGAGAACATCACGTCTCGACATTGATGATTATAACCATGAAGTTAATGAAGGGCTGCATATTACCAGCATGGGAGGAACCTGGATGTCGATTGTTTATGGCTTCGGCGGATTTAGGGTGAAGAATGATATGTTGCATCTGAATCCTCATTTGCCAAAGCAGTGGAAATCATTGTCGTTTAAGGTTATATTCAGAGATAATGATCTGAGGATTAACATCAACGGAAAGAAAGTGATCATTGAAAACGAGAAAGGCCCGAAGCTGGAGATAATGTTAAACGGGGAGAGGGTGACGGTGTGACAATAATCTCTACAAATCAAATCCCAAATCTTCCAATCCCTGGTGTTTGGAAATATGAATGGCATTAAATCCAACCGCCTGCGCTGCTTTGATGTTGTGTATATTATCATCCAGGAAGAGGGTTTCTTCAGCTGCAATATCTGCATGCTCCAGCACATATCTAAAGGAAGAATCATCGGGTTTATGAGTACCCATCTCGTTCGAATAAAAACATTGTTCAAAGAGCTCCTTCATTGATATTCCCCCGTTTTTCTGAAACAGGTTTTCAAAGATCGGGGTGTGAAGTTCGCTGGTGTTACTGAGGATATAAAGTTTGTATTTGGCTGCCAGCTTTTTGATCAGATCAATTCTCTCTTTCGGAATATTAAGGAGCATCGCGCGCCATGCAGCATCAAAAACAACATCTTTAAAATCAAGACCGGTTTCCTTCCTGATTGAATTCCGAAATTCTTCAGTTGAAATTACACCAGTTTCATATTTGTAGAAGATATCGGTATTGAAGTTTTCTGGGTAGTTGAGTAAATCAGGCGGGAAGCCCATATTATAGAATGCCTCCATGGTAGCGTTTACGTTGAGGTCTATGATCACCCCCCCCATGTCAAACAGGATATTTTTCAATGAAGCAAAGTTGGCCATTTATTTTTATTTAGAGTTCAAAGGTAGTAAAGAAAACGGATGGGGATATAGTCCTTTGGCCGAAGGACTATGATATAATCATTTCTCCTTCTGCAAATCAGCCAGCACCATCCTGATCTCTCCAAATGAATAATCATCACCTAATTTTTTCTTAACCGGGATGATTGAATCTGCCTTGTTCTCTTTCAGGGCTTTTTGGATTTGGGCTACCTTATCTTCATCAATAATCTCCAGGAGGTCGATATCCCCGGATTTTACGAAGTGAGTAAGATGGCCTTCAATGGTGGATGTTACCAGCTCGCGCTCCTTTGCAATCTCAGCAATATTTTTTCCTTCTTTAAAAAGATTAAAGCTGATGGTTTTGGTTGGAATTTTTTCTTTCTTCTCTCCGGGCTTTTTCTTGATGCGGGTCTTTTTCGAACGCGTTTTCTTCACCGGTTCAGGAACGACACGCTCTTCATAATTCATACTTGTTTTAATATCTTCTTTGGTAAGGTCCTGATTCTTGATCACCGCATAAATCAAGGCCTCAGCTTTGTGCATGAATTTCAACTGCGCGAAGAAAAGAGACTCCAGGTCTTTTAGTTCAGTAATGTATTTTTTCACACCCTTCACCTCTGCAAGCTCCTCCATGATAGCAAAAAACTGTTTTGAGATTTGCTTGATCTTTGGTTCAAAGTAATCGATGGCTGCCCCAACTCTCTTTTTTAGCAAATCCAGGTTTTCCGGGGTGTGATTTCGTGCAATGGAGCCGATCTGCTGAAGAAATTTAAGGGATACTTCTGATTCCGGCTTGAGCTGTTCCTGCATCTTTTCCACACGATTTTTGAACAGCTGCTTTTTAGAAAGATTTTCCTTCTTTGTATAGGTCTGCAGATGGTACCTCAATGCATCTTCAAGCGGATAAAGTTCAAAAGCCCTCATGATGGATTCCGTGAGGAACTGATGGGTCTCCTGTTCAAGAATCTTATTGAGATGGCTCTCGTCTTCCCTGTTGTCAGCAAAGCGTAAAATTTCAGAATCCTGCTGCAGTGCAGATACAGGGACAGGTGATGCCAGCACCAATCCCTCGAGAGAAACAAGCCGCGACAGGGCAACATAAATTTGTCCTGGAGCAAAGGCCTTTTCAACATCAATAATAGCTTTCTCGAAGGTGAGTCCCTGGCTTTTATGAATGGTTACTGCCCAGGCAAGTTTTATGGGATAGTGGGAGAAAGCACCCAGCAGATCCTCTTCAATTTCATTATTGGTTTTATTGAGCGTATACTTCTTGTTTTGCCATTCGTAACGTTCCACCCACGCAGGATCACTTCCATCCAGGAATCCCACTTCAATTTCCTCTTCTCCCAGTTCTGTTACTACACCAATCTTTCCGTTGAAATAACGCTGATTTCCTGTGTAGTCATTCTTAATGAACATCACCTGGGCTCCCTCCTTTAATTCCAATATTGGATCAATGGGATACTGGTGTTCCTGGAAACTTCCCTCGACTTCACATGCGTATTCATACGTTTTACCGGGTAATCTTTTCAGTGCTTCCTTATTGATTTCATCGGCTATTCGGTTGTGGGTAGTAAGATGAATATAGCCCTCATTGTTATCCGGCTTGAAACCAGGTTGAAGTCGTTGATTCAGCAGGTTAATATCTTCTTTTGAAACTTTGTTTTCCCTGAAATGATTGAGCAGGGAAATAAACTGGTTATCGGTTTGCCTGTATATCTTCTCCAGCTCAATATATACCGGCTTTTGTCCACCCAAAGCCAGCGCTTCGAAGAAATGTATGCTTTTGTAAAAACTGCTAAGCATCGACCACTCTCCTTCTTTAACCACCGGAGGCAGTTGATGCAAATCGCCGATAAACAATATTTGAACACCGCCAAAGGGCAGGTTTCTTTTCCTACGAACATACCTGAGAGTTGTGTCGATAGCATCCAGCAGGTCTGCCCTGAGCATACTTACTTCATCAATAATCAGAAGTTCAATTTCCTGGAGCAACCTCCTCTTGGAAGTGTGCATCTGCAGGTTGCGAGTGAGCTGTTTTGGTGTGCTTACCTGCGATGAAAAAGACATGTTTTGCAAAGGTGCATCGGAAGGAATAAAGGAACCAAAAGGCAATTGAAACAGGGAGTGCAGTGTAACGCCGCCTGCATTGATAGCGGCAATTCCGGTTGGTGCAGCAATAACAGCATTCTTGTGTGTGTGCTCAACTACTTGTTTCAGAAAAGTTGTCTTGCCTGTCCCGGCTTTTCCCGTAAGGAAAAGGTGTCGGCTGGTTCGGTTAATGAATTTTGTTGCGATAATTTCTGGCGCGTCCTGCATGGCATTTTATCTTGATTCTAAAATTACAATAAAAAGGGGGAACCCATGTGAATTGGCTCTTCTCTTTATGTACTTAATGTGATGAGGAGAGAAAATATCGTACTAAGAGGGAATTTTTTTCTTTTAATGAACAAAATGTTTTAGAAAAGCTAATAGCCATTTCTTCAAAACGCCCAACCAATTATGAAGTAGGAGCCATTGAGGATTATGTTTCCTTCAGGGCCATCTGTCTTCAAAAAATCTACAAAGCTGCGCTTATGGGTATACCCCATGCGGAAATTTAAGATCTCAATTCCTCCGCCCATGATCAATCCAAATTGCTGCTTATTATAATCAGCGCTAAAATCCATGGAGGAAGACCCAAGTTTTCCTGCAAATGTATAGGTGAAATATCCTCCCAACTGGTAATATCCGCGCACACCATTGTTGCCAGGGTCCGGAGAGGTAATAAGCAGACTGACCGGTGTTGATACGGAGTGTGTTCTCAGGTTAACTATATTACCATCATCCTGCATTCCGCCATCGGTTTCATAAATCACTTCCGGCTGTATGGATATCCATTGGGAGATCCTGGTTTCTAAAAAGAACCCCACACCCAGGGCAAAGATGCTTTTGGATTGGAAATAAGCATCCGGATAATCAAAATAGGTAGAACCGGTGTTTAATTTGATCCCGGGATTCATTCTTTTCATTCCGCCTGATTTTGTCAATGCCTTCATGGTATTTGTGGGAGCGAGAGTTTCATCCTGTGACAAGGCCACAGCGAGTTCAGACATGAAATCTATAATAGTAACCATCCCTTCAAAATCAATGAATTCGATATCGTCTTCCGGCTGATGGTAATTTGACTCCTGGATTCCTGTATTGACATAAATGGCAGGGATACCTGCATTTCCAAAGGGTGCTGTATCTGTTCTGTTTTCAATGGAGCCATCTGTTTTCTTCACAATAATTGAATTTGTGGCAGTAGCACGGTCCATAAATACGGCATGATCTTTAAGAAGCTCTATTCCTGTAAGCTCAATGCCTCCATGAAGGTCATACATTCCTACCATATCAATACTGAACATGGCTTTTATTGCACCAGGTTCTACCACGCTGTCATTTACAAATCGCGTGGACCCGATCAACCCGCTTTCCTCACCATCGAAGCCAATTAAAATTATACTCCTTTTTAGTTCCGGTTGATGTGCTGCAAAGTAACGCCCCAGTTCAATGATAGAAGCAACACCGGAAGCATTGTCATCAGCACCGTTGTAGACCAATGTATCACCTTCATCGTCAAATTCCCAGCCCAGATGATCGTAGTGTGCTCCTAAAATGATATACTCATTTTTCAGTTCAGGATCATTTCCATACACTACTCCCACGACATTTCTGCCATTGATATTCAGTATTCCGCTTCTATGGATAAACTCATGGTAATAATCTTCCAACAAGGGCTCAATCCCTGCCTCAATGAATTGTGTACGGATATATGCTGCTGCTTCTGCTCCACTGGCAGAACCAAAACCCCTTCCCAGCATGTTGTCAGAAGCGAGGGTATTGACATGTTTTTTTACAAGTTCGATATCGGTGTTTTGAGCGAAGGAAGCTAAGGATATACTTAGTAGAAAAAGCACGGTGAAGACGGAGTGTTTGATATTCATAATTCTATCTCTGGTTGACAGTTTATATTTCGAAGAGATAAAAATAAGAAAATATTGTGAAGAGGGGTAGAATTCATCGAGTCAATGAGACAATGAGTTAATGAGTCAATGAGTCATCGCCCTCAACCTGGCCTTACCTCAGGTTCAATTACCCCCAACCTGGCCTTCCCCCGTATTCTAAGATAAAAACAAGTTTTTTATCATATT
>CAZIFQ010000028.1:7242-43853 GCA_964538375.1 uncultured Bacteroidaceae bacterium | reverse complement strand
CTGGGATAATGAGTTCTTGTTAAAAGTCCTTAGAATTTAAATGCGTTGGCCCTGGCTCATTATCCCATTGCCTCAAATGACTCATTGTTTTTCACTATCTTTGCATCTTAAATTTTAGCAATGAATGTATTCTTAGCGGTTTTTTTTGGTGGCGGATTAGGTAGCTTAGCACGATTTGGTGTTTCAAGTGCAGTAACTTCGGGATTCAGGAACATCAATCCTATTGGTACACTTACAGCCAATATTGTAAGTACAGTTTTATTGGGAGTTGTTTTATATCTTGCATCCAGTAAGATGGGCATGTCTGATAATATGAAAATTTTCCTGATTACGGGTTTCTGTGGTGGATTTAGCACCTTTTCGACTTTTAGCTATGAGACATTCGAGTTATTAAAAACAGGCCAGCTTTGGTTTGCCACAGCAAATATTGTTATTAGTCTCGCCCTGAGTGTGGGTGTATTGTTTACAATGGCTAAAAATATTTAAAAATGCGATTTCATAAACTCATTATAACATTACTGATACTTGCTCTTCAGGTATCAGTATTTGCTCAGCGTATTCCTTCGGGAAAACCTAAATTGGTGGTGGGAATAACCGTATCAGGTATGCGCTACGACTATCTTTCGGCCTACTGGGAGAAATTTGGAGAGGATGGTTTTAAGAAAATGGCAGGAACAGGTACTTACTGTAAAAATGCATGGTACGACCACCTGATCACAGAATCAGCTGTTGGATATGCCACCATCGCTACTGGTTCAAAACCGGATGCTCACGGCATCGTGGCCGATTACTGGTATGAACGGCTGGATGAAGAGATTCGCTATTGCATAGATGATCCAAACCAAACCGCCCTCGAGGGTACTCCCGAACTTGGACAATTCAGTCCGCATGCATTGATGTCGCGCACACTCACCGATGAGTTGCGAATTGTTTCTCAGTTCAAGTCAAAAGTCATCGGAGTCTCCCTTGATCCCCTGGCTTCTGTGATCCAATCAGGCCATACGGCAAATGCTGCCTACTGGTTTAATCCGGAACATGGGATATGGACAAGCAGTACCTATTATTTGGATTCCCTGGCAGACTGGACCATCGACTTTAACAATAAAAATTATAAAGACATTTACCTGGAGAAATTTTGGGAACCATTGTTACCCATCGAAGAGTATACAGAGAGCATGCAGGATGATAATCCTTTTGAAAAGGGATTTAATGGTCAGCATACCTTCCCATACGATCTAAAGAAAATCAGGAAAGCAGAGAAGAGCAAGGATTATGCTATGCTCATGTCTACACCATGGGGAAATACCTACACAAAAGACTTTGCGATTAGTGCCATTGTAAACGAGGGACTGGGACTAGACGAAAATACAGACTGGATAAATATCAGTTTCAACGCTACAAAACATCTCTCCGAGAGGTATACGACATGGTCCGTTGAAGTTCAGGATATGTATATGCGTCTGGATCTGGACCTGGCACATCTGCTGAATTTCCTTGATGAACAGGTGGGAATGGAAAATGTACTCGTATATCTGACAGCTGATAATGCCATTGCCGATGACCCGGATTATCTTGCTGAAAGCAGAATCCCGTCCGGATATTTCAATTATCACAGGAATATTTCCTTACTGAAATCATACCTGAATGCAGTTTACGGACAGGGAAACTGGGTAACTTTTTACTATGCCCAGCAAGTTTATCTTAACCACCAGCTCATAGAAGATTCTCGCCTGTCATTAGACGAGGTACAGGATAGGGTAGCCAACTTTCTTATTCAGTTTTCCGGAGTTTCCAATGCCTTGCCTTCATATATTTTACAGAGAAATAATTTCACTGAAGGCGTGTTTAAACGTATTCAAAACAGCTATAACCAGAAAAGGTCAGGTGATGTCATTATATATCTAACCCCCGGGTGGGTTGAAAAAGGAAGCGAATACCGCGAAATCCTGTCTGACTTTCACTTTGATGCTCATGTGCCGATGATTTTTTATGGATGGAAAATCAATCGTGCTAAACTCCCGAGAAGAGTATCACCCCTGGACATCGTTCCAACGATTGCCTATTTCCTCGAAATCTCAGTCCCCGAAAATGCTTCAGGAAAAGTCATCCCCGAATTAGTCAGGTAAAATTAATTTCGTTTTCAGGATAAGATGGCTTTAGCCATCTAAATCTGTGTCCATCTGTGTTCATCTGTGAACAAGAAAACGAGATTGCGTCAGCAATCGAGATATTTAATTTGTGAAAATCAGTTATTCAATCGTGTTCTAAGTGCAGCGAAGTCCTTCAATTGTTCAGGATATTCCTCCAGCGCAGTTCCGATCACGATCATGTCTGCACCTGCAGCATAAGCTTTTTCTGCATTTTCAACAGACCTGATGCCTCCACCAACAACAATGGGAATTTTCACTGCTTTGCAAATCTCACTGATCATATCAATACCCACCGATTTCTCAGCACCACTTCCTGCCTCAAGGTAAAGGAGCTTGAGACCTAAGAGCTCACCTGCCAAAGCTGTAGCAACAGCTAAGTCTGTTTTGCCAAAGGGAATGGGTTTGGTATTGCTGATATATTCTACAGAAGTGCTGTGCCCGTTTTCAATAAGCATATAGCCGGTGGGAATTACTTCAATCCCAGATTGCTTCAAACGGGGTGCAGCAATCACATGGTTGCCAATAAGAAACTCGGGGTTTCGTCCGGAAATAAGTGACAAAAGAAAAATGCCGTCAGCATGGTCAGACAGTTGTGATATATCTCCCGGAAATATAAACACCGGTATATTCAAATGCTCTTTCAGATATGTAATGCATTCTTCAATGGGTCTGAATAATAAACTGCCTCCAACAAGGATAAGATCGGGAGGTGTAAGATTTGCCATTGAGACCAGGTAAGCCAGGCTATCTTCCGTATGTTTGTCCGGATCAATGAGCAATGCGAAGCGCTTTTTCTTACTGGATACTATGTCGTGATATAATGAACTCATTGCTTACAGCACCACACCAGTGCATAGTTTTCGTGGTGTAAATATTCAAGGTCAAAATCTTCTTCCCCCACGCTGTTTACAACGTGTCCCCGAATGAATCCCTGGTCATCCGGTTCGAAGGGAGAAATTGTGAGCCCTGTCTTAAAATTTACATCCTGTTTGTTACACATCTTATATAATGCTTCTTTTGCACACCAATGAAGGTAGAGGTGAAACTTCTTCATCTCCGGATCAGAAGTAATTTTTTCATTCTCATTTAAGAATTTATACCCTAAGCTACTGATTTTCCCCGACATATACTCAAGGTCAATTCCCACACGTTTATCAGGACTTATTAATATGGCTGTCAAGCTCCTGGAGTGAGATATACTGATGCCGTACTTGCCACCTTTCAGGAATGGTTTGTTTTCGGAATTGTAAATTATGCGTGCATCTTCTCCCTTCATATTTCGGATTAAAGCACGTACGCTCAGCCATTCCAGCTTTCTGTTTACACTTCGGAAACTTGCCAGTTTTGCCTTCTCTACCTTTGCCAGGTTTACCATAGAATACAAGGTATCGTAGTCTTCGGTAATCTCCCACACGCCAAGTAGGCACTCAGGTTGTATTTCAGTTTTTAAAAAAATTCCCACAGAAAGTCTGCTTATTTTTCCAAATGAGAAACGTGCGCCAAAGGTAAGAAATAAATCGTGTGCACATGCTAGATGCAAAATCTATTTCCATTCAACACTTTCAATAAGGTGCTCGATATCTTCTCTTACAAAATTAATAATTGGATTAAGTGAATCACGATTTGGTGATGTATTAAAATACAAGGATCCTCGCAAAAAGTGATTTGTACTATCAGTAACAAAAAATTGAATAGATGATGCAACATTCCCTCTCAGGCTGTACATGATACCATACCTTCTGTTTGCTGTGTCCGTGAATGGCAACTCATCAATGCCGTCTGAGCGGGATGTATGTTTGTACACCAGGATCCGGCTATCTTCGATAAAATCATTCACATTGTGATGTATCTCTTTATAGCTTAAATGGATGGTACTGTTATATTCCGGGTAAAAAATATTGTACCAGTATGGCTCGCTATTTTTCTTTTGGTCTTCAATAACTATTGCATAAGTGGGGTATTCAAAGCTATATGGACCTGGCTCGTCGAAAAGCTGGTAGCTTTTTTCAGGGTAGTGAACCTTGAGATATCCTGCTGGTTTTGGAGTGTAGCTTCTGTCGCATCCAATAAGCAGTATAGCCATTAGAATTAATCCGTACTTAATTTTCATTTCCCTCTTCTGCTTTTATAAAAACTTTAATCAGTTTTATCCTGCGCTCCTCCATCTCGGTGACCGTAAACTCCAGGTTCTTGCAGTTAATAACATCGTCCTGCTTTGGGAAATCACCCCTTAATTCCAGGATTAATCCAGCAAGTGTTTCTGCCTCTCCCCTGATATCATCCAACATCTCATCCTCCAGCTCAGTCACTTTAAAGAAATCATTCAGCAGGGTTTTGCCATCAAAAAGGTAGGTGTCAGGAGCCAGTTTTTTGTATAACTCTTCTGCTTCATCTGACTCATCGGTTATTTCGCCAACTACCTCTTCAAGAATATCTTCCATAGTAACGATACCTTCCGTGCCTCCATATTCATCTACAACAATGGCAAGGTGGATTTTCATTTTTTGAAACTCCTGCAAGAGGTCATTTATCTTCTTTGTTTCAGGCACAAAGAAAGGTGGCCTGATAAGGGTTTGCCACTTATACCTTGACTTTTTAAGATGGGGAAGCAAATCTTTTACAAAAAGAATACCTTTTACGTTATCGGCAGTATTCTCATATACCGGAATCCTGGAATACCCGGAATCCATAATAACCTGGATCAGGTCTTTCAAACTCATATTGATGTCAACATCAGTAACATCCATCCTTGGTTTCATAATCTCTGAGGCCTCGAGGTTACTGAATTTTACAATTCCTTCCAGCATCTTTTTTTCCTCTGTGAAAACGCCAGTGGCCAGGTCAAGGGCGTCAGAAAGATCATTCATGGAGATGTTTTGTTTCTTATTTGCCAGCAGCTTGTTAACAGACCTGGTTGACCTTGTAAGGAGGAATATCAATGGTATGAATAATTTTCCCATGACGTTTAAGGGGAAGGCCATCATGAGGGCAAATGAACTTGAGAATTTATTGGCATAAAGCTTTGGTATAATCTCTCCAAACAGCAAAAGCAAAAAGGTTATGATGATTACCTGCACCATAAATCCCAAAAAGGGCGCCAGGGTGAAATCCATCAGTGAGACAGTAATATAACTGGCGATTATTACAATGCTAACGTTAATAAAGTTGTTCGAGATAAGTATGTTTGCCAGGAGGTCTTCAGGTTTTTTCAACAACTTTAGAACCATCCGGCTACGCTTTGATTCCTTTTCTTCCAGGGAATTTAACTCTAAAGGAGTGAGGGAGAAAAAGGCCACTTCAGATCCGGAAATCAGGGCAGAGCAAAACAACAGAATTACAACCACAGCGATTCCCAGTAAAGATCCTGTGGTGACAGGATTAAATACCAGTTGTAAGAATGTGATAATTTGAAAAGGGTCTGTTTCCAATCTGTATTGTATACGTTATTGAAAATTAAAAGGGCAGATCATCCGCATCACCCCCTGTTTCCGGAAAACTTTCCTTATTGGTGCTGCTTGCGTCCGGGGCAGGTGTCGATTGTTGTGGTGATGGAGCAGGAGTAGAGCTTGTTTGCCCGGCTGTTTCCTGTGATGAGGCAACACCCTGATCATTATCAGATTTCCGTCCCAGCATTTGCATATTATCTCCGACAATCTCAGTGATATATCTCTTTATACCGTCCTTATCATCATAGGAGCGTGAACGAATACGTCCTTCAATATATAATTGAGATCCTTTCTTAACATACTTTTCAGCAATCTGTGCCAATCCTCTCCAAAGAACTATGTTGTGCCACTCAGTTTGAGTTATTTTTTCACCCTCCCGGTTTTTGTACACCTCGCTTGTAGCAAGTGAAAATTTGCACACAGCCGTGTTCTCGTCCAGGTACCTGATTTCAGGATCTTTACCAACATTTCCAACCAGAATGACTTTGTTTACTGCCATAGTATTTGTTTAAACAATTTGAGACGCAAAGATACTAAATAGTTTTTAATCCTCCGGTAAACTCCGTAGCCAAAGGTCACCGAACCAACCCCCGGCGGGGGAAGGCTAGGTTGGGGGTAGTCAGGCACCCAAATACCGATCAATCAACCTTGACAACGGATAATTATCTATTTCACCCACTGGTATCTTTATCCAATCATCCTGTTTATTAAAGTTTGTTGTTTTTAGTTTGACATGGATAAACCTCGCATAAATAGTTCTGTGTGTTAATTGATGCTTTACTGAGTCGGAGATTTTCTGAAAATGAATATTCTTTCCATCCATCCCAAGCTGTTGTGCTACCTCATCCATAAGAGCATCTTCTGTCATGGCAATACCGGCTTCGAACATCGGGAATTCATACAAAGACTTCCATATATCATCACCTGTTCTCTTTCTTATATATGTATACCCCTTATGCTCCATGACCATGTAATTGAAGTACCGCTTCTTTATTTTAACCTTGTTTATTTTAATCGGTAATGTGCTGACAGTGTTTTGTTCATAGGCCAGGCAAGTGTCTTTCAGCGGACATATTTCACAATTTGGATTTTTCGGCACACATTGCAATGCCCCAAATTCCATGATGGCCTGGTTGTAAGTACCTGCATCTTTTCTTTCCAGCATCTCATCAGCCAGGTACTGAATCTGCTTCGCACCTTTGCCTGAATTTATGGGGGCGTCCATTGCGAATAAGCGGCTGACAACCCTTGCAACATTACCATCAACAACAGCCACCGGCTCACCAAAAGCAATGGAGGCAATGGCTGATGCAGTATAGGTGCCAACGCCCTTAAGCGTGAGTATTTGATCGTAGGTATCTGGAAATTGGCCGTCGAAATCTTTGACAATTTGCTGCGCAGCAAATTGCATATTCCTGGCCCGGCTGTAGTAGCCAAGTCCCTGCCAGAGATTTAAAACCTCCTCTTCACTTGCAGCGGCTAGTAAACGAACATCCGGGAACCTCTCAGCGAATTTTATATAGTAACTTAATCCCTGGTTTACCCTGGTCTGCTGAAGTATTATTTCCGATAACCAGATCATATATGGATCAGAACTGTTTCTCCATGGCAAAACCCTCTGGTTTATTTTATACCACACTAATAAATTCTCGCTTATTTTCATTATCTTCGCAAGCCGTAACAATAAATTTTTCTGGCGCAATCGAACATAATAATTATTTTTAGTTTTCTTTCTAAAAAGATGAAAATAATAATTATTATTGGAACTACATACGGACCTTGGATACAATTTTTTACCGTATCAAAAAAAATTAATTAAATTCAATAGTAATTAATTGCGAAAAACATTTATATTTGCACATTGTTTAGAATAACTAATGTAAATCATTGATAATTAAAGGTTTTATAAAATGACGAAAGCAGATATCGTAAACGAGATTTCCAAGAGCACTGGAATTGAAAAAGTAACTGTACAAAAAACAGTTGAGGCTTTTATGGAAACCATAAAGGATTCCCTGAGTGATAATAAAAATGTATATCTAAGAGGATTTGGCAGCTTTATAGTGAAGAAAAGAGCTAAGAAAACCGCGAGGAATATTTCCAAGAATACAACCATTATTATTCCTGAACATTTCATTCCTTCGTTCAAACCTGCTAAAACTTTTGTGAACAAAGTTAAAACAAACGTAAAATAGCGTAACATTTTAATGTTATGCACGTTTCGAAAAAAAATAATAAATTATGCCTAGCGGAAAGAAAAGGAAAAGACACAAAATGTCTACCCATAAGCGCAAAAAGCGTTTAAGGAAGAACAGGCACAAAAAGAGGAAATAGCATTTTGCTCTTTCTTTTTTGAACTCTTTTTATAAACCTAAGGTGCGTTAAGGACTTTAGGTTTATTTCTGTTATTTTTAGGCTGACTCATCTTAAAAATTAGCAATGTGAGCAGTGAATTAGTAATTAACGCCTCCGACAAAGAGGTTTCTATTGCTCTTCTTGAAGATAAAAGACTTGTCGAATTAAATCATTCCAAACCGGAACAGAAATTTTCAGTTGGTGATATATATCTGGCAAGAGTAAAAAAGACTATGCCTAGTCTGAATGCTGCTTTTATCAACGTGGGTTATGAGAAGGATGCATTTTTGCATTATCTCGACCTGGGACCACAGTATAGCACACTGAATAAGTATCTTACACAGGCTGCCAATAGAAAAAGCAAGCTTTTGACTGTTTCCAAGTTTCGTCGTGAAAAAGACATCAACAAACATGGGAAAATCAATGATATACTTACTGCAGGAAACTTAATTCTGGTCCAGATAGCAAAAGAACCAATCTCTACAAAGGGGCCCAGACTTAGCTCGGAAATATCTATAGCAGGTAGAAACCTGGTGTTGATTCCGTTTGCTGATAAGATATCCGTATCCTCGAAAATCTCATCACAGGAAGAGCGCGATCGCTTGAAAAACCTGCTGGTAAGTATTCGTCCAAAGAATTATGGGATCATAGTGAGAACCGTTGCCGAGAATAAAAAGGTAGCTGAACTGGATTCTGAATTGCGTTCTTTAGTGAAGAAATTTGAGAGGGCCTTCGATAATCTTCCTGTAAGAGATTTACCAAGTCTTGTGCTTGGTGAGCAAAGTATGGCAACGTCCTTAATCAGGGATCACCTGAACGGAGACTTCGAAAATATCTTCATTGATAGCGAAGAGGTCTACCAGGAAATCAAACATTATATCGGTGAAGTAGCTCCTGAAAAGGAGAAAATTGTTAAGCTCTATGATGGGAAACAACCCATCTTTGAGCGCCTGGATGTCAACCGCCAGATAAAAACATCTTTTGGTACTGCCGTTTCATTTAAGCAAGGTGCATACCTGATCATCGAACATACCGAAGCTTTGCATGTCATCGACGTGAATAGCGGAAATCGCTCGAAATCCGGTGTCGACCAGGAGACGAATGCCACTGAAGTTAATCTTGCTGCTGCAGATGAAATTGCACGCCAGCTGCGACTTCGTGATATGGGTGGAATTATTGTGGTTGATTTTATCGACATGCATAAAGGGGAGAACAAACAGAAGCTATATGATAGAATGAAAGAGGTAATGTCGAAAGACAGAACCAAACATAACATTCTTCCTCTAAGCAAGTTTGGACTGATGCAAATTACCCGGCAGCGTGTTCGTCCGGAAATGCATATCGAAACAGCAGAAAGCTGTCCTACATGCGCCGGAACGGGTAAGATACAATCTGCAATTTTATTTCCCGATATCCTGAAGACAGAAGTTGAAGCATTGGTCGATCAGCAGAAGTTAAAGAAACTGACGCTGCAGCTGCATCCCTTTGTTGCTGCATACCTCATCAATGGTTTCAAATCTATTGTTAAAAGCTGGAGAAAAGAAATGAAATGCAAGATTACGGTAGAAGCTTTGTCAGCTTGTACATATCTGGAATTTCGTGTCTTAGACGAGAAGGGGACTGAATTGTTGAGGAAAACAAAGTAGAAAGCCACTCGTTCTTGTAAACAAAAACCCGGTTAAAAGGTTATACTTCAATAAATTTTTTAATTAGTAGTTTTTATTTAGAGGTAGATAAAATGAGACAAAAAATTTTTCTTTCCCTACTCGTACAAATATTTGCAATCTCCATATTTGCACAAGTAATAGATCCTGTTTCATGGAAGTTTTCTTCTGAAGCTCTTGGTGAAAATGAATTCGAACTTGTATTTATTGCAGAGATTGACCACCCATGGCATCTCTATTCTGCCTATCTTCCTAAAGGTGGTCCCATTGCAACAAAGGCATATTACAATGAAACTGTTGGCTATGCACTTGTAGATGGCATCGTTGAAGTTACCAGGCCAAAAGTGAAGTTTGATGAGGGCTTCCAGATGGATGTTGGAACCATAGAAGGAAAAGCTGAGCTCAGACAAAGAGTGAAGATAGAAGCCGGAGCTGAGGTGATAATCTCTGGTGAAATAGAATACCAGGTATGCGACGACGCAAATTGCCTGCCTCCTGCAACGGCAGCGTTTTCTTTCAACTTAAACCCGGAAAAAAAAACTAGCGATGATCCGCTTGTAACACTCGAACAGGGTGATACTACCACAGTGGAAGCTTCAGTTTTGGAAGCTCCAGGTAATGAGAAAGACAAATCTCTTTGGCGTTTTTTCTGGATTGCATTTGGAGCTGGACTTCTTGCATTGCTGACACCATGCGTGTTTCCAATGATACCGATGACAGTTAGTTTCTTTATGCGAGGAAGCGAAAACAGGGCTCGCTCCATCCTCCGCGGATTGGTATTTGGTATATCAATAGTTGCGATTTATACCTTCCTGGGGGTAATCGTTAGTCTTACAAATCTCGGTCCGGATGCTGCAAATGCACTAAGTACGCACTGGATTCCTAACCTGATCTTCTTTATATTATTTGTTGCATTTGCTTTTTCATTCTTTGGAATGTTCGAACTTGTGCTTCCATCTAAGTGGGTGAACAAGGCCGATGCTGGAGCTGATAAAGGTGGTCTTGCCGGAGCTTTTTTCATGGCCCTGACAACTGTTTTAGTTTCATTTTCATGCACAGGTCCTATCGTGGGTGCTCTGCTCGTTGAGGCCGCCGGGGGACTGGCACTGAAACCGATTCTTGGTATGTTTGGCTTTGCCCTGGCATTCGCTATCCCATTTACCATTTTTGCACTTTTCCCATCATTGCTAAAGGGATTACCGAAATCTGGTGGCTGGCTGAATTCTATAAAAGTAGTATTAGGATTTGTTGTACTGGCTTTCAGTATGAAATTCCTGCTACCGCTGGATCCAACACAAAAAATAATATCACGCGAACTGGTTCTCGCTGTATGGACAATTCTTTTCTTCCTTATGGGAATGTACTTCCTGGGGAAAATTAAATTTGCGCACGACAGCGACTTGCCTTATATAACAGTACCCAGGCTGCTCTTGTCAATAGCATCATTTGTTTTTGCCATTTTCCTATTCATGGGTCTCTTTGGTGCTCCACTGAAAACTGTTGCACCATTGTTACCACCAAAATCACAGGATTGGATAGATCTTACCGCGCAACGTGGAGTTATGATTTCAGACAATCATACCTCTGAATGTGCCCCTGTGAAGTACACCGATATATTTCATATGCCCTATGGTTTAACTGCTTATTACGATCTTGAAGAGGGACTGGCATGTGCTAAGAAGCTGGATAAACCAGTCTTTATTGATTTCAAGGGACATTTTTGCTCCAATTGCAAAAAAATGGAAGCAGCTGTCTGGTCAGATCCTGGTGTCCAGGCGCTTCTAAGAGATGAATTTATCATCATTGCACTTTATACAGACGACAGGACAAAGCTTGCTGAAGAAGAATGGTATACTTCGCAAACAGATGGAAAAGTGAAGAAAACAATTGGTCAACAAAATATCGATTACGAAATCAAACACTTCCAAACCAACACCATCCCGCTCTATGTAATCATGGACAGCGATGGCAAGGTTGTCACTACACCCAAAGGAACCGACCTCGATGTAGCTAGCTATACTGGCTGGATGAGAGAGGGATTGGCCCTGGCTTCTGAATGAGCTTGCCGAAGGACCCTATCCCCTCAGCAGCACACTAACAATCCTCCCCATATAAAAGCGGTGAAAATCATCCTTTGGATAGTTCTTCAAAGCAATCTCAGGTTTCAGAAAATTTTCCTTTTTTAATTCATCCTGGTAAACTTTCTCGCATTCCAATACCAACCTGGCCTCTTTAAAATAAACATTTCCATGTTCAGTAAGCATTGGAGTTAATCCGGTCTCTTTTACCTTGTCATAATCGCGACCCGATTTTGTTCCGCAAAACTGTAACGCTTTCCGGTATTTCTCTTCAAAGAAACACAAGGTATAGTAATCGTTCTCATTGGCAAAACCATAAGTATGCCTCTGTGGCCTGATATAGGCAATGGCAATTGGCATATTCCACAGTATACCCAGGTGTCCCCAACTGGCTGTCATGGTATTAAAACTATCCTCCGTCCCGGCTGTTATCAACATCCAGTCTTTATCAATTAACTTGAAGATATTGTCCTCCAGGTCGTAGGGTGAAATTGAGTTAAATTTTGTGTTCATGTTTGATTTGTTTTTTAAGGGTTTAATGGGTTACCTCCTGCGCTAAAGCTTCGGAGGTTAAAAAATGAGTTAATGAGCCAATGAGCTAATGGGTTAATAGGGCACATTATTCCCTTATTCCTTTGAACTCTTTCTTTTCACAAATGCAAAAAGAATCATAATAACTCCCAAAAACCCGGCAATCCTAGCCAAATAATCACCGTGTTTCACATAAAATGTAAGATGATCACTTGCATTCAGTGTTCCCTTTATGTAATCTCTTTCCCACCAGCCAATCCTGTCAATCTCCACACCACGTTGGTCTATCAAACAGCTGATACCGGTATTAGCCGATCGTGCGATGCTCCTGCGTGTTTCAATAGCCCTGAGGTGTGCAAAACTGTTATGCTGTCTGTGCCCTGCTGTATCTTTCCACCATCCATCATTGGTGATGATAAAAAGGAGATTGGCATCAGCATCCTTCACATATTTACTTACGTATTCTCCAAAAATGGATTCCCAGCAAATAACCGGACCAACCATGCAGCTGTCTTGCGGGGAGACAAATGACTCGCGGTTTTCCTGCGTAGCATGACTCCGCATGATGCCACCCAGTTTAATGGCATATTTCTGAAACTTTTTAAATTTCTTGAATGATGGCATCCACTCGGCACCTGTTACTAATCGTGATTTATGATACATGGGAATTTCGTCCGAATTATCGAGCTGAATGGCCGTGTTGAAACTATCGTAATAGTATCCTTCTTTACCGTATGGTTTACAGGTGTTGGTTAGCGTATCTCCTGGTCCGTATTGCTTGTATGTCATGGCTCCGATGACCAATTTCGCATTAGGAAAATCGCTCAGGAATCTTTTGAGTAATATGACATCACTCTGGTGTTCGAGCGTGGAATGCCAGGTCCTGTTATTTATAAATGTTTCAGGGGCAATAATATAATCTGTTTCAGCTGTTACCGAAGCTTTGGCCAGTTCAAGAAGGTAATTTGTTTGTTCAGATTGAGGTATACCACCGAATTTTTCGTAAGGATCGATATTGGGTTGTAATACCACGCATTCATATGGATTTTTTTCCTCTTCGTAGGTATAAAACCTCACTACTGAAATAACAATAGGGATGATGAGAAAGGCCAGTATCCAGCTGATGGTTCCTTTATTTTCCTGGAACGATAAGCTGGTATTTAATCCAATCAACAACCTGGTAAAGAGAATATTCAGTATCAGAATCCAGGCCGTGCCTCCAAAGACACCCGTTACTTCGTACCACTGAATAAATGCAACATCATTGAAGAATGCATTCCCGAAAAGCACCCATGGGAAATTAACCTGCACATTCAGGTAGAGGTATTCGATGGCAACCCAGAATACTATAAGGGAGAAATATCCGAGGCGCGGACCAAGGTTCCGTTTGGCATAATGGAAAGCCATAAACGGAAGAGTCATCACCAGGGTATTCAGCGGAATTCCGACAATCGCTCCCAAAACATGGGCGTACCATACCCACCAGATGGTTAGAAGGTTGAATATTGCAAAGGTGATTACCGGGTACCAGAAGAGGTTCTTGGTCTTATTTTTATCCTTGTTCAAAAAGTGATCATGTTCAATGAGTAGCAAGGGAACCAATGCAATAAACATGATGAATCCCGTTCCCCACTTGAAATACGCTGGTGCTAACAGCAATCCCGAAAGGACCGCCAACAGTATTTTATATATTTTCTTCATGGTAGTTTGTCTAGCACAAATATAGAAGTAAAAAGAATAAAGTCCCGGTTTTTAAGTAGCAATTCCGGAGCAAATTCCTTCCCCCTTGGGGGAAGGCTAGGTTGGGGGTAATTTTTTCCCGTATCTTTACACTAATGAAACCCCCTGCCAACAAACTCATAGAAACCAATGAACTGGTAAAAGCTGCTAAGCTTGACAGGTTTGGTGGATATGGTGCCGCAAAGGTATTAATGGCATTATTGCGAATCAACAAAATCAATAAACTTTATGAAAATCTTACTGACAAACAGGGAGTTGAGTTTATAGACGAGCTGATTGATAAGCTCGAAATCGAATACGAGGTAAGAGAGGAAGAGCTTGATAGAATTCCCAAAGAGGGTTCATTTATTACAGTATCAAATCATCCTTATGGAGGAATTGACGGACTATTGCTGGTAAAGGTAATCGCAGAAAGGAGGCCTGATATTAAGATCCTGGCAAATTTCCTCTTGCAGCGCATTGAGCCATTTTCACAATTTATCCTTCCGGTGAATCCTTTTGAGAATCACAAGAGTGAGTCTTCAAGTATTACCGGGATTAAGATGTCGTTTCAGCATCTGCATCAAGGAAATGTATTGGGAATTTTCCCCGCAGGGGAGGTGTCGAGTTATAACCAGGATAATTTTGGAATTACTGATAGGGAATGGCAGATCCCCGCGCTGAAAATGATAAGAAATGCAAGTGTTCCGGTTGTTCCGGTCTATTTCGAAGGTACTAATTCAAGGATATTCCATCTTTTGGGATTGATTCATCCTTCATTGCGTACCGTGAAATTACCTTCAGAAATACTTAATAAAAAGCATAAGAGAATAAGAATACGTATTGGGCACCCTATTAGTGTTAAGGAGCAAAATGAATTCACTGATATTGCCAGGTATGGAAGATTTCTTCGGGCAAAGACCTATGCCCTCGGATCAGCACTGGAAGTAAAACGATTTTTTCATCCCCTGTTTCAACACAAGAAAAAACCGGAAGCAATTTCGGATTCAATTGAAAGAGGAAGTCTGCTTACTGAGATCGATCAATTAAATGCAACAGGATTAAAACTGTTCGATAGCAGTAATTTTGAGGTCTATTGCGCTCCTAGCATAGATATCCCAAACATTATGTATGAAATTGGTCGCCTCAGGGAGATCACATTCAGGGCAGTGGGAGAGGGGACCAACAGATCGATGGACCTCGATGAATATGATCTTTATTACCATCAGCTCTTTATCTGGGACAAGGAGGGCGGAAAGATTGTGGGTGCCTACAGGGTTGGACTGGGTGATGATATCCTGTTGCGATTTGGAGTGAGGGGCTTTTACATTCATAGTTTATTCAGAATCAGACATCGATTCAAGAAAGTATTGAAACAATCCATAGAGCTGGGCAGGTCTTTTATTGCTGAAGAGTATCAGAAAAAGCCATTGCCTCTTTTCCTCTTATGGAAAGGCATCCTTTATTTTCTGATTAAGAATTCAGAATATCGTTATCTCATCGGTCCTGTGAGCATCAGCAACCATTTCTCTGAGTTTTCAAAATCAATGATCATAAAATATGTCCAACTTCATTATTATAACAGGGAGATGGCGCGAAACATTCGTCCAAGGATGAAATATAATATTACTGGTTACAATATCGATGAAGACATCATTCTTGAAAATGCAGAAGACCTGAATAAATTCGATAAATTTATTGGGGATGTGGAGACATCCGGATTTAAAATGCCAGTCCTTTTGAAGAAATACCTGAAGCTGAATGGCAAGATCATTGGCTTCAACCTCGATCCAAAATTTAACAACGCACTCGACGGCCTGCTAATTCTTGACATATTCGATGTTCCAATTGATACCATTGCCTCCCTCTCAAAGGAAATCCACGATGATTCAATAATGGAGCGGTTTGAAAGATTGTAGACTGTTCATCAATCTATTCCCCATTAACTCATTAACTCATTTTTTAACCTCCGAAGCTTTAGCGCAGGAGGTAACCCATTGGCTCTTTAACCCTTAAACCTTCGCCACCTCTTCCACCTCCCCAAACACTCTCATCAAGTTCCCTCCCCATATCTTCACAATATCTTTTTCGGAATATCCTCTCTTCACAAGCTCGAGTGTGATATTTCCCATCTCTGAAACATCGTAGCAGTCAGCAACTCCTCCTCCGCCATCGAAATCTGTTCCTATACCAACATGATCGACTCCACATACAGAAACCATATGGTCAATATGATCAACCACATCTGATACCGTTGCAAGTTTCGCCGGAAAATCCACATCAAGCTGGAACCAGTCTGTCAGGAAAGCATGTTTTGCATCATCATCAAGTTCATAATAGTTACCATGTTTCGCACGAACTGCTGCTTTGGCAGAATCGCGTTCCGGATTAGCTTCCGGTGTCTTCACATAGGCACTGAGAATGCACATCTGGATCACTCCGCCATTCTCCTTTAATTTCAATAGCATATCGTCCGACAGGTTTCGCGGATTATCGCAAATGGCTCTCGAACAGGAGTGCGAAGCAATTATCGGGGCACGACTCAGTCCAATGATGTCTTCGAATGATTTATCAGACGCGTGTGAGACATCAATCATAATTCCAAGCTCATTCATTTTTGCAACTACTTCTTTGCCAAATTCCGTTATGCCATTGTGCTCCAGGGAATCATTTGCAGAGTCGCATATATCATTGTTCCATGAATGTACCAGCGTTATGTACCTGATCCCCGATTCATAATATTTTTCTACAAGGGAAAGATCATTGCCAATCGGATAGCCATTTTCCATTCCAAGAAAGATGGCTTTTTTCCCATCGTCTGCAATTCTCTTCAGGTCCTTGGAATTTACCGCCAGTTCCATCTCTTCCGGATATTTCTTCAGCATAGAGCCGATGGAGTCAATGATTTGAAAGGCCTCCTCCTTTGCTTTTTGGTTCCCAACAGAATCCCTGGATCCCTGGCCAATAAAAACTGCAAAAAATACACCATCCAGTCCGCCCTCTTTCATGCGCGGCAGATCCAGTTTACTGCGATGCTTACTTCTGTCATGCCGCTCCCCGTAATCAAACCCGGCCCTCGTAAGCCACATGGGTGTGTCAACATGACTATCAACAGTATATGCTTTTTCGTGAATCTTTTTTGCTTTCTCAGCGATTTTCTCTTCATTGTCTCCACAAGCATTGAGAAACAAAGGGACAATTAGAAGGATGAGTATCTTTTTCATGAAGTTCCTGGTATATTATTGGTGAGAACCAAAAGTAATAAAAATTTTTCTTGCGTTCTGCTCTACCTCCTCTCCTTTTTTTCAATCGCCCTCTCCCTAGCCCTCTCCTTTTTAATCAGTGACCCTCACCCTGGCCCTCTCCCGCCGGGAGAGGGAATTCCCTCCGAATAAATATCATAATATATTTACCAGTGTGTCCCTGCCATACCGAGTTCCAAACCAACTCTAAACTACAACCATAATTATTTTCGAAGCGCATCCCTTCCCCCGTTGGGGGAAGGCTAGGTTGGGGGTGATGGAACTAAAAAGGGGAAGGTCTCTACCTCCCCTCCTTCTCAAGGAGGGGTGTCCGTCGCAGACGGACGGAGTGGTTCAAAAAATCTCCCCTGCGCGCAAACATTTACCCATCTAAATTGTTTAGCCTATAGAAACTTATAAAAAATTAAAATATGTCATTTAAATTACCAGGTCTAAAATACGATTATACAGCACTAGAGCCCCATATCGACGCAAGAACTATGGAGATTCATCATACCAAACACCATGCGGCTTATACAGCAAATTTCAACGCATCAGTGGAAGGAACTGAGATGGAAGGAAAATCTGCTGAGGAGCTCTTTGCAAACATTTCTACATTGCCTGTAGCCGTAAGAAATAACGGTGGAGGATATTTCAATCATAACATCTTCTGGGAAGTGATGAGTCCAAATGGTGGCGGCGCTCCTACCGGAGAACTGGCAACAGCAATAGACGCAGCATTTGGATCATTCGATGCATTCAAGGAACTGTTCAATAAAGCTGCGGCCACAAGGTTTGGTTCTGGCTGGGCATGGTTGGTGAAGCTGGGCGACGGATCATTAGCTGTTACTTCTTCTCCAAACCAGGACAATCCCTTGATGGACCTCGCTGAAGTAAAAGGAACACCGATACTTACATTAGACGTATGGGAACATGCCTATTACCTGAATTATCAAAACCGCAGACCCGACTACATCGGAGCATTCTGGAATGTAGTAAATTGGGAAGAAGTTTCAAGAAGATTCAAGGGATAGGGTTTGCACAGACGGACGGGGTGGTCTACTCAATCACCACAAATATATCCTCATTCTTCGTCTTCATATAATACTGCTCCCTGGCAAATTTCTCCAGGTTATCAAGGTCAGTAGTCAGCTCATTCAGGCGCATTGAATCACGAATAATCTGTTCCCTGTAATACTCCTTATCCTGCTCCAGCTGATTAATCTCTGAAGCAAGCCTGAACCTGTCAGTAATATTATATTGACTGAAAAACATGATCCATACTGTGAAGGTCACAATCGCAATCACATACTTGTTCTTCACATAAGGCCACATGATTTTCCAGGTCTGCTTCATGAGGATAAATCTAGTGAAAAAGACGATGAGATTTGCTCAAAGTTTTAAACAACGAAGGTCTACAATACAAAATTATTCTCGAAGCGGTTTTACCTCCCCTCCTTTTTAAGGAGGGGTGCCCGTCGCAGACGGGTGGGGTGGTTCGTACCTCCCCTCCTTTTCAAGGAGGGGTGTCCGTCGCAGACGGACGGGGTGGTTTTTCTACGCCTCCTCCATAAACGGATACTCATAACTCTTCGGTGCAGCAAAGGTCTCTTTAATTGTCCTTGCCGATGTCCAGCGAATCAGGTTGAGGTAAGAACCGGCCTTGTCGTTGGTTCCCGATCCTCTTGCTCCGCCGAATGGCTGTTGTCCTACTACGGCGCCAGTTGGCTTGTCGTTAATATAAAAGTTACCAGCACAGTCAACCAATGCTTTTGTGAGTTTATCAATGGCATACCTGTCGGCTGCAAAAATGGCTCCGGTGAGTGCATAAATTGAAGTTTTATTCAGTGTCTCAGCGGTTTCATCTACCTCATTATCAGGGTAAACATAAAGCGTGAGAACCGGACCAAACAGCTCTTCTTCCATGGTAGTATAATGTGGATCACTGGCGAGAATAACTGTTGGCTCAATGAAGTATCCTTCAGATTTGTCATACCCTCCGCCGATAATTACCTCGGCATCTGCATCTTTGTTGGCAACGTCGATGTAGCTGGCCAGTTTATCAAATGATGCCTCATCGATCACTGCATTGAAGAAGTTGGTAAAATCTTCAGGTACACCCATCTTGATATCCCCGATCATATCTTCGAGCTTCTTGCGCAACACTTTCCACATACTTTCAGGGATATAGGCCCTTGAAGCTGCTGAACACTTCTGTCCCTGGTATTCAAAGGCACCCCTTACGAGAGCAACGCATACCTGGTCCACATTGGCTGTAGGGTGGGCAAAAATAAAGTCTTTTCCACCTGTCTCACCAACGATGCGGGGATAAGATTTGTAATTATGAATATTGTTTCCAATGGTTTTCCAGATATTCTGGAATACTTCAGTAGAGCCGGTGAAATGTATACCGGCAAATTCCTTGTGAAAGAAAATTTCGTTTCCGGCAACCGGACCAGATACAAATACCAGGTTGATTACTCCGTCAGGTACTCCTGCTTCCCTGAAAATGTCCATGATCACTTTCGCTGAGTATACTTGTGTGTTAGAACATTTCCAAACAACGGTATTACCCATTAAGGCAGGTGCTGAGGGAAGGTTACCAGCAATTGAAGTAAAGTTGAATGGGGTGAGAGCGAAAACAAATCCTTCCAGGGGACGATATTCAACCCTGTCCCAGATACCTTCAGCTGAAGCGGGCTGTTGTGCATAAATCTCTGTCATATATTGCACATTGAACTTGAAAAAGTCGATCAGCTCTGCAGCACTGTCAATCTCTGCCTGGAAGGCATTTTTCGACTGTGCCAGCATGGTGGCAGCATTCAGTTTCTGGCGATAAGGACCTGCAAGCAGATCAGCTGCTTTCAGGAAGATAGAAGCACGGTGCTCCCATGGCATGTTCGCCCAATTTTTTCTTGCCTTCAGTGCAGCATCAATAGCCAGTTGAACATGAGAAGCATCTCCCCTGTGAAAATGACCAAGCAAATGTTTTCTTTCATGTGGCGGATGCATAGGTACCTTGTTATCTGTCCTTATTTCCTTACCATCAATGATCATTGGAATATCAATAACTTCGGAGCGCATTTTCTTCAATTCCTTTTTTAATTCCAGCTTTTCTGGTGATCCAGGAGCATAATTCTTTACCGGCTCATTCCTGGCCACTGGCACTTTATAGATTCCTTTTGGCATGTCGTATTATATTTTAAATGGATTTGTATAACAGTATAAACTCATGCAAATATACACGGTTCAGAAGGCATGGAAAACATATTTAATAACACGTCTAGCGTGGAGCGTTTAGAGTTTAGCGTATCGCAACCATTCGCTTAACGCTCAACACTCCTATACACTCCCAACAAACTCCTCACATCTCCCCCTCTCCTGGTCTCCTGGTCTCCTGGTCTCCCCCTCTCCTGGTCTCCCTCTCTCCTCCTCACATCTCCCCCTCTCCTGGTCTCCTGGTCTCCTGGTCTCCCCCTCACCTCGTCTCCCACTCTCCCTTTCTCGCCCCCCATCTTCCCCAACAACTCCCTCGCCACAACACTCACCTCCACTTTCCCATATCCCTCCTCCTCCGCCCAGTGCAGAAACTTCAATATCCACAACATATTAAAATGCCTGAAGAACCTGGACATAAATGTCTTCTCCGAGGCAACATTCCCCCGTATTTCATCTATCACGCCGTGAAAATCTGACTGCACAAGGTAATTACCCAAAACTCCTGGTAAAGTTTTGATATAGGAGTCACAGGAATTGCCCTTATACAGTGAACCTGCGGTTTGAAAAAACTCCCTGAGCACTAAAAACAATCTGAGATCATAACTCATATATGGCTTTCCCGGATTTTCCAGCTGCCTTATAATATCCGGTCCCGTTCCAAACAACACCCGATCTGATGGTCGGGGAGAGGGGCGGACCGTTGTGGCAGTAAGATCGGAGAAAGTACCCAGGCGGGCTACTTTTTGTATGAAGTAAAAATCTTCCCCTGCCTGGCGCTTGTTCATGCCTCCCTGGCTGCAATATGTGGTTGCCCTGACCCCAAAACAAGATCCAATCGTATGAAAAGCATAAGGATATCCAGTATACCTTACCGCCTGCAAATAATATCTCATGTGCAATTCATAATTTGCGATAGCTTTATAAACCTCTTGTGGGTATTGCTCCCCCTCTCCCTTTCTCCCCCTCTCCTGGTCTCCCCCTAAAGGGTGCTCAAAATATACCGCACATCCTGCCACTTTCCCATCCTCAAAGTGTCTTACCACTGCTGTTAAATAATTCTTATCCACCATGGCATCGACATCCAACGACATAATGATACCTGTGCCATTGTCTATCGAATCAAACCTTCTGAGTGCTTCATCCATCACCAGTTTCCTGGCAAGGCCTGCTCCTGCATGTTTTTTGGGAAGATCCCTGACAAAGATGAAGTGAAAGTCTACATCGTCCCTCCTGTGTGTTGCTTTCCATTCCAGGGCATCCTCATAGGATTTGCGGTTCACGGATACAATCTCTTCCGGACACTCTTCCGGGGAATTGATCAGCACGATAACTTCAGTATCGACGCCGGGAGGATCGCATAAAAACAAAGAATCCAGGCACTTTACGAGCCCGGATTCATTATAAGATGGTATGGCAACGATACAACGCAGACTGTCTTTTGGAGGGGTACTGATTAGAGGACCCCGCAAGCTTTTTTTCTGCAGGTAGTCGTCGGCAAAAGACATGTTATTCTTCTGTTACTTCATACTCTTCATTGATCCCTTTAACGATGAGATCTGTGATATTGTAAGCATCATCTCCATAAAGAAGATTACCGCCAAAACTGTAGCTAAAGATATAGGTGTAACCAGCAGTTTCGTTGAATTTTTTCAGGTACTGCTCAAGTTGGTCGATCAATTGACGGTTTTTTACAGCGCTTTCTTCCTGCAATTGCATACCATAATTGTTCTGTAAAGCTAACAGGGTCTGCTCTTCCTGGCCAAGTTGCTGCTGCAGCTGCTCTGTTTCCGCCCTGGTAACAAGACCTCTTTGTATTTTATACTGTGCATCTTCAACTCTCTGCTGAAAGGCCTTTGTCTTGCTCTCAAATTCAGTTTCCATGCTAGTCTGCCTGGCAGCCAATTCGTCCTGAACGGTGAAATACATATTCCAGTTCGCCATTACAGAATCAACATTGAAATAAGCAATTTTTAAATCTCCGCTCGGCGTCATTATAGAATCATTTTCTACTGTCGCCTGATTTGAAGATTTAGAATCTCCATCTGTAAAATTAAGAACAAAAAGTGCGATTACAGCCGCCGCCAATACACCGTTGATTATGAGGTTTGTTTTTTTCATTGTGAGATAAATTTATTTTGGCTACAAAGATAGAATTTTTTGTGAAACCACCCCACCCACCTGCGGTGGGCACCCCTCCTTGAAAAGGAGGGGAGGTAGAACCACCCCGGCAGTTTGAACAAACCACTCCGGCAGTTTGAACAAACCACCCTGGCAGTTTGAACAAACCACCCCGTCCGTCTGCGACGGACACCCCTCCTTGAAAAGGAGGGGAGGTAAAAGGCTCTTTTTTTGCTTGATATATTGTACTGGATGGGAAGAAAAGTTGGGAGTTCCCAAAAAAAAAATCCTTTCTGAACGATATTTTGAAGTTTCAATACATAAACAGGGAAAAAGATGATGAAGAATAAGATATTTAATAAGAAATGGAGCAAGTCCCAAAGGAGCGAATTAAGATCGAATTCTACTGTTACAGAAGTTCTATTTTGGATGAAAATTAGAAATAAAAAACTTAATGGATTAAAGTTTCGGCGGCAGCATGGAATTGGAAAATATATTGTTGATTTCTATTGTCCCAAAATCAAACTTGTTATTGAATTGGATGGAGCATACCATAATACCAATATTGTAATATCAAAGGACATTGTTCGGGATAATTTTTTAAAAGGATTGGGAATAACTGTATTCCGTTATCCAAATTATAAAGCTATTGAGAAATTTGAGGAGATTAAGAAAGATATATTAATCCATGCAGCAAACTACAAACCTAATGGGACATAGCATTTGAGTATTAAATTAGATCACTAAATTAGATCACTACAATAGATAAATATTATTTTGGAACTATTTTACCTCCCCTCCTTTTCAAGGATTGTACCAGCTTCTGCTAGGGTGGTTTTACTTCCCCTCCTTTTCAAGGAGGGGTGCCCATCGAAGATGGGTGGGGTGGTCTAAAACTCCGGGCATGGCACCATCCGCCTCTTCTTTCTCGTCCGGGTAGTCTTAAACTCATACACAATGGATACTTCGTGTGCACCACCGGTTGAGGAGACTAAATTGGAGATGGTGAAGTCGTAGCTGTAGCCAACACGAATATCATCCATTTTGTATCCAACGAGGAAAGAAACTGCATCACCACGTGGGTCTTTACCGAAGAATGGAACGCCCCGGTACCAGAACCCCAGCATAATAGGGGCTTTGTACCAGTAAAGACCGAGGTCCAGCTGGTTGTATACATACTGATGCCTGTAGAGAAAAGCCACCGACAATGATTCATCGATGGGATTAAAAAGATGACCCCTGCGAATGATCTGCGCACCGCCATAAGCTGAGAATTTCATCGGCCAGTTGGCATCATTACTCCACAATCCATAGTTAGGTGTTAGCAGGTGATCCACTCCAAAGCCAAACCAGTACCTTTCGGAATACATGATGACAGAGGAGGAAAAATCAACATCAGATTTCACATCATCACCTGGCTGCTCAATGGTCCCGCCGCCGGTTCCCGAGGTGGTCAGTTCATCGTTCCATGTCAGCTTGAAGTAATCAATCCCCATCTGGGTGTAGTTCAGGTGTACTCCCGGACGAACATGCCAGAAATTATTGATCTTGATGTCGTAGGAATATTGAATACCGGCATTCGTGAGCGCCAGGTCACCTGTACCGGCCACATCACGCATAAGTAACACGCCTATACCACTGTTGAAATTGTCGAAGAAATGATCGTAAGAAAAACTATAAGTAACGAAAGAGCCGGGTAGGGAGGCCCACTGGTTTCTATAGACGGTGGCTATGCGGTCTTGCTGTGTGGCACCTGCGAAAGAAGGTGCAAGGTAAAGAGGATTGGCAAAAAACTGGGTAAACTGCGGATCCTGACCGGAAACGGCAATGTAGATAAATAATGCAGATATGGTAATAATCAGTTTCCTCACGTTCAGTGGTTAAACTTACTCTTTCTCAGGTTCCCCGGGCAAAAAGCAAGTGATTTATACTCCGAATTTTCATCCGGATTTTAGCTCTACGCTGTATTTCAATTGTTATTAATCATTAATTTCTCAACTAAATTTAATAACTTTTTCCCTAATACATGAAGATATTGCCAATTACTGTCCTATTCAATCAAAGTTATTAACATCAATTTAAGCAAGACTGTACCAGGTCAAACCCTTAATGAGGTGAAATACAGTATCAATAAGTTACTTATAGTTCTTATCTAAATTAAACGAGAATTTTCCGGAATAGTTACGTTTTCAGTGTGTTTTACGCCAATTAGCGCTTTAATTATGTCAATGTACAGTTTTACTCTTTGGAGAGGACCCCTCACCCTTTTTATCAATTACCCTCACCTTGGCCTCTTCTTTTTAATCTATTACCCTTACCCTGACCCTCTCCCTTTTTATCAATTACCCTCACCCTGACCCTTTCCCTTTTTATCAATTACCCCCAACCTGACCTTTCCCCTTTTTATCAATTACCCCCAACCTAGCCTTCCCCCGCTGGGGGAAGGGAGTGCTCCGATAATAATTTGTAATTGAGTTAAGAATTATGTTTGGAACACAGCGTGTTTTGGTCAGTCTGTTTAGATCAGTTTTTACTCTTTTCGGAGCGAATTCCCTCTCCCAGCGGGAGAGGGTCAGGGTGAGGGTAATTGATATAAAAAAGGGGAAGGCTAGGTATTTATGAAGTTGGAAGTAATTGATATATAAAAGGGGGAAGGTCAGGGTGAGGGTAATTGATATATAAAAAGGGGAAGGCTAGGTTGGGGGTAATTGATATATAAAAGGAAATAAAACAATAAGCCCGGACCATTTGCCCGGGCTTATTATTTCAGCACCTTCTACCTCCCCTCCTTTTCAAGGAGGGGTGCCTGTCGCAGACAGGCGGGGTGGTTCTACCCATCGCAGATGGGTGGGGTGGTTCTACTGCCACACCAGCGTCACATCACCTGCATCGCTAAATGGTGAGCCGTTGCTGTATATACCGGTTACCTTCCAGATATATACACCCTGTGAGGCCTTCGTGTCGTTGATAAATCCATCCCAACCGACGTTGATCTTGTCACTCTGGAAGAGCAGCTGTCCCCAACGGTTGTAGATGTACAGATGGTACTCGCTTACCTGCTTGTTCACACCTGGGAAGAACACGCTGTTCTTAGCCGATGGATCATTCAGATTGTCTGTTGTACCGCCTGTTGGACTGTCACCCGGACGGAAGATATTCGGGAAGCGCAGTGCGCCGGCAGGAATAACCTTGATGGCCAGTGGTATGAACAAACTGTCTTCACAGAGATCACCATTCCTGGCAATCAACAGCACATCTTTCCATCCCTCGAACATGTACACGTGCGTTGGATCTCCCAATACAGAGGTGTTTTCCGAATCTTCAGCCGTTGAGTATTCATCATAGTCACCAAAGTTCCAGAGGTAATCAGTAGCATAGGCCGTTAGATTCGCGAACCTTACGGGCTTGTCATTGACAAATACTGAGTCTGGTGCATAGTTGAAGAAAACCTGCGGTGTTGCATGTACCGTGATAATAGATTCTGTTTGGTCACTTCCACCCGGACCAGAAGCCAGGAGACGAACTGTATACTCTGTTGGCTCATAGAAGGTGTGTAACGGGTTCTCTTGTGTGGAGATCGATCCATCACCAAATTGCCATGTGTAGTTCGTTGCAAACTGCGATGTATTAAAGAACTGTACCTCCAGTGGGTGACATCCCTCTGTGATAGAGTGGAATAATGCTTCCGGCTCACGAGGTGAAATTGTCACAACTGTCTTGGCACTGTCACGGCAAGCTCCCAAATTAGTATAGAGCGTTACCATATAAATACCCGGTTGGTCGTAAGCGTGTACTATATCGGCCTGACTGGTAGTGGTAAACAGCGCAGTTCCATCTCCATAGTCCCACTCAAAGGTCCATGGCCCTGCATCTGTAATATTGCTGAATGTTACAGATGATGGTCCGGATACCGGCTGAGTCTGTGTGGCCGGATCTGCGGTGAATTTTGGTGAAGGAACCGGATCCACAACTATATCAACTGTGTCTGCACTTGTACAGCCATAAGCAGATGTGGTTGTTAAAATGGTCTGGTATGTTTGTACACTGGTAGTGGCATTGATATAGAGATGATCAATGAAATAACTTCCAGGAATATCTACTCCGTCACCAAAGTCCCAATGGTATGCTGCAGCACCGGATTGGGCTGTCAGGTTTACATTCAGCGGCTGACAACCAGTCTCTGGTATTGCAGTAATCGTTGGATTAACCTTAGGATAAATGATTACTGGTTTCAGAACATCATCCTGGCAACCAACGGAGTCGGTTACTGTAAGTACCACCTGGTAGTATAAAACTTCTCCTGTTATTTCAAAGTTATCGAAATAGCTGGTCGGATTCTCAACATTGGAGGTTGAACCATTGCCGAAGTCCCAGTTGAAAGTTTTAGCATCTGGTGATGACTCATTGACGAAATCAACTTCCAGGTCACCACAGGCCGGACCCATATCAGGTGCAGAGAAATCTGCAATTGGCCTGTAGTTCTCTATCAATTCTACATCTTGTCCAATACATCCATTGTCATCTGTAACCGTGTAGACTACATTAAACAATCCTCTTGAGAAAGTTTGGAAGGTTGGTGTTTGACTATTCGTAGGATTAATTAGCAGTGCATCGCCGGTCCATTTATGATTGCTCCAGCTCATTGATCCTCCATCAGGATTACCATCAAGTTCCAGCAGGTCTCCACCACATATTACTATCGGTGATCCTTTAGCTGTACCTAGAACTGCTCCGGTAATGTTCGCTGTTGGGTTCTGCCAAACAGTTAATGTTACTGTATCAGTGGATATCGGTGCACAACTACTTCCAACAAACAATGCATATTGGTTGCCATTCATGCTTAAAAAGTCAGTAGTGTTGACAATCAGTTTCTCACTTGTTACCCCGTCATAGGTCAGATCATCAGGTACTGTGTTCCAATTCGTACCATCTTCAGTGAACCACCATTGGTAAGTCAGGTCCGGACCTGAAGCAAATGCTTCAAACTGCGCACCGTCTCCTTCACAAGCAAAGTCATCGGTCGGTTGACCAGCAGCAGCAATACTTGGCAAGCTATTTACGCTCATCAAGACTGGACTGGATAGCTGACTGCCGCATGGACCATAGACCCTTACCTTGTAGCTGTTACCATTCTCGGTGGTAGCATCAGTTGTTATCTTGGTAAGTGTGGCTGTCAATGGATTGAGATAATCCGGACTGCCATCTGGGATATCTACGTAAGAGGGCGCTCCAACCGTTTTCACCTGCCATTGATACTCAAGCTCTGTACCATCCGCAACTACAATGAATGTAGCTGGATTACCGTGACAAACTGTTGTGTCAATAGGCTGTGTAGTAATCAGCGGTGGATTCTTCACTGTGAGCAGGACAGCTGCGGGTTGAGCATCCGCACATGTTCCCGTTACAAGCACTCGATACTGGTAATTATTATACGTGCGATCTCTATTGAAGATATTTAGAGTTGCGAGCGTTGTACCAATATAGAGCCCGTCGTCAACCAGCGGGGTCCATGTTGTTCCGTCTGGACTTTCAGACCATTGGTAACCCAATCCGTCGCCTGTTGCAATTACATTGAAGCTGGCTGTGCTATATTCACAGATCGTGTCATTCTCCGGTGCTGTTGCAATCTCCGGTGGATTGTTCACATAGAGGAAGGCAATGTTAGACTGTGTTGGTGGTAAACAAGTACCAATGATTCTAACATAATACCTGTCCAGGTCGTTGTTACGGTCTGCACCGATAAGCTGCAGTGTTGGTGATCCTTGTCCACTGTATATGCCGGTGTTGGTAATCAAAGTAGTACCACTTGTATTAACAACATACCACTCATACGTGAGTGTTTCTCCTGTGGCTGCAACAGTGAATGTTGCATCCAGTCCTTCACATATGGTACTGTCAGACGGCTGCACCCAAATATGCGGTGCAGATTGTACATAAAGCGTTGCTATTGCTGTCAATGGAGCAAGTGGCTCATGACAACTATTTGTAATGCTTACGGTATATTCATATCCCGTCATGGCTGAATCCACACCAAAGATCTGCAGTGTTGCAGCATTGGTTCCAATGAAGCTTCCTCCATTTGTAATCGGCTGTGGTCCTCCGCCCAACAAGTCATCTTCGTACCACTGGAATACAGGTGAGTCGGTCTCTCCCACATCCACGGTGAACGAAACATTATTCAGTTCACATGTGGTTGTATCAGTAGGTGCGCTTACAATATACGGTAGCTTAGCTACGGTCAGTTGTACTACATTCGATGGTGCAATGCCACCACAATCTCCCCATACCTCTACCTGGTACTTATAGTTGTCCATAGCGTATGTAGCTCCCGTAATAACCAGTATGGAATCTTCTGTTCCTGTATAGATGGCACCATCTGAAAGTGGCGTCATTCCTCCACCCAGGTTATCATCAACGGACCACTGGAATTGTGGATTGGTTGTTATACCCGGACTGGCATAGAATATGGTGTCACCAAATTCACATATATCCGCATGCCCGGGCTGCAGAACAATCTCCGCGTTTTCAGTTACAGTAAGCGTAACTACAACAGAGGTGTCGTTTGGCGTACAATAGCCACCCAATACTGCCCTGTAGAGGAGTCCGTTCATGCTGCTGTTTGGTGAATTGATCAACAAGGTATCTGTGCCAATTCCTCCATACTGCGCTCCTGAAACGGAGTTCCAGTTTGTTCCGTCACTGCTTACTTCCCAAATGTAAATGGGATCAGATGTATTACCTGCATCAATACCCAACAGAGTTGGTATACCTTCACAAGTAGTAGTATCTGTTGGTTCTCCAACAATCAGCGGACGATTCTTCACTGTCAGTGTTGCCACGAACGAAGTATCGTTCGGACCGCATCCGTTTTCTATGAAGACCCTGAATTGAGCACCATCCCATGTGGCATCTGCTCCATTCACCTCTAATGTATCAGTAAGCCAGTTGGCAAAGATTCCTGCTCCGCCATCTGCTGTTGTCCATCCACCACCATTTTCATATTCCCAGGTAATAATTGGAGATGTGGTTACACCGGTAGAGATACCAAAAGAGGTATTGTCATTTTCACAGATGGTCTGATCCATGGGGACACCTACCACCTCAGGACGTTCTGTTACGGTAAGTACTGCCTCTTCAGATATACTATCCGGACCGCAGGTTCCGCTTACAACCACGCGATAACGCTGGCCGTTGAGTGAGCTGTTGATACCGTTGACCTGCAAGGTGTCATTGTTCACACCTTCATAAATGGTTGGCGGTATAGTAAGCCATGTGGCGCCGGTATAGTACTGCCATACATATGCTGGTATGGTAGTAAGACCCGGATCAACAGTGAAGATCACTGTATCCTGCTCACAAGCTGTTGTATCTGCAGGTTGTATGTCGATTTCTGGTTTTTCATTTACCGTAAGTTGAGCCAGGTCAGAGAAGACTGGTGCAGTGCATTTGCCTGAAACCGTTGCCCTGAAATAGCGCTCATGGAACGCTGATGGAATACCAAGTATATCTAACCTGTTCGAATCGGACCTTGCAACTTCCGGAAGAAGCGCTGCATCTGTCCATGGATCTACTGCGTTGTCACTGTATTGCCATAGATATACAGGTTCGGTAGTACCTCCTGCGAAGACCATAAGCTGTACATCACCATCTTCACAAATAGTCATGTTAATGGGTTGTACAGAGATTTCCGGACGGGTATCTATTATCAGTGTAGCTTCTTCAGAAGTCACTGAAGGAGTACATGTTCCACCTACAATTACCCTGTAACGATAGTTATTATAGCTGAGGTCAGGAGAGTTCACATCCAATACGGCGAGGTTTATTCCGTCGTATTCAAATGTCTCCATGGCACCAGGAATATTTTCCCATGCTCCAAACCTGTTCACCTGCCATTGGTAGGTAGCTCCGGTCGTTGGACCAAGCGTTACAGTAAACTGCGCATCGGTATTTTCACAAACTGTGTCGTTCACAGGATCCAAATCAATCTGTGGTACTTCATTCACAGTAAGCAATACTGCCGGTGAAAGGTCTATGTCCGGACAAATACCGCCCACAGTTACCTGGTACAGCCATCCGTTATAGGTGGATGGAACACTGCTCAGGAATAGGTTAGAGGTAGTTACGCCACTGTGTACAGAGTCTGCTATAACATTCTCCATACCTGCGCCTCCGCCTTTATCTACTTCCCAAATGTAAGTAACACCTGTGGTGACACCTGCATCCACTGAGAATACGGTGCTCTGATCTTCACAAATTATACTTGCAGATGGCGGAGTAATAATTTCCGCTTCCTCGTTAATGCTCAAGGTTGCATAATCAGAGGTCCTCGCCGGACTACAATCTAAACTGGTGACAATCACCCTGTACCTGTAGTTGTCGAAACGACTGGTGCCAATGACATTCAATGTGGCCTCGTCGTGGAATGTGTAGATACCTGCAGAATCACCGGTGATATCTTCATATCCTGCGCCTCCGCGCATATCCACCTGCCACAGGTAAGTGAGATTAGTACCTGTTGCCACAACTGTAAAGTCTGCATCTGAGCCTTCACATATCGTACTGTCAGTCGGCTGCTGCCAGATGACTGCAGGATTCAATACGGTCAGTGTCTTAATATCTGTAGCAAGTGGTCCTGCACACAGATTAGTGATTTCAGCATAATAGTCATAACCCGACATCGCTGAATCAACAGAGAATATCTGGAGAAGCGTACCTGTGGCTCCTGAATATATACCTCCGTTGGAGATAGGTAGAGGTCCGCTTACGCCATCATCTTCAAACCATTGGATATCCGGAGAATCAGTTTCTCCCAGTTCAATGGTGAAGCTTACATTGGCAGATTCACAGGTAGTGGTGTCAAGTGGCTGGAGACTTATCTCTGGCTCCCTGTATACAATCAGTTCCACTTCTGTGGAGGTCACGGGTGCTCCGCAATCTCCGCCTACAATAACTTCATACTTGTATTCATCCATGGCAAATGTTGCTGGAATGATATCAAGCGTTGGGTTTGTTTCCCCGGCCATTAATTGCATGCCGCCGCCTAATCCATCATCTACATACCACTGGTAAGTAGGAGTGGTGGTTACGCCTGGATCAACGGTAAATGAAGTATTCAATTCTTCACATATATCAACACTAACTGGCTGGATAAAGATCTCGGGATTCTCTGTGATCGTCAATGTAACATCATCTGATGTGATCGGCGGAGAACAAAGACCTGAAACAATAACATGGTACTCATATCCGTCCATTTCGCTGGTCGGACCAATAATCTTTAGTGAATCATTGTTCACACCTGAATATTGTCCGCCTGAAACTGGCAGCCATCCGTCTACACCGTTGTCAACCTCCCATAAATAGGATGGAGCTTCGGTGATACCTGCATCAACACCAAAGGCTGTTGCAATACCTTCGCAGGTAGTGGTATCCTGGGGCTGTGATGCGATCTGTGGATTATCATATAAACCCAGGATAGCAACTGCGGATTGAACAGGTGTATTACATTTACCTGAAACGGTTGCCCTGAACCTGTAGTCTTTGTATGCTGCAGGAACTCCTACAACATCAAGTGTTGGCAGATCAGAGAAGGCAACTTCTGGTAGTAGGGCTGCGTCTGCGTATGCAACGATGCCATCCGGACTGTATTCCCAGAGATATACCGGTTCAGTGGTATTGCCTGCTTCAACAGTAAACTGCGCATCTTCGGTGTCACAAATGGTTAATCCAACAGGATCCAGAGAAATCTCCGGCCACGTGTCAATAACCAGTGTCGCTTCGGCAGAAGTTACAGATGGTGAACAAGTGCCACTCACAATCACCTTGTAACGGTAATTATTGTAACTCAAATCCGGGGTGTTGACATCCAATATCGCACCAAATACTCCGGTATAATCGCCTGATGTTTCATCAGCCGCAGTGAGGTTGACCCACAATCCGATCTTATTGACCTGCCATTGGTAGGTAGGTACGGTTGTTGGACCAATAACCACGCTAAATTGTGCGGGATCAAGTTCACAGACCGTGTCATTTTCTGGCTCTGTGGCAATCTCGGGCTGATCGTTAACGGTCAGCAATACACCTGCTACCGGAGCAGTAATGTCTACCGGACAAGCGCCTGCTACATTCACCCTGTACAGGTAGTTGTTGTAGGTAGATGGTACTGTAGAGAGGATGAGCGTTGAGGTATTATGGCCTGCATAAACCGCGGTATCTCCACCAATCTCCACAAATGTACCTGTATTCATATCTACTTCCCAGGTATACACCGGTGAGGTAGTTTCACCTGCATTCACCGAAAATACGGTGCTCTGGTCTTCACATATAATAGAAGCTGCAGGATTCGCAAGTACTTCAGGTATCTCATGTACGGTTACCGTAGCATAGCTGGAAGTGGCTGCCGGAGTACATTCCGCACTGCTCACTATTGCCCTGTAACGGTACTGGTCGAATCTGCTTGTTACATCAACCAACAGTGTTGCCAGGTCGTGATCTGTGTAAATACCTGCGGAATCTCCCGTGATATCTTCAAATCCTGCTCCAGCGCGCATATCCACCTGCCATAAATAGTCAGGATTAGATGTTTCACCGGCATCGACAGTAAAGAAGATTTGTTGGTTCTCACAAACCACGGTATCTACTGGCTGCTCAATAACTTCCGGACGGTCATTGACTGTCAGGAGAGCAGGGTTGGAATCAACTACACCACCACAATCACTTGTAATATCAACATAATACCGATAGTTGTTCATGGTAGAGACAGCGGATGAAATCTTCAGACTGTCTGTCTTAGAGCCAGTATATACTCCCACATCTGAAAGAGGAGCAAAGCTTCCTGTATTCGGATCAACATACCACTGGAATGATGGGGTAGAGGAGGTTCCTGCATCCACACCAAAGCCGGTTGGTAATCCTTCACAGATGATCACATCGATCGGATCGCGTGAAGCAATCGCGTCAATCTTAACGTCTAACATAACCGTGTCAGAGTAAATTGTATCGCACTGAGCAATCACCATTACCATGTAATAGTTACTGTCAAGCGCAGCAGTCGGTGCTAAAATGTCGAGCGTTGGACTGTCGCCGCCTACAAGTACATAGGCACCTGCATAATCAAGGGCTTCATACCATTCATATCTCAGGTTGTCGCCAACAGCACTTACGCTGAAGCTGGTGTCAATCAGTTCACAAACTTCGGCTGGTCTTGGATGTACAAATATCTGTGCACCCTCGTATACGGTCATGATGGCATCTCCGGTCAGGTTCGCACCCAAGGGGGAGATACATCCGTTGGCATCTATAATTTCTGTAAGTGAGTAAGTGGTGCTTGTCACTGGCGAAACCGGGATATTCGCTCCGGTGGTATAACCGACTTGCTGTCCTACGCCATTATCGATGGTCACCTTATACGGAGTCGCACCTGTCATGTCAACGGTCATGTCGCGGCTTTCACCCGGACAGAAGGAATAGTCTCCGTCAAGGAAGCCTGTCGGCAGCGCATTGACAAATGTCGTTACATTGCCACTGGTTCCCCAGCAGCCAGAAGCATTCTGAACTTCAACATGCACAACATCTCCATTGCTGATGGTACCCGGACCTGCTGTCCAGAAGTATAGTGGACCAGATTGCTCAGGTAATACATTGGCATTCAGGTAGAAGTTGTAAAGTACTGCATCTGCGGATGTGGCATCAAAGGTAACCGCATCACCATCACAAATGGTACTTAATACCGCGTCGCTGACCAGGGTAACTATTGGGTCAGGATTCACGGTCATGGTAACCGGCATGCTCTCTTTCGTACATCCGAAATCGGATGTTACAATCACGCTGATCTCGTCATCTGTAGCAAGTGTTGCAGATGACCAGGTATTCAGCACTCCGTCTTGTACCTGTCCGCTATTGAGCAAGAACTCAAAGTTCACCATATCTACGGTTGGACCGGCTGTAAACAGTACGGTTTCTCCGTCACATATAGTTGGCTTATCTGCATTCAGCGTTGAAATCGGCAACTGGTGTACCGTTACATTAAATACGGTATGGTTGGTTATACAACCTCCGGCTGTGGTTTCTACTACCCTGATTTGTCCACTGATAAGGCCAAAGGTAATATTGACGGTGTCGAGTGTTGGATCGGTGGCAAAACCTGCGCCTACCGGTGCATACCATTGGTAGGTACTGGTCGGATTTAATGGGACGCTATATTTGTGTGTTGAATTTGCACAAGGATCTGTTTCCCCTGAGATAGCTGATTCTACAGGGAAGGGGATAATCGTGAGCGGTTTGTACAAGATTTCGTTTGTACAACCATACACGTTTGTTTCAAATACCGAGACTGAATCAGTATAAATAACCGGAGTAGACTGTGCGGTAAATACGATGGCATTGCTTCCTGTACCATCTCCTCCAAAGTTTCTTGTTCCCAGCGTTGCCGGCAGTTCCCAGTCGAAATATGAGTCTGCTTCCAGCTCGGTTTGGAACACGATGTTAGGTGTCAATTCACATACGGTATCCAGGCCTGTAATAGCTGTTGTATTGGGCAGAGGATTAATCTGTACATTCTCATATGTTGTTGCTCCCGGACAAGCAGTTGTTCCCGGACCGTTCACGTCAATCTCGTAAATAATATTTACCGGGGATTGAGTGGCATTCAAGAGTTGCTGTGCGATGATATCCAGGTTGAAACCTGTTCCGCCAAAAGCACCTGTTCCTTTAGGATCTGCAATACTATATACATATTCAGAATTGGCAACAGATGAATTCAGCGTAATTGCTGTAAAGTCACCGTTACAGAATTCATCATTTGTATTGGTAATGATGGGTGTTGGTGTTGGATCAACCACAACCTTCACAGGAAAAATCACGCCGGAACAAGATCCTGCTGCAGGACCGGTTGGTACGATTTGATAAGTAACCGTGATGGGCACATTACCTGTATTATCCAGCGTCTGTGTAATATGATCTCCAATGGCAAAAGGAAGTACAGAGTTTGTAGCTCCCGAGAGTGCACTAGGATCAAGAACAGTCCATGAAAATGTTGTTCCTGTAACATCACTATCCATCAATATGTCAGTTGCAGTTCCATTACAGATGCTGTCCTTGACATTTGTTGGTGTGGCTAGTGGTGTTGGATAAACATATACCTTCACTACTTCCTCAATACTCTCAACAAAGGAGGGTGCGGGACCTATGGCTTTGAAGGTATAAATAACAGAATCTGTTACTGTACTACTGTTAACCAGGACATCCTGGATGGAAAATCCTGTATTCGGACCAATACCTGGCAGCGCTTGTGTGCTGGCTCCCAGTGCATTTAAATCAACCACACTCCATATAAAGGTGGCGCCTGCAACAGAAGAGCTGATATCAATTTGTGTGCTGCCGCCTGTACAGATATCTGGTTTCACATTATCAACGGTGATATCTACGGATGGGTCAACAGTAACATCAAAGTCCTCAAAGGGTCCGGCACATCCATTTGCCAATGGATTGATTCTGTAGGTGACGGTCACTGGTGCTGCTGTGGCATTCACGAGCGGTTGTATAATCTTTTCATTCATTGCAATGGGGCCGCCTGGAAGCGCTCCGGTGGAATTTTCATTGATTATAATCCAGGTAAAGGTCGTTCCGGCTACATCACTATCGAGCTCAATATTTGTATCGGCACCATTCAGTATAGTGTAAGGAATGGCCGTTGGTACAGTGACGAGCACGTTGGCTTCGGGATTCACGGTAATAGTAAAGGTCTGAGGATTTCCTGTACAGCTTACCGTACCATTAGTGAAAGTAGGAGTTATCACTATATCGCCGGAAATAGGAGTTGTTCCTGTGTTTGTAGTGGTAAATGCAGGGATAGTGGCAGAAGTTGCCCCGGCACCCAGTCCGATAGCTGTATTGTCATTGGTCCATGCATAGGTAGTTGTACCACCACTATTGTCGGTAGCAAATGTTACTAAAGTTGAGTTTTCGCCCACACATATTAACTGGTCGTCTGGTAAATCGACCTGTGGAGCAGGATTCACAGTAATAGTAAATGTCTGTGGATTTCCTGTACAGCTTACCGTACCATTAGTGAAAGTAGGAGTTATCACTATAT
>CAZIFQ010000028.1:0-7142 GCA_964538375.1 uncultured Bacteroidaceae bacterium | reverse complement strand
CGCCGGAAATAGGAGTTGTTCCTGTGTTTGTAGCTGTAAATGCAGGGATAGTGGCAGAAGTTGCCCCGGCACCCAGACCGATAGCTGTATTGGTATTGGTCCATGCATAGGTGGTCACGCCGACTGTATTATTGGTAGCAAAGGTGACCAATGTGGAGTTATCTCCCACACATATTTCCTGGTCGCCTGGTAAATTGACCTGTGGTGCGGGATTGATAGTTAATGTAGCGGTCTCGGGGAGTCCGTTTGCACAGCCTCCTGAAAGTAACGGTAGCACTGAGTATTCCACCACAATAGGAGCGGTGGTTGGATTTCCTATCTCACCACTGATGGTGAAAGGATAAGCATGCCCGGTTTGCGGGGCAAGGGGTGTGCCTAAGAGTTCATTGAGAGCACCGAGCACACCTGTTGTTGCAGTAACAGTCATATCGAATGTGGGTGTACCGTTATGTGTTTTCAGACTGCTGATCACCATGTTTGTAATCGCATCTGTATCGCAAATAGTTTGGGTGCTATTTGTAATGCCTGCAGCCGGTGTGGGTTCAACAATCACTGTTTCTGTTCCTGTTCCTCCCGCACAACGGGTAGGGGCAGGGCCAAAGGCCTGGATATCATAATCCACAGACACAGTGCTTGTCATAGTGTGTGCCAGGTTCTGGGCGATATTCTCAGGATCGGCTGTTTCGAATATACTATCAGCAACTGGCAATTTAGTTACAACCCAGCTGGTAGTCCCCGGATAACTTACAGTCCATTTATAAATGGTATTTGTAATATCAGATGAAATATTGATATCGGTGTTGGCATCATTACAGATCACCGGATCAATATTCACGGGGGTCAGGGTTGGTCTCGGGTTGAGAATGATCTGTTCTGAAGTACCCACGTTGGGTGTTTCAATAAAAGCACCACAGGCATCTGTTATTTTTAAAATTTGGAAAGTATTTGTTCCCGGGTTGAGTACATCCGGAGTAATATCGTCTCCTGAAATATAATCTACTTCATTTCCCTGTGAAGATGCTGCTGTAAATTCAACCAGGTAAGGAGGTGCTCCTCCATTTACTATTACTTGCAGAGGTGTAGACTCTAAAGTACAAATTTCTTTTCCTCCAAAGAGATCGGCATCGGTAGGCGTGGAACCCACTATGATAGTAGCAGATCCTGTTTCAGAAGTCGCCCGGCAGTTTTTGCTGTCGATAACGGAATTGATAGTGAAGGTATTGCTTCCTAAAGTATTTGGACCAGTCACAATATCAGCCCCACTTACATATCCTCCCTGATTGATATTGATCGCTGGATCCGAATCATCCAGGACAACGGTATACGTACCTGTCCCTCCAACGATATCTACCACCAGGTCGGCATCAAAGCCCGAACAAACGGCGATGTCTCCGGAGAGTACAGCTGTTTTAACTTCGGGATTAACAATGATTTCAAGACTGTCTATTGCGGCACATCCATTACCATCTGTAACCGTATAAAATACCTCTTTGACCTGCTGAGTAAGCTCAGAAGGTGCGGTAAAAGTAGGATCCTTCTCGTTGGTAAGAACTACTGTAGCTACATCACCTGTCCATGCATGGGCATAGTTTGCATCTCCGCCTCCAGGATTACCATGCAGGTTGACCACTTCGTCGTAACACAACTCAGCATTACCATCTCTTGTGATGTTAGCGGTAGGATTCTCATTTACAGTTATATTAACGGTCTGCGTCGCGTTGCATAATTTTGAATCTGTGGCTGTATAAATGAGCGTGTAGACTCCGCCAATAGCTGGAGCTGTATACGTAATGTCTGGCGTTCCTGCACCAGCTGTGATATCTCCGGCACCGGTCCCTGTCCATACACTACCAATAGGTAATGTTCCACCTCCCGGGTTTCCGTTGAGACTCACTGTTACACCGGCACATATTTCTGCTGTGGCCGGGAGCACGTTCACTGTTACGGTTGGATTGACAACAACGCTAACCGCATCAGTAGCAATACATCCTTCACTATCTGTCACGGTGTAGATCATGTTGTAAGGCACTGCAGGCCCAACAATTATGGGCGCTGTAAAGCGTGGATCAATAACACCATCATCGTCTAAGTTTCCATCATCGCCGGTCCAGGCATGAACCAATGCACCTGTTCCGCCTGCTCCATTTCCGTCGAGATCAATAAATTCCCCGGTACACAATTCACTCGCTACCGGATCGATACTGGCTATTGGATTTTGGTGTACTGTAAGTGCCACCTCATCGGAGGTGATAAAACAACCGCCTGCAGTTTCTATTTTACATCTGTATTCCCATCCGTTAATTCCGATAACAACGGCGGTAAGATTTAATGTGGCTGTACCATCGTTAGAATAAATCCCGCCTGTGGCATCAATCCATGTACCAGTTCCCTGGTCGGTTTCCCACTGGTAGCCAGCTGCTGCTGGCGTGCCATCTATTGCCACGGTAAATGAAGCGTTAAGTCCCACGCAAGCCTTGGTAGCTAGGGGTTGTGTAGATATATCAGCCAGGGGATTAATACTCAAGTCAGCCCTGTCGGAAAGCACATCGCAACCATCATCAGAGGTAATTACAACCCTGAGGCGATATGCATCAAGGGCTTCTTCAGGAAGGAGGATAGTAAGGTTGTCCGTATCATAATCGGTAAAAGTACCATCGGTCTCGGTGCCGTCAATCGGCACCCAACTTCCTGCGGGCCGTTTCATCCATTGATAGGAGGCAATGCTGGCGCTGACATCGATGCTGCCTGTCACATAAAAATCGGCAGTCTCAAGCTCACAAACTGTGAGATCATCGGGTTGGTTTGCTGCGGTGATAAAAGGCACAGGATATACTGTTAAAGTAGCAATTCCTGAGAATGCCTCACAACCACCTGCTATGGTTCTGACCACTGCACGATACTGGTATCCATTCATTCCAAAATCGGCACTGGTGATATCCAGGGTAGCGGTATTATTATACCCACTATAGACGCATGCATCATTCGGAACATTTCCTGCTGTGATGGTATCCCATGTAGCCCCCGCATCATTGCTTCGTATCCATTGTATGGTACGCGGAGCACCGACAACAGAAACGCTAAAGGAAGCATCACCATTGTTGGAATAATCATTACCACAGGTAGCAGTGTTGACCGGGTCGGTGACGGTGGCGATTTCGTATACTGTGACGGTCACTACATTCGAAATGCTGGAACATTCGCCTGAGCTTATCACACGCTGGTAGCTGGTTGTTTCAAAAATTTCAGTAGCCGGCAGCTCCGGTGGATCATAGTCTTCTCCTGTAGCTCCAACAATATCTGCCCATGCACCAGTGGTTCTGATTTGCCATTGGTAGTCGTCGTTTACATTACCATCTCCACCAGCGGCAGGATCGCCATCTATATTGGTGGGATTCCCGCTTCCACAGAACGCTTCACTGTTGTCGTTGATAGTATTCCCAGTAATAGTAGCATAAATTGTCAGTGTAACCTTAGTTAATGGACTTGCACACCCGTTTCCTAAAGTAGCAACATCAGATACCCAATACTCATAGATACTATCAGCAGTCTGAGGCTGTGTGTATTTAGTGCCTGTATTTATTATTGTAGTTCTAAGATCATCATCATACCACCTGATTTCACCGATAACAGCACTGGTAACTTCTAATTCTCTGTCTCCACCTTCACAAATTTCTTTATCAAGAATACTAGGTGCAGGGGGAGAATCTATGATAACAATTCTTCCAAAGTCAGTTCTGGCGTCTCCATCATTTGGATTTGTTTGGCTTGAATTCCAGGGATTACAAAAATTCCAATTTCTTACAGTCACCTCCATATAATCACCGACGAAGGTTGTTATACCTGGAAATGAGATCGGATAGGTATTGTGAATACCGGTTGTCGGGGAATAGCCAGTTGAATCGACGGTGCCTTCAAAATAACCTGAATTGGTTGAATATGCAGTAACAGTTGATCCATCTGTTGGATCAACTGTCCATGAATTTGGCATGGGTTCTCCATTAATATCAGTTAATTTGACCTCTTTTCCATGCACATTAATAGTCAAATTTGGAATACCATCTGTATCGCCGGCAAGGTGGCTGGTATTATAAATGAACTGCACGTACCTCAAAATCGTATTAGGGCTTTGTAATGAAGGATCAACACAGGCAAAATCACTTGCGTCCTGAAACGTGAAGTCAATTAAACTATCACCTTCACAAACTTCTTCAATGTCAGGAGCTACATTAATATTTCCATCCCCTTCATCATCAATATGCCAATTGCTTATGTACTGAAGCTGGTAACCTGTTCCAATGTATGCACCTTCATAATATAATAGAATATCAACACTATATTCGCAGTCACCATCTATTGGTAGATTTGTAGTATAGGTTTCTTCAATATATTTGCGGAAAAATGGAGCTCCTTCTGTCTTAATTGTAGCATCATCAATATTCAGTTGCTGATGTGAAGCTGTACGATCATAATTATAAGTTTTAAAGAGAATATCAATGTCGGCACTGGGATTTGCTGGTGAAATGAAAGTAAACTTATATGTTATATCATAACTTGCTGGAGCACACACCTGATTTACGGATTGGCCACTTTCTACGCTACCAACAACTTGAGCGTATAGGTTTCCAGTAAAAATAAATGCAGCTGCAAACAGAATGACAGTTCGTTTGAGGTGTGCGCTTAAGGTTTGGTTGGTTTTCATGATGTGGGTCATGTTTTATTTAGTGTCTTAATTTTTTCTTTATGTCTTTAGTACTTCGAGTACTTCGAGTGCCTTGAGTACTTCTCCCTTTCTCCTGGTCTCCTGGTCTCCCCCTCTCCCAGTCTCCCCCTCTCCTTGTCTCCTGGTCTCCCCCTCTCCCAGTCTCCCCCTCTCCTTGTCTCCTGGTCTCCTGGTCTCCCCCTCTCCCAGTCTCCCCATCTTAAATCAATTACTCCACAAGGCAGTTATATCGCCTTGTTGGTTTATCGCTGTGCCGTTTTTCCATTTGCCGGTGCATTTCCAGACGTAGACGCCGCGTTGGACGGGGGCTTCACGGTAGTAGCCGTCCCAGCCGATGTGGATGTCGGTAGTTTGGAATATGAGTTTACCGGAGCGGTTATATATGGTTAGGTTAAATTCTATGGGTTCTTCCGTGAATTGGGGGTGGAAGATCGAGTTCGAAGATTCGTTGGCATTGTAATAGCCGGAAGTGGGGCCTGAAGGGGAGGGGGAGAAGGCGGAGGGGAAAAGGAGAGTGGGAGACGGGGGGAGGGGGAGAGGCTGCGAGATGGTGTCGATGCAACCGTATGTATTTTTTGCAATAAGGAATAGGCGTGAGGCATTAGGCATTAGGCTTGAGGGCGCTTCGAGATTCGGCTGGAAGTCTGAGGAGAAACTTTGCGTATCCTTTGCGCTTCTTTGCGCATCTTTGCGCAATAGCCCCCACTCGTACTCATTCGCTCCGATACTATAATTATACACACTTCCATCCTCAATTGTAAAATCAGCGTGTGGTTTTGGGTATACTGTTATTACCTGGCTGTATGTTCCGATTGTTCCATCCTCAGACATAGCCGTAAGACTAACTGTGTATTCTCCTTCTTTGTAATAGGTGTGGGAGGTATGAGGTGTCAGGTTTCGGGTATCAGGTTCGCCAAGGTTCCACTCATAAGCGATTCCGTTTTCTGAATGATTTACGAAACTTACTTCTAACGGCGCACACCCGGAGGTGACGGAAGGGGTGAAGTAGGTTATTAAGGTTTTTACTTCGGGGATGGGTTTATTTATTTCGCCACCTGAGGGGGAGACTTGGGGACTGGGAGAGTGGGAGACGGGGAGACCAGGAGAGGGGGAGAGTTCCTCAGTCACATTTTCTGTTAGATTTTCTACTTTGTCGATGGTTTGTGGTTTATGAGTTGCGGGTTGCGGGTTGCGTGCACCATGAGCCGTATCTTTAGCGAAGTAGGACTCCTCAACTCCGACCGGCTCAATGCTAATATTTTCTTTGCGAAGCTCTGCGTCTTCTTTTGCGCCGCTTTGCGTAATAGCTATACCACCAATCAAACCTGCAACAATCACTATAGTACTTGCATAGAATACATTAAACTTCCTCGCTCTGAAACGCAGGAAATTTTTCCTCCGCAGCACACGCTGAGTCTTTAACCAAGCATTGCCGGAAGGTTCAATTTCTAACCCTTCCAGCTTCTTGATTAACAGTTCTTCTATGTTATAATCGTTGCTCATTATTTCTTATCTACACGACGAAAATGCCTTTCATTTAGTTGCTCTCCCTCTCCCAGTCTCCCCCTCTCCCAGTCTCCCCCTCTCCTCGTCTCCCCCTCATCCCTTCAGTTTGATCAACCTTTCCTGCAGCCATCTCCTCGCTCTACTATACTGGCTCTTACTCGTATTCTCGTCTATCCCCATTATCTCCGCTATCTCCCTGTGCTTATATCCTTCTATTGCGTAGAGCATGAATACCATCCTGTATCCATCGGGCATCCGCTGTATCACTTTCGACAATTCCTCGCTTGTAAAATCCGCCTCTCCCCAGCTGTGCATCTCCATGCTCGTTTCCCTCACCTCATCAATATCCTCGTGGTACCTGTGCTTTCGCATCTTATGGTAGTGTGTGATCGCGGTGTTGATCATTATTCGTCGCATCCAGGCCATCAAAGAACCTTCACCCTTAAAGTGACTGATATTCAAAAAAATCTTTACAAATCCCTCCTGCAAAATATCCTCTGCTTCTTCCACACTTGAGGCGTACCTTATACAGATCCCCAACAGAACACGGGAGTATCTTTCAAACAGCTCCCGCTGAGCGGAAGGTTCACCTTTGATACAGCCGGTAAGTATGTTTGAATCACTGTTCATTGTTTGGTTCGTATGGTAGACCTGAGGCGGGTTTTTATGGTTGCACTGGGAAGATTAAATTTAGCATTTTTTTTTATTTTTTTTGTGGAGGTGGATTTTGAGGGGAAAAATAGCTCAAACGGGTAACTGCAGACGAATTCACCGCAGAGGAAATTGTTGCCTGCGGCAACTAAGAGGCGCTGCGCTTAAACGCAGAGTTTCGCAGAGTTTTTATCAGCATGACGTGGGTGGATGTAAACGGTAAATAACACTACACAACTTTCGGTAAATAAGAATACACAACTTT
>CAZIFQ010000027.1:0-44320 GCA_964538375.1 uncultured Bacteroidaceae bacterium | reverse complement strand
CTTCCTGCTTCGTTATATTAAAGAATTTTCCACTCACTCCTTCTATCTCCTTTGACACGCCGAGATAATACAATGCTTCTGCTGAAATATCGGCAGGCCTCAGGGACTTCTCTAAAAAATTTTTCTTGAACCAGCGGTACACTGGTCCGTTCTCCTTTCCAGATTCTGACTTAACAGCTGCAGGGTGCATGGAATTAATTGTTACCCCGCTGCCTTTGTAATGTTCTTCAAAAACGAACATGGATAATAGCTGCGCCAATTTAGCAGAACCGTAGCTCTTTAAGCCAGAATACCTGCGCTTTTCCCAATTCAAATCATCTACTCTTAGTCCCCAGGCAGCAAAGCGATGCGCCTCGGAATTCACCAGGATGATCCTGGCCCTGTTCTGGGCTTTTAGCTTGTCCATCAAAACGAAATTGATGATGAAGGATGCCAGGTGCTGAACCATAAAAACCTTATCCAATCCTTTAGCGGTCAGCTCTTGTTTAGTAAGATAGACTCCAGCATTGTGTACCAGCACATCAATGGGTGTTGGGGTAAATCTAAGTTCTTCTGCCAACTGGTGCACTTGTTGGAAATTACTGAAATCGGATATTTTGTAATCACATTGAACACCAAATTCACTTTCAATTTCAGCTTTCAATGCTTCAGATTTCTCTGGATTGCGATTGATGCAAAGCAGGTTGGCGCCTTTTGAAGCGTATTTTCTGGCGGTATAATAGCCAATACCAGATGTAGCTCCAGTTATTACAACCAGCTTGCCAGAAAAATCTTCGTTGCAGATTTTTGGATCTAAACGGTTATTTCTAACCATCGCCAATATGTCACGCACATTGTACTCCTTGATATATTGAGAGACTTTCTTCTTCATAGTGCTTTAACCAAATTTTCTAATCATAAATTTCCTGTATGCCTTACCGAATCGTGGGATATTGTCAAAAATATCTCCCCATAAATCGTAATAATCTCTTTGATTTACGATTTTCCCTTCACTATTCACTGTTATGCGGCTTGATCCATACATTATTGAACTTGGCCTTTTCTTGAAACTAATCGTCATTTCCCATTCAACAAAAATGTCATTCCCTTGCATAAAGGACCTGACAATATTCATTTTTAGATCCTTTGAGCGTTTAGCCAGACGCTCTGTCATTGCCGCAAAATCATCTAACCCTCGAATTTCCTGGACGGAATCTCTGAAATAGACATCCTTATCGTAATAAGGAAGGATGTGCGACCAATCGGGTTTCCCTTCTGTATTATAGGTTTTTGACCACAATTCCTTTATGCTTTCAGCATTTAAAGAAACGGCCTTAGATGCTCCACCTTGTATATTATTCTTCTCACTCATAATCACACAAAATATTAACCTTTATAACCTATCCGGCTTCTTTTTGTTCATGATCTGTCTTAAATAGCTAATCAAAACGAACACGTTTATTAAGCCCATAATCTTAATATTCAAAAGGGGCTCTACAAAAACTATTGTAGGCACTTAATATCAAATTCATCCCTTATCCAGTCAGCCCCGGGCTCATATTCAAGAATCTTTTCATATTGTTGACAAGCAAGGTCCTTTGACCCGGTATCATAATAAGCGTTGGCCAGAAGCAGGTTGACATTAATATACATCCAATTTTTCTCCTCCTTCTCAGCGTTTAACTCAAGCAGCTCAACAGCATTTTCGTAATAGCTAATCGCTTCTTCTTTAGATCCCCCCAGGAATTTAGGGGTAAAATAGCGCATATTTCCGATTTCTAAACTACAATTAAAATACTTGTCGCTTGACTCAGATGCTGTATTTATCAGTTTGAATGCTTTGGGGCCAAGGAACAGAGATCTAAATTTGCTCAACATAATTTGGTAGCCAATCAGCGCCCCCTGAAGTGCCAGGACATCGTGTCTGCCTTGATAAAGCTCGTCTAATTTCTTTGTGTTTTTAATGGCATCTTTCAAAGCCCCTTTTGCCTCTTTTCCCAAATCTTCGCTGATACAATACCCTATATAGCCATACTGGGCAAAACATATGGAATAGAGTAAGTCAGTTTCATTATCCTCCTGGTACTTTGCTGTCATGTCAATAATAATCTCCTTCCAATCAATAATCTTGTCTTCGATATAAGAAGAATACAAGCGTTGCTCAAAGTCGGCCGTAGTCTGACCCATTGACTGGAAAGCAACGCAACATAGAACGATTGCTATTATCTTAGTTTTCATTAAAAAGAGATTTTTCTTTTTTCACTCAAGCGCTCCCTTGTTTTTGTTCGTTATTGCCCTGATAAAAACCCTGGTTCTTTAGGAAATAATTCATCTCTTATCTCCATCAGTTCTTCCGGTGTATCAATATCTTCACTTATCGGAACCAATAAAACTGGATTCAGGCCCCTATCCGGATGCTGTATGTTATTAGAAGGTTGGGCCAGTATTTTTAATGAGGCACCCACTACAAATTGCTCTGATCTATCTTCTATATAACCGCTGAGTGTCCCATTCGCATTCAGTGTTAAATAATTGCTATAAATTTCGCGTCTCGTAATATAGATTTCTCCGGAGAAAGATTTACCTACTTTAATGCTAACAGTAACTCCTGGATTGCCGTCATTATCCGGATCAGTTATATTGGGGTCATTTTGATCCCTTGATAAGGGTTGTGAAGGATCACCTGAAATTCCTAACAGGGCCGGTGTCGATGGACGGTAGACTTGCCACTTGCCTTCCTTAAAAGATAATTCCACTTCCTGCACCCTGGGTTTTATCGCCTGGACTGCTACGTCGCTTAAAGATGAAGTTGCCTTTGTATTGCTAAGCTTTTGTTCCGCATGAATAAACCTGTCCGTCTGCATTAACTTCCCATCTTCCAGGTAAAAATCGGTAAAACCATACGAAATAATAAAGGTGCGCATCGTGGTTCTTGTCGTTGTGTCTTCGTAGGCGACAACATCATAATGTGCGTAATGTCCGACAATTTCTTTCTTAACCGTTTCTATATCTTTCGGCTGAGATGTATGTGAATTAAGCTCATTGAAGGCGTACAGTGGAGAATCTGGCCACTCCGCTACCTCGGAGCAAGAACTCAGCCCAATAATAAGCGCCAATAAAGTCAGACTTTGTTTTACTCTTTTTTGTGCCATTTTCACAATTAATAAATACGATGCCAAAATAACATCTTAAATAATTTGAAAAAAGTAAAACAATTATTATTTAATATTGTTTAAATAAATAATTATATTATTGAACAAAAGGGGCGTGGAGCACATGTTTTCGGGCTAAAGTCTCTGGAAATCAGCAGAAAGCGACACAAGCAAAGTAATTGTTTGTTTTTACTAAATGGAAAGCGTATTAATTACAGGAGGAGCGGGTCTTATTGGACAGCATTTGACGAAAGTTCTACTCGAAAAGGGCTACGATGTTGCCGTATTGAGCAGACAGAGGAGCAAGAACAATAATGCTGAAATACCCACCTATTATTGGGATATAGATAAAAATGAAATAGACAAGGAGGCGCTTAGCTCCTGTGACTATATTATTCATCTTGCAGGGGCAAATATAGGCGAGAAAAGATGGACGGATAAGAGGAAGCAGCAAATCTCTGATAGCAGAACCAGGTCTGCTGAACTTATACTACAAAATATTAATAAGCAGGATCATCAGCTGAAAGCATTTATTTCATCTTCCGCAGTAGGGTATTATGGAGCCCTTACTTCTGAAAAAATATTTGATGAAACAGATGCCTCCGCAGAAGATTTCCTGGGGGAGGTTTGTAAGAAATGGGAGCAAAGTGCGGACCGTTTTAGTGGTATTGGTGCAAGAGTAGTTAAAATCAGAACAGGAATTGTCTTATCAGAAAAAGGCGGTGCATTATCACGGCTTAGCCTTCCCGCCAGGTTTGGCTTGGGGTCTGCCATTGGTGATGGAAAACAATATTTACCCTGGATACATATTGAAGATCTGTGTAATATCTATCTGAGTGCCATTGAGCATACAGAAATGAAAGGATCCTATAATGCCGTAGCGCCCGAACATGTCACCAACTATGATTTTGCTAAGAAAGTCGCTAAAACTTTAAAAAAGCCATTCTGGTTACCGAAAATACCGCCATTAATGATTAAATTGCTATTTGGAGAGATGTCTGCCATGCTATTGAATGGTAGTCGGGTTTCTCCTGAGAAGATGGAATCAACTGGCTTCCGTTTCTCTTTTGCAAGGATAGACGCTGCACTTAATAACCTTATAAATAAATGAATATGAAAAAAGGATTAAATATCTTAGTAATTGTAAGTAGTATTATGATATTCGGAATTAGCTGTTCAGGCACAAAAAATCAGGAAACTATGATAGATAAAACTGTTGTCGGGGAACTCGATCTTCAAAAATATTTAGGAACATGGTACGAGTTGGCCCGTTATAATCACAGGTTTGAAAGAGGTCTGGTTGGTGTTACAGCCAATTATTCGATACGTGAGGATGGAAAAATCAAGGTCTTAAATACAGGATACAAAAAAATGCTTGATGGTAAGTTCTCAGAGGCTACCGGAAAAGCATTTGTACCTGATCCGGAATTAGAGCCAGCAAAATTGAAAGTCTCCTTTTTCTGGAATTTCTATGGGGATTACTTTGTATTAGAACTTGATGAAAACTACCAATGGGCAATTATTGGCAGCAGCTCTGATAACTACTTATGGATTCTTAGTCGTACTCCTCAACTGGAGCCGGAACTCTACAATGAGCTGATAGAGAAAGTTAAGTTGCGAGGGTATGATGTATCCGAGCTCATAAAAGTTGAACAGAAGTCCTTGTAAAAATTCCTGAAAGAATTCTTCCTCTATTATTTGAAACCAGACCTATGGAAATTCAGAACAATGAAAAATTTATAAAAGGAATTGAAAGTCTTATCAATCCAATGGATGTCAGTAATTTACTTTTCCTCCAAAAGCTAAAAGGACTACTGCCACCGCGATTAATGAAGAAAATGCTACACATAGCATCAAAAAACACACCCTATATAGGTTTTGTGATAGAACCCTATAGCTTGTTTTTATTCTTCAAGCTCAAGGATATTGAAGCAGCAAAAGCTATGCTGCCAGATCGTTATGAGCTTTCAAAAACTAAGTTGTTTGATGAAGACGAGCCAGAATATTACATGGGAATAGGTAACCTGGGCACGCGCGCAAGCACTTTTTGGGGCATAAGACAAGAATCTTACCTTATTGCCACAGACAAAGAAACAGGACTCCTGTCTTTTATTTTCATCGACATATTGAGCAACACCCTGATCTGCGAGCCTTCAAGGGGCGTTGCCAATCCAAATTGTAAAAAGGCAGTATTTACAACAAGTCCCAGGGGGGAAGTCTTCCTGGATATTAAGGAAGAAAAACCCGACCGAAAGTTTTCGTTGAGAGGCAAGATTACCGCAGGGAAAATGCGAAAATTGTATCAAAGGCTTTGGCTTTTGGGCAATACTTCAATCGCTTACAGTAAGAAATATACCGATGGTGATTATAATCCTTTTGCTGTGATATTTGATCCGGCTGAAGTGGCTGAAGCCCTGGATATTCCGCCAGAAGATGTTGAAATTGTCGAGAACACACTTTTCCCGGGTCTGGCAGAATCAAAGCCCAGTAAGGTGATTTGTTTTCCTTTCGCCCAGCACTATAAAGCTGACAGTCCGGGTTGCTATACTACTGTGAAAGATCGGGATGACATGATTGGCAAATACAACATATTTACTGAAAAGGAAAAACTGAAAACATTTTCTTCCAAAACCATCGTAAAACAAATCTTTGTTGGAATAGCTATATCCACACTGATTGCTGTTATACTTATTCTTGTTTTATAGGGTTACGACCTCGCTAATTCGCCACCTGGATTACATTGATTCTTTCGGTGGGTTGATTGCTTATTTAATTTGCTTTACTGTGTTAATTGGGTGCTTGCTGTCAATTGTCTGAACCGTGATTGGAACGGCCCTCCTTCGCTCCTTCCTTTGATCGGAACTTCGGCGAGCGGAGAAGGGTTTACATGAGCGATTAAAACTCCACCTTATAGCTTACAGTAGGAATAATTGGAAAATAACTGAACTGGTATAAGTTCATGTTCTTAAAACTTCCGATATCAGAAATACCAAAGTTCAGATTGGGTTCATCATTGTAGAAATAGAAATAAGGATTCTGCCTGCTATACAGGTTGTATATCGAAAATGTCCAGGTCTCATCCCTGCCTTTGACGGTCTTTGTTTTTAAATACAGAGATACATCCATCCTGTGATAAGCACGCATTCGGGAACTGTTGCGTTCACCATATATCAGCGATTCGTAGTCGTAGCTTATTTCAGGGTAAGTGGTATTTGGTATGTAGGTTCGACCCACAACCGGAGTATAGGGCAGTCCCGACTGATAAAGCCACAGGACATTTAGCACAAGTTTATCGCTAAGCTTCCTGTGTATATCGATTGAAAATGAATGTGGTCTGTCGTACTCGAATACATATTCATTACCCTGGTTAATATTATCAAACTGACGGGTAGTGCGGGTATAGGCGTAACTCAGAAAACCTGTGTATTTACCTTTATCCTTGCTTAAAAATAGTTCTGCCCCATAGGATTCCCCTCTTCCCCCGAACTCAAGTTTGTTTTGCCATAAAGCATCTCCGCGAAGGTTAGAATAGCCTTCTTTGAATGCCAGGAGATCCTGCATGTTTTTATAATACACATTGACTTCGCCGGAAAACATACTTTTGGCAAACGGCCCTTTCCATCCCAGGGTGTACTGGTCTGCCCTTGCCGGCGCCATACCTTCCATAGTAGGAATCCATACTTCATTGTTCAGGAAATTACCGGAGGAAAATACCATATGGGAATACTGTGAGCCTTTCATATAACTTGCATTCAGGACATGCGATCCGGGTAGTGAGAAAGAAAGGTCAAGCCGGGGCTCCAGGAAAACATCTGAATAGTTGACACCCATATAGTTTGTTGCCCTGATTCCAACATTTGCATTGAACCAGTTCCCTGCGGAGAACTTATTCTCCAGGTACAATGAAGATTCCAGCCCATTGATTACTTCAGCATCTCCCCGGGAATCAGTTTCATTTTCCCGGAAATCATTCGGAACAAAAGAACGGAAAGAAGAAACCAGTCCAAAGTCGAGGGCATACCAACTGTTTACACGATGTCTCCAATCAGATTTGATGCTAATATCTTTTACTGAGGAACGATAATTGCTAAAAAAACCGGTCGTATCGGAAGCCCTTTCAGATCTATAATATCGTAGGTCACTCACCCGGTAACGGGTATAAGAAAGGATATTGTTGACGCTGGTTTTAGAATTCAGAATACTTTTCCAGTGTGTAGAGAGCATTATATTTCCCCATCTATTGATTAACCCCGCTTCCTCCGAATCATCTTCGAACATGCGAATGGACCATGAATCATCTCCCATGTAAAGGTTTGTTTGCAGCGTATTTTTAGAATCGGGACGATAGGTGATCTTCCCGTTTACATCATAGAATCCATACATGACCAGGTAATCTTCATCCTGCATGATGCTGGCGAATGCCATTAGCGCTTCGGTAAATGTTTTGCGCAGGGAGAAAAGATAAGTAGCTTTCTTTTTTATCGGTCCCTCGAGGGTAAGGTGAGCCCCAAGTAATCCTATACCCGCTGAACCACCAAATTTTTTATTGTTCCCTTCCCGCATAGTGATATCTACTACTGAAGACAGCTTCCCTCCGTACTTTGCAGGAAATCCACCTTTCAACACCTTAACATCGTTGATCACTTCAGGATCGAATACAGATATAAATCCCCCTACATGATTTACATAGAAAAGGGATACATTGTCGATTAAGAAAAGGTTTTGGTCAGGGCTCCCTCCCCTGACAAGCAGGTTACTTGAACCTTCATTTTGAGACTGCACTCCCGGCAACAGTTGAAGTGTTTTAAGCACATCGGGTTGTCCGCCAATGGAAGGAATATATTTAAGTTGCTCATTTGAAAGCGTGGATTGATTGAATGTAAGCTTTCTGTTTGCTGTTACGCGCACTTCTTCAAGGCTTGAGCCGGGAACAAGCGAAATGTTTAAAATAGTATCATGCGCCGAATGCAAGGGATGCTTGCCGGTGGAGTATCCGACATAAGTAATCCAGAGGCTTTCAATTTCTTCTTTCACGGCCATGCTGTAATAGCCGTTATTATCTGTTGAAGTACCTTGCAGATTTATCGGGTCGAATATATTGGCCCCAATGAGTACTTCTCCGGACTCCATATCTCTGACTGTTCCTGAAATATGAATTTGTGCAGTAAGCGCCTGTGAAAGCAAGAGCAATGATATATACAATATGTGTCTGGTATACTTCATCAATACTGCCTGGTATAATATATTGTATCTGCTTCTATAAAAATTGAATCCATGGAGCTGGAATAAGCGGCCACTATTCCCAGTCCGTTTTCAACATTTGAATAGATAGGATAGGCCGTGGAAGTTCCCTCGATAAAATCTGCATATCGTGTGTTTTCGTAGAAATACCGGGACTTCATAAAGAGATAGTATTCTTTGCTTACATGTCTGAATTCTGCTATTAGGGCATGCTCCTGAAATTCATGATAGCGGCGGAAATTATCGTAACTCCCACTGGAGTTTGGAGCAGAATAAAACAGGTTCATCTTTACTTCTTCACCCTCCATTAGCTCATCACTGAACAACAGGCTTTCTGTTGTATAGGGTTCAAATCCTTCATTTAATAATATGGGGCTCTGCTCATTAAACAAATGGGTAAGTCCTGAATAATTATCTGTTCTTTTATACATAAGCAACTCATAATAATCCTCTGTTTCAGGATCATCTGTAAAACCCAATTCTATGCTCGCATCAAAATACCCCTCTTCGTCAAGTCTTGCGTTATTGGTTTGACTGAGAATTGATATGTCGCATGTAGTGGGCACGGAATCATGGGCGAGTATCTCCGGATAGCCGTCGAGCAGCACAGAAATCTGGTAGGCAGCCTTAGGTTCCACAAGGTGATTTGATGTGTATATTCCATTGTCCTGGTAGCTAAGCTGAAAACTACCCGATTCTCCTTGTGTAAGCTGTACACTTGCATCATCAATAAGTGTAAGTTCAGTGGAATCCAGCTTTTGGGCCAAAGAAACATGGAGGGTCAAGCTGTCGCCTGACACAAGCATACAGTTTACGGCCGGAAGATCTTCAAAGTCCGGGAACTCATCGCTAATTAGCCTGGCACAAGAGAGCGTGACTAACACAGGAGCCATGAGGAAAAGAAAAAGTTTTATGGTTTTAGCACTCAATTTCATAGGCCCTGATTATAATTTGATTCTTAGCTGGGCAATGTACTCTATGGGGTCAAAGCCAAGAGAATAATCCATGCTTACAAGATTATTGTTTTCCACCTGGTAAACTCCTACTATAAGACTTACCCGATCGAGGATGGTTATGGAGGTAGACAATGAATACATATCTCCTACGGTAAATCCCAGTCCAACAGTATTAACAATACTTATATTTCCTCCCGCATAGAATCCGAAGTTCGAGTAGTCGGTTCCGAAGCTTTTTGCATACTGAAATCCTATGACCGGATCGAAGTTTACTCTTCGTTCTCCACCTAAGCTATAACCAGCAATGAAATTGGAATTGAAATTAGGTTTCCATTCCCGGGTAAGCACCGTTTCATCTGCTTCATTAAGTTCCTCTTTCCAGACATAAAGTCCTGTCCCGGCACTTATTCCCGCATAGAGTTTGCGATATGTGAATTTTAGCCCGGTGTTCAGCTCGCCGGAATTCCTGGAAAGCATATTCGTATTCAGCGCATATTCAGAGACCTTCAAGTAATTGTGTTTAAAGCTGACCCCCCCACTAAGATGCATGTGTTCGGTGAAGCTATGCTTGTATGCATAAGAAATCCCGAATCTTTTTTCACGGAGAAAAGTGTTTTCCTCGCTACGGTCACGTCCTGAGAAGGAGTACGAACTGAAGTATTTACTGCCAGACAGGTTTAAGCCGAAAGAACTATTTGTATTGGGCAGGCTGGTCATGGCGTGGACCTTATACCCGATGTAATATTTAAAATCGTAGGAGAGGACATCTGCCTGGAATAGTTTGTCAGAGGAGGTAAATGCCGGATTCGTAAAAACCGGGTTATATATCTCAAGCCCTTTTAACAGATAGTCCTGGGCATTGCTAATTGCAAAACTGCAAAAAATCACTAACGAGAGGAAGAGGGTTTTTCTCATTGTGTTGGGGAATTAAGCATAAATTTAGGGATTAATTCATTGAATTTCTCTCATTTTTTTCAAAAGAAGTAAACCATTCAACTAAATTAATAGAAATTTAAAACACTGCGTGTTAAGGAAGAATAATTATAATTAATTTATGTTAATCTTCCTTCGGGACTATGGCGGACGGAGGGGTGGTTTATTGTAAAGCGGAGTAGATTATGATCCAGGGTATTTATTTGAATGATGTGATGATGACGCGATCTCTCCGGGATCGTGTTTCGTGTTGCGTTGGCAGGTTTGGAATATTTAACTTCAGTTTTTCTGATAAGCGGAATTACAGAATCCTTTAGATCTCCGAATTGTTCAAGGAGAAATTCGCCACTGCTTGCCTCTGCAAGAGCTAATTGGGCACAAGCATGAATCGTTCCCAGGTGATTGAGGTGTTCCGGACATTCTTCCATCCGAAAAATGAAGCCTTCACCCTCAACACTCTTTTCGATATTTAAAAAGCGATGGAATGGTATTGACAGAATATCCATTAGCAGCTTATATTATTTGATTGGATCGTTTCAATTATATCACCCGATGTTTTGTTTTTCTACTTATTATAGTTCAAATGGTCTGTCGGGAAACATCAGTCTTTCTGATAAACACACAGTATAATTGAATATCTTTAAGCTATGGAAAAGCTCCTTTTTATAGGATTCATTGTATATATACTGAATATACCTTTTGGTTACTGGAGGGCCAATGAAAAGAAGTTCTCTCTTCGATGGTTCCTTGCCATCCATATTGCCGTTGCCATGGTAATTGCACTGCGGCTGATTTCTCACCTTGGCTTTGCCTGGTATACCTATATCGTAATGGTTGGCGCTTTTTTCCTCGGACAGCAAACCGGTTCCCTGATAAGAAAGAGAATCCGGAAGACCTGCGACTCAGTCTCCTCATGCATGGTAATGGATATGTACCGATGTGTTGGACACGTATAACTCAAACATTATAGTAAAACTCGTTGAAAAATTAGCAGACCTGCCTAAGCCATTAAGAAAACCATTGTAGAGATTTTGGCACAAAACCATGAACAGGTATGATGGAAATAATGCTGCTAAATTTTTGAATTATGGCTATGAAAAACTAAATGATGAGCAAAGACAGGATTCAAAATAGAGCATGAGCATAAAATTACCAAGTATGTGGTTCAAATGGTCCGGTATTTTCATTTATGTATCATAACTAAACTTTTTCATATCTTTATAAAAGCAAAAACAACATCAGTGTGTTTCATGATAAGTTGCTGGCAATGAACAGCATGCTAAATAGTCTATGAAAATATATATCAAATATATGGTGAGTCTTCGGTGCAAGATGATGGTTAAGACGGAACTTGACAAACTCGGTATATTATATAAGCAGATAGATCTTGGCACAATTGAAACATTTGAAACTATTGATGATGAGCAAAGAGAAAAGTTAAAAAAGAATTTACTCAAATCAGGACTGGAATTGCTGGATGATAAAAAAAGCATCCTTATAGAGAAAATAAAAAATGTAATTACAGAAATGATCCACTACAGTGATGAATTACCTAATGTGAATTATTCTGATTATATAAGTGAAAAATTAGATTTAGATTATACATACCTGGCCAATACTTTTTCAGAAGTAAAAGGTATCACTATTCAGCAATTCATTATCATCAACAAAATTGAAAAGGTAAAAGAATTGTTATTATATGACGAATTGAATCTTACAGAAATTTCCAACAAACTACATTACAGCAGTGTTGCACATTTATCCAACCAGTTCAAGAAAATCACCGGACTTACGCCTTCTTTTTATAAGCAACTAAAGCAAAAGCGCAAGAAAAACCTTGAAAACATGTGATTTATGTAAGATTTCCTTTTTTGGGTGTAACACTTTAAATATTAAATAGCACTACTTTTGTTGCGTAATTGATGATGTTTATCTCCACTAAAGTCTCAATAGCTTTCCCGGACTGAATTCCTCTCTATTCCTATCTAGGCAGATGCTTAATTACACTTCTGTGAAATTAAAAATTTAATACAATGGTTAAAGAAAAAGAAGGTAAGGCAAAAACAGGCAAAAAGGCCCCGCTAAAGACCCTTAAAGAAAAGAGGGCTGATAAAGCAGCAAAACGTAAAGCACAAGGGAGTATTGGTTAATTATAATCCACACTTGCCTTTTCATAATAAATTCTCTCACGAATCCTTAGATTAAGCAAATCCGCATCACCAAAACGGTTCAATAGGGCTACCTGGAATTAAGCAGGGAGTTACATTGAAATCATATGAGGGCACGAAAAGGGTGCACTTATATTAATTCTTCATAAGACGCTTTTACTATGGCAAATTCTGAATTTATAAGATCTAAAGCTTTTAAGGCAGCTGAGAGCATTGAATACACCCCTAATTCAGTGGTAATCAAGTCAATCATAAAAAGAATAACTGGCAATGTTAGTGCCGTTTCATTTGATTCTGGTGAATTGTTGTGTGGAAAAATATCACCCTTTGAAACCCTTATCCAGGTTATTGAGGGGAACGCTGAAGTTGTAATTGACGACAAATCCAATTTACTAGAAACGGGTCAATCCATCATCATCCCTGCCCATGCCCGCAACACGATAAAAGCAAACGAGAAATTTAAGATGCTCTCCACCCTAATAAAAAGCGGGTACGAAGAAGTAAGCTAAAGTACAGTAATAAGCCATTTAGCCGATCCAATAATAACAGATCTCTTCATTAATAAAAGAGACAGGAAAATTCGTATTCGAATAAGAATACGAATCTATTAATTAAATATATAATCATGAAAACAAACGCACTGGTTTATAGTGAGAATGAATTTGGAAAATTAGACGGGAAAGTAGCAAATGGCTTAGCCAGGCATTCTGAAAAATATGATATCCTTGGTATCATTGATAGCACAAAGGCAGGACTTGATGCAGGAGAATATCTTGACGGGAAAAAAACAGGGATCCCTGTTTTCCGGAATATTGATGAGGCCATTAATACCTTAAAGCTTGTTCCCGAATATTTCATTTACGGCATAGCTCCTCTTGCTTCATTTCTTGACGAGGAACAGAAAAATATAATTTTCAGTGCTATGCAAAAGGGAATGAACATTGTAAATGGCTTACCTGAATTCTTCACCGATGATGAAGAATACATGCAAAAAGCCAGGGAATTTGGTGTTAAAATTTATGATATCAGGAAACCGCCAAAACGAAAAGACCTGCATATTTTTTCAGGACAAATCTCTAAAGTCAAAGTTCCGGTAATAACTGTTTTTGGAACAGATTGTGCTGTTGGGAAAAGAACAAGCACTGTAAATTTAGTTAATGCCTTAATAGAAGAAGGCCTGAAAGCTGCATTTATAGCCACAGGACAAACCGGTATTCTCCAGGGATCAAAGTATGGAATTGCCATAGATGTACTAAGCTCAGGTTTTGCAACCGGGGAGGTTGAGAATGCGATTCTTGACGCCTATGAAACAGATCATCCGGACATCATAGTCGTTGAAGGACAAGGAGCTTTGAGCCATCCTGCCTTCACATCATCCAGTGCTATATTAAGAGGTGCTATGCCAAATGCAGTTATTCTTCAGCATCCACCAAAAAGAAAAAATCATTGCGATTATCCCAGCATGCCTATGCCTACTGTTGAAAGTGAGATCGAATTAATAGAAGCATTTTCTAAAACGAAGGTGATTGCCATTACAATTAACCATGAAGATATGAGTGATGAAGAAGTGGAATCAACTATATGTGAGTATGAATACAAATATGAACTCCCTACTACTGACGTTCTAAAACATGGTAGCGGTAAATTGATCAAAAAGTTATTCGAGGTATTTCCGGAATTGCATAAACAATCGCACCTGGTATGCTAAGCCCAAGAATAGAGATAGATCTTGTAAAAATTGCCCATAACACAAAAACCCTAAAGGAACTTTATGGTTCAAAGGGCATAGATATTATTGGGGTTACAAAAGTAGTTTGCGGGGATCCTGATATCGCTGATGCATTAGTGAGATGTGGGATTAGTATTCTTGCTGATTCAAGGATTGCTAATATTAAGAGGATGCGCAATGCTGGGGTTCAGGCCCGGTTTCTCTTGCTGCGGACACCTGGTCTGAGCCAGGCAGAGGAAGTTGTAAAATATGCAGATATAAGCATGAATACCGAGCTTTCAGTAATCAAAAGACTTTCAAAATTTGCTGCCGGGAACGAATCCACACACAAAATTATCCTGATGCTGGAATTGGGAGATTTAAGAGAGGGTATAATACCCCAGGATGTAGATAGTACCATTGAACAGGTGTTGAAACTTGAAGGAATCGAACTTGTTGGCCTGGGAACAAACCTGGCCTGTTTTGGAGGGATAAAACCTGATAAGGAAAAAATGGATCATTTGTCCAACATCGCAAGAGATGTTGAAGAGAAGTATGGCCTGAAATTAGAATTTGTCTCCGGCGGAAATTCTGCCAATTATGACTGGTTTATGTCTACCAATGATGTAGGTAAAATCAATAACTTACGACTAGGTGAGTCCATCTTCCTGGGATGTGAAACCCTTCATAGAAAACCCATCCCCGGACTTTTTACGGATGCGTTTACACTGGTGGCAGAAGTTATCGAATCGAAAATAAAACCTTCCCTTCCTTATGGAGAAGTCTCCCAGGATGCATTTGGGAATATTCCGGAGTTCCAGGACCAGGGACAAATAAACAGGGCTTTACTGGACGTAGGATTACAGGATGTTTTGGTTTCCGGATTGACACCCATGTCAAATATTGAGATTCTTGGGGCGAGTAGTGACCATATCATTGTTAATACAAAGAAGATAAACGTAAAAGCAGGCGATGAACTGTCCTTCGATTTGAATTATGGCGCTTTGCTGTCGTCAATGACATCTCCATACGTAAGTAAAAAAATAAATGATGTTCTGGATGCACATGAATATGTCGAAATGGTTGAAAAACACTACCGCAAGCATAAGCGACTTTTACCAACTATAGCCATTATAGAAAATAATTCTCCCTTATTAAGTTTAAAAGAATCCGGATTTAACTTAGTATTCGAACCATCCATTAAGAAGGAGTATTATTACAGGGTCAGGGAAACTGTTTATAATAAAATCGGACGAATAAGTGATCTTTTATACCAGCAAGATAAAAAATTGATCATCCGGTCTGCCTGGAGATCTTTTGAACATCAAAAACTATTGTGGGATGAAAAGGTTGCTTCTATGCAGAAAGAATATCCAAATGAACAATTAGAAGAAATTGAAGAACTGGTTTCCTATTTTATAGCCCCCCCAATGAAGTCAATGCATGCTACAGGAGGAGCTGTTGATGCCTTAATTTATGATATACCGCATGATCATGTTATGGATTTTGGAACGAACGAGGGGCTCCGGATTAACCTCAATGATAAATGCTACCCTTACCATCCGTTTATATCAGCTCAAGCCAAGAAGAACAGGAAACTTCTTATTGGCCTGTTTGAAGATGAAGATTTTGTGGTAGACATTAAAGAGTACTGGCACTTTGATTTTGGAAATGCCTGCTGGGCACTGGAAAAAGGAGAAGATCATGCTTTCTACGGCACCATAGCAACTCAATGAGCTTAGGATAGTTTGCTATTTCTGAAGCAGTTCATTCAAATTGTCTTCCACATGTTTCTTTATCAATTCTTCCACTTTATCAAGTTGGTCCAGGGGGATGTTGTTTAATGTTTTTGTGATAGGGAGAAAGAGGATTGTTTTTTGTAATAAAAAACCCCACCGTCGTCCCGACTGAAATCGGAACGACCCCCTGATTATGAGTAAGCAATTGAGATTCCCACAGGTTTACACAGATTTGTATCTCTTTGTACCAGTATAAGTTAAAGTACTTTAAATGTAAAATATTACACTTTTTACATGAATTTGTATAAATACTGGCGTAAAACTGGCTGGAATTGCAATACGGAATAGGTGGTTCAATTGGTCCAAGATTTTCATCCTTGGTACTCTTCTTTCATTTAAAAAAATTTGGTCGTTTCAATAATATGCTATAAATTGGTCGACCAGTTGATTGGCATGATAGTTAGTTCCCAACAATATTATAAAAAGATAACCTTATGAGAGATGTGTTAAATAATTTTACTGAGATCGCAGTTGAAACGCCAATGGATAAGATAATTCATCAGATAAGAGATCTTATCTCCAGCGGTCAGCTTAAACCGGGTGATAGATTGCCTTCGGAGCGCATGCTGTCTGAAAAATTTGGTCTTGGTAGAACTTATGTCAGAGATGCAATCAGAAAACTTGAATTTTATGGTATACTGAAGACCCTTCCGCAAAGTGGGACTTTCGTAGCGGGTATTGGCTTAATAGCCCTGGAGGGCTTGATCTCCGATGTTCTGAAATTGGAAAAATCAGATTTTTACAGTCTTGTGGAAACAAGGGTCGTACTGGAAAGAGAAGCAGCCAGGCTTGCTGCTACCAGAAGAACGGATGACGATATTATTGAGCTGCAAGAAAGATTAGATCAGTATCGTGCGAAAGCGATTACAGGAGATACAGCAGTTGAAGAGGATTTTATGTTCCATTTGAAGATTGCTGAAATAAGTAAGAATGGAGTGATAAAATCGCTGATGATGATCATTTCTCCTGAGATCATGCAGATCTATAGAAAATTAAATGTTTGTTCTGACGGACAAACAGAGATAACATATGATGAGCACCTTGATCTTTTAAATGCAATAAAGAAAAGGGATGCTGATCTGGCTTCTGAAATTATGTTTGAGCACCTGGAAGGCATCATGCAATTTAGTAAAGCTCAGAGCAAAAATTTGTTAACATAAAAAAAGTCGGCAGTCTGGGGGGACTGCCAACTTAAGAAAAAAAACATATATAACTAATATGTGAACCCTAAAGTTAGATAATCAAACTCTGATTACAAAGACTGAGCAAGGTTCACAGTGAAAAAAACAATAATGAGAAGATTATCTATCTCTTTAAGGTTTCTGGTGAACCGTTTAAATACAAATATATTTGTATTAGCCCTTCCAATTATTTTTCTCGTTTCTTGTAACGATTCATCAAGATTTGTTGCCGATATAGCTTCGCTTAAATCGCAAATAAACAACGCTCAACCCGGCGACAGCATTATCATAAAAAACGGAAACTGGAAGGATGTTCAACTGGAAATTAAAAACTCTGGTGCTACTGATCTGCCGATTGTTCTAATAGCAGAAACCCCTGGTGAAGTTATCTTCTCCGGAAATTCATATCTGTCTCTTTCTGGAGATCATGTAGAAGTACACGGCATTTTGTTTGCCAATGGCACAAGTGGTAAGCATCCTGTCATTTCTTTCAGAACCGGAGATGAAGTTGCGAATAACAGCCGGGTAAGCAACTGCGCAATATCGTACTATAATCCAAGCGATCGCTTTTTAAAATCCAGTTGGCTTGAACTCTACGGTAAAAACAACCGTGTTGATCATTGCTCTTTTGTCGGTAAACTAAACGCTGGCGTAACCCTGACTGTGCGACTGAATGGCAAGGAGAACCAGGAAAACGATCATTTGATCGATCACAATTATTTCGGCGAGCGTCCCAGGTTAGGCTCTAACGGAGGTGAAACTATGCGGGTAGGAACATCTACCTTTTCCTTAAGCTCCAGTAATACAAGGATCCTTAACAATTACTTCGACCAATGTAGTGGTGAGGTAGAAATCATATCTATAAAGGCCTGTGATAATATACTATCTGGAAACACATTTTATGAATGTGAAGGAGTGTTGACCCTGAGGCATGGGAACAGGAACATCATCGAGGATAATGTATTCATTGGCAACAATATACCCAACACGGGTGGAGTCAGGGTGATCAATGCCGGACATACCATAAGAAATAATCATTTCCAGGAACTGGCAGGACATCGCTTTCGCTCAGCATTTGCAGTAATGAATGGCGTTCCAAATTCGGCGATCAACCGCTATCATCAGGTAAAGGATGCGACATTTGATGGCAATCACTTCTTTGCTTGTGAGAATATCGCCTTCGGTATTGGTTCAGATAACGAACGTACAGCGCTTCCTCAGAATTCCAGTTTTAAAAACAATGTGATCTATAATCCTGATTCTGATAAGCTTATTACTGAACTGGACGACATGTCTGGTATCTCTTTTGAGGGGAACAAATTTAATATTGGAAACTCCTCTCAAAGCAGGACTGGTTTTGAAAGAACTTCATTGGTTTATCAGAAAGATGAAAATGGTTTATTCTCCAACTCTGAATACAAACCTGAACTAAAAGCAAATAAGCAGAATACAGGAGCCACCTGGTATAAAAAAGAGAAAGAAATCCTCGCAACTCCTGCACGACACGAAGTCGCAGCCACGGATAATATAAATGAGATCATTGAAGCAAGCTCTCCCGGCGATATCATTGTCATCACAGAGAATATCACATTAAGTGAACCATTGCTCATATCAATGCCTCTCAATTTGATCGGGCAAACCACGCAGGAAAATAATCCGGAAATAAAGTATGAAAGTAATCGGGACCATCTACCCTTAATAGTTATTCAGAACGGCGGTGAATTAAGAATCAAAAACCTGGACATCAGCGGTGCCTCGAAAAGCGGAATTGCGAATGCAGGTATTGTTACGCAGAGGGATCCGGCCATTGAGCATTATAATCTCTTTGCAGACCAGTGTAACTTTTATAATTTTACTGAAGGTAGAGCAAGTGTTTTCCAGGCTTTTAAAAGCACCTTTGCGGATTCTATAGTATTTACAAACTGCACCTTCCATACAATATCAGGACTGGCCATCAACCTGAAGGCTGAGAAGGAAGATCTTGGAAAATACAATGCAGAATATGTAATACTTAAGAACTGTCTCTTCTATAATGTAATGGGATCTGCAATAGATCTTTACCGTGGAGGAAACGATGAAAGCACTACCGGTCCCGCACTTCTCATTGATCATTGCACATTCCATAATATTGAAAATAAGGAGCTTGGCTCAGCGATTAATCTCACAGGGGTGCAGGATGTTCACATTACAAATAATATTTTCAGTCATAGTGGGAAAAGCGGAAGAGTGATCCAAATGGAAGATCAGCAATGGATTAAATGCCTTGTCGACCATAATAACTTTTTTGAGTGTGGACGCTTTGAAAGTTTTTACGACAACCGATTGGGTAAGAATAACTGGTATGTGGATCCCGGGTATGTTTCGGTAGAAGATAAGGAATTTACACTGGGAAGGAATTCTCCTCTAATGAAAAGATCTACACAGAAAACAGCTCTTGGTTATAATAAAGTAAGGTGAAGCGACAATATAAAATATCAAATATTAAAAGGGTCTGCCTGTTTGTTCTGGCCTTAATCTCTGTTAGTCTACAGGGGCAAAAGTCAGGGAGTAACTCTGATCATCCTTGTCTTATCATTAATGATGCTGAAGTATCTGAGATGAGAGCAGCAATGGAAACATACCCTCTATGGCAAGAAACGGTGAAAGGATATCTTTCTGAATCGGATGAAATTATTGCCCAAAGCATTGATGTTCCCACTCCTGAAGATCCAGCGGGTGGATACACACATTCTCAACACAAATTAAATGGAAAGGCGATCAAGCAAACTGGAGTTGCATTCCTGATTTCCGGAGATGAAAAGTATGCTTGTTATGCAAAGGAATTATTACTTGAATATGCATCAAAGTATCCAACATATGGAGAACATCCGGTAAAGAAATCATATGCACCTGGGAAATTGTTCTGGCAACAACTTAACGAAGCTGTGTGGTTGGTTGATGCAATCCAGGGCTACGATGCTATTTACAATTTTCTCTCAAAGAAAGAAAGGAAGCTTATTGAAGGTGACCTGCTCAAACCCTATGCAGATTTTCTGTCCATTGAAAACAGGCATGTATTTAACCGCTTGCACAACCATGGTGTTTGGGCAGTGGCCGCAGTAGGGATGACCGGCATCACTACAGGAGATGAAGAACTGGTTTTCAGAGCGCTTAGTGGAATCAACGAACAAGGAAAGCCAGTCAGTGAAACATATTCTCAGGATGTCACGGAACTTGATGCAGGATTCCTGGTACAAACATTGAGCTTATTCTCTCCGGATGGATATTATACTGAAGGTCCGTATTATCAGAGATATGCCATGACTCCCTTCCTGATGTTTGCCCAAAGCATAGATCACAATATTCCAGAGCTGGATATTATGAATTTTGGGGATGGCATTTATACCAGCGCAGTAGAAATATTGGTTGACCTTTCTGATACAGAGGGACGATATTTCCCAATCAATGATGCAATGAAAGGAATGAGTCTCTACTCACCGGCAAGTGTTGCTTCATTATGTTTTCTATATGCAAAGAAGAAGAGTCCGGGCATTTTGGCCCTTTTAGAAGGAGTTGAATTATCCTATATAAATGCGAATAGTTTGCAGGTAGTTAAAGACTTAAACGAAAACAAACAGTTAGCTCTAAAGAGGGCTTCGAAGCTTATAACAGACGGGAAAGATGGGATGCAGGGAGGCATAGCATTAATTCGGGATGCAGATGATAAGTTTTGTTCCGTATTTAAATATGCCTCTCATGGACTGAGCCATGGTCACTTTGACAGGTTAAATATATTCTATTACTATAAAGAGAACGAAGTTCTTACTGATTATGGCTCTGTACGTTTTGTAAACATTAAGGCCAAAGATGGAGGGCGTTATCTAAAAGAAAATAATACTTATGCAAAACAAACAGTTGCGCATAATACCCTGGTAGTAAATCAAACCAGTCATTTTAACGCTGAATACGCTGAGGCCCAGAAATATCATTCTGAACTCATCTATAGCGATCTGGAAAATAATAAAGAACAATTTGTGTGTGCCAAGGATATTTATGCATATCCAGGTATCGAAATGACTCGAATTGTAGGTCTCATCGAAGATGAAGAGTTTTCGAATCCACTGCTTATTGATCTCTTTAACGTTACTTCTGATAATCCAAAGGCAAGCTACGATATGCCTTATCATTTTGATGGTAATATCCTTAATATCGGATTTGATTATAAGGCAAATGAAGATCAACTGCTTCCATTGGGAGAGGGACATGGATACCAGCACATGTGGAAAATTGCAGAAGGGAAACCAGACAGGGATGCGGCAAGTATTTCATGGCTGGATAACAAGATCATTCACACACTCACAACAGCGGTGAATGAAAATACTGAATTGATCCTTACAAGGACTGGAGCAGGTGATCCAAACTTCAACCTCAGGACTGAACCTGCACTGATAATTCGTGAATCAAATCTTAAGGATCATTTATTTGGCTCAGTCGTGGAAACACACGGAAATCAGAATGAGTCCACTGAAATGGTGAGCAACCAGGAAGCGGTAATAACAGGGGTTAAAACGATTCCAACAAAAGACGAATACCTGGCGTTCGAATTCTACACCTGGAAAAGTGCCTTCCTATTCCTTTCAGTTATGGAAAAGGACCAGTCTCAAAAGAATCATATACTGAACATCAATGAAAAAGAATACAGATGGACAGGAAATTATACACTAATTAAAAGCAGTAAACAATGAAAAGATCAAGTGAAAATTTTTGCCTTGCAGAGGAAATGAAATGGGAAGAACTGGGTGGCGGAGTATCCAGAAAATTCCTGGGTTGGGACAATCAAATTATGATGGTAAAAGTGAACTTCGAAAAAGGAGCTATAGGAAGTCCTCACCAGCATTTTCATACCCAGGCTTCTTACTGTGCCGAAGGTAAATTTGAGTTCACCATCGATGGAAAGAAAAAAATAGTGAATGCCGGAGATGGCGTTTATATCGAACCAAATCTTATGCATGGTGCACTATGCCTGGAGGCTGGCATTCTGATAGATGTATTCAGCCCGGTTCGGGAAGACTTCCTTGATGGAAGTGCGGTTTCTTACTTTGGTAAATAAACTAGCTAAATAACAACTATTAACATGAAAATCAAAGGATTACGTTGGGTTATTATTGGCTTGATCTTTCTTGCTACCGTCATTAATTATATCGACAGAAGTGCCCTGGCTATTATGTGGGGTAATGCAGGTGTTGAGGGTTCTATTGCTCAAGATCTTGGGCTTACAAAAGAACACTATAGCTATATCCTCAATATATTTATGTTCGCTTATGCCTTCGGTCAACTTTTTTCAGGAAAACTTTTTGATAAGGTTGGAACGCGCGTTGGATATGTATTATCTATTGGTGTCTGGGCGATATCTTCTCTCTTACACTCGACGGTAAGAGGTGTACTCTCAATCGGAATCCTCAGATCTACTTTGGGTATCTCGGAAGCGGGAAACTGGCCTGGTGCTGTAAAGAGTAATGCAGAATGGTTTCCGATAAAAGAAAGGGCGATTGCACAGGGGCTATTCAATGCTGGTGCATCTGTTGGATCTATTATTGCTCCCCTTTTAATTGCAACACTATTTGTCGGATTCGGCTGGAGAATAACATTTCTTATTATTGGTTCTTTTGGACTAATATGGATTATTCCATGGTTACTAATTAATAAGGCTGGCCCTAAAAAACATCCCTGGATCACTGAGGTGGAGAAAAAATATATTCTCGAAGGCCAGAGTAAAGCTGATCAGGATGCAACAGATGAGACAAAAGGAAAAGGCCTGATAGAGATTCTTTCTCATAAAGAATCCTGGGCGGTTGTGATAGGACGTTTCTTCCTGGAGCCAATTTGGTGGTTTTTTGTGGGTTGGATGCCTATTTACCTCTTCGATGTTTATGGTTTCGATGTAAAGGAGGTGGGAATGTTCTTATGGGTTCCTTACGTTGGAGCTGCAGTTGGTAGTATTGCCGGAGGTTTTGTATCTGGAAGAATAATTTCAAAAACAGGTTCTATAAACAAGGGTAGAAAAACAACGATATTCATTGGTGGCATAATAATGTTTTTAGGACTTTTTGCAACCGTTCTTTTTGCAGACACAGCCATAAAGTTTGTACTCATTGTTTGTGCAGTGCTTTTCGGATTCCAATTTGCAATTGGAAATGTTCAGACCTTACCAAGCGATTTCTTTAGTGGAAAATCAGTCGGCTCGCTCGCCGGGCTGGGCGGAATGATTGGGGTTCTTGCTGTAATAGTTATGAACTTCCTGGTCCCAGTAGTTGCAAAAGTATCTTACACTCCAATATTTATTGCAATTGGAGTTTTTGTACCTCTTGGCATAGCAGCAATCTATTTATTTGCCAGAAAAATTAAGTCAGTAGAAGAATAACAAACATATATTAATAAACTTAAAAATTATACAATTATGAATTTACAAGGAAAAGTAGCAGTCGTAACCGGTGCAACTGGAGGGATTGGCTTTCAGGTTGCGAAAAAATTAGGCAAAAATGGATATATCGTTGTATTAAACGGTATAGAACACAAAGAAGGAGCTGAAAGAGTAAAAGAACTTACCGCAGAGGGTATAACTGCTGAGTATTATGGGTTTGACGTTACCAAAGAAGAGGAAGTAACTTCAAATATTACTAAAGTCGGAGAGAAATACGGAAAAATTGATGTGCTTGTAAATAACGCTGGCGGTTTAGGTGGAAGGCAAAGATTTGAAGAGATGACAACCGATTTTTATCGATCAGTAATGGCATTAAACCTTGATTCCGTATTTTTTGCTTCAAGGGCAGCTATTCCATTCCTTAAAAAGGGAGAAAATGCTTCTATCATAAACTATACTTCAAATGCTGCATGGAATGCAGGAGGACCCGGTGCTGGGGTTTATGGAACCTCTAAAGCGGGAGTACATGCCATTACAAGAGCATTGGCAAAAGATCTGGCTGAATATGGAATCAGGGTTAATGCTGTATCTCCGGGTACAATTGATACACCTTTCCATGCTCAAATTAAGGCAACAAAGCCCGAAGTATTTGCTTCATGGAAGAACAACATTATGTTAGGAAGATTAGGCGAAGCGGAAGAAGTAGCTTCAGTAGTTGCTTTCTTAGCAAGTGAAGGTGCATCTTTCATAACAGCAGAAACTATCCAAATTGGTGGGGGTCAGGCATTAGGAATATAAAAGATTTGTTATAGGTACCAACATCGATATAAATGGAGGATTATTCTTTTCATAGTTAGTATAGTAGTTCGTTTGAATTAGATTTCGGGCAGGTTGCTCAACGTCCTGCCCGGATCTTTTCAAAAAACCAAAAAGAGAATCAGTTAAAAAAATGAAAAGACTAGGACTGATAATAATGATTTTAATGCTTGTTACTAATTGTAGCTATGCCCAATCTTTATTAGATGCTGATGGTACTACTGATACCTATGACCTGATAAACTCGGTATTAGCACCTGGTTATGATGTTATAGAAGCACCTGGGATAACAGTTGGTTCTTGCGATAATCATAGTGCTTTTGGCGATCATATTACACAAGTTTTTGATGACTCACTGGATATATATGTTTTTGTATTTCACATCCATGTCGATGAAGACAACGACAGGTGTCAGTATTTTGATCGTCAACGAAATGAAATTAAAACTTATGACAAATCATCTGACAGTCTATTGGGTGTTTTAGGTGAAACTGTTGAGTATAAATGGAGGTTTAAGCTTGATGAAGGCTTTCAACCTTCCAGTAGTTTTACACATATACATCAGTTGAAGTCTGTTGGTAGTCCAGAAGATGGGATGCCTCTAATTACCTTAACACCACGCAAAGGCACTCCTGACAAACTCCAATTGAGGTATGCAGCTACGACCACTCAATCGACCATTCATGAGGTAGAATTAGACCCTCTTAAAGGAGTATGGGTAGAGGCCATTGAACGGGTAACATATGGCGAAGCAGGCATTGGGAGTTATTCTTTATCGATAGAGACTGTTCATGATGGCACAAACTTAATGACATATAGTACAAGTTCATTGAGAATGTGGAAAACAAATGCTGATTTTATTAGACCTAAATGGGGAATTTACCGAAGCTTGAATGATGCAGCCAGCTTAAGAGATGAGATTGTGTATTTCGCTAACTTTAGTATTTATGAAGAAGCTGATGTTATTGATCCCTCAGTAAATATATCAACATCAGCTACTGAATTAAACACTCCAACTTTTGATATCTCAATTCAATTTAGTGAGGATGTAAGTGGATTTACGGAGGGCGATATTGTTGTTACGAATGGTTCTGTGCAAGCAGGGTCACTTAGTTCTTCAAATAGTGTGAATTTTGACGCAACAATTGTACCTGACTTTACCAGCGATGTAACTGTTTATATAACGGTTGGCATTGCTCAGGATGCTGCAGGAAACCTTAATGAAGCCTCGAATCAAATAACAGTTGATGAAGATATAACTGCTCCCGCAGTTGTTATTGCTATTGATGAAGATGAAGCTACTCCGGTTACAAGTGATTTCGGGATTACAATTACTTGTAGTGAAGTAGTTACAGGTTTTGATGAGACTGACATCTCAGTAGAAAATGGCCTTGTGCAGGCTAGTTCATTATCGAGTGTCGATAATGAAGTTTTCACTGCAACGATAGTCCCAACAGCCTCAAGCTCTGATTATATAAGAGTAAATATCAGTAGCGGTGTCGTTCAGGATCTTTCCGGTAATAATAATGAAGCTGCTAATGAATTAAGTGTCCTTTTCACTGTAACAAGTTCTGTTAATAAGCAGACAGAGAGTTGCTTCTCAATATATCCCAATCCGGTCACTGATATTCTAAACATTACTATGGATCATAGTTTTCAAGTAATTGAAGTAGCAATTGTTGAGCTAAACGGAACGGTGATCTATTCCAATAAATATTCTGAAAACGATATAAGATTAGATTTATCTGGATATAATTCAGGAGTCTATATTGTAAGATTAAAAACTAATAGAGAGGTTCTTTATCAGAACTTGTTTATAAGATAAGTATGAAAAATATATTATTTAAAATGCCGCTATTGGATAGTACAGCTATTTATCAAAATTGTGCTGGTAATTTGACATTTATTATTGTAAAAGATAGGCAGATTGGTTGTTTTGAAAAATTATCCTATTAAATAAAACCGCATTATGAAAAGAATTTTATCATTGATTGTCGTGGTCGGAGCTTATCTCATATTGGGACAATCGAGTTTATTTGGACAAAATACTTTGAGTGGAGTTGTAACTGATGCTTCATTAAATGGTGAACCACTAATTGGAGCCAGCATAGCTATTAAAGGAACCATGGTGGGAACTATTTCTGATTATGAAGGTAAATACACACTTATTGCGCCTACTGATACAGGAACGCTTGTTTTTTCATATGTTGGTTATGTAAAGCAAGAACTGAAATTTATCGGAGCCCAGGTAATTAATGTTGAATTAAGTTTTGATGCAGAGGTGCTTGAAGAAGTTGTTGTAGTTGCCTATGGAACCCAGAAAAAATCTCACTTAACGGGTGCTGTGTCATCTTTAAAAAATGATGGACTTGATGAAATTGCAGTGTCAAGAGCAGATCAGGCCTTAGTAGGAAAGCTTGCCGGTGTTCAGGTTTTAAATACCGATGGATTGGCTGGTTCTGAACCTTCAATCCGTATTCGTGGTGCCGCTTCGATATCAGCCAGTAGCGACCCTCTTATTGTTATCGATGGTTTTCCTATGCCAGAAGGTTCGGATGCCATGTCGATGGTTAATATGGGCGATGTAGAATCAATTGAAGTATTAAAAGATGCTGCTTCATCGGCTCTTTATGGTTCTCGTGCTTCATCTGGTGTGATTCTAATAACCACCAGAAGTGGAGCTTCAAAAAAAACGAAGTATAACTTTAAAACGTATACAGGTATTAGTACTCCTATAAAGCTACCTGATATGATGAATAACGTTGAATATCTGGAGCTCCTATACGAAGAAGGCGATAAGCGCATAGCAGATCCTGCAGTAGATGGGGATAGAGCTATTACGCAGAGATTTTACGATGTAACCGACAATGAGAGGCTTGGTTACCTCTTAGCAACTCAGCTTCTTGCCGAACCAACAGATTGGGAAAAGGAAGCTTTACGCAATTTTGGTACAATTAGTAACTATCAGTTAAGTGCTTCAGGCGGAAGTGAAGAGGTTCAGTTTTACGTATCTGGAGGCTATAATTCTGATAAGAGTATCATGAAAAAATCTGAATATAACAAGTTTAGTTTCAGAACGAAGCTCGATGCAAAACTATCAGATAGAATTAAAGTAGGTACTAATTTTGCTGCAAATTATAGCAAAAAAGAAAGACCCGAAGGTGACCTTACAGACTATCAACGCTTTCACAGTTATATTCCGGTATATCACACCGAAGCAACTGCAGCATTTACCGGAGCAACGGTCGGCGACTATGCGCAGGCATCAGATTTTTATGATGCTAATTTAACCGGTATCGGTGTTGATGGAACGGTTTGGAATGAGACAACTAATAGTGCGTGGACAACAAGTCATAATTCACCTGTGTCAATTCGCGATCGTTTTTCTCGATTAGATAATAGATACACTTTGTCAGGCAATGCATATTTATCTATCGACATTCTTAAAGGTCTGAAGTTCACAACTACAAATGGAGTCTATTATTCATATAACGAATACAATGAGAAAGTACAGTCAAATGCCGAAGGCGATGGCGAAATAAACAGGTTAATTCGTGAAATGGATACAGACATCAATCTCTTATCGGAGAATATTCTGAGCTATGATAAATCATTCGGTAATCATAGTTTCAATGTAATTGCCGGGTTTACCGCACAACAAGAAAATATACGTGATAATGAGATTGAAGGTACTGGTTTTGCCGACGAAGAGATTATGCAATTTGATGGGGCATCTAATATTATAAAGGATGGTACCAACTCTTATTATGAAAGACAGGCGATGATGTCGGTGTTAGGTCGTATAATTTACGATTATAAGGGAAAATACCTGGCATCAGTTGCTGTACGTAGCGACGGTAGCACCAAGTTTCCTAAAGGAAATCAATGGGGGGCTTTCCCTTCGGGTTCCGTTGGATGGAGAATCTCTGAGGAAGATTTTATGAGCTCACTTTCTTCTGTGTCGAATTTAAAGATCAGAGCAAGTTACGGGCTTACTGGTAACGACAATATTGCTACTTATTCTTATTTGAATAAAGTAGCCACACTTTATCCAGATGGTGAAGTAAAGGATTATCAATTGGGAAGCGGTATCCTTTCGGGGCTGACCCCAACTGAAAATGCTTTAGGTAATCCGGAACTTTCCTGGGAAAAACTGGAAGAAGTTAACCTTGGTTTTGACCTTGGTTTTGTTAGGAACAGGTATACACTCTCTTTAGAATATTACGATGCAAATTCACTTGATTTGTTACTAACACAACCAGCAATGGATATTACAGGGCATAAAACTGCCTGGAATAATATTGGGAAAGTGAATAATAAAGGGATAGAGATTGAATTAAAAGCAGGGCTTATTAGCAGCGCTAATTTTAGCTGGATAGTATCCGGAAACTTTGCAAAAAATAAAAACACGCTTTTGGCCTATGGTGGTAAAGAATTTGAGGATAATTCCGGAATGAGGAGTGAAAAATATCGAGCTGAAGTTGGCGAGGAATCTATAGTATACTATGGTTTTGAAACTGATGGTATATGGATGACTTACGACGAGGTAGAAGCTGAAGATCCAGGAACTTATTCTGTTTTTTTACCTGCTGCCGGAGGTATAAAGGTTGTAGATCAGGATCTAAATGATACAATTGATTTTAGAGATCGTACAAATATTGGTAGTCCTTTTCCTGATTTTACATGGGCTGTAACAAATACTTTTTCTTATAAGAACTTAGATGCCAGCTTTCTATTCCAGGGATCTCAAGGAGGAGAACTGATAAATGGAAATGCCTCTAATTTTGAACCTATTCGACTTGACAGGGCCTATACTAATAATCGTTGGGTTAGCCCAATGTACCCGGGAGATGGGCAGACTGTTTATGCAACCAATACCTCAAAAGCAGAACTATTGCTATCTGATTACGTTGTCGAAGATGCTTCATACATAGCACTTAGGGATATAACAATTGGCTATACACTGCCGGAGAATATTGCTAAAGCATTGTCCATTAATTATCTGAGAGTTTACGTTTCAGCAAGAAACCTTCTCTATTTAATGGGGGAAAATTACCGTGGTATTAATCCGGAAGCTCGTAAAACCAATAGTGAGTATAATAACCCTCTTGTAGATGGATATCAGCAAGGAGTATTCCCGCTTACCAGATCATTTACTTTTGGATTGGATATTTCATTTTAGCACAAAACATAATAAATCAAATTAGATGAGACACAATATATTTATTATAAGCTTACTGTCAGTAACATTATTATTTACCGGATGTGAAGATTTTCTGACAGATAAACCTGAATCTGTTTTAACATCATCTGACTTTTATACTACTCCTGAAAGAATTGAGGTTGGTGTAATAGGTTGTTATGTTGGGATGAAAAGGATAATGAACGATGAATGGCAATTCACAGAAATAAGAAGTGATAACACCTGTGTTGCACAGGTAAATTCTGGTTCCGACACAAGAGTGAGATTGGCCAATTATGCTCATTTCTCAGTATTACCATCAGAACAGTCAATTCTGGATTATTGGTACAATACGTATCAGAATATAGCCACTGTCAACACCATCTTGCCTTCGGTTCAGGATACTTCCTATATTAAAATCGAAGAAGATAGAGCCGCATACAATGCCGAACTTAGATTTATTAGGGCTTACCACTATTTTACTTTGGTAAATCTTTTTGGCGATATGTTTGAAGTTACTGAAACAATTGGGCCTGAAGACGCATTAAGTATTCCTCGTTCTCCAGTTTTAGATGTATACAATAATATTATTATTCCTGATCTAAAGATTGCAGCCGAGGATGCACCATCTATAGCTGATGCTGGCCGTATTACAGAATGGGCTGCAAAAGGTTTGCTGGCAAAAGCATATATGCATATGGGTGGATTGGAAAACCTTGGTTTAGCAAAAACCATATTAGAAGAATTTGTTATAGAATCAAAATCACCACATGGCCTGTTAGATACAGTTCCGGATATTTTTGATATCACGAAGGAAATGAACAACGAGATTATCTTTGCTATTCGTTATGCAGGTGTTTCTGGTAATGGTTCTCCATTCTTTGAAAATTTTGCTCCATCAGGAACAAAAGATGTATTTCCGGTAGGATCTGCAGGAGGAGATGGAAATAACAACCCAAGCTTCGAACTCATAAGTAAATTTGAAAATGATCTTAATGATTCAAGAAATCAGTTTTTTGATATATACTCACGATCATTTGACGCTCCGTATATCCTAAAGTTTGTAGATTATGGTATGACGGATTACTCTGCGGCAGAGAACGATTGGATTGTTCTTAGATATGCCGATATCGTGTTGTTATATGCCGAGATATTGGCACAGGATGGAAACCATGCTGACGCACATACCTATGTTAACCAAATTAGAGCAAGAGCCGGAAAATCTTTAGTAACAGATCCATTTACCTCTAAAGAAATGGCCTTAGACGAAGTTTATCTGGAACGTAGATTAGAACTTGCTTTTGAAAATCACCGATGGTTCGATTTGTTGCGTATGAATCAATCGTATAACGATCCGAATAAAGCAATGGATATTTTGATACAACATACTTTTCTTCGCGATTGGTATTTTCTTTATGGACTTTATTCTAAAATACCACTACCAGTTCAGGCAAACTATAACAACGATCATTTGCTTTTACCTATTCCACAAGACGAAATAGATGGGAATGCTGAACTGGATATCAAACAGAACCCGGGTTATTAAATCGAAAAAAATTAGCTATGAAATCAATAATAAAAAACAATCCTACCATACTATTTTTTAGCCTTATTGCTGTTGTACTTATAGGGTTTAGCGCATGCGAAAAGGAAATGACAATTGAACCATTAACTCTTGAAGACTATAAGACCGAGCTTAGTATTCTTGTAAGTTCCGAAAAAGAAATTGTTCAAAATACTACCAACGGATATAATGTAGGAGAAATATTTGCCAGTGATTCTGTATTCGAAGTAATTACAGGCGATTACTTAGACTCCCTAATAGTAGCCGAAGATATTATTGCAAAACCTGATGTTACTTATGAAGAATTATTTTATGCAAATTATGCTATAACTGCAGTTGGCAGACGCTTTAACGGCGAGATGTTTATTGCAGACAAAAGAGCACTTAACGATTTAATAGGTGTATGCGATACCTTAAGGGTTCATACACCTGTAGGAACTGCATCTGGTGAAGCTCCGTTTTTAGCAGATTCTACTTTTGTAGTAGCCATTTCTGATGCTAAGATTATTCGTGATGATGGTGCTAATGGTGAATTTGGTCAGGCCTATAAAAGACTTCAGCGTCAGGTTGATGCAGAGCTGGATTCTCTAAATACTGATTTTACAATATATAAAGCCGCAATAAATTAGTAGAAATAGAACACTTATTCGATTTTAAATAAAACATAAGAGAAGAATTATTATTCAATAAACGATAAATGAAATAGAGGATGGGAAGAGGGAGTATTCATAGAATATTTGTGTTAGGACTGTTCATTATAGCTGCAAGTGTAAATTTGTCGGCAAAAGAATATTATATAACAAAACTCGGAGAATTTTATAGTTTACCTGACTTAAATCCAGGTGATGTTGTGATATTAAGAAATGGGGTATGGGAAGACACCTGGCTTGAATTTGAAGGAACAGGAACAGAAAACAACCCTATTACCTTAAAAGCTGAAACTGGCGGAGAAGTGTACCTTACCGGCAATTCAAGTATTGAAATCGGAGGTGAATATTTAATTGTTGATGGATTTGTTTTTACAGATGGGGCTAAATCAAACGGACATGTTATTTCATTTCGATCAAGCTCAAGCAATCATGCCTATCATTGCAGGCTTACTAACACTAAAATAATTGACTATAATCCCTCCAGTTCAGGCACGGAATATAAGTGGGTATCGTTATACGGACAATACAATCGTGTAGACCATTGTCATTTCGAAGGTAAAAACCATGCAGGCGCAACGCTGGTTGTATGGCTTGATGATCAGCCTAATTATCATCAGATAGATAGTAATTATTTTGGACCACGGCCAGATTTAGGCGTAAACGGAGGGGAGACAATCCGAATCGGAACCAGCGACTGGAGTATGTATGATTCTTATACAACAGTAGAAGGAAATTTATTTGAAGGCTGCGACGGTGAGATTGAAATTATTTCGAATAAATCTTGTAAAAACGTATATCGCTATAATACATTCAGAAATTCTGAGGGGACATTAACACTGCGCCATGGAAACAATTGTGAAGTATATTCTAACTTCTTTTTTGGTGCCAGCAATAAAGAATGTGGCGGGATAAGAATTATTGGTGAAAATCATAAGGTATATAACAATTATCTGCAAGATTTACCTGATGATGGATTCCGGGCTGCTATTTCACTTACTAACGGAGTTCCGGATTCGCCATTAAACCGCTATTTCCAGGTAATAAATGCACAAGTTGTAAATAATACTATTGTGAATTGCAAATACCCATTTGTTATTGGAGCAGGTGCCGACGCCGAACTTTCCTTAGCTCCAAAAGATTGTTTTATTGCCAATAATGTGGTGGCAGATTATTCATCTTCAACCAGTAAAATGGTTGAATATATAGATGATCCCGAGAATATGACTTTCCAGAATAATATCATGTATGGAGCTGATTTAGGGATTTCCTCACAAGCTGGTATATTAGAAGAGGATCCGGAACTTATCTTTTCAGATTTATGGAGACCAACAGATCTCAGTAATGTGGTAGATTATGGTGTAGATACTTTTAGCTATGTTATTGATGATATTGACGGACAAACACGAATTACTACAAATGATGCAGGATGCGATCAGATATCTACAGACCCGATAAATATTGTTCCATTAATAAAAGAAGATGTAGGAGTTAAATGGGCGAGTTCACTTAAGGAAGTGAGTGCTACTGATGGAGGCCAGTTACTAAAAACATATATCGATTCGGCTGAAGATGGCGATATTATAGTTTTAACAACATCTGGCGGGGTGTATCAAATGGAGACAAGTGCCATATTATCTGCTGATATAAAAATTAGGGCCGAATATGGTCTTGATGAGAAACCGCTAATAGAAGCAAGTGGAGATGTAGATGAATTCATTCTTTTAGAAGCAAACGCTAATCTTAGTATACAAGAAATCAATTTTAATGGAGGTGGTACAACATCGAATACATTTAAATCTGCTTTTATGAGCTCTTCAATTCTTGATGAGAACGATACCCTCGGTCTTATCTTAAGAGATTGTCAATTCAATGATTTTACAGATACTGAAGGGGGTTATATATTACAATCGACCGTTCCGGTTGTTTTTGAACAATTGATCTTAACAGATGTGCAAATTTTCGATGTTGCTAAACAAGCTTTCTTATTCGAGAATAATTTTCATGCCGATAGTCTTGTGTTTTCGAATTGCAGCTTCATAAATATTGGCAGGGAAATTCTATTAATGGATGTTGCCAGCCAGGGTGATGCCCTTGCCACAATAAACCATTGTACCATCGATAGTGTTGGCTTTGATGGTGCCGGTTATGAAATAATCTCTCTCACAAATACAGATGCTACTATAACAAATACACTTTTTACGAACTCGACAAGTAGTGCAACGTCAGTTACTATTACAGGTGCAAATTCAAGTCTTGATTATTGTCTATTTTGGAATACCGGAGAGGTAAATGCATCAGATGGTGCAAGCATTGGCAGCTCAATTATTCAAGATCAGGATGTATTTTATTCAGACAGAAGCAGGTATTATTTTTCATTATTGCCTGTGTCGCCTGCATTGAGTTATGCTGACGATGGCGAAAATCTTGGTGACCTGTATTGGGATGATCATGGCATATTGGGCAATAATGCATACTTGTCAATGATAGAGTTAGATTACACATCCATCAGTGGATTTGTCTATGATTCCTTTGACTATGAAGAAATTGTAGATGATCCATCTTCTTATGTTGTTACTGTTGAAAAACAAGATAATGCTGCATCGGCAGCTATCGATTACCCTGATATAATTCCTGGCGTATGCACAATTACAGTTACGGCCGAAAATAAAATAACTACAAAAACATATATCCTGTCTCTCAGCTCAGAAAATGGTACAAGTATAAAAGATATTAATAATGAGGAAAATGGCCTTTTCCTTTACCCAAATCCATGTGAAAATATACTTGTTATTGAATCTAAAGATTACGGTTATGCCATTATCTACGATCAGTCTGGCCGTTTAGTTAAGGGCTTGTTAATAGATGATTATTTAACACAACATAATATCTCTGGTCTGCAATCAGGATATTACCACATTGTATATAATATAGCGAATAACTCAGCGAGTAAGGGGCTGATTATTAAATAAATGCTTTAAAAGATAATAATACAATTACTTATAACAAGTACAAGTATTTAAAAATGAGAAATGAATATTTATGTGAAACCATTAAAAACAAACTCTAAACTATTAAAACAAATTCTAAACCATTTGAAATAAATTGGAAACCTCTAAAAACAAATTCTAAACCATTTGAAATAAATTGGAAACCTCTAAAAACAAATTTTAAATTTTAAACTTTAAAAATTAATTATCATGAAAAAGAATGTACTTTTATTAATGTTAAGTTTTGCAGTTTTATCGCTGAATGCGCAGGTTTACACCCATTACTTTGAGGGTCAAACAGCTGGTGCTGATCTTGAAACTCTGGATGATTGGTTTGTTTGTACTAAAGACGATTATAACGGTGGGGTAAGTCCTATATTTAGTGATCAGGATGTGCTCTACTATCTAAACTATGCTGGTAGTGAAATGGGTATGTCTGTAGAGATTGACTCTGTAAATGGTGGTTCTACATTTGGCGACGCAACAAGACGTTACTCAAGTGGATGGAATGTTAGCGGTGATGATACTCTGAAGTTTGATGCTAGCACAGATTACCTTGCTGAGGCTACTTATTATGCAGCATTTTTGATTAAACCTTTAGGCGAGGATTTTGGTTCAATGCGAGACATTTTTCAATTAGAAATGTCACCATCACTTGGTAACTGGTCCAGGTGTCGTGTTTTTATGGATATAATTGATGGCACCGATGTTCAGTTTGGTATTGGTAAAAAAATGGTCCAACTAATGATGGTGATACATGTACAGCATTTGTTGACGGAATTGGAAGCACCTATTTATTAGTGGCGGCTTACGAACAAGTTGCGGGCGAAAGTAATGATGTAGTAAAGCTTTATATTAACCCTGACCCAACCCTGACAGCCGCTGAGCAAACAAACGTTATTGTTTCCTTAGATCTTGCTAATGACTATAGTTCTGATTCTGGTATTCTACCGTTGAGAAATAATATAACTCAACGTGGACATACTGCTGAGATAGGTGGTATTCGTGTTGGTAAAGTCTGGAAAGAGGTACTTCAGGGAGCTGCCGTAACCGGTGTTTCTCTCGACCAGGAAACCTTAACACTTGATGTTGGAGCAAGCGCTACACTTGTTGCTACAGTTGCACCAGAAGATGCCGGAGATGCTTCAGTATCATGGTCAACAAGTAACGAAGCCGCTGCAATAGTAACTAATGGCGTTGTTGTAGCTATTGCTGAAGGTACAGCAACTATTACTGCTACAACCACTGATGGATCGTTTACCGCAGATTGCGCTGTAACTGTTAATGATCCGACTGGAATCTTCGAATTATCAGCAGCTAGTATTTCTATCTATCCTAATCCTTCTTCTGATGTATTTAATGTTGAAAATTGCCAGGGAGCAAACATCAGCGTTTACAGCATCACAGGACAGGAAATATATAACAAGGCAAATGTATCTGATCATGAAGTGATTGGTAACGACTTTGCACAAGGTGTATATATTATTCATGTTGAGAAAGACGAAATCAAAGTTTCAAAGAGACTTGTTGTTAGATAGTTTTTTATAGAGTAGTTATAAGAAAGCTGCCTTGGATTCTTTTCAGGCAGCTTTCTTTTTTCAATTTATCAATCCCATTGTCATGAAACAGTTCCTGGTTTTTTTATTCCTGAGCTTAACAGTATCTGCATTTGGTCAGACTACATATGACAATTTCGATGATTTTGAAGATGCCTGTGAAGCAGCACAACCCGGTGATGAGATCATACTTGCCGCCGGCAGGTATGAACCTGCGAGTATAAAAATGGTAGATGTAGCAGGAACTGCCGCGAATCCAGTTATCATACGGGCCGAACTGATCGGTGCCGATACACTTGATGCTGACACCTTTTTTGAACTGATTCATTGCTCTTATGTAACGATCCAGGGCTTTGTTATAAATATCACCGAGAAATCCACCACATTCAAAATCCAGACATGTAACAACATTCGCATCACCCAGAACATCCTGGATGGCTCAGGGGAGTCCTATTTGAACGATGAGGGTAATCGAAACTCTTCAGTATGGATCAGCATTCAGGGCTACTGGGATGACCCAACCGGACTCAGCCACCATAACCGAATCGACCACAATATTCTACGCAATAAGAAAACCCTGGGAAATATGATCCGTATAGATGGTACCAACGATCTATATGTTTCACAGTATGACGTTATCGAGTATAATCATTTTCAGAACATGGGTCCGAGGGCTACTAATGAAATGGAAGCTATCAGGATTGGTTGGAGTGCCATGTCGGAATCTGATGGCTTTTGCACCCTTTCGAACAATCTCTTCGAGGAATGCAATGGTGATCCAGAAATCGTTTCGGTAAAGTGCAACAAGAATACTATTTCTCATAACACCTTTTTACGATGCCAGGGAACCTTATCCCTGAGGCATGGAAACGAATCCCTGATCGAAGGTAACTTCTTCCTTGGGGAAGAAGCAGAAGGTACAGGAGGAGTACGTGTATACGGCTCTGACCATGTTATAATAAACAACTATTTTGAAGGACTTACAGGCACAAAGTGGGACGCTCCTATTACACTTACCTATGGCGATGCTGAAGAAGGAAGTGGAGGTTTAACTAACCATTTCAGGATCGAGCGTGCATTAATTGCTAATAATACCCTGGTTAACAACCATCATGGAATTGAAGTTGGTTACGACAACCAGACAAAATATTCGAAGCCACCCCGGGATGTAGTCCTGGCAAATAACCTCGTAACATCTGATACAGGAGTATTTGTTACTTATATAAATCCCCCGGACAATATGACCTGGGATAATAATCTCTTTTATGCTACTGATGACGCCAGTATATCAGACGGTGTCACTCTTACAGGAGACGATTATATTGAAGCTGATCCACTACTTGTATGGGATGAGTCCTTATTGCAGTACAGGGCCACAGCAACAAGTCCGGAGTATACACATTCCGGTGTGATCGCTGAGAGTATACAATATGACATTGACGGACAGTTCCGTTCTGCAAACACACAATATGGAGCCGATGAGCACCAGGAAAATCCTGTTCTCTATACTCCTTTGACCTTTAATGATGTGGGACCTGATCTGGGTGAATACATGCAACTATCAGTCCTTTCTATCAGCGCGCCAATGGCAGGAGATACCATTGAGATCTCAGTATCTTCAAATCTTGATTGGGATGTGAGTTCAAATGCCGGGTGGGCAACTATAGATCCTTCTACTGGATCGGGAAGCGCTTCTTTCTCTCTTATGATCGATAAGAACGAAAGTGGTATGATAAGAACAGCCAGCATTACAGTAACAAGTAATAATGCTGAGGAGGGTGATGATATCACCAGTACAATACAAATATCTCAGGCTGAGAAAGAACCTTCTATTCTTACTCTGGATAAATCAGTTCTGTCATTTACTGCAGCAACTGCTAATAAAAGCGTAGCTATAAACTCAAATGTTGATTGGACCGTAGCTACAGAAGCGGCATGGTTGGATATTGATCCGCTTAGTGGAAGTGAAGATGGTACTCTTACGGTTACCGTTGAAGAAAACCAGAGTCGTGCGTCAAGAAACGGTACTGTTACTGTAAGTGGAGATGAACTTGAAGAAGTAATTGCTGTGTCTCAAGAGGGATCAGCCGGTTCTGAGGTAATGCTTACAATCATTGATGCCATTGCATCTACAGAACAAGAAGGTAATATTGCTGACAATGTATATGATGGAATATTAAGCAATCGCTGGTCGGGGGAAGGTGATGGATCCTATATCAGCCTGGAGCTGGAAAAAAAGAGCATCGTATCCTATATTAAAGTCGGCCTCTATAAGGGAGATGAACGTTACTCCTACTTCGATATTCAGACCTCAATAGACGGAGAAGCCTATTACGATGCTCTAAGCGGAATAACATCCGAGATCACAAGTGAGCCATTGGTGATCTACGATTTTACCGATACAACAAGCCAGTTCGTCAGGATCATAGGTCACGGCAATTCCACCAGTGAGTGGAACTCATTTACCGAATTTGAGGTTTGGGGCTGGCCAAAACAAAGCACTGATAGGGTATTGAGATCTAACGAATCTTCCGAGTGGAGAATATATCCCAATCCATCCTCAGATCATCTTTTCCTTCAGGCAGAACCAGGAACCCGGGTTGAGATCCATGATCCTGCCGGAAAGATGCTCAAGGTCCATGAAATGAAGTCTAAACGGGAAGAAGTTCAAACTGGACTTGCCCCGGGAACATATTTCCTGACTTTTAAATCCAGTGAAAGAAGGAGCAGCCATATACTGATCATTGAATAGAGTTATATTTCAATATTGGAAAACCCGCATAAAGTGACCCACTAAAACCGGATCAAACTGAGCATAGCTCACCGGATGAAACTGAACCACCCATAATCGATAGTTAAGTTATCAACAAATGACCAATTTTTGGTTACAATTTGAAGGCAATCCTAATTAACCATTAGAATCAAATCCTTCAAATTATGTCAAACTAAAAACTAGAGATTATGGAAACAAGAAGAATTTTACGAATACACGAATCAGGAAAGAGCCAGCGTTTTATTGCTGAGTATCTTGACATCATTGAGGATAGACATAAACATATGTCCAGTATATTTACTTCCCAGATTCCAGTAGAAAAGTGGTATGAAATCATCGGCGATAAAACTGTCGCCAATGCTATCCTTGATCGCTTGGTTTACTCATCTCACAGGATTGAACTTAAGGGAGAATCTTACCGTAAAAGAAAAAGCAGGAAAAGTGAATAATATTTTATATTTTTAATAAGCTAAAATTGAAAATGAAATATCCAGAAAGCTCATTAAACTTTAAGGTAATTGCGAAAATGCTGGTGTTCTTTTGACTGAATTTATTCTAAGCAATTGAAACTTAATACTTTTAATAACCAAATAACTCATCTGTTATGAAAACAAAAATCATTATTGCGCTGACCATTATTAGTCTTATTGGTATTTCATCATGCGAAAAGGATGATCCAGAATATGATCCCTCAAGTGTAGTTATTGTAGATTACAATATTTATGAAGCTGCTACCTGGGATGCAGATTCTCTATACGTAGTTCCAGATTGGATTAAAGTTGATGCTCTACTTACAATTGAACCTGGAACAATAATCAAATTTCACCCTGGTTCAGGTCTTGAGGTGTGGGAAAACGGTACTATAAAGGCTTTAGGATCCAGCACAGACGGAATCGTATTTACCTCCATAAAGGACGATATAGGTGGTGATACTAACGAGGATGAATCGGGTACTTCTCCAGATGCTGGTGATTGGGATTATATTGATCTGGGCAACCAAAATGGATCACAATTTATATACTGTACCTTTTCCTACGGGGGGACTAGTTCTTATTTCGGCACACTTAACCTTGGAAACAATTATTCAAAAATTGATTATTGCACATTCAAAAATAATGATGCGTACCTAAGCGGGGGTGTTTTTTTATGGCGCATTAACTGCTCATAATGCTGCGGACAATTGTATTATCACAAATAATATTTTTTACAATAATAAAGTCCCGCTTAGTATAGACGGTCACATAAGCATCGACAACTCAAATATATTTAGCAATCCCTCAGATGCAACTCAGAAGAATAAGTATAATGGAATATTTGTACATGGTCAGGATATCATCTCCGGCAGCCCTACATGGGAGGAGACCGAGGTGGCTTACGTAATTCAAGATAGCGGATTCGAGCTATGGGATGAATTTTCTCTTACGCTAGGAGATAATGTAACCCTTAAATTCTATACAGACGGCATGCTTGATATCCAGTCGGGTGCTACGCTGACTAATGGTCAGGGAGCAGGAGTGTTCTTTACATCATTTAAAGATGATAACCTAAAGGGCGATACTAATGGCGATGGAACCGGAACTACTCCAGGAGTAAATGAATGGCATGGCATCTACAACGGTTTAAGTTTCCTTACATGGAACAATATTTTATATTCTTCAAATAGTTATTAGGTTTTTAGCCTACAAATACCTGGAATAGTACTACCAATGTGGTACTATTCCATCTCTTTCAATGTCTCAATTACATTTTGAAATTCTAAGGATATTATGAATAGGATACACTGTGGAAAAAGCGCACATTGTCCGGGATTTCCATAATGCCAACAAATTTCTTTTCAGATTACGATCAAATCCTGGCACCAAAGAAAAAACCACCTACAAAATAAATTGTAAGTGGTTGATTATCACTGTGGGCTTCGGTCACAGTAGCCCGCTTCACAAATTATTATTGGAATAAAAAATCCCGTCACCCCCCATCCCGATATTCCCCCTCATCCACTCCATCCAGGTTCAGACAATTAACATGCACTCTTATTAAGGATTGTTGTATTGTCTCACTTATAAACGGTAGAAGTGCTTATTTTTGGGCGGGTTTTCCAGTATACTTCTTTATTAGATTTTTGCCTGTAACCACGCTGGCAGTGATTACACCATTTAGAGGTGTTAATCCATGAGCGAATACATCTTCACCTGTAAAAAACAAGTTTTTAATTCCGGACCTGGGTGATAAGTCAGGGCTCTCTGCTTTAAGAATATCAAGACCAAACATTGATCCCTGATCGTGGTGAGTTAAGTTTTTAACATCTAATGGAGTAATCAATTTGGTAAAGCTGATATGCTTTACTATACCGGGAAACTTTTCATCCAGGCGATCCCGGTAATGCTGTGTGATCTGTTCCTTTATCTGTGTAAATTCGTCGCTATCCTGCTTCTCTTCATAGATTTCAAAATACCCGTAACTGGTTTCGTGATGTATCTCTGCTGTTTGATACTCGGGATTTTTGTGCTTCTTGTTCAGAAGGGAGGGGAATGAGATTGTTAGATCATCACATACCCAGTCTTTTTCAACAGGATTACGCGACATGGTTGATGGGTCACCAATAATTGTTTTATATGCCGATCGCTTAATTCCAAATGATGAAAGATCACCTTCAAATCCAATCAGTAATAAGAGCATTGATGGAACAGACTTATGTTTCTCCAGTGCTTTGAGTAGTTTAACAGGTCGTGCGTAATCCGGAATGAGATTAAACATAGTTTCTTTCATACCAATAGAACTTATGACAGAGTCTGCATAAAGCTCGGTTCCGTTCTCTGTCTTTACTCCTATAGCCATTTTATCCTTCATCATTATTTCTGTCACCCCCGATGCCTGTCGTACTTTGCCACCCTTGCGTTTAATTGTGGCAACCAGGGCATCTGTCAATGCACGTCCTCCACCGTCCGGATAAAACATCCCGTTAAATTGCATATTCTGAGCATAGGCATAGAATGGAAACGGAGTCTCATCAAGTGCTATCCCGAAATAATGGGAGAATGACAAGAGGATGGCCCGCAGTTTTTCATCTTTAATCTTTAAAACATTATCTACCACTTCAGTTGTAGATTTATCCATGTGAGGCAGAATTTTAAATGCCCGGGAGAGCCGAAACATAAACCTGGAAACCTTTGCGGAATACATTTTTGGAAGTGAAAACATACCTGCCTTTTTTTCAAGGATATCCAGGTACTTAAAATAAATATCGATCTGCTTACCCTCTCCAGGGAACTCAGCCTTCAGCTTTTCTAATAATTTACTTTTGTCATTCACGAAGGTAAACTGGTAGTCCAGATCAGGAAAATATTTAACCTGGCATTCATGGTCCAGGGGTGAGAAAGATATTTTTCCCTCCGAAAGAGTTTTCAAAAGCCGATTATCTATACTGGTATCGGAATAACCGCATACCCATTGTATAAACGGAGACCATGTCCAATTACCGGTCTTTGGTTCCGTATAGGTATTCATCGCACCTCCTAAAAACGGATTCTTTTCCAATACCAGTACCTTATAATTTTGCAGTGCCAGTGATGCAGCACACGATAAACCACCAATACCTGAGCCTATTACAATCGAATCAAATTTTTCTTCTGCTGCCATAATTAGAATTATTATTCTGTACTATTGATAAATGGATTAGCGCGAGTCGATCTGAATATAATACTCCCGAAATCCTGGACCATAGGTTTAGTTAAAATTAATACTATAAATTTACTAAACCTATAACAAAACAATCAAGACGCAAATTCAGTGCGCAATTCAAGGCCAGGGTTATATGGTTCGCCGGGATAGGGATTGATAACACAAGTTACAATTCCCTATTCCGGTCATCCCCTCCATCTGCTCCATCCCGGTTCAGACAATTGACAGGTAACAAATCCCGTCACCCCCAATCCCGGTCATCCCCTAATCTGCGTAATCCAGGTTCAGTCAATTGACATGAACTATTATTAGGGAATAGTGTAGTGGCTCACTTTTGAAAAGCAGAAGTGGCTATTTGTGAGCGGGGTTTGCAATAACAGAGGAATCAGACAACTTCATTACTATTCATAAAGAAGTCTAACTTTCAACCCCTTTTCAATCCAATAAAAAAAGGAGTCAGATCATTTAAATCTAACTCCCTCTCCTTCAATTGTGGGCCCACCTGGGCTCGAACCAGGGACCCCCTGATTATGATAGGGGTGTAAGGTCAATTTTAGGATTACACTGATTTGTATAGGTTGTCATACTCTATCATTTACGATTTTTACTTTACATACATTATCACTGGTTTTCATAAAACCTGGCGGAATACCTGGCGAATTTTTAATGACCCTGATTTCACACATCATAAGAATTCACAAGATTGAATTATTAATCCCAAATGTACTTTCTGAATCAAGCCCGTCAAGTGGAAAAAACGGTGCCACTGACCACCCTTAGCCGGAATATGGCATCTAATGTAAGATACAGAACGCCTGAATCTTAAATGGGATAATGAGAATCGGCTTGAAGTGGTCAAGCCCTCCGTTTTTTCCAGCATGCCGGCTGCATACACAAAAAATTGTTCAATTACTTGACTTATATACTAAAATGATATACTTTTGTGATATACTAAATAAATATTATGAAAACAGTATCATTAAAAATAGATGATTCGATCTTCGGAGAAACTGAAAGAATTCTATCGAGATTAAAAAAGCCTCGAAATAGATATATTAATGAGGCATTAGATAATTATAACCAAATTCAAAGTCGAAATTTACTTGAAAAGAGACTTGAAAAGGAGTCTGATTTGGTGAAGAAGGATTCAATGGATGTTCTTAAAGATTTTGAGGAGATTGATTATGTCGATTAAACAATTCGAAATTTGGATTGCGGATTTAAATCCCCAAATTGGAACTGAACCAGGTAAAACACGGCCAATATTAGTGGTGCAAACTGATTTACTCAATAAAATCCCACACCCCTCTACAATAATTTGTCCAATAACTACAAATATTATAAGAGGAGCTGAGGTTTTGAGAATTCACCTAAAAAAAGGCATGGCAAATGTTAATCAGGATTGCGATATTATGATTGACCAAATAAGAGCTATTGACAATAAAAGATTAGTAAAGAAAATTGGATCCTTGCCGAACAATTTGTCAAAATTAGTGAAGGAAAATATTTCAATACTAATTGATATCTAAAAATGCACGACACCATAACAATGAACTGTGCTAAAATCCAAGCAAAATTCAAGAAAAATTTGGGTTTA
>CAZIFQ010000026.1:0-44609 GCA_964538375.1 uncultured Bacteroidaceae bacterium | reverse complement strand
TAGAGCGTTTCCTTGGTAAGGAAGAGGTCATGGGTTCAATTCCCATCATTGGCTCAAAGTATTATGAATATTAGTAACTATTAAACAAGTATCAAATTAATTTTATTTAAGTTATGGCTAAAGAAAAATTTGATAGGTCCAAGCCGCACGTCAACATTGGTACTATCGGTCACGTAGACCACGGTAAAACAACTTTGACAGCTGCTATCACTCAGGTTCTTGCTAAAAAAGGTCTCTCTGAAATCAGAGATTTTGACTCTATTGACAATGCACCAGAGGAAAAAGAAAGAGGTATCACTATCAATACCGCACACGTTGAATACCAGACAGCAAACCGTCACTATGCACACGTTGACTGTCCAGGTCACGCTGACTATGTGAAAAACATGGTTACTGGTGCTGCCCAGATGGACGGTGCTATTATTGTCGTTGCAGGTACAGATGGACCTATGCCACAAACAAGAGAGCATATCCTACTTGCTCGCCAGGTAAACGTTCCTAAGATTGTTGTTTTCATCAACAAAGTCGATATGGTCGATGATCCTGAACTTCTGGAATTAGTAGAAATGGAAATTCGTGAACTTCTTGATTTCTATGAATTCGACGGAGACAACACTCCTGTTATTCACGGTTCTGCACTTGGTGCATTGAATGGTGAAAAGAAATGGGAAGACAAAGTGATGGAGCTTATGGATGCAGTGGATGAGTATATTCCTATTCCACCACGTGACTTTGAAAAACCATTCCTGCTTCCTGTTGAGGATGTTTTCTCAATCACTGGACGCGGTACTGTTGCCACAGGTAGAATCGAAACTGGTGTTGTAAACAGTGGTGAGGAGATGAACCTGATCGGTCTTGGTGCTGAAGGTCGTAAGACTGTTGTAACTGGTGTTGAGATGTTTCGCAAGATCCTCGATAGAGGTGAAGCTGGTGACAACGTTGGACTTCTGCTTAGAGGTGTTGATAAGAAAGAGATCAAAAGAGGTATGGTTATTGCCAAGCCTGGATCAATTACACCTCATACTAAAATAAAAGCTGAGATATACGTTCTGAAAAAAGAAGAAGGTGGACGTCACACTCCATTCCATAACCGCTATCGTCCACAGTTCTACATCAGAACATTGGATGTTACCGGAGAAATTATGCTTCCTGAAGGAACTGAAATGGTTATGCCTGGTGATAACGTAACAATATCTGTTGAACTGATTACTCCCGTTGCCGTTAATGTTGGACTGCGTTTTGCAATCCGTGAAGGTGGTAGGACAGTTGGAGCTGGACAGGTTATCGAAATCGTCGAGTAATCCACTATTAATACTTATCAGAAGAGATCGGTCCAGGATACCTACCCGCGGACCGGCCTCTTTTTGAGTATATTAGGCATATAAACGGGTGTAGCTCAGTTGGTAGAGCACTGGTCTCCAAAACCAGGTGTCGGGCGTTCGAGTCGCTCCTCCCGTGCTAATTCATTAAAGAGCAATGAAAAAAGTAATTTATTACATAAAGGAGTCCTATACCGAGTTGGTGCATAAAGTAACATGGCCAACATGGAAAGAGCTTCAGAACAGTGCACTGGTTGTAATGATAGCGTCTCTTATCTTTGCACTTGTGGTATTCGCGATGGATATTACATTCCAAACTATACTTGAAGGCGTTTATAAACTTGTCTAACTTTAGCAATGAGTGATATAGAAAAGAAGTGGTATGTTCTGAGAGCTATCGGGGGGAAAGAGAAAAAGGCCAAAGAATATATCGAAAGCGAAATTTCTCGTTTGAACCTTCAGGAATTTGTTTCCCAGGTTCTTATTCCCACTGAGAAGGTTTACCAGATTAGAAATGGTAAGAAAATCAGCAAGGAAAGAAACTATTTCCCTGGTTATGTGTTAGTAGAAGCAGTGCTTACTGGTGAAATACCACATATATTAAGGAGTATCCCTAACGTTATTGGTTTTCTTGGTACACAAGGAGAGCAAATTCCTGTTCCCCTGAGAGAAAATGAAGTAAACAGAATTCTTGGTAAAGTAGATGAATTAACAGCAAGTGACGAAGAACTTACCATTCCATATTTTGTTGGAGAATCTGTAAAAGTAATTGATGGGCCATTTAACAGCTTCACAGGAATTATCGAAGAGGTAAACGATGAGAAGAAGAAGTTGAAAGTAATGGTAAAGATTTTTGGAAGAAAAACTCCACTGGAGTTAAGCTTCATGCAAGTAGAGAAAGACGGATAATAATATTTAAAATATTACAAACACCGATAATTGTATAACCAAAACAATGCTTCCTGTATAATTATCAAATTGGTTTGTAAGTTGTAACTCGAAGTAAATAAATTTTAGAAATGGCAAAAGAAGTAGAAGGCTTAATTAAGTTGCAAATAAGAGGTGGTGCAGCAAATCCATCTCCTCCCGTAGGGCCCGCATTGGGTGCCAAAGGAGTAAATATCATGGAGTTCTGTAAGCAGTTTAATGCCAGAACCCAGGAGCAGGCCGGAAAACTCTTACCCGTGATCATTACTGTGTATAGCGATAAATCTTTTGATTTTATCGTGAAAACACCGCCGGTAGCAGTTCAGCTTTTGGAAACCGCCAAATTAAAAGGTGGCTCCGCTGAATCAAATCGTGTGAAAGTAGCTCAAGTTACCTGGGATCAGGTACGAGCGATCGCAGAGGCTAAGATGCCGGACCTGAATGCATTTACCGTAGAATCTGCAATGAAAATGGTGGCTGGAACCGCCAGGAGTATGGGAATAACCATTAAAGGAGAATTCCCGTCTAACAATTAATATAAAATTAGAAATGAGTAAACTTACTAAAAACAGGAAGTTAGCTTTAGAAAAGTTAGACAAGGATAAACAATATGACCTCGCAGAGGCAGCTAAACTAGTGAAAGAAATGACTTCCACTAAATTTGATGCTGCTTTGGATGTGGATGTTCGATTGGGTGTAGATCCAAGAAAAGCAAACCAGATGGTGCGTGGCGTTGTAACCCTTCCACATGGAACCGGAAAAGACATAAAAGTTCTTGTTCTGTGCACTCCTGATAAAGAGGATGAAGCTAAGGCAGCAGGTGCTGACTTTGTAGGGCTTGATGATTATATTCAAAAAATCGAAAAAGGTTGGACCGACATCGATGTAATAATCACCATGCCTCCTATAATGGCAAAACTTGGTAAACTTGGTAGAGTATTGGGACCCAGAGGTTTAATGCCGAATCCCAAAAGTGGCACCGTTACCATGGAAATCGAAAAAGCAGTGAAAGAAGTGAAGATGGGTAAAATCGATTTCAAAGTAGATAAATACGGAATCATTCATTCCTCTATTGGAAAAGTTTCATTTGACGAAACCAAAATAGTTGATAATGCGCGCGAATTTATTCAAACCATTATCAAACTAAAACCGGTTTCTTCAAAAGGAACTTATATCAGGAGTATCTATCTGTCCAGTACAATGAGTCCTGGAATTAGGATAGATCCTAAAGCTATCGATGATAAAAATTAATCGCTAAAGAATCTCTATAATAATGAGAAGAGAAGAAAAGAATGTAATCATCGACAATCTGACAACAGATCTTAATGCTACCAAACACTTTTATCTTACTGATACTTCAGAGCTTAATGCCGAGGAGACATCAACACTGAGAAGAAAATGTTTTGAAAGCGAAGTGAGGTTACTGGTTGTTAAGAATACATTACTCAGAAAAGCACTGGAGAAATCCGAGGGCGATTTTGAAGACCTTTATGGGGTGTTGAAAGATTCAACATCAATCATGTTTTGCGAAACAGGTAATGTTCCTGCAAAAATTATAAAGGAACTGAGAAAATCCATGGAAAAACCTATCCTTAAAGCCGCTTTTGTAGAAGAATCAATCTACCTAGGTGACAATGAATTGGATAGTCTCTCTAGTATTAAATCTAAGGATGAGCTGTTGGCTGACTTGCTGACACTGCTTATGTCTCCTGCCACTAACCTGGCATCAGCACTTTCAAGCAGTAGTAGTAATATGGCCGGTGCGCTCAAAACTTTGTCTGAAAAAGAATAAAAATTTATAAATTATTAAAAATCTATAAAAATGGCTGACGTAAAAGCAATCGCAGATCAGTTGGTAGAATTGACTGTTAAAGAAGTTAATGAATTACTTGTTGTCCTTAAGGAAGAGCACGGTATCGAACCTGCTGCAGCAGCTGTTGCAGTAGTTGGACCTGCTGCTGGAGATGACGCTGCTGCAGAAGAACAAACTGAATTCGACGTTGTACTGACTGCACCAGGTGGAGCAAAACTCCAAATCGTTAAACTCGTGAAAGATCTTACTGGATTAGGTCTTAAAGAAGCAAAAGCTGTTGTTGACTCTGCACCTGCACCTGTAAAAGAAGGTGTAAGCAAAGATGAAGCTGAATCAATTAAATCACAATTAGAAGAAGCTGGAGCAGAAGTTGAACTTAAATAAGGCACTCGCATTATCCACTTGCAGGTTTAGAACCCCACTTGTTAAATAAACAGGTGGGGTCTAAGTCTTTATGCTTATAGATAGTTTCAGGTCAAACCTTTGGAATATTTCGAGATGTCATTACCAAAAACAAACAAACGCATAAGTTTTGCTTCTATAAAGAATCAATTGGAATATCCCGATTTTCTTGAAGTACAACTTAAATCATTCACGGAGTTTTTTCAACTTGAAACTGCTCCTGAAAATAGAAAAATGGAAGGGCTGTATAGCGTCTTTCATGAAAATTTCCCCATTACAGACACCAGGAATAATTTTGTATTGGAGTTTATCGACTATGCTGTCGATCCTCCACGTTATTCTATCGATGAGTGTGTTGAAAGGGGATTAACGTATAGCGTACCCTTAAAAGCAAAACTTAAACTCTATTGTACTGATCCCGAACATGAGGATTTTGACACAGTAATTCAGGATGTATATCTTGGTACTGTGCCATACATGACCGATAGGGGAGTTTTCATAATTAATGGTGCAGAACGAGTTGTAGTTTCACAGCTACACCGCTCGCCTGGTGTATTTTTCGGACAGAGTGTTCATGCGAATGGAACTAAACTCTATTCCGCCAGGATCATTCCTTTTAAAGGATCATGGATTGAATTTGCTACAGACATTAATAATGTCATGTATGCATATATTGATCGTAAAAAGAAATTACCGGTTACCACGCTGCTCAGGGCAATTGGATACGAGAGTGATAAAGATATCCTCGAAATATTCGGACTCGCAGATGAAATTAAAGTGTCGAAAACCGGGTTGAAGAAAGTTGTTGGCCGTAAACTGGCTGCAAGAGTTCTGAAAAGCTGGATCGAAGATTTCGTTGATGAAGATACAGGAGAAGTTGTTTCTATCGAAAGAAATGAAGTGATTATCGATCGTGAAACAGTAATCGAAACCGAACATATTGACCAGATCTTAGATTCTGGAAGTAAAACAATTTTACTGCACAAGGAGATTGCAAACATCTCGGATTTTGCAATTATCTATAATACACTGCAAAAAGATCCATGTAACTCAGAGAAAGAAGCTGTGATGCATATCTATCGTCAGTTGAGAAATGCAGAACCGCCTGACGAGCCCACAGCAAGGGACGTTATCGATAAATTGTTCTTCTCAGATAAGAGATACGATCTTGGTGAAGTTGGACGTTATCGACTGAACAGAAAATTGAACCTGGAAACCGATATGGATATTCGTGTTCTTACAAAAGAGGACATGATCCAGATTATCAAATATTTGATTGAACTGATCAATTCAAAAACAGATGTTGATGATATTGACCACCTGAGTAACCGTAGGGTTAGAACAGTGGGTGAGCAATTGATGAATCAGTTCAGCGTAGGTCTGGCCAGAATGGCAAGAACAATCAGGGAGAGAATGAATGTCAGGGATAACGAGGTGTTTACACCAACCGACCTGATCAATTCAAAAACACTCTCATCTGTTATTAACTCCTTCTTTGGAACCAACCAACTGTCTCAGTTCATGGATCAAACGAATCCACTGGCAGAGATGACTCATAAACGCCGCATGTCGGCTCTTGGACCAGGTGGTCTTTCAAGGGAGAGAGCAGGTTTTGAGGTACGTGATGTACACTATACTCACTATGGCAGACTCTGTCCTATTGAGACACCTGAAGGACCGAACATTGGTTTGATCTCCTCGCTTTGTGTGTTTGCAAAAATTAGCGACCTTGGATTTATTGAAACTCCATACAGGTATGCTAGTGAAGGTAAAGTGGACCTTTCTAACAAGGGAGTCGTTTACCTGAGTGCTGAAGAAGAAGAAGGGAAGATTATTGCACAGGCAAATGCGCCTCTGCTTGAAGATGGATCATTTAAGAATCCAAAAGTAAAGGCAAGATACGAAGCTGACTATCCGCTTTCTGAAAAAGGTAAAGTTCATATGATGGACGTTGCTCCAAACCAGATTGCCTCTATCGCTGCATCTCTTATTCCATTCCTTGAGCATGATGATGCAAACCGTGCATTGATGGGATCGAACATGATGCGCCAGGCAGTACCATTGGTGAAGCCTGAAGCACCTATTGTTGGAACAGGAATTGAGCAAAATGTAGTCCAGGACTCCCGTATACAGGTGATTGCAGAAGGTGACGGAGAGATTGAATTTGTAGACGCAAACGAGATTATTATCAACTATAAACGTGCTGAAGAAGATATCTTTGTAAGTTTTGAAGATGATATCAAACGCTATAAGCTGCCGAAATTTCGTAAAACAAACCAGAATACTTGTGTGAATCTGAACCCGATCGTGAAGAAAGGTCAGAAAGTGAAGAAGGGGGACGTCCTTACAGACGGATATGGTACTGAAGACGGCGAATTGGCATTGGGTAGAAACCTGATGGTGGCATTCATGCCATGGAAAGGTTACAACTTTGAGGATGCTATCGTAATTTCTGAAAGAGTGGTGCGCGAAGATATATTTACCTCAATCCATGTGGATGAATATGTATTGGAGGTTAGAGATACAAAACGTGGACTTGAGGAATTAACTTCAGATATTCCTAACGTAAGTGAGGAAGCAACCAAAAACCTTGATGAGAATGGTCTGATCAGGATTGGTGCTGAAATCAACCCAGGTGATATCCTTATAGGTAAGATAACTCCTAAAGGAGAATCTGATCCTTCACCGGAAGAGAAACTGCTTCGTGCAATTTTTGGAGATAAAGCTGGTGATGTGAAGGATGCTTCATTGAAAGCAGGTCCGTCACTTCGTGGTGTTGTAATCGATAAGAAACTCTTCTCGAGAACAATGAAAGACAGAAAATCGAAGCCTGCCACTAAGCAGATTATCGATAAAATTGACGAGGAATATACCAGGAATATTGAAGAACTGAAAGCTTTGCTTATTGAGAAAATATTCTCATTAGTGAATGGAAAAACTTCACAGGGTGTGAAAGACTTTCTTAATGCAGACATAATTGCAAAGGGAACTAAATTTACACTGAAGTTGCTTCAGGAGATTCAGTTTAACAATGTGAATCCAAACAAATGGACTACAGACAAGCACAAGAATGAACTGATTAAAGCGCTGTTGCATAACTACTTGATTAAATTCAAGGAGATTGACGGATTATATAAGAGGAAGAAGCACAGTGTTACAAGTGGTGATGAATTGCCAACAGGTATTATTCAGCTCGCCAAGGTTTATGTTGCCAAGAAACGTAAGTTGACAGTTGGTGATAAGATGGCAGGTAGACACGGGAACAAAGGTATCGTTGCAAGAATCGTTCGTCATGAGGACATGCCGTTCCTCGAAGATGGAACTCCTGTTGATATCGTATTGAATCCACTGGGTGTGCCTTCAAGGATGAACCTTGGACAGATTTATGAAACCGTACTGGGATGGGCAGGCTTGAAATTAGGTATGAAATACGCTACACCGATTTTCGATGGAGCAAGTATTGAAGAGATCAATGTAATTACCGATGAAGCCAAAGTTCCAAGATACGGTAAGACATATCTTTATGACGGTGGAACAGGTGAGCGTTTCGACCAACCCGCAACAGTAGGTATTATCTACATGCTTAAACTGGGTCACATGGTTGAAGATAAGATGCACGCCAGATCCATTGGTCCTTATTCTCTTATTACGCAGCAACCTCTTGGTGGTAAAGCACAATTTGGTGGGCAGCGTTTTGGAGAGATGGAAGTGTGGGCACTGGAAGCATTCGGTGCAGCCAACATTCTACAGGAAATACTTACTGTTAAGTCGGATGATGTTATAGGCCGAGCAAAAGCCTATGAAGCAATAGTGAAAGGCGAGCCGATGCCAACACCGGGTATACCTGAGTCGTTGAATGTATTACTTCATGAATTGCGCGGACTTGGTTTAAGTATGAACCTGGTCTAGCCGGATACTAATTTTAATGTCAGTTTCTTTGGAATCTGACAATATCAGTTTTATTTGTAACAACATAATAATAAGTATATGTCATTCAGGAAAGATACAAAGACAAGAACTCCTTTTACAAAGATTACAATTGGTCTGGCCTCACCTGAAGAGATCCTTGAAAGATCTAGTGGTGAGGTTCTGAAACCTGAAACCATTAACTACAGAACATATAAGCCGGAAAGAGACGGTTTGTTCTGTGAGAGGATATTTGGGCCTGTAAAAGACTACGAATGTCATTGTGGTAAATATAAGAGAATCAGATATAAGGGGATTGTTTGCGACCGTTGTGGTGTTGAGGTAACAGAGAAAAAAGTCCGTCGTGAACGTATGGGCCATATCTCTCTGGTTGTGCCGGTTGCACATATCTGGTATTTCCGCTCACTTCCAAACAAAATTGGATACCTGCTGGGATTACCTACCAAAAAACTTGATTCAATAATCTATTACGAACGCTATGTGGTTATTAACCCTGGTGTTAAAACTGTTGATGGAGTAAATTATCTTGACTTCCTTACCGAAGATGAGTACCTGGATATCCTGGAATCACTTCCAAAGGAAAACCAGATGCTGGAAGATAATGATCCGGATAAGTTTATCGCAGGAATGGGTGCTGAAGCGCTACACGCGCTGCTTGGCAGATTGGAATTGGATGAACTGTCTTATTCCCTCCGCGATAAAGCTAACAATGAAACCTCACAGCAAAGAAAGAATGAAGCGCTGAAGCGTCTTCAGGTTGTTGAAGCTTTCAGAGCTTCTAAAAATGTAAATAAGCCAGAATGGATGATCGTTAAGGTTGTCCCGGTTATACCACCCGAATTGAGACCTTTGGTTCCTTTGGATGGTGGTAGATTTGCAACATCTGACCTGAATGACCTTTATAGAAGAGTGATTATCAGGAACAACCGTTTGAAGAGATTGATTGAGATCAAAGCTCCGGAAGTAATCCTGAGAAATGAGAAGCGAATGCTTCAGGAAGCTGTAGACAGCTTGTTTGATAATTCAAGGAAATCTAATGCTGTTAAGACTGACGCCAACAGACCGTTAAAGTCATTGAGCGACAGTTTGAAAGGTAAGCAGGGACGTTTCCGTCAAAACTTGCTTGGTAAAAGGGTTGACTATTCAGCACGTTCGGTTATCGTTGTTGGTCCTGAGCTGCGACTGCATGAATGCGGATTGCCAAAGGATATGGCTGCGGAACTTTACAAGCCATTTGTAATCAGGAAACTGATTGAAAGAGGAATCGTAAAGACCGTTAAGTCTGCGAAGAAGATTGTTGATAGAAAAGATCCTGTTGTTTGGGATATCCTGGAAAATGTTTTGAAAGGTCACCCGGTGTTATTGAACCGTGCTCCGACACTTCACCGGCTTGGTATCCAGGCATTCCAGCCAAAACTTATAGAAGGAAAAGCTATTCAGCTACACCCACTTGTTTGTACAGCATTTAATGCTGACTTCGACGGTGACCAGATGGCTGTTCACCTTCCATTAGGAAATGCAGCTGTATTAGAGGCACAGATATTGATGCTTGCTTCACACAATATTCTTAATCCTGCTAACGGTGCACCTATTGCTGTACCTTCACAGGATATGGTACTTGGTCTGTATTACATTACAAAGGCCAAGAAATCATCAAAGGAAAGCGTTGTAAAAGGTGAAGGACTAACATTCTATTCTGCCGAAGAAGTAACCATCGCTCTCAATGAGAAGGCAGTTGATCTGCATGCGATTATAAAGGTTAGAATTCCTAAGAAAGATTCTGAGAATGGCGAGACTGAACTGATTGAAACAACAGTAGGACGTGTCATCTTCAATGAATTTGTTCCAAAGGAAATTGGCTATATCAACGAGTTACTTACCAAAAAATCACTTCGTGATATTATCGGTAGAGTACTTAAAATGTCAGGAACTGCAGCTACGGCTAATTTCCTTGATAATATTAAGAGTCTTGGTTATAAGACTGCATTTAAAGGAGGTCTTTCCTTTAACCTTGATGATGTAATTGTACCACCTGAGAAGGAGATTTTTGTGAAAGAAGGGTATGACCAGGTAGATGAAGTTGTAGCCAGCTATAATATGGGTGTGATTACAAACAATGAAAGGTACAACCAGATCATTGACATTTGGACGCATACCAATGCACGGCTTACACAGATTCTGATGAAGCAGCTGAGTACAGACAACCAGGGATTCAACTCTGTATATATGATGCTTGACTCCGGTGCGAGGGGATCTAAAGAGCAGATTCGTCAGCTCTCAGGTATGCGTGGATTGATGGCCAAACCACAAAAATCAGGTGCTTCTGGCTCTGAGATTATTGAAAATCCGATTCTTTCAAACTTTAAAGAAGGTTTATCAGTATTGGAGTACTTTATCTCTACTCACGGTGCACGTAAAGGTCTGGCTGATACAGCCCTGAAAACAGCTGATGCTGGTTACCTGACACGTCGTTTGGTCGATGTTTCACAGGATGTGATCATCACTGAGCACGACTGCGGAACATTACGCGGACTGGGTGCTACAGCCATTAAGAAGAATGAGGAGATTGTAGAAACACTGTATGAAAGGATTCTTGGTCGTACCACTGTTCATGATGTATATCATCCGCTGACAGGCGAACTAATTATCGGTTCTGGTGAAGAGATTACTGAAGAGATAGCAGCAGAAATTGAAGAATCTCCCGTTGATTATGTAGAGATTCGTTCAGTGCTTACCTGTGAGTCTAAGAGAGGTGTTTGTGGTAAATGTTATGGCAGAAACCTTTCAACAGGAAAGATGGTTCAAATAGGCGAGGCTTGTGGTGTTATTGCTGCACAGTCAATCGGTGAACCGGGTACTCAGCTGACACTGCGTACGTTCCACGTTGGTGGTACTGCGTCTAATATTACTTCTGAATCTAAAGTTATCGCAAAATATGATGGTAAAATTGAGATCGAAGAACTGAGGACAGTATCTAAGAAAGATCCCGAAACCAAGAAGAAATTGGATATCGTGATCGGTCGACTTGCTGAACTTAGAATTATCGATAAGAATACAGGAATTGTTCTCACAACTAATAATATACCTTATGGTTCAAATCTCTTCACCAAAGATGGTGCAGAAGTGAAGAAGGGAGATTTGATTTGCCAGTGGGATCCTTATAATGCATTGATCATTAGTGAAGTAAAAGGTAAGGTGAAGTTCGAAAATGTGATTGAAGGCATAACTTACCGTGAAGAGTCTGATGAGCAAACAGGATTTAAGGAAAAAGTAATTGTTGAAACACGTGACCGTACTAAGAACCCGCTTGTGCTGATCGAAGATGCTTCTGGAGCAGAGAAGAGTTATAACCTGCCGGTTGGAGCTCACATCGCTGTAAATGAAGGAGCTACAGTTCAATCTGGTGAGATTTTGGTGAAGATTCCTCGTGCAGTTGGAAAATCTGGTGATATCACAGGTGGTCTTCCAAGGGTTACTGAGCTTTTCGAAGCAAGGAATCCTTCAAACCCTGCTGTTGTATCAGAGATTGATGGTGAGGTTGCTTTTGGAAAAATCAAGCGTGGTAACCGTGAGATTTTAATTACTTCAAAAGTTGGTGAGATGAAGAAGTATCTTGTACCACTTTCTAAGCAAATCCTGGTTCAGGAAAACGATTACGTTCGTGCAGGGACTCCACTATCTGACGGAGCAACTACTCCAGCTGATATCCTGGCAATTAAAGGGCCAACAAAGGTACAGGAGTATATTGTGAATGAGGTTCAGGAAGTTTACCGTATGCAGGGTGTGAAGATCAACGACAAGCACTTCGAAATTATCGTTCGTCAGATGATGCGTAAAGTAGAAATTGTTGATCCAGGTGATACTAAATTCCTTGAGAAACAAGTGGTAGATAAGTGGAATTTCATGAATGAAAATGATTGGATTTACGGAATGAGAGTAATCACTGAAATTGGTGATTCACAGAACTACCGCGCTGGACAAATACTTTCAGCACGTAAGCTGAGAGATGAGAATTCAATACTTCGTCGTAAGGACCAGAAGCTTATCGAGTCGAGAGAAGCTGTTCCTGCTACTTCATCACAGGTATTACAGGGAATCACAAAAGCTGCACTGCAAACCAGAAGCTTTATCTCTGCTGCTTCATTCCAGGAGACTACTAAAGTTTTGAATGAAGCCGCAATCTTTGGTAAAATTGATCTACTTGAGGGACTGAAAGAAAATGTAATTGTCGGACATCTAATTCCTGCAGGAACTGGTATCAGGAAATACAAAGGCCTGGTAGTGGGTTCCAAGGAAGAGTTTGACCGGCTAACTGCAGCTGGAGAGAAGATGGAAGATGCCGTAGAAGTTGAAGAAGTTGCTGAAATTAAAAAAGATTAATACCTGGAAATGATGGATGAGAAAAGCAAAAAAAACCAAATCAATATTGAATTGAAAGAGGACGTAGCTCAGGGTACATACGCAAATCTTGCTATAATTACTCACTCTTCCTCTGAATTTGTTCTTGACTTTGTTAGGGCGATGCCCGGTATACCCAAAGCAGAAGTGAAATCCAGAATTATTCTAACTCCTGAACATGCAAAGAGATTACTCAATGCCTTGAAGGATAATTTGTCAAAGTTTGAAAGTGCGCATGGGAAGATCAAAAATTCTGATCAACCAGGTGGACCGGTTATGCCAATGAATTTTGGTGGGCCTGCTGCTCAGGCGTAGTTTTAACTGATGTTGTTTAATAGTTATAAAAGGGGCTGTCTCAATTGAGATGGCCCTTTTTTTTTGACTCCAAATCCATTCATCATCCTTTTGTTTTCTTCTCCTTATAATTACCTTTGGATGTGCAAGCTTATCCAGATATAAATTCAATCTCCATCATTGGAGCCGGCAATGTTGGATCCCACCTGGCAATCGCCTTGAAAAATGCAGGCTATGAAATAAAACATATTGTAGCCAGGAATCCAAAGTTAGCAGGGTCGATTAAGAAATTGGTAGACACTGAGGTACTTACAAGCATAAAACAGGTACGTTATGAGCCGGATATGTATCTCATTTGTGTGCAGGATGCGGAAATACATGCAGTCGCAGAATCATTGTTAGCTTCAGACAAGATCATTGTCCATACTTCAGGAGCAATTGACATGTCTGTCTTTTCCGGGAAACGCAATGCTTATGGCGTGTTTTATCCTTTGCAGACATTCACCAGGGAGTTAGAGATGATTTATTCCGATATTCCTTTTCTGCTGGAGGCAGACAATGAACATACCTTAAATGCACTTACCTGTGTTGCTCAGCGTATTTCGGGTAACTATTCTTGTATAAGCGCTCCCGAGCGTCTTCGCTTGCATCTCGCTGCCGTATTTGCATGTAATTTCAGCAACCATATGGCGAGCATAGCCGATTATTTATTGAAGCAGGAAGGATTGGATTTAGAACTGATCAGGCCACTCATGCGGCAAACATTGAAAAAACTTGATACCTTGTCGCCCAAAGAGGCGCAAACAGGTCCTGCTGTAAGAGGGGATGAAAAAACAATGAGCAGACACCTGGAGGAACTGAGTTCGGAGCCTGAATTGGAGGAACTTTATAAATTAATTAGCAAGAGTATACAAAACAAATTTTAGAATCCGGAATGAGTAAGACAAATTTTAAGGAGGATTTAAGGAATATTAAGGCCTTTGCATTTGATGTAGATGGTGTTTTGAGTAAACCAGAAGTGTACCTTTCTGCCGAAGGCGAATTACTGAGATCCATGAATACAAAAGATGGATATGCATTGCAGTATGCGGTCAAACGTGGCTATCCTATTGCAATTATTACCGGTGGCAAAACCGAATCAGTCGGTCGTAGGTTCAGGGGTCTTGGGATAACTGATATCTACCTCGGTGCTTCAGATAAAATGGATGATTTTGAAGATTTCAGATTCAAATATCATCTGGAACCCGGGGAGATCCTTTATATGGGAGATGATCTTCCTGATTACCATGTGATGGATAAGGCAGGAATTGCATGCTGCCCGGCAGATGCAGTGGAGGAGATTAAGTCTGTTTCTGCATACATCTCACATCTTAAAGGAGGGGAGGGCTGTGCCAGGGATATTATCGAGCAAGTATTGCGTTTACATGGTCGATGGTTGGACGGAGAGGCATTCAATTGGTAACTTAGCAGCTTGTGATATTTCACTTATAGAAGGATTATCATTACTTTATACTGAAAATCATTCTATCTCCCTTGTTTTAAAATTAAAAGAGACTATTTTTATACTGAAACTGTATTTACCCCAGAAGCCAGATTCTTCAAATTATGAGATCAATTTTCAGCTTGATAAGGTTACCGAATTTATTAATCATAGCATTAACCCAATATGCTATGAGGTATTTCATAATGGAACCTTTACTTCCATCTGCTGGTTTTGAACTGCAGCTGGATAACCTCCATTTTGCTTTGTTGGTATTGTCTACCGTGTTTATTGCTGCGGCAGGATATATAATTAACGACTATTTCGATACGCAAACCGATTGGATCAATAAACCTGAAAAGGTGGTTATTGGTGTAGCCATTAATCGCCGCGTAGCAATGATCCTCCATACTGTACTCAATATCATAGGAGTTGGTATTGGTATTTACCTGAGTATCTATATTAAACTGTATTCACTTAGTTTTATTTTTTTACTGACATCAGGATTACTGTGGTTCTATTCAACCAATTATAAAAGGCAATTTCTTATTGGGAACCTTACGGTGGCGTTTATGACAAGCCTGGTTCCCATGGTTGTTATCCTGTTCGAATTGCCGCTCCTTAATCGCGAATATGGTGCAATAATGCTGCAGCATAACGCAAGCTTTAATTACATCTTTATATGGGTAACAGGTTTCGCTGTGTTTGCCTTTATAACAACCCTGATCCGTGAGATTATTAAAGACGCTGAAGATTTTGAAGGCGACAGGGCTTATGGAATGAAAACCTTGCCGATTAAGTTGGGAATTACAGCTACCAAGATTATCATAAGCACATTGATTCTGGTTTGCGTGTTTATGTTGCTCTATATTCTGATCAAGTTCATCATGTTTACAGCCGAATCAACTGACTATATATCATTGGTTTACTTTGTCGGACTACTGGTGCTGCCCTTATTTATATTAGCTACCTTGGTGATCATGGCCGCTAAAAAAGTGGATTACCATAGAGCCAGTTTTTTAATTAAAGTGATCATGCTTGTTGGAATACTTTATTCATTAGTTGTCTATTTCATTATTAAAATCTGGTTGTAGTTTATGTTGCTGACAGATCTACAGGAATATAATATTATACTTGCTTCCGGTTCTCCAAGGAGACAGGATTTACTTGAGTCGCTTGGACTGTCATTTTCAATATTTAATGATATTGAGGTAGATGAAGGTTTTCCCCCTGAACTTAAAGGGGCTGATATTACTGAATTCCTGGCCAAAAAGAAATCTGAAGCATACACTAAACCTATGCAGAAGAACGATATATTGATAACGGCAGATACCATTGTTTGCCAGGGAGATGATGTTCTTTTGAAACCGCATGACAAGGCAGATGCAGTGTCAATTTTGAAAAGAATTTCCGGGAATTCACATTTTGTATATACCGGCGTTCATATTCGTTCGAATGACCGGCACCGAAGTTTTGTTGCAGCCACCGAAGTAAGATTCGGAAAACTTAGCCAGGAGGAAATCGAATATTATATAGATCATTATAAACCTTATGATAAAGCAGGTGCATACGGGATCCAGGAATGGATAGGATATGTCGGAGTTGAGGAGATCCGCGGATCATACTTCAATGTTATGGGATTACCAATACACTTGCTCTACCGAGAACTAGAAGAATTTGTTTTAACCCATTAACCCATTAACCCATTAACTCATTGACTCATTAACTCATTGACTCATTTATCAACCTCCGAAGCTTTAGCGCAGGAGGTAACCCATTGTCTCAATACTCAAATCAAAGAAATGCAAAAAATTAAAATCTCATTACTTACGCTGACAATATTACTTACTTCTCTTAGCGTCCGTGCCGACGAAGGTATGTGGCTGTTATCATTGCTTAATGGCTATACCATTGAAGATATGCAGAAAGAGGGATTCAAGCTAACAGCTGAAGATATTTATAGCGTAAATGAAGCTTGTCTTAAAGATGCTGTTGTAATTTTTGGTGGTGGTTGTACAGGAGAACTTATTTCAAATGAAGGATTGCTTCTTACCAATCATCATTGCGGTTATGGTGCTATCCAGGCACATAGTTCAGTTGAAAATGATTACCTGACGGATGGTTTTTGGGCCATGAACAGGGATGAAGAATTGCCGAATCCTTCATTGTCAGTGAGGTTTTTAAGGTACATGGATGATGTAACTGAAGAAATATTTTCAGGTATTGAAGAGGGAATGACGAACGAAGAGAGGGAAGAACGTATGTCTTCAAATGTTAGCGATTTGAGGAATGAAGCTTCTGAGGGTGGCAAATATGAAGTGCTTGTTCAACCGCTCTATTACGGAAATCAGTACTATATTTTTGTATATGAACGATACGACGATGTGCGGCTGGTTGGAGCTCCCCCAAGCTCAATCGGAAATTTTGGAGAGGACAATGACAATTGGATATGGCCACGTCATACCGGCGATTTCTCCATGTTCAGAGTGTATGCCAATGCAGACAACGAGCCAGCGGAATATAGTCCGGATAATCAACCGTATAAACCTCGCAAATCATTTGAAATCTCTGTAAAAGGAGTGCAGGAAGGTGATTTTACAATGGTGATGGGGTACCCCGGTTCTACACAGCAATTTCTCTATTCCGATGCACTAAAGATCCTTACAGAACAAAGTCTGCCCCTGAAGATTGAATTAAGAACCAAGCGCTTGGAGATCATGGATAAATATATGAAAGAGTCTGATTTAGTCAGGATCCAGTACGCTTCAAAATACCGTGGTGTGAGCAATGCCTGGAAAAAGTGGCAGGGTGTGATCAGGGGATTGAATCGACTAAATGCTATTGACGAAAAGCATAAGTTCGAAACAGAGTTCAGCGAATGGGTTTCAGTTTCAGCAACGGGGGAAGATGCAGAAACTTACAGCAAGTTATTCCCCGCATTTGAGGATGTTTACACCCAACTTGAATCTACCGGGCTGATGGTGGACCTGATGAGGGAGGCAGTCTATGCAGTGGAATTGTTTAGATTTTCATCCGGCATACAAAGAATGATGACATCGGCAGAAGAGGTGGACAGGATTAAAAGCTATGCAGATAATTTTTATAAGAACTATCACCATCCTATTGACCAGGAAATTTTTAGTTCTATGATGGAATCAACAAACTTGTATATGGATGAACAATATCATCCCGAGTTTTTTCAGCTTGTACAGAAGAAATATAAGGGCGACTTTGAGCTATTTGCTTCAGTTGTATACAATAAAACGATATTTAAATCAGCGGAGGAATTTGCTTCTATACTTAAATTGTATGAGGAGAATCCAGAGAAAGCACTGAAAAAAATTAACAAAGAACCATTGGTTCAGTATATCAATCAAATTACTGATATCTACTCTGCGCAAGTTTCATCTCAGGATGCTTTGCTTCATTCAAGTCTGGGCCACCTGTATAAGGACTATGTAAGTGGAATCATGGAAATGAATCCTGATGAAATTTTCTATCCTGATGCAAATTTTACCATGAGGATCACCTATGGTAAAGTTGAGGGATATGAACCCCTTGATGCAGTCCATTGGAAGTATTTTACAACACTGGGAGGTATCATTGAAAAGAAGAATATGGGAAAACACGACTATGTAATCCCGGAAAAGCTTGAGCAGCTTTATAATGAGAAAGATTATGGAATCTATGGTATGGATGAGACAATGCCAGTATGTTTTTCTGCTTCAAATCATACCTCAGGTGGCAATTCAGGCAGTCCTGTTCTCGATGCAGACGGACGTCTCATTGGAATAAATTTCGATCGCAATTGGGAAGGAACTATGAGCGATGAGATGTATGATCCTGATCAGTGCCGAAATATCTCTGTTGATATTTGTTACATCCTCTTCATCATAGATAAGTTTGCCGGAGCAGGATATTTATTGGATGAAATGGTAATTGTGAGCGAGGAAGATCAGTCTGTACTCAGCAGTCAGCAGACAGCAGTCGAGATTGAGTAGAAGGGAGTTCCCGTGTTTCGCTAAATATATTCCCTGGCACAAATCATATTGACGAAATTCCCGGCATTTTCCCCATCTTTGTCGTTTAATTATGAACGATAACTCAAAGGGTATACTATATGCAGCCATCACTGCCTCATTGTGGGGTTTTATGGCCATTGTACTGAAGATTGTTGTTACCGACATTGATCCTGTAACTGTGGTATGGTTTCGCTTTGCCACTGCCTTTGTGTTGTTGGCCCTCCTGACATTAATTTTCCGAAGAAGCGATTTTTCCATCTATAGGAAAATACCCCTGGCACTTATAGTTGCTGCTGTATTCCTGGGTTTAAATTACCTGGGTTTCATAACTGGTATCAAATATGTGAGTCCCTCTTCTTCTCAGGTTTTTATTATGATTGCTCCTATAACTTTTGCTATTTCGGGAATCGTTATTTTTAAAGAGCATGTAAATTGGAAGCATATCGCCGGATTCATCGTTGTTATTTCAGGGATCGTTCTGTTCTATTCCGAGCAGATCGCTGCCATGCGAGGAGTGGATCACCAATTTACAAAAGGAATGCTGCTGATCTTTGGCGGTGGATTGTCATGGGCAGTTTTTGCTTCATTTCAAAAGAAACTGGTAAAAACCTATACTCCCAACCAGCTGAATCTGTTTATCTATAGCTTTTGTACCCTTATTCTCTTTCCTTTTGCACATATTAAAGGAATGGCGGGTTATTCGGGACTGGAGATGGGACTTCTGCTCTACCTGGGATTCAATACCGTCTTCGCATATGGATCATTAGCGCTTGCCATTAAATATACTGAAGCAAACAAAGTTAGTGTGATCATTACTCTGAACCCAATCATCACTTTTATATCTATGGCTATCCTTGGAAGAATGAATGTATCGTGGATTGATCACGAGTCTTTTTCTTTGATAGGTCTCTTTGGCGCCCTCATGGTAATAATAGGGGCAATAGTTGTGATTATGGCCGGAAGAGGACTAAAACGGTGATTTATTGTCATTCTTAGGTATATGAAAGAACATTCAATTATTTTTTGCTATTTTAGAAACGAAATGCTTGGTTTTAGCTTGAAGTTTTTACTTTTGATAATTCTATTTTGAAGTATTTTTAATTTTTAAGTCTAAAAAAAATTATGGCAAAAATCGCTAGTCTGATTAAGAAAATCAACAATGGTAATAATCCAATGTTTCAGAAGTTGTACGGTTCAAATTCTGCAGTTTTGAATGAGCAGGCAGACAGGTACAAGACTCTGATGAATGAATTTGCAGAAGTTTATAAAACTGATGATGTTGAGTTATTCTCTTCTCCCGGAAGAACAGAAATTGGCGGAAATCATACGGATCACCAGTTTGGACGTGTCCTGGCAGGTGCTGTAGACCTTGATAATATTGCTGTTGCAGCAAAGAATGATTCAAGTATTATAAGAATAAAATCGGAAGGATATCCTGAGTTTCAGGTAGACTTGTCTGACCTGGAAATTGATGAAGCCCAATTCTATACATCGGGATCAATTGTTAAAGGAATCTGCGCTCGCTTGAAGGAGTTAGGGTACGAGATTGGTGGATTTGATGCTTGTATAGAGGGACGTGTCCCAAAAGGGTCAGGACTTAGTTCATCAGCCTCATTTGAAGTTTTAATCGGTGCTATTATAAGCCATCTCTTTAATGATGGTAGATTAGATCCGGTTGAAAATGCAATCATTGGACAATGGTCTGAGAACAATTACTTTGGAAAACCCTGCGGACTAATGGATCAGACAGCATGTTCTGTCGGAGGATTTATTACCATCGACTTTGAAGATCCGTCAAAACCTATTGTTAAGGCAGTGGATTTTGATTTTCAAAAATCAGGTTATACATTGGTAATAACAGATACGGGTGGGAATCATGCTGACTTAAATGACGAATACGCATCTCTGCCAATTGAGATGAAATCAGTTGCAAAGGAGCTTGGCAAAGAAGTTCTTCGTCAGGTTAGTATGGAAGATATAGTAAAAATAGCGCCATCAATCCGTGAGAAAGTGGGCGATAGGGCGATATTGCGTTCTTTCCACTTCCAGCGTGATAATGCACGTGTTGTTGAGCAAGTTGCAGCACTGGAGAATAATGATTTTGAAGGATTCCTGAAGATGGTAATAGAATCAGGATATAGTTCATACATGTATAACCAAAATATTTATCCTGTTACAAATGTAGAGGAACAAGGAGTTTCTCTAGCCCTGGCATTGAGTGATATGGTTTTACATGGCAAAGGTGCATGGCGTGTTCACGGAGGTGGTTTTGCAGGAACTATCCAGGCTTTTGTGCCTGGAAACCTGGTTGATACATATGTTTCAACGCTGGAGCATGTTTTTGGTGAAGGAAAGTGCTACAAGTTGTTTATTCGTTCCCAGGGCTCAGTAAAAGTTGAACTGTAAACCCACTGCCTCCCTGGTCGTTTTTATTAGTAAATAATATATTAGTAATAACTCAATGATAAATTATTATGCCAAAATCTAAAGTTAATTTCGTCGTCCCTTTTGCGATAATGTCCTTCTTACTTTTTCTTCTTGGATTTGTAACATGGATCAATAACATACTGGTTCCATTTATGGAGATGCAGTTTGACATTTCTCCCAGCCAGTCCCAGTTAGTGAGTGCTGCATTTTTTAGTGCTTACATTATTTCTATTCCTGTTGGAGGATTTGTAAAAAGGATTGGTTACAAAAGGAGTGTTATTATTGGCTCGATTATCACAGGTATCGGTTGTGCACTTTTTATTCCTGCACTTGGTATTGGATATAATATGGTTCTTATTGGCCTGTTCGTTACTGCCGTAGGAGTAGTTGTACTTCAGGTAGCAGCCAATCCTTATGTGATTGCACTTGGAACACCAGAAACTTCTGCTTCAAGACTGACGCTCGCCATGGCTGTAAACTCCAGTGCAGCAGTTCTTGCACCTATTGTAGGTCGTTTTATCATTGAATCAAGCAATGGAGAAATTATTGTTCACGAGGATATGGCCAAGCTAATGTTTATTATTCTGGCCGGAATCTCTATACTTACAGCCGTATTCCTGGTATTCGTGCATCTACCAGCCATTGAAGATGAAGCGGAAGAAACAAGTGAGAGCAAAGGAAGAACTGCGTGGAGTTATCCTCATCTCATTTTAGGTTTCGTTGCTATTGGTATGTATATGGGGCTGGAAGTAGGTGTTGGAAACTATTTCCTTAAATATGTGGAATTTAATGTTGCCGGATTAGATGTTACTTATGCGACTACTATATTAGGGTTCTATCCGGCCGGGTTCTTTATTGGCCGTCTCCTGGGAGCAGGAATCCTTAAAAAGTTTGAGGCTTCGAAAGTCCTCCTGGTTAATTCACTGATTTGTGTGGCTTTACTTGCAACATTCTTTATTACAAAAGGTTCTACCTTCTCAGTTTGGCCGCTTATTTTACAAGGTCTCTTCCTTTCCATAATGTGGTCGGTATTGTTTGATCTTTCCATGAAGGATATTCCTGCCAGTACAGCAAAACTTGGTTCAGGTATCATTTGTACAGGTGTTGTATTTACAGGCATGTGGATGTGGATTATGGGTAAATTTGTGGAAGGCACCGCCGATGTTGAAACCGGAGTAATGGACAATGGTATGGCATATCTATTCTTCTTCCTTTTCTATGCCTATATAATCTTCTTTGCACTGAAAGGTTCAAAAGTCAGAAGAAAAGCAATAACAGCGTAATAATTTATTAACCTAAGTACCTCTCTGAAGAGAGGGGTGCTTTTTTATTTATAACAATATGTCTAAGGCTTCAGATGTTTATACATTAAAAAACAGCAAGGGTGTGGAAGTAACATTCATTGCAAATGGTGGTCAGATAATTTCATTAAAAGTACCCAATTCAAAAGGAGATATCGCTGATGTTGTAATTGGATATGATACTGTTGATCAGGCATTGGCTGGGGATGGCTATTTTGGTGCTTTGTGTGGACGGTATGCAAACCGGATAGTGAACGGAAATTTTTCTGTGGATGGACAGAATTACCAATTGGATATAAACAATGGTCCAAACCACTTGCATGGTGGAAATGATGGCTTTAATAGCCGGGTTTGGGAGGTGGAGCCGGTTGATTCTAATGCCTATAAATTATCATTAGAGAGTCCGGATGGAGATCAAAAATATCCAGGGGAGTTAAGAGTTGAGGTTATCTACAGACTTACTGAAGAGAATGAATTCTCAATTGAATATACAGCTGAAACTTCGAAAACAACAATTATTAATCTTACATCCCATGCATACTTTAATCTGAAGGGAGCAGGAACTGGAACGATTGAAAATCATGAGCTGCAAATCTCTGCTTCAAAGTTTACACCAATTTCGGGTGATCTGGAAACGGTTACAGGTGAGCTAATACCTGTTGCAGGATCAGCAATGGATTTTTCAAGTCCAAAAGCAATTGGGATTGTATGTAACAGCGACGATGAGCAAGTAAAACTTGTTGGCGGTATTGATCATAATTTTGTGATTGATGAATATGACGGATCATTACGTTTGGCTGCTATACTTTATGATCCCGATTCGGGTCGCAAATTAAAAGTGTTTACCAATCAGCCTGGTATTCAGATATATACTGGGAGCCATTTTGATGGTACAGAGGTAGGGAAGAATAAAACTCCTATTATTAAATGGGCCGGATTGGCTATGGAAACTCAGATATTTCCTGATTCACCCAATAAAGAACATTTCCCAAATGCTGTTTTAAGGCCAGGGGAGACATACAAGCATACTTGCATTTATAAATTCGAGTCTTGATAGATAACCTGGGTAAATGTCAATACATACTTTGTGATCAATTTGTGAAATGATGTATCTTTGATTCAATGAAAGAAAAACTTATATTGTTCTTACTGCTGCAAATGCTCCTTTTTAATTTGCTGGCTCAAAATTCTGTTCAGCAAATCTGGGATAAGATAGATTCTGATGATATAGGAGCAACTGAGAATGGCCTGGAGGATACTGTGAGTCCATGGACTTATTCATCCTCCTTTGGTTCATCCTATGGTTTCTCGAAACCCACCGGGTCTTTTATGAATATGTACTTTGCTTCGCAACTTCAGTACTCGCTTACAAATCGTCTTGCTTTTCATGGTGGAGCCATTGCATCGCAAATAATACCAATAACAGGATCCACTGGCACAGAAGTTCCATTTGCTTACTCAAGTTCATACTTTAGTTTGTCAGCATTTGTTGCGGCCTCGTATCGTTTAACAGATGATCTTGTAGTTTTTGGATCAGGAATGAAGAGTATGCTGATATCTGGAATGCCCGGATTAAATTCAGATTTGGTCTTCAATGATATATCTTTCGGTGCTGCATATAGCATTGGCAATTTCACAATTGGTGCTTCATTTCACTCGCGATCATCAAATCAATTCAACAGATCTCCTTTCAATACAGGACCAGGATTTTATCCGTCACCCATTTATTGGTAGATTATGGTAATACTACTCATTGCACTCGCCCCGGTTTTTATCATTCTCTTTTATGTGTATTTCCGTGACAAGTATGAGAAAGAGCCCTTTAAGTTACTGCTGCTGGCTGTTGTGGCTGGTATGATCATTGTAGTGCCTGTTATTTTTATTGAACGATTAATCATGGCATTGCAACCGGGCATGAGCCCAATATTTGATTCTGCTTACAATGCCTTTTTAGTGGCTGCTTTAACTGAAGAGGCATTTAAATATCTTGCCTTGTTCCTGCTCATCTGGAAGAGCCCTGAATTCAATGAAAAATTTGATGGGATCGTTTATGCAGTATTTATATCCCTTGGCTTTGCCGGAGTGGAGAACGTCCTTTATGTTTTCGAGGGAGGAATAAAAACAGGAATTCTCAGGGCCATCACAGCCGTTCCTGCTCATGCTTTATTTGGTGTGATGATGGGCTACTATTTTGGTATTGCCCGTATGTATGTTGAGCTCAGAAAAAAATATTTGTGGCTGGCTTTCCTGGTCCCCTTCATCCTTCATGGCATCTACGACTTTATGCTGATGTCAAATCTGCCAATACTTCTTATTGCCTTTATCCCTTTTGTTCTGTACCTCTATTTTGCTGGATTCAGAAAGATGAAGATTACTTCTGATTCTTCTATTTTCAAAGATTGGCATGAAGAAGGATGAAAAAAAAGGCTGCCCCGCTTGAGACAGCCCTTCTTTTTAGTCTATTCAAACACAGTGAATATCTTTATTTAACAAACAGTTTCTGAGTTTGTTTGTCAATTTTAAGAATGTATACACCTGTTGGAAGTGGTTTTGAAACAAAAGTTCCTGATACTTTGCTAGATTGAATCATACGACCGTTCAGGTCAAAAACAGTTACTCCGGAGACGACATCTTCAACAATAATCTCATTGCTGCGCGAGTAAGCTTTGTAATCAGCTTTTTTATACTGATCTATGGAAACTTCACCTTCCCAGAGTAATATCCAGAATTCAACCACAATGTTATATTCAGGACCATCAATAAAGGAAGCAGTTCGGTTATTTGCACGAGCTGTTCCCTCTGCATCTATTGCCTCTTCGTAATCCCATTCGTTATGACACCATATCTTGTATTCAATTTCTGCCACATTTTCTATGATTCCTGTGTAAGTATCATCAGCATTCTTTGTTGCCTGGATGGCAGTGGTTATATCCCAACTATTATAGCTACCTACGACCCAAACTTCCGCTGTTTCAGCTGGTACTGTTACATTGATCGTTATGTCTCCAACCTCAGCCGGGTTGTAAAAGCTTTTGAACTGGTCACAAACCACAACCCCACCATCAGTCATATACACATAGTTAGCAGCATTGGTTTGTTCATAGGGCCAGCCTGGCCCGGCGAGAAATTTATATTCCAGCACAGTTGTGTCGAGACAGTAGAAGGTATATGTGAACTCTTTCCCATTTGCCGTAGTATTCACCAGGGTCATTTCATCAGACATAGAATCCCATCCATTGAAACTTCCTGTAATGTAACAAACAAAAACCTCGGTTGGCACCAGAACATCAATTGTTACATCCTTGGCGAAAGCTGGATCATAATATGCTTTAAAGGAAGCTACTACATTGCCTGTTTCAGGCATCTCTGTATAAAACCAGTTGTCTACTTCGATCTGTTCGTATTTCCAGTCCGGACCAGAAAGGAACTTGTACTCAGTTGTGGCTAAATCATCATCTGCGATTTCCAGATCAATAGAGAATACCCTTGGACTGTCGGATAACTTGGTCATCTCGTTAGCTGTTGGGTCCCAGTTATTGAATGTACCTACAATATAGCAGGTGGCAGCGTTCTCATCTGTGGTAACCTTAATGGTGACTACCCCAGCATGGCTCATGGTAGAAAAAAACATGAGCAAAATAATTGGTAAAAGTTTAATTTTCATAATAGTGATTATTAGTTATGGTTAATGAACAAAAAGTTTTTCTTTTATAAGTATTTTATTTTTTCCATTTACAGGAGGCAATACTTTTAGGTGCGATCGTTAGAGGAAATGAATGATTCTCATCATCCAGTGTTATTTTGATGGAATGTTCTGAATCATTGAGAAGAACAACTCCAATAGTTCCATCAGGATTTGCTACGGCAGTATAATACAGATTATCTGTAGTATATCCATTTGTCCCAATTCGGGTGGATCCTGGAGAGATTACTTTCGAAAGATGTGCGATCAGGTAATAGTGTGACTTCCTGTCAAGGGTCTTAAAATCTTTGGAGTCGATCTCGATGGCGCCATAACACGTGGTACAACCTCCCGGACGGTTCGGAGCGCCATTTTCATCGAGCATGTAGTTCCATACGATCACTGCTTTTCCGTAGTTGTTCAGTACACCTATCCCCAAATTCTTCATGCTCCACATCAGGTCACTTTCAAATGAATAACTCCAGCTACCTATTGACATTTCAGTGAAATACAGGTTTTTATCGGGCGCAGTATTGTGAACAGCGAGCATCTCACTCACATTTCCTCCATAAGCGTGGTATGCTGCTCCATCAACATAAGAAGCTGCCTCAGCATCAGCATAGATCTTTAGCGGGTAATCCTGCTGGTCTGATACATTGTCGTAATTAAAATTGTGATCGAAGACCACGATTTTTGTATCAAGTCCGGCATCTTGAAAGGCAGGTCCCATTGCGTTTTTAATAAATGCTGCTTGCTCCTGCCAGGTCATGTACAAAGATGCAGAGTTCCCCCTGTTGAGTGGTTCATTTTGTATCGTAATTGATTCGATGGGGATGCCCTCTTGCTCCATTCCCTCGATGAATTTTACGAAATAGGTGGCATAATCCTGATAGTATAAAGGGTTGAGCTGACCACTTGTCCATGATTCATAAGGTTCTAGTTGGTTGAGGTTATTCACCTTCATCCACCTCGGACAGGTCCATGGGGAGGCCATGATTTTGAGATTTGGGTTTATCGCCAGGATCTCCTTAAGGATCGGTATAAGATCACGCTTGTCCAGATCATGGATTGCAAAATTCTCAATCCCGGGAGTATCACAACACGTATATTCATCCAAAGAGAAATCTGAGCAGCCGATGGATATTCGGATATAGCTGTAGCCTACTCCCTCAACAGGATCGAAGGTTTCCTTCAACAAATCTTCTCTGTTCTCATCTGTCATATGCAGAAGGTTATAGCAGGAAGAACCTGTGATGGCCACCCCGAAGCCATCGATCTCCTGATACTTTGTCGTGGGATCCACCCATATGGTAGAGGTGAAATCCTTATTTAGTTTCTCGTTAAAAAAGATTGGAATGTGCTCAAAAAGCAATGATTTGTTCGCATAGGAGACATAAAGGTCTACGTCCCCTGTCTCCTCAATGATGGGATCAGGATCATCCAAACCCGCAGGATTGCACGAAGGAGCGAATCCTACAACCAGGAAAAGGCCAATGAAGATTGGTATGTACATGATTTGATATCTCATTTTATTTTTTTGCTCTGTTCATTATAACAGTTCTGGCATATTAATTAATTTTCTCAAGCGTGATGGTCAAGTCATTTTGATTCAAAGTAATCTTGAAAACCCCATCGAAAGTGGTATCTCCACCATTCACATTCCCGGTATTTCCTGTATCGGCTCTTCCGATAAATGGTGAAGTAAGGGTATAAGTTGATGCATCAATTTCATGTTCAGCATCCCACCAACCTCTTTTGAAGAAAAATTTAAAATCAAAGGTTCCAAAGCCTGCACCGCCATCTGTATTATCGCCGTAGATCGTAACTTGGTAGACTCCTGGAGAAATCAGGCGACACGGTGCGTAGTCGAAGGGTGAGTTCCAGTTCCAGCTTGAGGTCACCTCGTAAGGAGTAGAGGGACGTCCAAAACCGGTTCCACAAATCCAAAGTGCCTCTGGATAAATGACTTCAGGCTGAGGTTCAACGTACATATAATTTCCATCTATATAGTAATAAACCATATAAATGGCTGTGGGACCAACGAAGCTCGCAGTGTTTGCACCTGTTACTTCAAAGTAGTCCGGGGACAGGCTATTTGCCAGATCTGTAATGCCCGTGAAAGTAACTTCCATTCCTTCACCGAAGTAGACATTGCCTCCCATGAGATTTTTTCCTGCCATTATAACGAGTGTCAGGTCATTATTTATGTCGAGCGTGTTGACGGGTTCAAGCAATTTCCCTGTATAGTCTATTATGAAATTATAAGCATCAAATGTTAAGCCGGTGATCCCAACTAAAGATGGATCAGAATGTATAATTGGATCTCCTGTCGGGTCGATGGGCTCGATCATATCACCGACCTGGCCGAATACAAGTCCGGTCCAGTCAACCTTTTTGAATTTATCCAATTTCGTAGCAAGTCGAAAAGTAATGTCACTTCCGTAATCCAATTCATCCACAGAGTAGATCATGTTTTCCGCATCTGTGAGCGTAAGTTGGTAGGATGTTCCTACTGTTGGGACCACCCATAGATCTTCGATCACAGGCCGATTTACAATCGTATTGTTAATGATGGTGTCTGTTTCATATCCATCCACATTGATGGAAGTCAGGTATACCTTCACTGGCTGCATATTATCGCTCCCGGCACTAAAGGGGATGGGATATACTGTATCCAGAGCAAAGTCACTACCCTTTGTTCTGTAAGTTTCATCCAGGATCACCGATTTGTCTATCACCACCTGTACATCAAGGGTAGATAAAGGGGTCAACTCATTAGAGATGGCGACCGAAAGTGTAATGGAATCCCCGTAAACTATTGATGTCTCGTTCACGGTGGCTTGCTCGATTTGAGGATACGATTCAGGATATGTGACCAGGATCTTGTTCTCCTTGCAAGCGATCATGGAGATTGTGATCAGTGCCACCATCGTATATAATATAGCTTTTTTCATGTCTGCTCTTTTTTATTTGAAAGAAATGCTCATGTTATGGGTAATGTTTAATATCCCTGATTTTGAACCAGGTTTGGGTTGATATCAATTTGCGATTGAGGAAGAGGTAGCAGCACATTGAATTCTGTGACTGGATCCATAGGCAACCTTCCCTCATCTCTTGAATTCAAAGTGTTCATTACTTCAAATATTTTTCCTGTTCGAACCAGGTCAAACCATCGTTGTCCTTCAAAGGCAAGTTCGAGGCGACGCTCTTTCAATACTGCATCAGTCATATCCTCAACAGAAGAAGTAATATTAGAGCTAAGGGGAGGCAGTTTGGCTCTTTCCCTTATGATATTCACTGCTGTGGCAGCCTCACTAAGATTCCCGAGATTCACATAGGCTTCTGCTTTCAGAAGAATGATGTCAGCCAGTCTTAGTTTGATAATGCTGCTGAAGCTTGACGGAAATTTATGCATGTGCGGATAATTATCTGAAGGATAATGATTGCTCCAACTTACGCTTGCATATTTAATGGTGGTTCGTTTGCGAACAACATCATTCTCCTCATCAAAAGCAGCGATCAGGTCTCGCGATGGAGTCATCCACTTCGCCCAGTCGTAGACGCTGTTCGGGTCTGTCTCATCAATCCCGTATAACCAGGTATTCCAGTTACCTCCACCTGAGAATGGAATCTCAAAAATGGATTCAGAAGAGTGACGCAATTTTACATCCGTTTTGTCATCATTTACCGCGAAAAGATCACCATATTGATCTACTAGAGATACATCCTGTTCCACAAGCTGACAGTAGAGGACTGTTTGATTATAATCCCTGACAGTTTGCTCGGCGTATATCTTTGCCAGTAGTGCATATGCTACAGTTTTTGAAAAGACGAACTTATTTGAGGCGTTGATCTCAGGTGCTCCATCTGGCTCCAGAGCTGAATTCAGGTCAGCAATAATCTGTGTGTACACCTCTTCCACAGTATTCCTGGCTGGGTAATAGATATGGTATACATCCTGAATGTTTTCCGCAGTAATTGCTGGTGGTTCATCAAGAACAAGTGCAACTCCGCCCCAGAGTCTGACCATGTCGAAAAGGACCATTGATCGCAGGATTAACGCTTCTGCTTTCCATTGACTTCTCTCTGCAGAGGTGAGTGAAAGGTCAGGTACTGAATCAACATTAACTATCACACGGTTGGCAGCACTGATGATGTTGTAATATCCATTCCAGTCTCTCTCAATGTTCTTATTGATTCCATTCTGCTTCTGCTGTTCCAATTGGGTCAGCTCCGCATCGGTGGCTCCCCTGTATGCATTGTCTGCATGTGTATCTGTGATGACCAGGTAATCTAAGTTCCAATTCTCCAATCCCTCATTATTCTTAAGGATATTATACATTCCTTCATACTGGGTAAGCATCTCCTCCCTCGTACTGTACTTTATGTTAGTACCGGTACTGTCGGTTTCTCCAATACTCAGTTCACTGTAATCGGAAATCGGATCCTCATCCAGTGAACAGGAGAAGAAATAGAGAGCAAATCCGGAAATAAGACTGTATATTAATAATTTTCTCATGGTGTTTCTCTTTCTAAAATTCAACATTAAGTCCAAGAATAAAACTCTTTGAATGAGGATAAGTTCCCCAGTCAATGCCCTGTACTACGGCGCTACCGCTGTATTGGTTCACTTCCGGATCGAAACCGGAGTAAGCGGTCAGGGTAAGAAGATTGGTAGCAGTGAAATAGGGTTGGAGTTTTGATATCCCCAATTTCCTGAGTTTATTACCTGCTACGTTATAGGAGAGAGTAAGGGATTTCAGACGAAGGTAGCTTCCATCCTCCACAAAACGTGAGGAAGCAACCAGGTTGTCTTTTTCTGAAGTGGCTCTGGGCATGTAGGTCTCCTGTCCAGGTCTTCTCCACCTGTCGAGCACAGCCGTTGACTGATTCTTGGCATCATACATTCCCTCTGTTTCCATCCGGGACGCGTTATATATATCATTGCCTTGAGATCCCTGGAGAAAAACATTCAGGTTGAAGCCATTATAGGAAAAATAGTTGGTCATCCCATAGGTGAAATCCGGGTTGGGATTACCAATATAGGTCTTGTCCGATAGGTTAACCTTACCATCCTCATTGATATCCTTGAAGATCAGGTTGCCAGTTTCGGTATCAACCCCTTCACTAATATATCCCCAAAACCCACTCAAAGGCTCACCGGGCGTCATCCTGATCACTGTCTCACTTGTTGCCTCTGATGTCTGGCCGTAATAATAGATATTTTGTAGGGCAAACATCTCTACCCTGTTTCGATTGAAGGAAATGTTGAAGTCGGTTTCCCAGGTTAACTTATCCACGAAATTCTTTGAACTGACCGTTAATTCAACACCCTTGTTTGACATTTCACCCTCGTTGCGTGTTATAGAACTTACAGATGCAGTGGAAGGCAGAGGTACGCTCATCAACAGGTTAGTGGTATACTTATAATAGGCATCCATCATTACTGTTACCCTTCCCTTCAACATGGAGAGGTCAATACCGAGATTGGTTTGCGTTGTGGTTTCCCAGGTCAGGTCTTCATTTTTCATGTTGGCAGGAAAGAGTGTTGGCAAGGCATCGCTTTTCCCGATCTCCCACCAATTTTGTCGGGAGATACTATACAACTGCAGATATGAATAATCGCCGATTCCCGATTGGTTACCTGTTTGTCCCCAGCCACCTCGAATTTTCATATCATAGATCCATGACGCATCTTCCATAAAGCTTTCCGATGATATCCGCCAGGCGCCGGAGAAGGAGGGAAAGAATCCCCATTTGTTTCCGGGAGAAAGCTTGGAAGATCCGTCGGCCCGGAAATTAGCTGTGAAGTAATACCTGCTGTCATAGTTATAGGCAGCCCTTGTTAGATAGGACATGATGGCCCAGTCGGAAGCCACGGTTCCACTCCATTGCTCCACCTTATTCCCTGCATTCAGGGTTTTAATTGAGCCATCCAGGAAATGGGAAGTGGTCATATATTCATTTGACCAGCTTGAGGTTGTCCAGGAACTCCCAGCCATTGCGCTGATCGAATGTTTGTCAAAATTCTTGTTATAGCTTAGAATGTTATCATAAACAATGATTGTGCTAAGAGATCTTGAATCGGAAGCGTTGCCGTAGTTGGTTCTTCCCCATGCAGTTTTTATGGGATCCAGGAAACTCGTGTTGTTATTATATACCCTGTCTACAGAAATCATGGGTTTGAACATCAGGGCAGGTGAGAAGTTGATTTCACTGCTAATGCTTCCCACAAGTCTGTTGTTGGAATCTCTATTGTTTTCTGTTCTTGACATATTCTCTGCGGGAGTGGTCACCTGGGCTCCGTAGAAATTGTTGTAATACTGACCTGGGTTGTCCTCGTCCCAGATCGGGGCATACGTCGGTGTATTGATCACCGACAGGATTACACCTGCTCTGTTTGATCCCGTCCCTGAGATGATGCCATTGTTGGCATAATCCGAGTAGGCGACATTGCTGCTTATCTTGAGCCAGGGTCGGACCTGATCCTCCACGTTGGCCCTGAGGTTATACCTTTTATAATAAGCCACATCTATAATTCCCACCTCGTTGATCATCCCTCCTGATATATAATACTTCATCTTGTCAGTAGAATTGGAGACTGACAACTGGTAATTCTGTACATTTCCATTCCTGTAGGTTTCATCAAACCAATCTGTAACATTGGTCAGGCCTTCAGGGATGGTAGCAGCACCCAACTCATCCATCAAATCTTTGTAGTCTGATGCATTTAGGCTCTCCATTTGCCTCACAACCTGGTTCATTCCGAAGCTGGAGTTGAAGGTGATCTTTGCCTCACCTTTACTCCCTGACTTGGTTGTAATAAGGATGACGCCGTTGGAAGCTCTTGATCCGTAGATCGCAGCTGATGAAGCGTCCTTAAGGATTTGGATACTCTCAATGTCGTTTGGTGCAAGAAAGTTGATCTCCGACATCGGCACACCATCGACTACATAAAGAGGATCATTACTTGCACTGATAGAGGTATTCCCACGGATACGGACCACCATGCCAGCCCCCGGTTCACCTGTAGGTTGTATGACGTTCACTCCTGCAGCTTTTCCCTGGATGGCAGTGGCTGCAGAGATCATGGGGCGCTCTCCCAGGTCATCCACTGAAACTGTAGAGACCGATGTGGTGATATCCTTTCTCTTCACTGAACCATATCCAATTACCACTACTTCATCGAGAGAAACGAGGTCTTCTATTAGAATAATTTCCAGAGTACCGCTGCCATCAGCTGTAACTTCCTGGTGTTGATATCCTATCATAGATATGGACAGGGTACTTCCTTCATTTATGGATAGTGTGAATTGGCCGTCTATATTGGAAATAGTACCATTTGTTGTTCCTTTCTCCACGATTGTTACGCCGACCAGAGCTAAACCAGTTTCATCTTTCACAATACCGGTGATCGGGGTGTTTTGCGCAAGTACAAATAGAGGAAAGAAAAGCGTCAGAAGAGAGATCAGGATCTTCTTTTTGGAAATTCGCGACTCCAAAAATAAAATTGACCCGTTCATAATTTTAATCATTTTTGTAGTGTTTTAGTAATTCAGCTTGCATTACATCAAAATACGATCTTTATTCTCCTTGATGGAGTAATTTAAGCATAGTTAGTTTAGGATGAGCGTAGTGATGGCATGTGCAGGAAGATTTGCTGGTACACCTTTGCCATCCAGCCAAAGTTTAAAATCAATGTTCTTATCTGTCATATTCATTGCTACAACCGAAATACTCTTATCTGGATTGATAAAGGCTGTTGCCAGCAGGTCATCATGATTTGATGAACAAACAATCCTTCTTGCACCCGGACGGATAAATTTGGAAAAGTGTCCCAGGTAATAATATGAATTCATATATACCAGCTCACCAGTTTCAGTATTTCCAATGATAGGAGCATAGCAGAAATTGGCAACATGGTTTGGACCTCCAGTTTCGTCAAGCAGGATATTCCAGTCAACCCATCCAACAGACGAATTATTCAAGTCATGGATGATGGATTCTCCATAGCGCTCTCCCCATTGCCACTCGTTTAATTTTTCATAATCAAAGGGGAATACACAACCTTCAGTAAAGAGTAATTTCTTGTCTGGATATGCCTCATTGACCAGTTTAATATTTTCAAAATGGTCACCTGAATACCAGTGAAAACCAGCACCCCATACATATTTTGAAGCTTCGGGATCATCATAGATTGTGCCGGCACGTTGGTATAAAACACCCCTGTTGTGATCATATACAATTACATTCAGGTCCAACATCTCATTTTTCTCAAGCACAGGTCCTAAATAATTTTTAATAAAGTCACGCTCCTCTTCGGCAGTATATATACAAGACTCCCAGGTCTGAACAGCCATGGGTTCATTCTGTATGGTTAATCCCCAGAATGGAATATCTTCTTTTGCGTAAGCATTAAAAAACTTCACATAGTAATCTGCCCAACTTTGGAAATATTCAGGTTTCAGTTTTCCACCTTGCAACATGTTGTTATTTGTTTTCATCCAGGCCGGTGGGCTCCATGGTGAAGCGAATAGTTTAAAGCCCTCAGTACTGCTTTTCATAGCAGCTTTAATGAATGGAATTCTGAATTTCAAATCATGCTCAATAGAAAAATGATCAAGATTCTTGTCACCGACAACTTCAGAATAGGCATAGCTTACACTGGAAAAGTCGCAAGAATTAATGTGTGTTCTGCACAAGGAGTAGCCAATGCCATCTTCAATATCAAAATAGGCCGTAAGTAACTCCTCTTGTTTCTCTTCAGGTAATTTATAGAAAGTCTCAGCACTGGCATCAGTTAATGCACCTCCGATTCCTTCTATCACTTGAAATTGTTTATTTGGATCAAGGATCAGGGTCGGCTTGTGTTCACCTGGCTGATCATAATCTTCAATGGACAGGTCTCCTATCAAAGCTAAATTTTGACCGCTACCCTTTGCAGTTAAATACTGGCTTACTTTATGCAATGAGAATCCTGAGGTTACAGTGAGTTGTTTGCTCTCCGTCTCCGGGAGATCAGGAGATGTACATTGTGCAAGGAACAATGAGAATAGAAGAATGGATATTGCCTTGAAAATGTATGCTGCCTTGAGTTTAAAATGCATCTGTGGTATCAAATCAATCAATTTTGAATGAATAATATCCAAATCTATCAGATAGCTGACACCATAACAATATTATATAGCTCTCAAATTCTACATATCACTTTTTTAAGGGTACTTAAAATTACTTAAAGATTGTCGGGGGTAGGGCTAAAAATCAGGTAAACAGTATGTTAATCAAAACTCATTAAATAACTCTGAAGTGAATCATTTGAGTCCAAATTAAGCTTTTTTCGGAGCCTGTAACGATCATTTTCTACGGCCCTTAGAGTTTTATGCATGTATTCAGACATCTCCTTATTAGTAAGGTCCATCCTAACGTATGCTGCAATTCTAATCTCAGAAACAGATAGGTCACCGTGCTTTTCTCTCAGTTTTGTCATGAAGTTATTATAGGTCTGATCAAGCTGAGGCTCAATGTGTTTCCAGTCTTTTTCAGAGAATATTTCTTTATCAATCTCATCAATAACTTTCTCCAGACCTATTTTATTTGATTCTCTGGCTTTAACACACATGCCTTCAAGTCGCATTTTCAGATCAAGAAGTACCCGGTTTCTGCTAAGCCGGAAGAATGTTAGTTTTTTAAGTTCGAATTCGAGATGCTCATTTTCCAATTCAACTATTTGTTTTTCGTGGGCAATTTGCTGTTGAAGAAACTTGTTTTTGTAAGCGTTTAATCGGTTCCTGTAGATCAAATAAATAATGAACAGGATAAAAATTGCGATGATCAGCACGAACCACCAGGTAGCCCAGAAAGGAGGCAACACGGTAATCTTCAGTTGAGATATGTTATTTCCCCATTTACCGTCGTTATTGGAAGCCCTAACCTCGAATATGTAAGAGCCAGTTTTAAGATTAGAGTAGGTAGCCATTCTTCTGGACGAAGAGGTAGGGATCCAATTTGACTCGAATCCAATGAGTCGGTATTCATATTTACATTTCCCGGGAAGCGTAAAATTTAAGGCGGCAAATTCAATAGAAATTATTTTATCACTTTGCTTGAGTGTTATTTCTTCAGTATAGCTTATTTGTTTTTCAAGTAAAATCCTGTTATTAATGGTATCTCCTTTGTTGATCTCTTTATTGAGTATCTCAATTTTTGTTAGTACAACTTTTGGAATATTTTGATTTAAGTTAATATTTTCGGGACGAAAAACATCAACTCCATTTGTAGATCCCACCAGCATTCTTCCATCATTTAGCATCAGAAATGCATCTGCATTGAATTCATTACCTGACAGTCCGTCTGCAGTGCTGAATTTTACAAATTCCTGGTCTTGTGGAGAATACCTTGTTAAGCCATTTCCTGTGCTTAACCAGATGTATTGCTGCTCATCTTCAAGTATACCCAATACAAACATGTCGGGCAGTCCATTTTCTATAGTGAGCTGCCTGATGCTTCCATTTTTCTTATTAAAAATATAAACTCCATCTCCTTCAGTTCCAATCCACATCTGACCTTTACTGTCTTGATAGAAGGATTTAACCATCAGATACTGAAGAAAACTATTCTCCTCCTGCGTATTCATCTGGGTCATTTTCGAGGTCTGACCATCAAGGATAAAGACTCCACCTCCTTCTGTGCCAAACCAGATATCTCCATCGGTATCTTCGGTAATGGTCATGATATTTGGATGATTTACCCTGTTCAGTTCGCTTGATAATGGCCCGAAATTTTTAAACGTTTTTTCTTTCGGATCAAAAAGATCCAGGCCATTTCCTAATAATCCTAGCCAGATCCTATCCTCGCTATCTATATAAATATCCCAAATATTTGATGAATGAACAACCTTGGTATCATTTGATACATTGAACAATTCTATCCTGTCTGTTTTTGTATTGATGCTGTTTAAACCAGCAGCGTAGGTTCCGGCAAGAATATTTCCATTCTGATCTTCTCCGATGCTGGTGATCACATTGGATGATATGGAATTATTATTGCCTGGATCATTTGTATAGTGAGTATAGGGCCTGTTAGATTGGAACATAAAAAGGCCATCCCCATCTGTACCCATCCATATTCGCTTTCTGGAGTCCTGAAAGATTTCCAAAACCGATTTGTTTTCAAGTACGTCCAAATCAGCCGGACTGAATAATGAATTTGAAAACTTCGATAACATTGGATCAAACAGGGCAACTCCTTTATTAAAAAATCCTATCCATATTTTTTTCTCATTATCAAGTAAAAAACTATATACCTGGTCGCAGGGAAGCCTGTTTCCAAATTCTGAATTAGTGCTAAGGTAACTGAAGCTCTTACTTTCCTGGTGATAAATATTTATACCCATCCCATCTGTTGCTATCCAAATATCCCCTTGCGGATCAACCAACATCTCTCCCCTTAAAAGATCAGTATTTAATTCTCCAGGAACATTCGTAAAGAGTTGAGAATTTCCTGACTCCGGGTCCAATCTGCACAATCCGTGCTTGGTCGCTGAAATCCAAAGCTTTCCATTATTATCTTCAACAATATGCTTTCGGTAATCATCATTAAGCTCCGGAGCCCTTTCATAAGGTATATTTGTAAATTGTTCCGATACCGGATCAAATAATTGAATATCCGGTCCCCAGGTACTTAAGTAGCAAGATCCATTCTTCGTTTGGATCAAGTCAAATATGTGAGTAGAATTTAGCTGCTTTGGTTTCTCTTCATCAGGCAGGTATACTTCAAAACTATCCTGTTCTGGTAAATAGTTTGCTAAGCCATAATCAGTGCAAACCCACACGCTGCTGTCCTGAAGAACCGTGATATTATTAATTCTATTTCCAAAACCATAACTATTATTATAAACAGTAAACTTTTCAGTTTCTTTATGGTATTTATTTAAACCATTGTTATGTGTTCCTATCCAAATATTTCCTTGTTCATCTTCTTCCAATGATAGTATCCAATTGCCTGAAATAGAACTTTTTTCTCTTGACAACTTGAAAATTTTAAATTCATATCCATCATATCTGCATAAACCATTTCGAGTACCAAACCAGATAAACCCGTCTGAATCCTGGAGGATACACTCAACGTGATTATCGGCCAGGCCATCTTCCTTTGTAATTCTGCTTAAATTACATGATTCAGGATTTACCTGTGCAAATGTGGCAGAAAAAAGAAAAATTATAAGAAACAGTAGTATATGCTTTAGCTTCATTTTGTAGTGAAAATGAAAATTTCCAGAACGATAAATATACCAAATTTAGTAACAGGTTGAACTAAATACCATTTTTGAAAAAAACTTTTTATTATCGAAATCTTGCATATAAGTCGCGTGTCAATTTAAAAATATATAAATAAGTTAAAGCAGTTATTGTTACTGAGAGCGGCTTAAAATACACAATTATTAAAGCTGGTGATGGACCAATACCTCTTGCTGAAGATAAGGCAAAAATGTACTATTCAGACTCCCTGCTGGATTGAACAATCTTTGATTCCTCTGTGGAGAGGGGTGGCTGTCTTATAACTCTATTTTGCAGATTTCAGAAAGAAAAAGATTTCTTCTGATTCTTTTATTTTCAAAAATTTTGAGGAGGAGTAACTTACTCTTTAATTCACAATCAGCTTATGGTAGTTGATATCATTTGCTTCTCTTATTTTCAGGAAGTAAGTGCCGTTTTTTAGATTTGCCACACCTAGTAGAAGACTGGGATCATATGTTTTTCCCTTCCAAATGAGCGAGCCATTCATGTGATATAGCTCAACAGTTCTCTTCATCACTTCCAATCCCGGGAATTCGATATTTACATATTCCCCGGCTGGATTTGGATAAATACTGATTTTACTTTCGGTATCAAGCGGAGAAATGTCACTTGGCAGTTTAAACTGAATCCAATTCAAGTTGTGTTCTCCCTGCTTTACTTTTATCCTAAAAATATATTTGCCTTCTACCAGATTAACAAGTTCAGATTGCGTTTCCCAATTTTGCCATCCACTGGTTCCTGGAAAAGAAACTGTCTTTAAAGGAATGAACACATCGTCTACCTCGTATTCTAAATATATCTGAGAATTGGAATAGAGTGAGGCAAAACGAAAATCAATCTGGTATTCCTTACTTTCTGTTACCCTGATCAGGTAATCGAGGTAATCACCCGAATTAGCATAGGCAGTATTTTTTCCCCCGCCAAGGTCTTCACAATCTTCAAGTCTAAATCCATTATTAAAGTAAAAATCTTCGGCTTGAATTTTCATTGGAATATTTGTGTGAGCAGCAAACCTGTTTCTTACAGCTTTCTGCTCAAAATTTACCAGGTCATCTATTCCATTATGTATTGAGCTGCCTGTATAACTGACCTTGATGGCATCAGTATTAAGAATAAAATCAGCCGATCGTATAATAATAACTCGGTTTGAGGCTTCACTGACTCCGGCCGACTCAATCTGTAGCTCTCTTGTTCCGGCATAGAGTGAAAAATCACTTACAGAGATATCTTCAGCTGTTATATCCCTGTTTACATGAATAAAGACCTTATTATCGTAAGTTGTTGAAGTCTCGCAGAGTAGCGAGGTAAACTCAACATCTTTTGCAGTACGTGGATTGGTGAATTTCAGAAAATTAAGATTTGAACCTGATTTGGTGAATCTAATTTTTAGTTTAATTTCTCCTTCAGGCAACACTACATCCTCGAAGGTAGTAGATTCCCATGCGTACCATCCACCAGTTCCGGGAAGATCATATTCATCACTAATAACTTTACCATCTGCTTCGAATACGATATTTCCGCCATTTCCATCAGAAGCTGATCTGACGACGCAGTCAAATTTTGTAGTGGAATCGTTGTGGAAGAGGTAGACTAGCCACTCATCATTGTTCACCCAACCTACACTGAATGGTTGTGATGCTTCCAGATCACCTGAGGTTTCAATATCCACACCATCATTCCGATATGCATAATTGTTGTTCCAATTTGTAAATTCTCCTGTACTACCATGATAATCAGCGGTATCAGTATCAAAATAGGCATATCCAACCCGACCCATGGCATAGTTAACCGCAAAGATTGTATCTTCTGTTACGTATGTGTATTTCGATATTAAATCAGTGGTATAGGGTTGACGAAAAATGGCGTCAATCACATCATATTGAATAACACAGTTTTCAAATTTGTGATTATCTGCAAACTTCAGCACTGCCTGGAATGCATCTTCTGTACTCAAATCAGGACCTTCACCTTTCCATGATTTGATCAGATCGTCATAATCCTGATTTATTACTACCCTCAAGGGGTTGTTGACATTTACTTTCTTTACCGGCCAAAACGACCATCCCACATTATTAGCTTCTGAAAGGCGTACCATATTTGTGAACCATGTATTGGAGTTTTCTCCTGTTTCACCGCACCACAGCGGTACATCATGTTCATCTCGCAGCGATAAAATCCAATCCAGGCTATTCTCCGTATTGTAATCCCAATATTTATGGAAGCTATACACGAGGTTATCATCCCAGGGCGGCGTTAACAATGAATGATCGTTGGCATAACTGTTCCCTTCGATAAACAGAATATGATTCTGATCAACAAGGCGTATGGAGTCAGTTATCCGTTTGTAGATATTTTTCAATTGTGAATTGTTCCCTTCCGGGAAAGTCCAATTGGTCTCATTGATAAGATCATATCCTCCGATCCACTCCTCTTCAGCATAACGTTCAGCCAGTTTGTACCATATGGCAACTAGCTTAGCTTTATTGGCATTGCTCTCCCACAAAGAGGGCAAGTCAGGATCATAATCTGAAATGTCTGCATTAGCTCCCTGTCCACCTGGTGCTCCGTGCATGTCAAGAATAAGGTAAGTCGAATTGGCCTTGCACCATTCTAAAAGAGTATCAATCTGAGCAAAGCCCGGTTCTAGCCAGGTATGGACTCCTGCAACAGGTTCATTTTCTATAGGCAGAGTAAACCATTTGTAGTGCATGGCAACTCTTATGGTGTTGTATCCCCATGCTGCAAGGGAATCAACATCAACTTTTTGCATATGGTCGTGCTTCCACTTGGTATAAAAACTGTCGGTGTTAGCCACACCAATGGTTTCGATAAGCTTGTTTCTAAAGTCTGTATGTGTTCCTGCAATACCAGTAGATTGCATCATGTATCCTTCCATTAGCAACCAGTTTCCTGTGCCAATACTTCTGATAATGAAATTTTCCTTGGCGCCATCCACTATTCTTGTACCATCTGCCTGCAAAAATCCTTGTCCGCTTAAACTTATTGTAAGCAAGAACAATGAGGAAATAATGATTACTGAATTTCTTATGCGAAGCTTCATTTGGTTTTTTTTGTAAGTGATTTCCGCGACGAATATACAATTTTTAAAATCTTGAAAGTGTTAAATACTCTTACAAAACGTATTGCAAATAGTCGATGACAATTCAAAGCATCATCTCTTTTTTTTTAAAATGCTTTCATCTATCTTGCATTTTCAAATTAATAAAATATATAATGAAGAAAGTAATAGTTTTCATACTGGTTAATGTATTAATTGTCAGTTCATTTGGACAAAAAGTAAAATCACTTAAGACTGCAGAAGACAGCCTGGCTTATGCCATTGGTGTAAGTATGTACAAGGGAGTAGCTTCCTTAGATGTGGATTTAAATCTGGATCTGGTTTCAGGTGCGATGAAGGCGGCAAAAAAGGAAAATGCCATGTTCACCCCTGAGGAGGCAAACGCTTTTATACAGGAATACATGATGGGAATAGAGAGTAAGCTTATTGAGGGAAACAAGGAATCCGGTAAGAAATTTCTTGAAGAGAATAAAAAAGTTAAAGGAGTTGTTGTTACTGAGAGCGGATTGCAGTATTTAATTCTTGAAGCCGGTGATGGACCAGTACCTCTTGCTGAAGACAAGGTAAAGGTTCACTATATTGGCACACTGTTGGATGGTACTGTTTTTGATTCCTCTGTTGAGCGAGGCGAACCTGTCATGTTTGGTGTTACACAGGTGATCAAAGGATGGGGTGAGGTCTTACAGCTGATGCCGGTTGGATCAAAGTACAAAGTATTCATTCCAGCTGACCTTGCTTATGGCGACAGGGGAGTAGGAGAAGATATAAAACCTGGCTCTACGCTCATCTTTGAAATTGAGTTAGTTGAGATCATTGGAAAATAATGTACAAACCGGAAGATCATATATTGGTAATTTTTGGTGGCTCAGGTGACCTGACGCGAAGGAAACTGATTCCAGCAGTATTTCAGCTATTTATCAATGAACTGCTTCCTGAAAATTTTGCTGTAGTAGGAATTGGGAGGACTGATTATACTGATGATTCATACCGGGAATATATTCTTGAGGCGCTAAGGGAATTTGCACCCAATTACATTGAAAAAGAGAAAGTTTTTACTGAGCTCCTGTTTTATCATTCCATGGATCCATCTAAGAGCGATGGATATGTGACACTGGCTAAGAAACTGGGGGAAATTGAAAGTGACAAAACTATTCAGCCAAACTATATATTTTACCTGGCTACTCCTCCTTCATTGTATGAAATCGTACCACGGTATTTGAATGAAACAGGATTAACTGATGAGACAGAAGGTTGGACGAGAATAATCATCGAAAAGCCATTTGGAACCGATCTGGAATCAGCTCAGATGCTTAATGAAAAGCTGAAGGGCTATCTGAAAGAAGAGCAAATCTATCGCATCGACCATTACCTGGGCAAAGAGACGGTTCAGAATATCCTGGTAACAAGATTCTCCAATGGGATATTTGAACCCTTATGGAACCGGAATTTTGTTGACCATATAGAGATAACCTCTTCTGAGAATATCGGGGTGGGTAAAAGAGGCGGCTATTATGACAATTCAGGGGCCTTGAGGGATATGCTGCAGAATCACCTCTTACAACTGGTAGCATTGGTGGCCATGGAACCTCCTTCACAAATCAACTCGGAAACTATCCGAAATGAGATGCTAAAAGTGTTTCAATCATTCAGACCCCTTGATTATGATACACTTGAAGATTCTGTGATACGTGGACAGTATATGGAATCACATGTCAGGGGTGAATACATGGAATCATACAGGAGTGAGAAGGGGGTCCCGGAAGATTCCCGGACGGAAACTTACGTGGCACTTAAGCTGTTTGTAGATAATTGGAGATGGGGTGGGGTGCCATTCTATATTCGGACAGGAAAACGATTGCCTACCAAAGTCACTGAAGTAGTCATTCATTTTAAGCCCTCACCGCAAACTTTATTTTGCCAGGGAGCTGATGGATATGAATCAGCAAATAAACTGGTAATGAGAATTCAGCCAGATGAAGGTATCCTGTTGAAATTTGGAATGAAGGTTCAGGGTGCAGGATACAATGTCCAGGAAACCAATATGGATTTTCATTACAGTGATCTTACGGATGGCTCTATTCCGGAGGCATACGAAAGATTGTTGCTGGATTGCATGCAGGGAGACTCCACATTGTATGCACGCGGCGATGCAGTTGAAGAGGCCTGGAAATTTGTGAATCCTGTTCTCAGGAAATGGAGGGAAGATCAGGGTTTTCCGCTGCATGGTTATCCATGTGGGACCTGGGGGCCTGAGCAAGCTGATCTATTGATTGAAAATGATGGACAGACCTGGCGTTATCCCTGTAAAAACCTGGCTGACGATGGCAATTATTGCGAATTATGAGTACTACACCAATAGTTAGAATTTTTCCCAGTAAGCAAAAACTCGCTGAGAAGCTTGCCGCTGATTTTGTGCAGTACCTGATGAGCATGGCTCCTCTGGAGGTTAAAGTATATGTTGCTTTATCGGGAGGATCAACTCCCTCTGTTTTCTTTAAGGAAGTTGTAAAGCTGAATCCAGCCATTAACTGGGAGAATGTGATCTTTTTCTGGGTGGATGAGCGCTGTGTTCCTCCTGGTCATCCGGAGAGTAATTTTGGTGTCGCCAATAGGGAGTTTTTATCTCCGCTTGGAATTCCTGAATCAAGCTACCACAGGATAATTGGGGAAAATGACCCTGAAAAGGAGGCAAAAAGATACGGTGACCTGGTACTTGATACTGTATCACCTGGTATGTCATTCCCGGTATTTCATTGGGTTTTTCTTGGAATGGGTGCAGATGGGCATACCGCCTCCATCTTTCCAAACCAGATAAATCTCTGGAATACAGAGTCGCTTTGTACTGTTGGAATTCACCCGGAAACAGGGCAGAAGCGCATTAGCTTCACGGGCCACCTGATAAATGCAGCGACACGGGTTGCCTTCCTGGTAACGGGAAAGGAAAAGCAAGCGGTAGTGGAGTCAATCATTCATTCAACTGGCAACTACAGGGACTATCCGGCCTCACTTGTTTCTCCAAACCAGGGAGAGCTTGAGTGGTACCTCGATGCAGATGCTGCTGGAAACCTTAGCCCGGAGAACTATTCTTCTAAGCCATCCTGAGCGGTATTCAACATAAACCTCCATTCACCATCTTTATTAATGTATCGACTTTACCGTGATTTTTCTATTTTTGTACCCAAATAAATAATTAGTGCCTGACAGAAAACTCTTTGTTTTCTGAATTTCTATTTGTTTTTCAT
>CAZIFQ010000025.1:0-46820 GCA_964538375.1 uncultured Bacteroidaceae bacterium | reverse complement strand
TCGGGTACTTTTAAAAGAGCTATCCGCGTAGGCGGATTTAGTTCAACACATGGTATAAAGCATGCGGGTTTAGCTTCGCTGAGTTCCCTACGGTCGGTTCTGTGGTTTTCGAAGCTTTGTGGCTCGTAAAAAAGCTAGTGTAAACTGGTTATAATAAATACCCCGATCAAAACCTTAATAACAGGCCTAAAAGCCTCAATATCTATTTGATCCTCGGTACAAGAAAAGACAAGGGAACTTAATCGTTCCGTAAACCTATTGTTTTGTTAGGCGCATAGTTCACCCTTGCCTTTTACCAGCTTATCACTTTGATCCCTGTTTTACACTTAAAATTAATCAATGAAATCTTTAGTTTTTAGCGAATGCTAATCTAAAGGTTAGGGTGCATAAAATAAAAGACACAGTATGAAAACAATTGGACTAATAGGAGGAATGAGTTGGGAATCCTCAATTGAGTATTACAAACTGATAAATGAAAAGGTAAATGAAATGCTCGGTGGATTTCATTCATGTAGAAGCCTTATGTACTCTTTAGATTTTGCTGAAATTGAGAAGTTGCAACATGAGGATAATTGGAAAGAATTAGATTTTATTATGGCTGATTCTGCAAAAAGACTTGAAGATGCTGGAGCTGATATTATAGTTTTATGTACCAATACAATGCATTTATGTAGCAAAGCGATTAAAGAGAACATATCGATACCATTCTTGCATATTGCAGAAGCAACAGGCGAAGAAATTGTGAGTCGAAAAATAAAAAAAGTGGGATTACTCGGAACGAAGTTTACAATGGAAAAGGATTTTTATAGAAAGGTTCTCAACGAAAAATTTGGAATTGAAGTTATAATACCAAATGGAAAAGAAAGAGAACAAGTGCATAAGATTATTTATGAAGAATTGGTTCATGGACAGATAATAGAGGAATCAAAAGAAAAATTTAAGACGATTATAAGCAATTTGAAAAAAGATGGTGCAGAAGGAGTGATTTTAGGATGTACTGAAATTCCTTTATTGATTTCTGATTCTGACGTAAATATTCCAATATTTGATACAACAACATTACATGCCGAAAAAGCCGTAGAATGGTTATTAAAGAAATATTAAATTTACGCATCCTAACACTGCATATGAAACAAATTGATTTATTTCATCCAAGAGTTTTTAATGACTAAGAATGGGGTCGAAGTGGTTTTTCAAGGTTGGTGCCCCGCACGAAATTTCTGTAACGGAGGATAGGAACGTACCCCGCAATCCCCAACTTTATATATTGCAGGACCCTTGAGTTTAATTTTTGCCCCACTCCTACTCTTAATTATTATTCTTATCTTTGATAGTGTCATATGATACTATCACCATGAAACCTCCATACGAAATAACCAATAAAATCTTAAGTCTAATCGCTTCAATTTCTGAGAAAATTGGAGAAATTAAGTCGGCCCATTTAATTAAGCCACCAGCAGAATTAAGAAAAAGAAACAGGATCAAAACCATTCAATCATCGCTAGAAATTGAAGGCAATACATTGACGGTTGAGCAAATAACGGATTTAGTTGAAAACAAAAGAGTAGTTGGACCTAGAAAAGATATTTTAGAAGTAACAAATGCAATCAATGTTTATTCCAAACTAAATAAATTTAAACCCTGTCAACTTAAATCCCTTTGCGAAGCTCATAAACTTTTAATGAATGGTCTGCTGGATGATGCAGGTAGACTCAGAACTAAATCTGTTGGAATAGTTAAAGGTGAAGAAGTTGCCCATATCGCTCCTCCTGGTGAAATGGTAACACCACTAATGAATGAGCTATTTGATTACCTTAAAAACAATGATGACATTCTGCTTGTAAAAAGTTGTGTCTTTCACTATGAGTTTGAACTCATTCATCCATTCATAGGCGGAAATGGAAGGATGGGAAGACTATGGCAAACAATGATTTTAAAGGACTATTCCCCAGTTTTTGAACATTTACCAATTGAGCCATTAATAAAGGAACGTCAACAAGAATATTATAATGTCCTTGGAAAATCAGATAATCATGGGACTTCAACAATCTTTATTGAATTTATGTTGGAAGTAATTAATGATTCATTAGAAGAACTACTTAACATTCAAAACCTAAACCTATCTAGTGAAGAAAGAATTCAATTATATGTTGAAATCGCAGATAAGGGTTATTTCACAAGACAGGAGTACCTTAGACATAACAAAGGAATTTCTCCTTCAACTGCTAGCCGAGATTTAAGGAACGCGGTTGAACAAGGAATTCTTGAAAAAACCGGGGACAAACGTTTAACAAAATACAAGTTCTTATAAAAACTAAACCTCTGGTCCAGGATTTCGGGAGTATTATAGATTGAAGGTTACAGGAAAGCACTGTTAGCTATGTCAAGCACCTGATCCAGTAAGCGTTCAAAGTCATCTTTTTCTGTGAAAGGATTCATCACTGAAACGCGTAGATATTGACTCTCTTTCGAAATCAATATCACCGGTTCATCATCTGCCCTCAAGCCCTCTTCCCAAATATCGTAAGCAGCACTTTTTTGTCTTGCCGCTAACATGGCTGTCAGGATATCCAAACAGCTTTGCGAAGTACCTGGCTACACTTCTTTCCATGGCCCCATTCGCAGGCCCCATTTCATACACAGCAGATCCATTATTTAAGAGTGCGCCTGCCATTGAACTAACTGCTGCCAGTGGATCTTCCGCCGTACACTGGTGTCCGATATACCCTGGATGATGCAGATGGTTCGAATCCTTCAACACCTCTTTTAAAAGCGTAGAAAAATCTGTTTTCTCTTGAAGAATATTAGTATACTTCTGAGCCAGCTCATCGGAATCTAATGATGGAAGTGCTACATAGATCCCATCATTTGAAAGCACTTTTTCCAGGTACTATGAGAGAATTTCAGTTGCTTCATTCGCTTGCTTTCTGAAATATTCGGGAGCGTAAAATTTGTTTATTTTATCCATCTATTTATTCATGTAGTATCGTGCAACCGGATAACGCATGAGTGTTTTTTCAGAAAAGGGTGATCGTTCGTAAATAAACCTTAACTGGGAATAGTGATCATTTGCGAAAATAGTATCGGTCTCTCTCCTTGCGAAAAATTCTTTTTTCAATTCCGGATCATTGTCTAGTATCTCTCCAGCTTTTTCATCGAATACATAGGGAGAGAAATACTCCTTCCTGGATAGAATCGGGTCGAAGAAATTCCAGTTAAAATATGAATCAACAGCTTCCGGTTCCAGCACCTGAACAATGAATTCGTTGGCCGTCTGATTGAGCGGAATAAACATGTCCCCAGCCAGAAAATTCAACATCCCCTTTTCGCTTCGCACCTTTGTCTGGGAATGAAAGTAATGACCATTGTATGCCGTAGAAGTTGTATTATAGTCATCAATGTAATAATACTCCACCATCAAAGTAGTATCCTTTTGAACAGGGTACATTTCAACCTTATTCAGTTTTAACATTTCCACAACCCTTTTCCATGCTGCAGGAACTATATAATAGTCAGGTGCCATGATACTTTTTACCGGAGAATAATAGCTATAATTCCTGATGCTTTTATCCCACGGGCTCTCCCTGTCGAAGTAGTAGGTCTGTTGTCCTGTCACTTCACTGGTTCTATACTTTATTTCAAATCCTTTGAACCGGATCTCATCGAATTGTGTTGTGTCCAAAGCCCAATGTATGGTGTAGTTATTTTTCAGTCGGAGCGACTCTTTAGCTGCCGCTCTCAATATGAGTATATCTGATTTATTATCAGCCAGGTAGAGCGATGCAGCTTTGATAAAATGGTAGGTAGACAGTACGCGATCCCTGAATGGTTTAAACATATGAGTTTCAAGTGTGAATCCTATGGTAGAAAACAAAGAGGCATAGCCAGTCGTATACCTGGGGTGATCCATAAATGCAACAATTCCATTTTCAGGATTTTTCCTGTCCATGCTCATAACATAAGGTGTCATTTCATAGGGAGTTTTCTTCATCTCCTCAAATAATGAAGGTAACATTGCATCATACATATAGGAGCTCAGCGGAGCATTAAATTTATCCCGCTGGGTGGCAATCAATGTAATTACATATTGATAGTCGGCACTATTGGAAGTATGCGTATCTATAAGAATATCCGGATCCCACTCTCTCAAAATCTTCACAAAGGACTGGGCATTCCTGGTATCCAGCTTCACAAAATCACGATTCAAGTCATTGTTAATGGCGTTGGCCCTGAATCCATGCTCTACAGGACCATTTTGGTTGGCCCGATGATATTCTCCCCTGTTCAGTGCACCTCCCACATTTAAAATTGGAACAATGCATATCACCACGCTATCGAGCAAAACTGAATACTCCGCAGGATTCTGAAGCACTTCCATCGCGAACTTTGCACTGGCATCCACTCCACATGGTTCACCGGGATGAATTCCGTTGTTGATGAGTATAACTGCCCTCCCTGATTGCTTAACTGATTTAGCATCAAAATGCTTGTCATTTGAAATAACAAAGAGGTGGAGTGGTTTACCGGCATCCGTCTCCCCGGCTACTGTCAAAGTACAATTTACGAAGTGTTCATCCAGGTAATTATAAAACTCAATGCTCTCTTTCCAGGTAAGCGTTTTACTCTCCTCGTATCTCAACACTGGCTGAGCAACAAGGTTAAAAGCGAAAAGGAATAAGATTAACGCAGATAAAAGGTTATTTTTCATTTTTATGTAAATAAGAATACAAATTTAATTTTTTTGCACTGGCCATCCTGATTATTTAGATTTAATATTCATAGCTCATATCATTTAGAAATAGTAAGATTTTCATTTAATTTTATCTTTCCGCAAAAAAAATGAATTTTAAGTATAGATGTCTTTTCTCGCTGGCTTAGCCGGGAAACATAAACGCTACAAATATGATTGACTTTAATGCACTTTTTAAGATTACTTATGGTTTATATATTGTATGCTCGGGAGATAAATCAAAGGGCAATGGTTTTATATCCAATACTGTCTTCCAGGTAAGTTCTGAGCCGGCAAAGTTTGCTGCTAGCTGCAACAAGGATAATCTCACATGTGAAATGATTGAAAAATCCGGAAATTTTTCAGTATCGGTCCTCCATAAAGATACGAATGCTGAGCTGATAGGCAGATTCGGTTTCCGCAGCGGTAAAGATTTTGACAAAATGGAATCTTTAAATGTGACATTTGGAGAAACAGGAGTCCCTATAGTCAGAGATGCCTCTATTGCTTGTTTAGAGTTCAAAGTAGTTGATCAATTAGATGTTGGGACACATATCCTGTTTATTGGGGAATTGGTAAGTGCGGAATTAATTGAAAAGGACCTTGAACCAATGACCTATGCTTTCTACAGGGAAGTAAAGAAAGGGCTTGCTCCCAGGAATGCACCAACATATATTGACAAAGAAAAGTTACAGGAGAAGACAGCAGTAAAAGAAAAGAGCATCTATAAATGTGCTGCATGCGGACACATCTATGATTCGAATGAGGAGGAGATTGCATTTGAAGATCTCCCTGGCGACTGGACCTGTCCGGTATGCGGCGTTGAGAAAGAAGATTTTATAAAAGTATAACAACAATAAACTCAAAATTATGGCTTCATTAAAAGGTAGCAGAACAGAACAAAATTTATTAAAATCTTTTGCAGGCGAATCACAGGCAAGAAACAGGTATGAGTTTTTTGCGAAGATTGCCAAGAAAGAAGGTTATGAGCAAATCGCAGCAATATTCCAGGAAACTGCCAACCAGGAAAAGGAGCATGCGAAACGTTTCTTTAAATTCCTTGAAGGCGGTATGACTGAAATCACAGCCACATATCCTGCAGGCATCATTGGAACAACCAAAGAAAACCTGAAGGCAGCAGCTGAAGGTGAAAACGAAGAATGGACAGATCTTTATCCGGAATTTGCAAAGATTGCTAAAGAAGAGGGATTCAAAGAAATCGCTGTAGCATTTAAGATGATCGCAAAAGTAGAAGCAGAACATGAGCGTCGCTTTCTGAAACTATTGCAAAATATTTCAGAAGACAAAGTATTTATTAAGGATGGTAAGGTATGGTGGAAGTGCCTCAACTGCGGTTATGTATATGAATCAGAGAAAGCATTGGAGAATTGTCCGGCCTGCAATCATCCTAAAGCGTATATGCAAGTAAGAGAGGAGAATTACTAAGGGAGTAAGAAGGCGAGACATAGAGAGAACGGAGCTACGCTCCAGTGAGAAGGTAAGATTTCGTAATAAACATATGGAATATGAGAAATGCTGCTCTTTCGATATTCATGGCAGTAGTTCTGCGGTCATCACTAAAAAAAGGTGCTCTTCCCGGAAGATATTAGATGTACTTAACCTTCGGGGCAGGTCTGGACGTTTCGTTATGGTATTTCACTTTTGGGTAACCCAGGATTAATGCAGCATATACTTTGTGCCTGGAGGGAATTCTCATCTCTCTTCTCAAAACTTTATTTCGCTCCATGGCTTTAACAATGAACCCAATAAAACAGCTACCATTTTATCTTTTCCTGGAAAATTTACTAAAAGTTTGATTTGTATAATGGGGGTATTTCAATCCTGAATTGTCCTCTTTATGAAAACAGGCAAATACCTGTAGTTAACAATTAGCAAACTAAAAACTTTTAAAATGAAATTATTAAAATTTAGCACCACAGCAATAATTGCCATCAGCATATTCTTAACTTCTTGCGAGGATTTTGGATTCTGCATACATGGCGAAGGTGATATCGTAACAGAATCGATTGATATATCAGATTTCTCCTCCATCGATCTTATTGGAGCCGATGATGTGTATATTACGTATGGCGACTCACTTTCAGTTACAGCCACAGGCCACCAAAATATTATTGACCGTCTGAAAAGAAATGTCCACGGAAACACCTGGAATATTTGCCTGGAAACTGGATGTCATGTAGATTATGAACTCACAGTATATATTACAATGCCCGATATTGAAACCATAAGCATCCTTGGTTCAGGAGATGTTTATGTAGATGATTTCATCAATGGCGGAGACCTGGAATTGTCGATTGGTGGATCAGGTGACATTGAATTGAACCGTTTTGAAAATTGTCCAAAAATTGATGCATCAATAACCGGAAGTGGAGATATCAAGCTTCAGGATGCTGTTCCTGCACTGGAGGTCCTCGATATAGGAATTATTGGTTCCGGTAAATTCTATGGTTACCCGGCCGAAACGCTTGAAGCATTTATCGACATCGTTGGCAGTGGTAGCTGCTATGTTTCAACATCAGACCTGCTTGATGTGCACATCAGTGGATCAGGGGATGTCTATTATAAAGGATTCCCTTCTGTAATTCTGAAAGTAACCGGCTCAGGAAGTGTCATTGAAAGGAACTAGCTGAAGAATATATTTTCATAAGTTAATTTAACGAAGAGGAGTGTAAGAATTTGCACTCCTTTTCTATGTATTGAATTTAAAATTACTATTTTTCATTCTTCTAATCCTCTTTAATTAGCTCAATATATCAATACAAATCAAATATGGTATCCAGTACATTCTACCAGGTTTTCATCGATCCCCTGCTATACAAGGTTCACTCAAATGCAGTGTCCCTTATACCTAAAGGATCGAAAGTCATTGATATTGCATGTGGTAACGGCACACTTGCATTAAAGATCTCCTCAGAAGCAGCTCATGTTACAGGAATTGATCTGTCAGCTGAATCCATCAATTATGCGAAGAAGCGTGCTGAAAAAACCGGTAAATCAAATGTTGAATTTTTAGAGATGGATGCCACAGATTTATCACGCTTCAAGGATTCAGAATTTGATGTGGCTACCATATCTATGGCGGTACATCAATTCAGGGCGGAGACAGCGCTTCGAATTTTGAAACAATTAAAAATAATTTCAAAGCAAGTCATAGTCATCGATTATAATTTTCCCCTGCCTGGTGAAATTATAGGACTACTTATCAGGACTATTGAATTGTTTGCTGGGAAAGAACACAACCGCAACTTCAAATCATACCTGAAGCTTGGAGGAGCACATGCTTTCGCTGAGAGCATCGGATTGAAATTAGAAAATTCTTATGGAAGCAGGAAAAGTATTTTTATGATAGGAAAAAGTAAATCCCCAGCTTAAACAGGAATAGAAATCAATCAATCCGATTTAAAAATCAATCAATAACTTAATATTTTCAGTCAACAACAGGTAAAAAAATATGAACAACAAAAAAGGAGATACATCAAGGGCCGGTAAACTGCAAATTGCTGTATTCATGCTTTATTTCTGGCATAATATTTGAGCTACAACCGACGTAACAACATTGTTACATACACCATTACTCTTACTTAATATTAATTTCGATGAAAAAATTAATACCACTAACTATACTTACAGGAATGGCCGTGCTACTATCTGGCTGTGCTACCCTGTTTACAGGAACCACACAAAGTGTTACCATTGATTCAGAACCCCAGGGTGCCAATATCGTAGTTGACGGTCAGCTTTTGGGAACAACTCCAGCCAGGGTGCGTCTAAACCGTGACCTGAATGCCTTTTTAGATGATGGAAAATATATCCGGCTCGAAAAAGATGGATTTGTTCCTGACGGATACATACTTGGCGCTGATATTGAGCCATACTCAATACTAAACACGGTTATGCTTTTCTTCTGGGCTATAGATGGTGCCACCGGCGCTCTTATGAGATACGACAGCGATTATTACAATTTCCTGCTCGTTCCCTACTCATCAAATCCGCCCTACAATGGACCTGCTATGGGAAATCAGCCAGCCACATATCAGCAAGTAACGCCAAACAACCAGGTGGACAGAGAAGAAGAAGTGGATAATTATGAGAAGCTGATGAAGCTGGTCGATCTTTATGAGGAGGGCTTGATTACTAAAGAGGAATTCGAAACAGAAAAAGCAAAGATCTTTAATAAGTAAATTTGTAAGATGGGCCTTTGGCCCGTGAGATACCATCTTCGCCAAGGCTATGATGGTTGAAAAAGGTGAGAAATTAAGATATAAATTCTATTTTTGAGGGAGACTTAAGAATTGATGAACATTGTAGAGCGATGACTCCTTTCAGGAAAACAATTACTTCTTTAATTATTGCCAGGGGAAAAAAGATCGAATTGAAAAGATTTTCTAAAGCTCCTGTATATATTGGTGGCTGTGGCCGATCAGGCACAACTTTATTATTATCTATCCTATCCTCACACAAAGAAATCTTTGCATGTCCAAAAGAACTAAACCTTTTTTTCGATGCTGAGGTAAGTGGTGAAAACGTGACTCTGCCCATGATTTATCGGCTTTACCGCACATTTATCACAAAGAAAATCAAACCAACAGCTAAGAGGTATTGTGAAAAATCCCCGGCCAATGTCCAGCGGATTGAAGCCATAGACAAATACCATAAAGGCAAATTTAAGCTGATTCATATCATTAGAGATGGAAGAGATGTTACCCTTTCCAAACACCCAACAAAAGTAGATCAGCATTGGGTTGAACCCAAACGATGGGTCAGAGACGTAAAACTCGGACAAAAATTCAAAGATCATCCGGCAGTTCTTACCATACATTATGAAGCCCTGGTGAGCGAATACGAAAAGACCATAAGAGATATTTGTCTCTTCCTTGACATTCATCTCTCAGAAGAAATCCTCCACTGGCACAAATACACTACCGTCAGAAAAAACAGGGCCCTCTACTCCCCCATCAAAGAATTAAACAGCGCTTCCATAGGTAATTATAAAAGGCCCGAACATAAGGAAAGATTGAAAGAGTTTATGCAAAATGCAGAGGCTGTGGAACTGTTGAAAAAACTAGGGTATGAAGAGTGATGAGGTATTGGGATGTTGGGGTGTAGCTCCGTACTTCGACTCCGCACAACGTAACACTCCACCCGATCAGCCCCCAGTTCACATATTGGGGATTTTTTTTGCCTAAATCTTACCTGGGGTGCAATATTTCTCAGCTACAAAATTGACTATTAATAAAATATGTATTATATTTACTCTTTCTTATATATGAAATATTCTTATTTAGTAATATTTTAGAAATGGATTATCGTAAAATTCTAAAGGATGCAAACCTGAGGGTTACTCCACAACGAATAACTGTACTGGAAGCTATATCCCAGATCAATAATCATCCTTCAGCTGATGATATCAGCAGAATCATGCAGAATAATCATCCAAACATTGCCCTGGGAACGATTTATAATATCCTGGATAGCTTTACCAGTGCAGGAATACTTACACGTGTAAAAACGGATAAGGGAAGCATGCTGTATGATATGGTTTCTGATAAACACCATCATTTGTACGGTAGTAATTCAGACAGGATAGAAGATTATTATGATGACGATTTGGACCACCTATTAGAAGAATATTTTAATAATAAGAATATCAAAGGTTTCGATATTGAAGAGATTAAGGTACAAGTGGTGGGGAAATTTAAAAAGTAATATTTAGATAATTATTGAACTCAATAAATTAGTATTAATATAAATTAAAAATTAAAATTAAAATGGAAGATCAAGTAAATCAAGAGCTTATCTCAATGCCAAGAATCGGAGATCAGGCACCAAAATTCACAGCTGTAACAACCCAGGGAGACATCAATTATCCCTCAGATTATGAAGGACACTGGTCAATTTTATTCAGTCACCCTGCAGACTTTACCCCTGTTTGTACATCTGAATTTATGACTTTTGCAACTATGGAAAGTCAGTTTGAAGAACTTAATTGCAAGTTAATCGGACTCTCAATTGACGGACTCTACAGCCATATTGCATGGTTACGTACTATCAAAGAGAAGATCGAATATAAAGGCATGAAAGATGTGGAAGTAACATTCCCATTGATAGAGGACATTAAAATGGATGTTGCCAAAAAATATGGCATGGTTCAACCAAATGAAGATACTACAAAAGCTGTAAGAGCAGTATTCTTTGTTGATCCAAAAGGAATCATCAGGGCTATTATTTATTATCCACTAAGCTTAGGAAGAAACTTCGACGAATTATTGCGCGTTGTTCAGGCACTTAAAGCTGCCGATGAGTTCTCAATTGCAACCCCGGCAGACTGGCGTCCTGGAGATGATGTAATCGTTCCTACTGCAGGATCTTGCGGTTCTGCAAAAGAGAGAATGGAAAGCAAAGAAGAAATGACTTGCTATGACTGGTTCTTCTGTACTAAGAAATTAGACGAAGACAAGGCTCTGAAAGCCATTAAGAAATAGAAAAATTCACCCTATTGAGAAGCCCGGCAAATGTCGGGCTTTTTTATTGCAACTTTTATCAAAATCATTTAGCTTTAAGCTTTCACCCTGGCTCAATTTGAGAAAAGTAATTAAGCATAAAAATAATAGGAAATAGAACTAAATCATTGCTTATGAAATCGTACATATTGCCATTTCTTTTTATACTTGCACTGGGATGCACTAGTCAAACAAATCCTGTATCAGCACCACTAGATGCTCCTTTTATATGGGAGAATGCAAATATTTATTTTCTCCTGACAGATCGTTTCAGTAACGGAGAACCGGAGAATGATATCAATTTTAACAGGACCGAAGAGTGCGCTGTGAACCGGGGATTTCAGGGTGGAGACCTGGCCGGTGTTACAGAAAAAATCGAAGAAGGATATTTCAATGACCTGGGCATCACTGCCATCTGGATGACCCCCTTCGTTGAACAGGTCCATGGATTGGTAGATGAAGGAACCGGTCCTACTTATGGATATCATGGCTACTGGGCCAAAGACTGGACCTCCCTTGACCCCAACTTTGGTACAGAAGAGGAACTTGCTCAACTCATTGAGACAGCACACCAGCATGGAATCCGGATTGTGATGGATGTGGTGATCAACCATACAGGGCCTGTAACAGAATCAGATCCGGCATGGAATCCGGAATGGGTACGACTGACTCCAACATGTGAACACTATAGCTATAAGACTACTGTTCCTTGTACCCTGGTTAAAAATCTTCCAGACATTAAAACTGATAGTAATGAAGAAGTTGAGCTTCCTGATGAGCTTCTGAAGAAATGGGAGAAGGAAGGGCGACTTGAGCAGGAAGTAGAAGAGTTGGACACTTTTTTTGAACTTACCGGGTACCCACGAACACCAACTTATTACTTGATCAAGTGGCTGACAGATTATGTCAGGAAATATGGAATTGACGCATATCGGCTGGATACAGCCAAACATGTAGAAGAAGATGTCTGGGCAAAGCTGAGAAAAGAAGCAGACCGGGCATATAGTGAATGGAAAGCCGAGCACCCCGATAAGGTTCTGTCTGACAATAAATTCTTTATGTTTGGAGAAGTCTATAACTATGGCATCTCCACAGGAAAAATGTACAATTTTGGAGATACCCTGGTGAATTTTTATGAATATGGAATTAACGGCCTTATCAACTTTGAGTTCAGAACAGATGTCGGAAAACCCTATGAGGAGATTTTTAGCAAATATTCTGATATCCTGAATGGAGAACTATCAGGTAATACTGTAATCAACTATGTTTGCTCTCATGACGATGAGTGGTCACATGACAGGATGAGGAAGAATCCCATTGAGACAGCGACAAAATTGCTGCTATGCCCTGGTATCACACAAATATACTATGGAGATGAAACTTCCAGGATATTAGAAGCAGAGGGCGCTATGGGTGATGCACATCTCCGTTCATTTATGAATTGGGAAGAGCTGGACGCAAATTCTGAAGTGTCCGGACACAAGGTGAAAGATGTTCTTTTGCACTGGCAGAAAATGGGAAAATTCAGGGCTCATCATCCATCCGTTGGAGCCGGTATACATACCATGCTATCAGCATCACCCTATATATTTAAAAGAGAATTTACTTCAGGTGATTACACGGATAAGGTTGTTGTTGGACTCGCTCTCCCTTCCGGGTCAAAGATCATACCTGTTGAGCATGAATTTGAAGATGGAACAACAATCTTTGACAGCTATTCTGGAGAATCCGCCACGGTGAGTGGAGGAAAGGTCACCCTCGATACAGAGTTTGATATCGTACTGCTGGCTGCAATATAATAATATAATTTACAGTTTGAATTTTCGTTATTATGTTAGGAGCTACAGCTTGTAATCGACTACTTCACTACCCAAAAGAAGATTCCACGGATACATTTTTTGAGTAAGGGAAAGCATAAATTAATTAAGTGAAATATTATTGTCCCATCAATAAGTTTTCCTAGTTTTGAGCTTCAATTTTAAAAAATAAATTCCTATAAAATGAGAAAACTATCTCTGGCATTCTTGCTAATGTTGGCTACCCTGACAGTTTTTGGTCAGAAATCACAATATGCTAACCTAAAGGAAGCTATATTTTCCGCCCGCAATCTGAGAAGTGAAAGCGGTCCAGCAAATGTTGTCTGGATCAAAGGCGGATCTCAATATTCATTTACAAAAAATAACCAGGGTATACAGGAAATCTGGATCCATAATATATCCAGTGGTGAAGAAACACTTGCATTTTCAACAGAAGGATTGAGTATGAAGGATTCGGAAGCTCCATTCAGGTATAGGTCATTTGAGTGGGCCGGAGATTACAGCACCCTGCTCTTTCAAACCAATTTCAATCCTATATGGAGATATTCCGGCGATTCAGACTATTACTACTATTCCATTGAGAATAAGAAACTTGAACTAATCGTAGAACAGGCATTTTCTGCAGAAGTTTCACCCGATGGTACCAAACTGGGCTATGGAAAAGATGGAGATTTATATATGTACACCTTTATTGATCAAAAAATCACACGCTTTACTGACGATGCAGAAAAATATTTCTACAACGGGCGCTGGGGATGGGCATATGAAGAGGAATTTGGACTTGTTCAAGCCTGGCACTGGTCTCACGATTCGAAATACATTGCTTTCTGGCAATCAGATGAGAGAGAGGTTCCAATATATATTTTAACCGACTTCGCCGGCATACACCCGGAATATATAGAAGTCTCTTATCCAAAGGTTGGTGATAAGGCACCTGATGTAAAAATCGGAGTAATTAATACAGAAAGCGATGAGAAAAATTGGATTGATTTTGATTTACAGGGCGGCTATATCCCTCGCATTTATTGGACATCTAATCCGGGTGAATTGGCTCTTGTTTATTTGAACAGGGCACAAAACAACATGGAACTCTATTTTTCCGATGTAAACACACAAGATAAAAACCTTGTTTATCAGGAAACTTCTGATTCATGGATCGATGTATCAGATTACTTTTCTGGAGAAGACAACCATTTCTATTTTCCTGAAGGTATGAAGCAATTCTTCCTCGTCTCAGAAGTGGATGACTGGGCACATATTTATATGATTAACTATTCAGGAGAAAAAATTAGCCAGGTAACTACCGGAGAATACGAAGTGTCTGGTATTAAGGCAATTGATACAGATAAGAAAACACTATATTTCCTGTCTAAAGAAGTATCTCCTTTGGCACGCAACCTGTATTCAATCAGGTTTAATGGGAAAAAGAAGAAGAGAATCACGCAGGCAGAAGGAAGCCACCGCGTTGATGTTAGTCCTGACGGTAAGTATTTTTTCGACACCTACTCTGATGTGAACACTCCTTCCCAGGTAGAATTTAGCAGTACTGACGGAAAAATCAACGAAAAAATAGCAGACGGTGAGAATGTGAAAGAATTTCTTGAAACACATGCATACGCACCCAAGGAATTGTTCTCATTTACAAACAGTGATGGCATCACATTAGATGGTTTCATTATCAAACCCATGAATTTCGATCCCAATAAGAAATACCCTTTACTCATGTCGATCTATGGTGGACCAGGCTCACAGGGTGTGTATAACACATTTGGCACCAATGGCTGGCAACAATACTTAGCACAGGAGAGTTTTGTTATAGCCAATGTAAATAACCGTGGAAATAGCGGATATGGCAGTGATTTTGAGAAAGCAGTGTACGGACAGCTGGGAAGATATGAATCGAAAGATTTTGTTGAAACCGCTCAGTACCTGGCTGAAAAAGAATGGATTGACGGAGAAAACATGGCTATTTACGGACATAGCTACGGCGGATTCATGTCAAGTTTCACCATGGTAAAACATCCCGGTGTATTTAAAGCAGCAATCGTAACAGCGCCTAATTGTGACCAACGACTTTATGATTGCATTCTTACTGAGCGAATCATGGGTCTAATTGAGGACAATGAAGATGGATATATTGAAAGTGCTGTTACTACGCATGCTGCTAATTTAGAAGGCAAAATGTTGCTGGTTCACTCATTAATGGATGAAAATGTACACCCACAGCATACATTTCAACTTGTAAATGCCTTCAATATGGCAGGAAAAGACGTTGACCTAAGGATTTATCCTCCGGGAGACCATGGTGTTTCTACTGACCTTACAACCTATCTTTTACTGCAAAGGCAATACACTGAATTTTTGGAAGAGCACTTAAAGTAAAGAAAGTTGAACTGGAGAAACAAACAATTAATTTTGTCCTGTTACCAAATCACTCATTTTCTTGCACCCTATCATTACTTTTTCGTCTGAAATTTCTACATTTATCCATATCATAAATCAAGCACATGGAATATACTGCAGACAATAAGCGATATACTAATTTTCCATATTCACGATGTGGAAAAAGTGGTTTGAGACTCCCCCCGGTATCATTGGGCTTATGGCATAATTTCGGCGGTGTTGATCCTTATGAGAGAAGCAAGGTCATACTTCGCAGAGCTTTCGACCTGGGGATCACTCATTTCGACCTGGCAAACAACTATGGTCCTCCTTCCGGTTCCGCAGAAGAGACCTTTGGAAAGGTAATGAAAGAAGATTTGCTGACTTACAGAGATGAACTAATTATCTCTACAAAAGCCGGGTACGAAATGTGGCCGGGACCCTATGGTGAATGGGGATCGCGCAAATACATGATAGCCAGCCTGGACCAGAGTTTGAAGAGAATGGGACTCGAATATGTGGATATATTTTATTCCCACCGTCCCGATCCGGATACTCCTATTGAAGAAACAATGGGAGCCCTTGACCATGCAGTAAGGAGTGGGAAAGCGCTTTATGCTGGAATTTCAAATTACAATGCTGAACAAACAAAAAAAGCTGTTGATGTACTTGATTCACTTGGAACTCCATGTCTCATACATCAACCCAGGTACAATATGTTTGACAGGTGGGTTGAAGATGAACTTCTGGATGTACTTGAAGAGGAAGGTATTGGCTGTATTACATTCAGTCCACTAGCCCAGGGTTTGCTTACCAACCGTTATCTAAAGGGAATCCCTGAAGATTCCAGGGCAGCTAAGGAGCATTTCCTAAAAAAGGCGAATATCACGAATGAATTAGTCCAGACCATCACCTCATTAGATGAAATAGCAAATAATAGAGGGCAATCCCTGGCACAAATGGCCCTGGCATGGATTATGAAAGACAAGCGAGTTACCAGCGTGCTAATTGGTGCCAGTAGTGTTGCTCAACTTGAAGACAGCATTAAAGCCACTCAGAACTTAGATTTCTCAACAGAAGAACTATCTACTATCAATAAGGTACTAAGCAAATAAGCATGATTCAGAAGAAAAACATAAACTGGGGAATACTGGGTTGTGGCTGGATAGCCCAACAATTTGCAGATGCTTTAAACGGCACAGAGGGCGCAGTATTACATGCAGTCGGCTCAAGAAGCCAGGATAAAGCAAACGAATTTGCCAAAAAGAATGATGCTATTAAAGCATATGGAACCTACATGGCACTTATTGAAGATCAGAATATAGATATCATATATATTGCCACTCCGCACAGTCATCATTTTGCAAATACAAAAGTATGCCTGGAGAAGGGGAAGCACGTGCTTTGTGAAAAGGCCTTTACCGTAAACGCGTCCCAGGCAAAGGTCTTACTCGACCTGGCTAAATCAAAGGGCCTTTTCCTGATGGAAGCCCTGTGGAGTAAATTCCTGCCCGGCATGATAAAAGCGAAGGAATTGATTGACAATGGAATAATTGGAGATGTCATTTCCATGGATGCAGACTTCGGATCAAAGTTTGAAATAAATCCAAAGCACAGGTTATTTAATCCATACCTGGCAGGCGGTGTGTTGCTTGATATTGGTATTTATCCGCTGTTTCTAAGCTTGTATATGTTTGGGAAGCCAAAGGTTTTAAAAGCCCATTCTGTGCTGGACAGCAACAATATAGATTTGACTACTTCAATGATTAGTGAACATAGCACAGGAACAATGTGTAATCTTACCAGCACCTCTCTTGCTGCGAGGCCGGTAAAGGCATCTTTCTACGGCACAAAAGGAAAACTTGAGTTCGATAACTGGTGGTTCACACCCTGTAACTTCACGCTGACACTAAATGATAAAGAACCTGAAATTCATGAGTTTCCTGCAGATGTAAATGGATATGAATACGAAGCTATCGAAGCAATGAACTGTTTGAAAGAAGGAAAAACGGAAAGTGAGATTATGCCTCACAGTTTTACCATCCTGCTCATGGAAATGATGGATGAGATTAGAAGTCAGTGTGGAATTACATATCCCCAGGAGCTGGAATCATTAGAAAAGCCATTTGGGATAGAAGAAATGTGAGAAGGTGAGATGCATCCTTGTTCGTAGAATATATTAGTAATTGGCTGCCAAAAGTTAATTTTGCTTTGCTATTTCCAGGAATTTTCCATAAGCATTTTCCCAGTTATCTCTATTCTCAGGCATATATTCCTTTAAATCAAAGGATTGTCGGACAATTTTTCTTAAGTGGCAAAGATCTTGAAGATACCCCAATCCCTTTGCCTGAACAAGTATATTACCAAGTGCGGTAGCTTCACCTGGTCCTGCAACAATCTTTCTTCCTGTTGCATTCGCCGTAAACTGGCAAAGAAGTTCATTCCTGGATCCTTCACCTATGATATGAATTACATTAATCTTCTTTCCTGTTACCAGTTCCAATTGATCCATAACCATTCGATACTTCAAAGCAAGTCCTTCTAATATTGTTCGTGCCAGTGAGCCAATTCCTTTTGGCACAAGCTGATCAGTTTGCCTGCAGTATGTATCAATCGCTGCTGGCATATCCAGGGGATTAAAAAAGCCGGGGTAATCCGGATCGATGAGTCCTTCAAATGACGCTGCATCCTCTGCCATCGACTCAATTCTTGCATAGTCCAGGTCGGGATCTTTCTTTAACCACGATTCACGACACTGTTGCAAGATCCACAACCCCATAATATTTTTAAGGAATCTGAAGGTTTGGTCTACCCCACCCACGTTGGTAAAATTAAACATCAGTGAACTTTGATTAATGATGGTGCTATCGTTTTCTATACCCATCAATGACCAGGTGCCTGAACTGATATATGCCCAGTCGTCACCTTCAGCTGGTACAGCAGCAATAGCTGCAGCCGATTCATGTGAAGTAACTGCCATCACCTTGATTCCTTCAACATCGATAGATCTTGAGATGTTTTCATTTAAAACGCCAATCTGTGTCCCTGGCATCACAACATCCTGCATCAAATCCTCAGAAATACCTATCTCATTGAAAAGAGATGAATCCCAGTGCATTTTTTCAGGATTAAACAGTTGCGAAGTTGTGGCAAGTGTAAACTCTGATTTTGCTTCACCAGAAAGCATGTAATTGATCAAATCCGGTATGAACAATAATTTATCAGCGATCTCCAATACCGGATCCTCATTTAATTTCATTGCATATAACTGGTAAATTGTATTAAACTTATGTAATGCAATTCCGGTTTTCTTGTAGATTTCAAACCTGGTCATTTTCTCCATGAATTCAGACATTGATGTCTCTGTCATTGGATCCCTGTATGTATAAGGAATACGCAATAATGATCCGGCCCTTCCAATCAGCCCAAAATCCACTCCCCAGGAATTTACGCCAATACTTTGAGGAATTACATTTTCCTCCCTGATGCATTTTTGTAGTGCTATAACTATCTCTTCATAAAACCTGTATATATTCCAATAATAATGCCCTCCAATATGCAGTTGTCCGGTCGAGAACCTGTGAATCTCCTTTAATTCAATTCTTTCCCTTTCCAATAAGGTTCCAAGAATTGCTCTTCCGCTTTCTGCTCCCAGGTCAAATGCCAGAAAATACTGTATGGCCATACTAAGTTAGGTTTGGATGAAAATATTGTCGTACTTCTAAAATCTGTCCGGCAATAAGTCCTTCAGGACTATAACCGGCCTGTTTTGCCGTTATATATATCTGGATAGACTTAGCCATGATATCGATCTTATCAAATTTCAACCACTCTTTATAATCTCAACTAAAAAAATCCATAAACTGCCTGGTTGTCAGTGTTGCAGTAAATGGAAAAAGTAAAACTAAAACCCGGTATGTTGGTCTCGAACCTACTCTCCAAATACAGAACAGGCATACCTGATTCGATACGAAGATACTCACTTAATTTCTTATCTGCCAGAACCTCCTGAAGTTTTTGCTCTCCCAAATAATTTCAAGTCAATACTACAAGCGCATAGAATCTAGCGGAAATTTATTCATAGATGAACCGTGTTTACTGATTCTGCATAGGATTAGCCGAACTTCTTCCCCTGTTTCCGTATTTGTACAGCTCAAACCTGCTTTGGGATACCTTTCTTGGCCAGTTGTTATTACCCATATCACAGTCAGCTGTTTCCAGGAAAGGATCGAGCATAACTGATGCAAGTTCCTTATCTATGATAAATACTTTCCTGGTATCAACATTATCCCTGGACCAAATTTCGGCAGGCACCCTTTGTATTTCAGAAGTCCCATCTTTAAAATTTAGCTGGACAATCAAAGGCATTACCATTCCTCCAATATTCTTGAAGTCTATTTGAACATAATACTTCTTTGCATTAATAAATTCCAGCTCCTTTTGATCCAAATTTGAAAGATACTTCTCAAAATGTTCCTGGTCATCAGGAGTAACAACATTTTCGTCGTAGCTATCGTAAAAATCCCTCATCGTTTCATCTTTCTCAACAACAGATTTGAATGCTTTGCGATTTCTTTGTACGGTCAATTCCTCCGACTCTTCCTCGGCAGCTATTATTGAAAAATTCTTTTCATCAACGGGATTCCCGGATTTAATAGAATAAACATCTACGTCTTCTATAGAGATATCAACACGATCGATACCATAGAACCAACCACGCCAGTACCAATCCAGATCAACAGCTGAAGCATCTTCCATGGTCCTGAAAAAATCATCCGGTGTTGGGTGTTTAAATTTCCATCTCTGTGCATATTGCTTAAATGCAAAATCAAACAACGCTCTTCCCATTATAGTCTCTCTGAGAATAATCAAACCGGTTGCCGGTTTTCTGTAAGCATTGGCATTAAATTGCATCGTCAGATCACCATTTATCATAATCGGAGCAATATTCGACTGATCGCCAGACATGTAATTTACTATATCCGCAGGTCTACCCGTTGGAGAAGGGTGGTTGTGATCCCACTCACGCTCCGCAAGTCCCTGTAAGAATGTATTTAATCCCTCATCCATCCATGTCCATTGTCTCTCATCGGAATTGACAATCATTGGGAAGAAATTATGTCCCACCTCATGAATGACTACTCCAATCATACTCCATTTTGTTCTTTCTGAATAGGTTCCATCTGACTCAGGCCTTCCCCCGTTAAAAGCCATCATTGGATACTCCATTCCTATCCACTTTGTATGAACTGAATAAGCTACCGGGTAGGGATAATCGAAAGTATGTTTTGAGTAAACTTTCAGTGTATGTGCAACAACCCTGGTTGAATACTTTTCCCATAAAGGATTTCCTTCAGGAGGATACAAAGACATAGCCATGGAGAATTTGTCACCAATTTTAACAGCCATTGCATCCCAAATAAATCTCCGGGAGCTTGAAAAGGCAAAATCCCTCACATTCTCAGCATGAAAGCTCCAGGTTTTTAATCCTTTTTTCTTGCTCTTCATCGCCTCAATTGCTTCATCTTCGCTTACAATAATTACTGGTTTATCATATGATTTTCCGGCTTTCTTTAAATTGTTAATTTCCTCTGCTGTAAGTACTTCGCTTTCATTCATCAATACCCCAGTTGCTCCAACAACATGGTCTTCAGGAACAGTAATCTTCACATCATAATTTCCAAAAGTAAGGGCAAATTCACTTCTTCCCAGGAATTGCTTGTTTTGCCATCCTTCCACCTCGTTGTATACGGCCATTCTTGGATAGAATTGAGCTATTGTATAGACATAGTTATCATCATCTTCAAAATATTCCATTCCGGAACGACCTCCCCCATCTTTCATTCTATCGTTAATATTATACCACCACTTTACGCTGAACTTAAATGTTTTTCCCGGCTTCAGCGGCTGAGGTAAATCTATGCGCATCATAGTATAATTGATGGTATGAGCCAAGGGTACACCTTTGGCATCCTTGACCTCAAGCAAGTTAAACCCTCCTTCAAAACTTCTTTCGATCCGATTTAGGGAAGAAGCAGGAATTCTTTCTCTCATGGACGAAGGTGAAGATTTAGATGTCAAACTATTCTTTTGCTGCTGATTTTGATCGAGTTGCACCCATAGATAACTCAGTTCATCAGGTGAATTATTATAATATGTTACTGTTTCAGAACCATGAATCTGCTGTTTTTCATCGTCTAATTCAATGCCTATCTTATAGTCTGCCCGCTGTTGCCAGTATTCATGACCCGGAGCTCCCGCAGCATTCCGGTACACATTGGGTGTTGCCAGATCGTTACGCAGCTGACGAAATTTATTTTTTGATGGAACAAAATCTTCCTGTGCACTAAGATTGGTCAGGATAAATGATGCTAGAAAAAACAGAACTACTTTTTTCATTATGAATTGGTTTAGCAACTACAAATTTAATACATTACACATAACACGCTAATCCTTATATTGATTATTGGGGGAATGTTTTAGATTTGTTATTTTAATGCTTGATTTACTAAAATAACTAAATTGAAAGAAAAGATATCCAAAACTTTGGCGAAATATACATTTCCAACACTTCTGATCGTCTTGCTCCTGCTGTCTTCATCATTTATTAGTCACAAATTCTATGTGAGCATCACTGAAATACGGCTCAATGATGAAAATAACACAATTGAGATTAGTATGCGGATATTTCCAGATGATCTCGACAGGGCTATATCTCAAATTCAGGGTGTAAATCCGCAAATCGCCACAGAGTTGGAGCATGAGGATGCCGATAAATGGATAGAAGATTATGTCTTGCAAAGGTTTTCCTTGCAGCTGAACGGTATTAAGATCAAATGCTCCTTCCTCGGCAAAGAACAGGAATCAGATGCTGTCTGGTGCTATTTTGAAGGGAAATTCACGGGAAGTCCCAAAGAACTAACTGTCACACAAAAGATACTCACTGACAGCTTTGAAGATCAGGTAAACATAGTCCAGTTCTACCACAATGATTTCAATAAGGGAATAATGCTGGATAAGAGCAAGACAACTGAGAAACTACAGATACTAAGTAAAAAAGAAAAAGATGAAAAGTAAAAGGTAAAAATAAATGATTGAAGCAGCACTATTTAATGCGGAGCGTTCAGGAGTTGATGAATTTATCAGCAAACTTACTGGGGATGTAATTATCGTAACTCAAACATACTTCCTTTGAGAAGAGCGCTGCAGTTTGCAAAATCTCCTTCCATTTATGCTCTGTTAAGTCACTTATAGTCTTTCCTGTAACGCCTAACTTATAAAAACCATACAATATACCTGCATTGAAAGTATCTCCTGCCCCAATGGTACTAACAGGTTCAATATGGTCAACCTTAACATGAAGCTGAAACTTCGGGGTAGCAAGGTATATTCCATGAGAGTTTGCTGTGTACACAAAATAGTCACAAAATGATAAGATTTTTTTGCTTGCTGCTTCAAAATCATTTACACCATAAATATTTCTCATATCCTCATCTGATGCTCTTATAAGGGTTGAAGCTGAGAAATTCTCTTCAATAATGTCTATTAGCTGTTCCAGGTCATCCAGGTGAGTAGATCTGAAGTTTGGATCATAGTAGACCAATGAATTATTAGCATTGGCTGCACTTAACATGCTCTTTATCTGGGGTCTCAAAGAGAGATTCAATCCGTAGAATGAGCCAAATAGCAAATAGTCTGATTCTGTAAATGTGGGTATCTCCTTATTCAGTCGTTGTTTAGGATAATCTTTATAAAAATCATATTCTGCATCCAAAGCTTCATTCAGAAAAGCCAGGGAGAGAGCAGACTTTCCATCCTCGAACATGATTACATATTCATTCCCAACTCCATTTTCACTTAGAAAATGCTTGATATAATTACCGATTCTATCATTTCCTACCTCGCTGATAAATTCTCCGGGGATTCCCAATCTACCCAGGGAGATCATTGCATTAAAAGCAGATCCTCCAGGTTTCGCTGCTTGCGGCTGATAATTTTTAAAGATAATGTCAAATACAGTTTCGCCAACTGCATATATTCTTGGAACGCTCATTTCACTAATTTCGATATGGACTTAAAGTTTTCATTACCTGAGACTCTTGCTAATTCAAAAAGAATTGATTCATAGGTAGATATGATAGCTCCCTCCCTTCTCATCCTTTCAATGGCAATCGTTTTATCATTTGGCTTTCTTGATGACACACAGTCCTCAATTACAACAGGACGGTATCCTTTCTTCATGAGATCAATGGTCGTCTGCAAAACACAGACGTGACTCTCGATTCCACAAATGATAACATTCTTCCTTTTAATTGCTTTAAGCTCACTCAAAAAAACGCTGTCATCACAACAAGAAAATGTCATCTTCTCCAATGGATCAAACTTCAGGAGTTTTTCAACTACCGGTGCAATCGTTGTCCCAAGACCCTTTCTATATTGTTCAGTTACCAATATAGGAATCTCCAAAATTCTCAAGCCCTCAAGAAGAATTTCTACATTCCTAAGCAAGACTTTGTGCTCGTTAATATGAGGAAACAATCTTTCCTGGATATCAATTACTAATCCAGTAGTATGCTCAGTCAAAATTCTCATTTCTTACCTGAATTTCTTGATTTCTCACCAAGGTAACCACCATGGTGCCTTTTTGCATAATCAGCAGCAGTAAAGTCAATTCTCTTCATCATCAGAACGGTAAGAGCATCTCCAATAACGGTCATTACTGTAGTTGATGTTGTTGGTGTAAGTCCCAGCGGACAGACTTCTTTTGGGCTGCCTGTGAAAATGGTATGATCTGCCATCTTAGGCAAATCGCTCTTCGGATTCCCTGTGATCAATACTACGGGAATTTTTTGGTGCAAGAGGTGAGTCAGATTAACCAACTCCAGTATCTCCCTTGTTCTTCCTGAATTCGACAGAACAATCAATACATCATTTTCCCTTATCACACCCAAATCACCATGCTGAGCTTCACTGGGATGCAAAAATATAGCAGGAGATCCGGTAGAGCTAAATGTGGTTGCAATGTTGTTAGCTACCTGTCCGGCTTTTCCCATGCCACTTACAATTATTTTACCACCTTTCTTCTGAACATGTGTATACAGAAGGTCAACAATCTTTTCATATTCAGCGCTAAGCGGGATTTTAGAAATTGCTTCTGCTTCAGAGTTAAATATTGCTTTTATATCATTTGTCATACTACAATTACTATTTCAATCTATATCTCTTTGGCGATCAACTCTTCCAGTTTAACCAGGTCAACAGTGAACTTTCGAATGCCTTCTGCCAGTTTCTCAACTCCCATAGCATCTTCATTATGAAGCCAGAGAAAGTCCTTTTGTTCAAGATGAATCTTTTGAAGATCCATGCTCATTGATGCTGCTGCATCGAGTCGAACTTTCAATTCACCGTCCATACTCTCTAATTCTCCCAACAATTTTGGCGATATGGTCAGAAGATCGCACCCGGCTAACTCAATGATCTCCCCAGTATTCCTGAATGAAGCTCCCATCACCTCAGTTTCATATCCGAATTTCTTATAATAATGGAAAATTTTCTGCACTGAATAAACTCCGGGATCTTCAGCTCCTGGAATATACTCTACTCCACGTTCCTTTTTATGCCAGTCGTATATTCTTCCAACAAAAGGTGATATCAACTGAACACCCGCTTCAGCGCAAGCTACTGCCTGCGCAAAGCTGAACAGAAGGGTCAGATTGCAGTGAATCCCCTCCTTATCAAGCTCCTCAGCGGCCTTTATGCCTTCCCATGTTGAAGCTAGTTTGACAAGAATCTTCTCACGCGATATGCCATTATCCTCATATAATCCAATCAATTTTCTTGCTTTCTCAATACTTCCTTCCTTATCGAATGACAAGCGTGCATCAACTTCCGTAGATACCCTCCGGGGCACAATATTTAAGATCTCAACTCCAAAAAGAACGGCAAGCATATCCAGGGTCTCAGCTAATTTCTCACTGCTGTTTGCTCCGCTCTTTCGTCCATATTCCAAAGCCCTGTACAGAATATCTTTATATTCAGACTTCTGTGTAGCTGCATAAATTAATGAAGGGTTGGTTGTTGCATCAATAGGTTTAAATCTTTTCATTGTCTGAAAATCACCTGTATCGGCTACTACCTGGGTGTGTCGCTTGAGTTGTTCTAAAAAATTCATTATTCAATGCTTAGTATAGTGCGTTTAGAAGTATCAAAGATAATAATTGTTTGCATGGGGCAAAGGGTCGGTATGTCAGTTATGTTTCCCGCCTTTGCAAAAAGAGCTTCAAAAGATTACGATCCTGGTAAGATTAATGAGCGCGAAGCTTCTGCAAAAGAATATGTGGCAAAAATGGCCCTGGCAGCATGAGAAAGAAAATAATCCAGAGAATTAGTACAGTTTCCTATACACAAATGAATATTTCGTACTTTTGTACAAAGCAAATCCAGAGCCATGAAAACAAATAAAACAATCCCGGCATTCACTATTATTCTGTTAGTGGTTTTTTCAGTAGCATGTAACAGGGATAAACAATTTTATGAAAGTGATTGGCACCAACAGCCCGACAGGGTTTGGGTGGGCCAGGATATGTGGGCTAACCGGCTTCAGGATTGGCATATAGAAGAGGGCAAGCTTCAGTGCATAAATACAAATCTTGGATTTCGGACTGTTCACTTACTTACGCAACAGATTGGTGATCAATTTGGTGAAGTCTCTGTTGAAGTTTCTATTGGACTCAATCCCAATGCCAGTAGATTGGGTGCTGACGGATGGGCTGGGATATTAATAGGCGCCGGGGAAGATCAACTGGATTACCGTGCCAGTGCTTTGATTCATCTTGCTCCGGGAAAAACGGGAGGAATTGTAGTAGCAGTGAATGAATACGGACAGGTAGTTTTCCTGGACAATACAAGTCAAAGAGAGCATTTTGGAAGTTTACCGGGCATGCCGGAATCCGAGATTCCTGACAGTATTTTACTTACGTTTGATATTTATCCCGCAGCAGACAGTCTTTACACAATCTCTGCCAATGCTGTGGATCAATTGACCAGGGAAATTATCTCTTCAAACACCCTCTCTAACATAGAACCCGTAAAGCTTATGGGAAACATTGCTATTGCAGCCAACCACATTGAAAAAAATCTGGAGGAATGCGCTTATTGGTTCAGCCACTTAAAAGTTTCCGGGGAAAAACTTATTAATGATCCTGCTCATCGCTTCGGCCCGATAATGGGAGTTCAATATACCCTGAGCAAGGACATATTGAAGCTAAGTGCTCAACTACCTCCTATCGGGGAAGAAGATGACCAGTTTGTAAAACTTTGGATGAAAGAAAAAAGTACCCGGGCCTGGACCTTACGAGATTCTGTAACAATTCAAACAGGATCATACACAGCACTATTCCGAAATGAAAACTGGGATAACGGTAAGGATATGGATTACCGCCTTACCTACAGGGTAAATGACATTAAAGGAAGAAAAAGAACTTTCTTCTATACAGGAAACATAGCCCCCGAACCTGTGGCAAAAAAAGAATTGGTGGTTGGTGCCTTCGCCGGCATTTCTCATTCTGATGGCAGTATCTCCAACTCCAACTTTAGTTATCCTGACCGCTTGTGGTTCCCCCACACCGAGTTTGTAAATTCCGTTGCTGCACAGCAACCAGACATCCTGTTTTTTACAGGCGACCAGGTTTATGAAGGAAGTCCCACCTTCCCTGATTTTTCCACTCCGGAAATTACGGAACTGGACTACCTCTATAAATGGTATCTGTTTCTCTGGACAGTGGGTGACCTAACACGAAATATTCCGGCAGTAAGTATTCCCAACGACCATGACGTTTACCATGACAATATCTGGGGTGCAGGAGGAAGAAAAGCTCCTGTTATGCCAGAAGATACTATTTACCCTGCTTACTATAAGAACAAAACTTTACACTGGCAACAGGACCAGGGCGGCTATAAGCTCAGGGCTTCTACTGTGAATATGATACAAACGACCCAGACGAGTCACCTCCCCGACCCTTACGATCTCAGACCGGTAGACCAGGATATAAATGTCTATTACACAGATTTGAATTATGGCAGGATAAGTTTCGCGATTCTCGAAGACAGAAAATTTAAATCGGCTCCGTCATTGATGTTACCTGATGCCAGGGTGGTGAATGGATTTGCACAAAATAGATATATCAGCGGTTGGCATATGGATAATCCGGAAGCTAAGCTTCTTGGCAATCGTCAGTTGGAATTTATTGACCACTGGACTGCAGATTGGTTTGAGACAGATATGAAAGCAACTATCAGTCAAACCATCTTTGCTAACCTCTCTACTTATCCATCAACTTTTATCACCGATGCAGGTACTCCCGGATTGGTTTCCCTACCTCCCGGTGAGATTCCTGAAAGATACCGGCTTGCCAAAGATATGGACTCCAATGGTTGGCCTCAAACCGGAAGGAACAAGGCACTTAAAGCCATCAGAAAAGGATTCCCTGTGATGATTGGGGGAGATCAACACCTTGGCTCGCTTATTCAAATGGGTGTGGATACATGGAATGATGCTGGATATTCATTTTGTGTTCCCGCTATCGGAAACCTCTGGCCAAGGAGATGGTTCCCACCAGAGCCGGGTCGCGAGCATAGAGAAGGAATGCCACCTTACACAGGGAAATACTTTGATGGCTTTGGAAACCGAATGGAAGTATGGGCTGTAGCCAATCCGGTTGAAACAGGAAAGAAACCCATTGCACTCTACGATCGTGCAGTTGGATATGGTATTATTAGATTTAATAAAGAAAAAGGTGAAATAACTTTCGAATGCTGGAAAAGAGAAGCTGATCCCGCTGATATAGAAAATGGCATGTTCCCCGGCTGGCCTCTGACAATAAATATGCTGGATAATTACTCAAGGCCTGTCCGCTCCTGGTTACCAAATTATGAAGTTTCAGGACTTTTAAAGCATCCTGTATTCCAGATTACGGATGAAGGCACCGGGGAGATTTTATATACTGTAAGGGTAAATGATAATACATATCAACCCGGGGTATTCGACTACAGTGGAATATATACTATTAAGATAGGCGACCCGGATACAGATAAGTTCCAGGTGTTTGAACATGTCAATTCAAGTTATAGGAAAAGGGTAGAAATAGTGAAAGTAGAATTCTAAGAACTTAATGATCTCGATTCTACCTCCTGTGTCTTACTTACTCTCCTCAATCAGGTAGTCTGTTGTAGTTATGATGCGGGCATATGATTTCAATGTAGCCAGCGTGGATTGATGGACGTGATCTGCAGGAACAATTGCTTCTCCATATTGAAGTGCCCTGGTCGCACAAGCATCAGCTATTACCGTAACTTCATATCCTAAATCACTAGCGGCTCTTGCGGCAGCTTCCATGCACATATGGGTCTGCATACCACAAATAACAAGACGAGATACATCGTTTTCCTTCAAAGTTTCATCCAGCCCGCTTTCCAAAAAAACGTTTACCTGGTCCTTACCTACAATCAGCTCATGCGATATCGGAGACACATATTCATGAATGTCACCTCCCGGCTCGTAATTGTGTCTCACATGGATTACCAATTCAAGATCTTTCCTGAATTGCTCCAATATCAATCCGGCATTTAATGCCGCCGCTTCCGGATTATCCAGTGGCAAATCTCCTCCAGGGAAATAAAATTGCTGAATATCTATCAATAACAAGGCCCTGTTCTGAGCATAGGTTTGAACAGAAAAACCACATATCAGCATCAGTATGATTGGAAAAATTCTGTATGTTTTTTTCATAGGAATAAATAATAAAAGTTACGGCTTACGGCAATTTAAGTAAAAATGATCTTGTGACAATCATTTTATGGAGTAATTGAATAGAAAATTATATGATTTACTGAAAGATCTCACCATTATAATTTAATTTCCCGCAAAGTGGAAGATCCGTGGAATAGATACTTACATGCAATATAAGCCAGGAATTGCATCTTAAATTAAAACGCTTAAATTTATCTTCAACTATGAAGATCTATTCTGTCCAATCTCGTCGCGATATGCGCGACTTTATAAATTTTCCCTATAAATTGTATGCCCGGGATGAAGTATGGGTCCCTCCTTTACGCAGTGAACAGAGAAAATTATTCCACCCCAAAACAAATCCATTTATGGAGCACTGCGAATGGCAGCTCTTCTTATTAAAAAACAATGGAAAAGTCATTGGACGCATTGCCGCATTTATCGACACACTTGGCGCCGAATTCTGGCAAGAGAGGATTGGTCTTTTCGGATACTATGAATGTATTCCTGATAAAACCGCCTCCACGCTGTTATTTGAAGCAGCTAAGGAATGGTTGGAGAAAGCAAAATGCACTTCAATGCGCGGTCCCTGGAGTTTAGTTTCCCAGGAATTTGGAATGGTGGTGGAAGGATTCAAGCCCTCCCCTGTTATCATGGCTCCATATAATCCGCCCTACTACAGAGAATACATGGAAGATTTCGGTTTGAAAAAAGCCAAAGATTTAATTTGTTGGGATATTTCTATTGCAGATGGTTACCGCCTACCTGGACGAATAAAAGATTTAACTGATAGTGTTGTAGAACGATACGGAATCAGTATTCGCCAACTGGACATGAAGAATTACGATGAGGAGATTCAAAATATCATTCAACTCTCAAATGAATCGCTCACCCAAAATTGGGGCTATTCTCCCGTTACCGATGCAGAAGTAAATGTCATGGCAAACGACATGAAGAGAATAATACAGCCAAAAGGCGTACTTTTTGCTGAAGACAGAAACGGTCGGCAAGTAGGATTTGCCATAGTTTTACCTGACGTAAATTCCCTTCTAAAGGGCTTAAACGGCCGGCTGTTCCCCTTTGGTTTTATAAAAGTATTGCGAGGCATTCCTCGTTTGAGAAAATACCGCATGTTCGCCCTGGGTGTGATTCCTGAATATCAGAAAAAGGCAGTTGACAGTTTAATTTACCGGGCTTTGAATGAAATGCTATATGCAGAAGATATGCAGATGGAGATCAACTACGTACTGGAAGACAACTGGCCCATGATCAACGCCATTAAAAAGCTGGAAGCAAGGGAAATACGTCGCTACAGGGTATATGAGATGGAGTTATAGCTCCCTTTGCAAAATAATTCATACATTTATTTGTTGAAGCGAGAACGTCACCCGAAGCTGCTCCTTGCAGGTGTTACGTGTTTGTAGAAGATGCTGTACCATCCTGCCTTTGGGCACTTGGATCCTACAAAAAGATTTCATTTGAAAAATCAATTTTACACTCAGTTCATCCTGAACTGATAATTGGAACATGCTTTACTCAGTAAGTTACTTTGTTGCCTTTTCCATTTCATACACCCGGCAATGATATCTTCCAGGTCCAGAATAAATAAATAAATGAATCATACAATGAAAACCTTCAAAATTTTAGCTACCCTGGCAATCCATACTATTCTCGCCCAACAGTCTTTTGCACAGGATGTGGCCAACGATACAGTTATGGCAAAAATCTGCTATGAGAAAGCAATCCTTTTTCAGGATAGTACAAAGTATGATAGTGCCAATGTATATTTTGAAAAAGCAAGCGCATTGTATCAGGAACACGGGCAATGGAGGAAATACTTACAAAGCGAAACAAAACACGGTGAGTGTTTCCAAAAACAGTGGCAAATGGATATGGCAATAGCAACAATAAAACCTGCCATTGAAAAAACACTAAAACATAGTTGTGAAAGTGATACCATATTTGCTGATGCCTATCATATCCTGGGATTGCAATTTTTGTATCAATCAAAAAATGATTCTACCCTATTTTACTGGGAAAAAACACTCAAAATAAGAAAAGAAATATTTGGTGAAAAACACGCCAAGGTGGCAGCAAGTTATAATAATATCGGAGGTCTGAAAGCACAAAATGATGAATACGATGCGGCGCTGGAATACATTGCTAAATCTTTAGAAATATCCCTGGAGCTATTTGGCGAAAATCACACTAATGTAGCTGCCGGCTATGGTAATATGGGAATTATTTACGGCGACAAGAACGAATACGACCTGGCACTGCAAAACTATTTAAAGGCATTAGAAATACTTAAAAAAATACACGGCGAAGATCATCCTCTTGTGGCAACAAGTTATAATAATATCGGAAACATCTACCACTCTAAGTACGAATATGATCTGGCTCTGCAATACTTTTTTAAAGCGATACAAATAAGAAAAGAATTATTTTCAGAGAATCACGTTGATGTGGCAATGACGTATAATAATATTGCAAATGTTTATCGGGACAAAAATGAATATGACCTGGCATTGGAATATCATAATAAAAATGTACAAATATTTAAAGAACTTCTGGGTGAAAAACATATGTATTTAGCCACAAGTTATAATAATATTGGTACAATATACACGCTTAACTATGAATACGACCTGGCATTGCAATTTTATTTCAAAGCTTTGCAAATAAGAAAAGAACTGTTTGGTGAGAATCATTCTAGTATAGCTAGCAGTTATAACAATATCGCAAATGTCTATGATCATATAACAGAAAACGACAAAGCATTGGAGTATTATTTTAAAAGCCTGGAAATTGGAATAAAGATATTTGGGGAGAAACACCGCTCTGTGTCAAGTAATTATACAGGAATTGGCCTTGCCTATGATAATAAAAATGAATACGACCTGGCACTGCAATATCATATGAAAGCCTTACAAATAGACAAAGAGCTATTTGGCGAAAAGAATATGGATGTAGCGAGGAACTATAATAATATTGCAAACGTTTACTACCATAAATTAAATTTCGACGAAGCATTGGATTATTATTCCAGAAGTCTTGAAATAAGTAAAGGACTATTGGGTGACAAAAATTTGGATGTAGCGAGGACCTATAATAATATCGCTCTACTTTATTATCAAAATCATGATTACAATTTGGCATTACAATATTTTCAAAACACAATAGAAGCAAGCTTAAGAAATTTTGATGATTCCGGAAATGTCTATTCTGTACCCATTATCGAAGATTACCTGAATTGGCCATATTTATTACAAGCCATGCAGGGAAAGGCGCATATATTTACAGATACCGAAATTACTTTACCCAAATTGGAACTCGCCTTACACCTCTACCAGGCGTGCGACACCTTACTCAACCAGGTCCGTCAGTCTGTTCTCACAGAATTTGACAAAATTGTCATTGGCGAAAAAGCATACAAGGTGTATGAAGGAGCTATTAGTGTTTCTCATAAGCTCATAGCAATAGCAAAACCAGACAAAGTTTTATACTATAAGAACCTCGCTTTCTATTTCTCCGAAAAAAACAAATCATCAGTTTTATTGGAAGCACTTGCAGGTGCTGAAGCACAAAAATTTGTCGGAATCCCTGATAGTTTATTAAAAAAGGAACATAAACTGCAGATTGATATTGCACTTTACAAAAGACTACTTGCCGAAAAACCCGACAGCACAAATGAAATTACATTCAGAGATAAGCTATTCAATGCTAGCCGCAATTCCTATGAACTGATAGCTTTTTTTGAAAGTCAGTATCCTGAATATTTTGAACTGAAATACAATAACAAACCAGCGAGTGTTAAGGAAATCCAGAATTTACTTGACGAAGAAACTGCCATTATAAGTTATTTCACAGGTGACACTATCATTACAATTTTCACAATAACAAAGGAAAACCTGGACATTAAAACTGTTCCTACCTGCGAAAACTTTGCTGATACTATACGTGACTATCATTTCGGTCTTCTTTATGTCAACAGCTCGAAGTATGCTAAATCATATAAAAAATATGCTTATAAAATGCACCAGCAATTAATTCCTGAAAAGTTGAATAAAGAAATTAAAAACCTGATCATTATTCCTGATGTCTTTTTAAGTAGAATACCGTTTGAAACACTGTTAACTGAAAATCCGGAGGGAAAAGAATGGAAAGAACTGCCTTACCTGATAAAGAAATATAATATTTCGTATTCTTATTCAGCTAACTTATTTTTCAAAACCTTTCCTAAAGAAGCAGCAAGCAAACCGGAACATATAGAATTAAATGATTGGATTGCTCTTGCCCCGGTATTCAACGATGCGAGTACAGCAGGGCTTACTATGCGATCACGGGAATTGTTGAGGCAATTTGACACAGAACTAAATGATACTATAACAATAAGGAGCAGACTTGTAGATGGTCAATTTGTGAGTCCTCTGCCCGGTACAGAAACTGAGGTGAAAGAAATTTATAATGAGTTTGACAAAAAAGACAGAAAGGCCTTAGTTCAATTAAAGCAAAATGCAAACGAAAAATTTATCAAAGAAGGTGGCTTGAAAAACTACAAGCTTATTCACTTTGCAACACATGGAGTTGTCAATTTCGAACACCCGGAGTTGTCAGGAATTCTCTTAGCCCAAGACTCTACAGCAAGCGAAGATGGGATTTTATATTCAGGAGAATTTTATAACCTGGATTTAAATGCCGATTTAACTGTTCTTTCAGCTTGTGAAACAGGCCTGGGAGAAATATACTTAGGAGAAGGCCTGATAGGACTATCCAGAGCCTTGCTATATGCCGGAAGCAAAAATATCATTGTTTCACTATGGAAAGTCTCCGATAACTCCACTTCTGATTTAATGATAGATTTTTACAAGAACCTGTTAAATGGAGAACAGGAAAAACAAGAATTTTCTAAACCATTAAGAGAGGCAAAGCTAAAAATGATTGATGAAGGGACCTATGCTCATCCATTTTATTGGTCACCGTTCATTCTTATTGGCAAATAATGAACTCAAAAATATAGGCATCATCCCACTAACCACAATAATGCGAAGGCGTACACAGCTCACCCTCTCCGGGCATGAGTGAATCAGCCAGCGGACACTGGACATATCGGAGCTGCTCCCCTGAGTAGGAAATATCTATATGGTAGTCTGGCTTCTTCATGCAAGAAGAAGTTACCATTACACAAGCGAAAAAAAGAAAAACCCTGTTCATTAAATACAATTTTCAGCAAGATAAATAATCAGATCTGTGCAATGAACTATCGCTTTCGATAATTGTTTATTTCCTAAATGATCCAAATGAAAACATTTTTTACAATTGTAATTCTAATACTCATCTCACTTTCTTCCTGTGGTCAGCGGCAAAAAAATAAACAAACAATGGAATCTTCAATACATAAATTCACTAATCACCTCATTAACGAAAGCAGTCCTTACCTTTTGCAACATGCACACAATCCAGTTAATTGGCATCCCTGGGGAGAAGAAGCACTGGAGAAAGCTACAAGGGAAAACAAGCTAATAATTGTCAGTATAGGTTACTCTGCCTGTCACTGGTGCCATGTAATGGAGCATGAAAGCTTTGAAAACGAAGAGATTGCTCAATATATGAACGATCATTTTGTGGCAATCAAAGTGGACCGGGAGGAGAGACCTGACATTGACCAGGTTTACATGAACGCCGTGCAACTTTTGACCGGGAGGGGTGGCTGGCCATTGAACTGCATTACCTTACCCGATGGTCGACCTATCTATGGCGGAACCTATTTCCCTCCTGCTCAATGGCTTGACATGCTCAAACAAGTATCTGAATTCGTAAAACTTCATCCAAAAGAGACTGAAGAGCAAGCAGCCAAACTCACCCAGGGGATTCGATCAGATGAAACGATCTATAGAAGTACCGAGGTTTCCGATTACTCCTTGAATGATTTGAAAGCTATTTTTGAAGCATGGGAAGTACGGATTGACTACAAAAATGGCGGTCATGCGGGAGCTCCTAAATTCCCACTTCCTGTTGGATATCAATACCTGCTCTTCCATAATCACTTAACACAGGATCAGCAGTCACTGGAAGCGGTGACCACAACACTTCAAAAAATGGCTGACGGAGGGATTTATGACCAAATTGGAGGTGGATTTGCCAGGTATTCCACAGATGCTCACTGGAAAGTGCCACATTTTGAGAAAATGCTATACGATAACGCTCAATTGCTCAGCTTATATGCTTCGGCATACCAGAAAACAAAGGACCCAAGCTATAAACGTATTGTTGAAGAAACGATTCAGTTTATTGAAAGGGAGATGACATCAAAAGAAGGTGGATTCTATTCTGCACTTGACGCAGACAGTGAAGGAATTGAAGGGAAATACTATGTGTGGGAGAATAGTGAACTGGAATCATTGCTTGGAAATGATGCAGATCTTATCAAAGAATATTACAATACCACGATTAAAGGAAATTGGGAAAATGGAGTAAATATCCTTCTCAAAACTTCCAGTGATCAGAAAATCGCCAAAAAATACGGGATATCTGAATCTGAATTAATGCAGCATATTGCCAAGGCAAAGAATGTGCTACTTAAAGAAAGAGAAAAACGTATCAGACCCGGGTTAGATGATAAAATACTAACATCCTGGAATGCCCTGATGATCAAGGGATATATTGACAGCTACAGGGTGTTTGACAAAAAACCCTATTTGAAAGCAGCCCTGAAGAATGCTGAATTCCTGAAAGAAAATATGATATTTGATGGACACCGATTGAATAGAAATTATAAAGATGGAAAATCAACGATCAATGGATTTCTGGATGACTATGCGTTTACCATTTCTGCTTTTATTGCTATCTACCAGTCAACATTTGAAGAACAATGGTTGACAGAAGCAAAAAACTTGGCAAGATATGCCATTGCTCATTTTTTTGATGATGAAAGCGGCATGTTTTACTATACCTCGGATCTTGATCCGCAGTTGATCGCCCGAAAAATGGAGATCAATGACAATGTGATCCCTTCTGCTAATTCAGAAATGGCAAAGAACCTCTATCTCCTGGGTACATACTTCTACTATGACGAGTATATTCAAATGTCGAAAATTATGCTTGACAATGTGAAGAAAAATGCATTGGCTCATGGAGCATATTACGCCAACTGGGATATACTAATGGCTTGGTTTGCCAGTGAACCCTTTGAAGTTGCAATCGTGGGATCAGATTTTGAGAAAATTCGAAAAGAAATAGATAAACACTACCTACCCAATGTATTTCTGCTTGGTGGCAATGACGAGGGTAAACTCGTCTTGTTAAAAAACAAATCCATTGTGGGTGAAACAATGATCTATGTCTGCAAAGACAAACAATGTCAGCTTCCGGTAAAGGAGGTTTCTGAAGCCCTGAAACAGATATTATAGATTTATTATCTTTACCTTGAGACTCGCGATGTGGCGCTTCTCTACAAACAAGAATAAACTCATGAAATGTCGCCCCAACTGTGGTGCTTGTTGCATCGCTCCATCAATCAGCTCTGCCATACCCGGAATGCCAGATGGTAAACCAGCAGGCGTCAGATGCATTCATTTAACAGATGATTACAAATGTGCCATCTATGATCATCCTGATCGCCCCAGGGTATGCGACCTGTTCAAAGCCGATCCGGCAGTATGTGGAGTTGATCGCGACGAAGCGATTATTTTGCTTGGAATGTTAGAAGACGGCGATTTGAAAAATGAACTGTCAACCTTATATCAGCCACCGAATAATGAGCCACCGCAGCAGCGCTAACGCACGCGGTTGTCAAAGAAGGTCTACCTTCTATCCGTGCAGCCGTCTCAATAGTATACTCTTCAGCTCTTCCTTAATTATTGCATAATCGAGTTTCTTACCCAGTTCTTTCTCCATTGAAGTAACTCCTTTTTCCTGGAAACCACACGGGTTGATATAAGTAAAATAATTCATATCTGTGTTTATATTAAAGGCAAAGCCATGCATGGTTACGTACCTGCTGGCGCGTACGCCGATAGCAGCAATTTTACGTTCTTTATGCGGGTGGCCAACATCGAGCCAAACACCGGTCGCTTGCGAAGAATGGGAAGCATTTAATTCATAGTTAAGACACAACTCAATAATGGAATCTTCCAGGAATGCAATATACTCTTTCAATCCCATGGCAAATGTTTCAAGGTCAAGAATAGGATAACCGACTATCTGTCCCGGACCGTGATATGTGATATCGCCTCCCCTGTTGATCTTATAGTAGGTAGCATTAATTTTCTTCAGAAAGTCTTTTTGAATGAGCATATTCTGCTCATCTCCGCTCTTTCCAAGCGTATATACATGAGGATGCTCCACAAATAGCAGGTATTGCTTCGGAGCTACTCCCACACTTCCGTTTCTCTTGAAATCCATCCACTTATTGAACAAGACCTCCTGGTAATCCCAGGTTTCTTTATAGTCCTTATCACCCAGGTCTTGAAATTCGACTACTATATCATTTTTTTCTTTCACTTTTGAAGATATTCTATTTTCTAACTTATTGTTTTTTAAATTTTTAGCTGTAGTTAATTATGTAATTTCTTATGTAATTCTTATAGACGCGCCACATGACGCGTCTCTACAGAATGTGTTTTTCTGCGTGGTAGGATGATCTTACCAACGGACTGCTTTCAATATGCCTGAATCCTTTTTGAAGTCCTATTTCACGGTACTTCTCAAAAATAGATGGCGGAATATATTCCTCCACTGGTATATGTTCCAGGCTTGGCTGCAGGTATTGTCCAATGGTTATCACCTGGCATCCAACTGCTCTCAGATCATCCATCACTTCCAATATCTCCTCTTCTGTTTCTCCCAGTCCCAGCATAATACCTGATTTCGATACGAGTCCGGAATCGCTTATCTGCTTTATCACCTTCAAACTTGTATCGTATTTCGCCCTGCTGCGAATCTGTGGTGTTAATCTCCGCACTGTCTCCAGGTTATGTGAGATCACTTCCGGTCCGGCATCAATTACCTTCTGCACAAATTCAGGTACTGCATCGAAATCCGGAATAAGCGTTTCCATAGTTAATCCTGGCACTTTCTCTTTCAGGGTACGTATTGTTTCAGCCCAAAACCCTGAGCCCTTATCAGCAAGATCATCACGGTCCACAGAGGTGATAACAGCATGCCTCACCTTCATCATTTTTATGGATTCAGCCAAACGCTTTGGTTCATTTATATCCACCGCTTCGGGTTTGCCTGTTTTCACAGCGCAAAACTTGCATGCTCTGGTACATATATCACCCAATATCATGAAGGTCGCAGTTCCCTCTGCCCAGCACTCTCCAATATTCGGACAGTTACCGCTGGTACAAATAGTGTGTAAGTTATTTTTTGCAACAATCTCTTTTACATCCATATACAGCTTTCCGCCGGGCATTTTCATTTTCATCCAGTGCGGTAAACGCTTTCTTTCTCCACTCATCCTGATACTCTTTTAAAATAAAAACCAAAGCTACATATTTTGAATTAAATAAAATAGCCAGTTGCATGGACAATACTCAAAAAAAAAACCGCGAACCAAATCATTTAAGCTTTGGTCCGCGGTCACGACAGGTTCTTGTTCTATAAGAAACCTAATAGTCTTTCAACTCTCTTTCAACGTCTTTGTCGCCTCTACCAGAAAGGTTAATCACTGTAAGCTCATCCTTCTTACCTTTTTGCAACTTCATTGCCAGTGCAATGGCGTGTGCAGATTCGATAGCAGGAATAATTCCTTCTAATGTCGATAACTCCCTGAATGCTTCAATGGCTTCCTTGTCTGTAATAAGATGGTATTCAGCCCTGCCACTGTCTTTTAAGCTGGCATGTTGTGGACTGATGCCAGGATAGTCAAGACCAGCAGCAATTGACCATGATTGGGCAGGCTGATCGTTCTCATCCATAAGACAGTATGAGAAAGTTCCCTGGAAAACTCCTTTTTTACCCAGGCAGAGTGTTGCTGCAGTCTTTGGAAGATATCCTTCTCCACCACCCTCAGCACCAAAAATCTTCACATCCTTGTCATCAAGGAATCCCTGGAACAATCCAATCGCATTAGATCCACCTCCCACACAGGCATAAATGTTATCCGGCAATCTTCCTTCAACCTCCAGAATCTGCTCACGGGCTTCTTTTCCAATGAAACTCTGGAAATAACCAACCATATTTGGATATGGATGTGGTCCAACCTGTGAACCCAGGCAGTAGAATGATTCAGGATTCTCAATGAAATAACCTAAGGCAGCATCAACTGCATCAGCCAATGTCTGTGAACCTTGAGTAGCAGGAATTACTTCTGCCCCAAGCAGTTTCATTCTGCTTACATTCATGGTTTGTCTTTCAATATCCACTGATCCCATAAATACCTTACATGGAATATCAAACAATGCAGCTGCAGTTGCCGTTGCAACACCATGTTGACCAGCTCCTGTTTCTGCCACTACCTCCTTGGCTCCCATTCTCTTGGCTAGTAATAGCTGTCCAATAGTATTGTTAATTTTGTGTGCTCCTGTATGGTTAAGATCCTCACGCTTAAGATAAATTTTACTTCCAACTTTTTCAGAAAGACGCTCTGCTAAAAACAGCGGTGAAGGTCTACCTATATAATTTTTGAAGTAATACATGAGTTCTGCCTGAAAATCAGGATCATCTTTAAATTTTAAAAAATTCTCCTCTAATCTCTTTAAGTTTGGTTCTAACACGGGTGGAACAAATGCACCACCATACTCTCCATAAAATCCGGGTTTTACTGTCATGATAAAAAATGTATTTGTACGTTGATTTTTGCTAATTAATTATGATTCTTAGAATCGCTCATTTGTGTGCTGTCATAAGGCCGGTCACCCTAAACTTGTTTCAGGGCTTTGGCCTGTTGCCAAGACCAACAGAAACAAATCCTCATCCACCATATTAAATTTTTCTTGTTCATTTTATTCCATAAAAAAAGGCCGCAGGGTTCGACTGCGGCCTTAAAATTATATACAGTTCTCCCTTCCTACCTCAGTAAGTTGTGCCACCACCAATTGTTAGAAAGAGAAATATTCATTGTTCAATTCTTATGCATACAAATATGTAGATTATTTTTAAATTTCAAAACAATTCCTCATAAAATAACTAACTTAGATTAATAAATACTTCCATTTATTTATTTTCAGTAATGAATAGTAATTCCAAGCTCTTAAATCTAGCCAAACAGGTCCAGGCGCTCTCAGAAATCGGTCAGCATTATGCTGAATCAGATTATGACATGGACCGCTACAATGAACTGAATGAGATTCTTTTGATTCAGGAGAAAATAGATGGGAGATGGTCAATGCCCGGGGGATGGTCCCGGGTATGAAGCTTCCGATGCCGGATTCTTTCCACTTAATCGGCTCCCTGCTTTATCAACACCTCGCAATACAAAAGAACAGATTGAATTAATGTTCGCGTATCACGCAGGTAAATTAAAATGGCCTACAATCGATTTATATTAAGATTGAAATGGGAAAAAGAGTAAATATCCTTGTCATAGGTGCAGGAGCAGTTGGAGGTATCGTTGCTGCTGTTCTAAAGAAGAACGATTACAATGTTCAACTGGTGACAAAATACCAGGAGGTAGCAGATATCGCTAATTCCAAGGGCTTACACATTTATGGTCATTGTGGAAACCACCATGTAAAAGTACCCTCCATTGCAAGGGTAATGAATCTCAAAGTAAGGCCGGACTATGTGTTTATTGCTACTAAGGCAAAAGATATGGCTGAAGCAGCCAGGAATATATTACCCTTTCTCTATGATAATTGCAAAATAATCTCCCTGCAAAATGGTATCGTTGAAGAAGAGCTGGCTAAAATAGTCGGAGAAGAAAGAACAATAGGTTGTACAGTGGGATGGGGAGCCACGATGCATGAAAATGCAGAACTGGAGATGACATCCGGAGGGGAATTTGTAATTGGATATCTATCTAAGCCACAAGATAAAGCCCTACTTGCAATTAAAGCTATGCTTAACCCTATTGCTCCGGTCACTATTTCAGAAAATATATTGTCAGATCTCTATTCTAAACTAATTATCAATTCGTGTATTTCAACCTTGGGAGCCATCTGCGGACTCCCGCTGGGCAAGATGCTAAGTAAAAGAAAAATCAGAAAAATATTTTTAACGATTATTGAAGAGGCCATTGCTGTTTCGGATGCCATGAACCTTAAAGTAAATCCCTATTCAGGAAAACTGGATTACTATAAATTGCTGCAATGGAGTAAGACCAGGCAGCATGTTTTCCTGATGGCTTTTGGCAACAAGTATAGAAAGCTTATATCTTCCAGCTTACAATCTTTATTAAGGGGAGGCAAAACAGAAGTACTCTGGTTCAACGGATATATAAGAGATAAGGGTGTTGAATTAAAGGTTGAAACACCTGTGAACTCCCTCGTGACAGAGATGGTAGTGGAGATTGAAGAGAAAAAAAGGGAGATAGGTCCAGCTAATTTTGGGGATCCAGGATTTGAGAAATGAGTTAATGGGTTAATGGGTTCCCTCCTGCGCTAAAGCTTCGGAGGATGAAAAATGGGTTAATGGCTTACTCTCCTTCTCGCGTAGTGGGACTTTTCACTTTTTCTCTCATCTTTTTACATTCTGTCCCTGAGTGTTTTGTTGAGCTTGTGTACTTACAGAGCCAAAGGCTTACTTTTCCTTTTTACTTTTTCCTTCCCATTATAAACCGTATTTTTGCATGAAATTATTCAGATGAGAACGAATGATCAAGTGATGTAATATTTTAGATAAAAAAAGGATGAAAGGTAGAGATGCTAAACCACATATAGGGATTTTCGGAAGAAGAAATACTGGCAAAAGTTCGCTCATCAATTCGCTTACGGAGCAGGAAGTTGCTATTGTATCTGACATTGCTGGGACCACAACCGACCCGGTTAGAAAATCCATTGAGATTTTCGGTATTGGTCCAGCTATTATTGTCGACACAGCGGGGATGGATGACTTTGGTGACCTGGGCAAGAAGCGTGTGGGAAAAACAAAGGAGACTATTAAAAAGATTGATCTGGGTATCCTTGTAGTAACGCAAGGACAATTCGGAGATCCTGAGGAAAGTTTGATTGCGGAATTTGATAAATGGGAACTTCCTTATGTCCTGGTTCAAAACAAAATCGACCTGATTACTTCAATAGATCATACCCTTGATTACCTACCTCAAAAACTACACAAAAAAACTGTTGCATATTCAACTATTGATGGAAGGAACAGAGAAGAACTTATACAATTATTGATAAGAAATATCCCGGAAACTGCCTATATGGCAAAATCGCTGGTTGGAGATATCATCAATCAAGGCGACCTCGTCTTGCTGATCACTCCCATCGATTCTGAGGCACCCGAAGGCAGGTTAATTCTGCCCCAGGTACAAGCTATCAGGGATATCCTCGATAATGAAGCTATTGCTGTTGTTGCGCAAGAAGGAGAAGTTGAAACCCTTTTAAAAACCTTAAACCCGCTCCCTACATTGGCTATTACGGACAGCCAGGCATTTTTAAAAATGGGGGCTGCTGTACCTGAAAAAATACCTCTCACTAGTTTTAGTACAGTCCTTGCAAGATATAAAGGAGATTGGAAGAATTACCTGAAAGGAACACCCCATCTTTCCAAACTTGAAGAAGGAGATAAGGTACTTATCCTCGAGTCTTGTACTCACCAGGTTTCCTGCGACGATATTGGACGATTCAAAATCCCCAAATGGCTGGACAGTTTCACAGGAAAGAAGCTTGAATATGTTATTGTTCCTGGTCTTAATGAAGTACCTGGTAAAATAACTGATTACAGCATCGTAATCCAATGCGGCGGATGCATGATCACACGTAAGCAGCTTATCAACCGGCTTAAACCAGCCATTGACGCCGGGATTCCGGTAACAAATTACGGTATGGCCATAGCTTATATCCAGGGGGTCTATTACAGGGCCATCGCCCCGTTTACAAAAAATATGAACAACAGTTTAGAGTATTTGTAGCATGGAATTCGAAAAAATATTGCAGAAGGAAAAACTGGAGAAAGATGACCTGGTAAGAATGTTGTCTGCAACAGGTAATGACAGGAAGATGTTGTTTAAAAAATCTCTCCAGGTAAAGCAAGAGTACGTTGGAAACAAAGTCTATTTCAGAGGTCTCGTGGAGTTTTCAAATATTTGCTCCAAGGATTGCTATTACTGTGGTATAAGGAAAAGTAATAAGAAAGTAGACCGCTACAACCTGAGTGATAAGGAGATCCTGGAAGCGGCTCAATATGCCTATGAAAACAACTATGGATCCCTGATACTCCAGGGAGGAGAAATCATCTCACCTGTCTTCAGTGAGCGGATAGAAACTTTACTTAAGAAAATTAAGCAACTTTCCAATAATGAATTAGGAATAACGCTTTCACTGGGAGAGCAAAGCAGGGAGACCTACCAACGATGGATGGATGCCGGTGCGCACAGGTACCTGCTGAGAATAGAATCGTCGTCAAAAGAACTGTACCATAAGATTCATCCGGAGAATGAACACCATGAATTTGAAACCCGCTACAATTGTCTGAGAACATTGCAGGACCTGGGCTACCAGACCGGAACAGGGGTTATGATCGGATTACCTTTCCAGACCATAGAGCAACTGGCTGATGACATTCTCTTCATGCAGGAATTCGATATAGATATGGTTGGAATGGGTCCTTACATCGAGCACCATGATACCCCCCTGTATCAATATAAAGATCTCCTGTTGCCCATCAAGGAGAGGTTTGATCTCACGCTGAATATGATTGCTACACTCCGCATCGTCATGAAGGATATTAATATAGCTGCTGCCACTGCATTACAAGCCATCGATCCAATCGGCAGAGAGAAAGCAGTGAAGATTGGCGCCAATGTCATCATGCCCAATGTAACTCCAGGATTATTTCGTAACGACTATGCCTTGTATGAAAACAAACCCTGTACCGATGAAGATCCTGATCACTGCAAAAACTGCATGGATGTTCGGATTCAACTGGCAGATGGCGAGATTGGTTATGGTGAATGGGGGGATTCGTTGCACTTCGCACTGAAGAACCAATCGGCTCCGTTAAAAGACAGCTAGGTAAAGAGTTTGCACTTTTGACTCATTTTTCATAACCTGTATCCTCTATAACCCGCTATCCCTCCAAAGCATGAACAATTGTCAGAAAAATCTAATCTTATTTGTCTCTTTTAACTGTTATTTGGTCACACCGAAGGGCGCTTTGGTCAAACTGGCAAATCTTTGGTGCAGTTATTAACACAAAGAAATGGTTTTCCCTTTAAATAGGCGGGATTGAATCGTTAGCTTTAGGGCAAATTTGGAAAATATGTTCATTTGAACTTGTGAGTTAAATAGTCCCGGATAACTATCAGCTTATAAATAATTATAAAAGAAATCTGAAATTGAAAAGCAATAAAAGAAACAACAAGAACATCCTGCAGGTTTTTCAGAGCAGGAATATGTCCGGCTTTTCGCGTATGGTAGTATTTATATTACTTGCCGGCTTAATGCAGTATTCATACTCCCAGGAATTCTCAATTGATAATTATACAGGACTATGGTCCAGCGATAACACATGGGTGTCCGGCACGGCCCCTAATGCAACAGGCATAAATATCGATATAAACATTTTTGGTTTTGTAAGCAGATATGGAACCGTAGAATTTCAAAACGGAGATTTGTATGTTTATGATACCCTGGTCATCTATGGAGATCTTAATTTTAAAAACCAGTCAAACCTTTATTTAGGAGCCGGATCAATCCTGATTGTCTACGGAAATTATACTTCCTGGAATAAGGTAGATGTCGAAAATGGAGGAACCATGGTAGTTACCGGTGAGTGGGAGATGCTTGGTTCCGACGACTGGGGTTCATTTGATAATGACGGACAATTATATATTCTGGATCCGGATCCGGACCTGAAAACCGGGGATGGTTTTGAAGATTTTTGGTGTACAGCCCCGGTAGACAGCTGTCAGCAATATGGATTAGAGGACCTTATAGGTAGCGATATTGGAGATTTCTTTAGCGGAGGAAGCTATAAAATTGATACTTCTGGAGTCACAACTTTTTGTCCGGGAGGTTCTGTTACCCTATCAACAACAGATACAGCTAGTAATTACCAATGGTACCAGGATAGTGTAGCTATTTCAGGGGAGACTACTTATTACTATACGGCAATTGCCACAGGTGAATATTATGTTGAATTCGAAATTAATAGCCATTTATTCAGTCTTTCAGCGATTAATGTAACTGGTGATACTATTTCTCCAGTGATAAACACTTGCGCAACTAATAAAATTCTTTCAGCGAATGCACCCTGTCAGATTGCAGTACCTGATCTTAGCAGCGAGATTGGGGCAACAGACAATTGCGATGCATCACTTACCATTACGCAATTTCCTACTGCCGGGACAATGATTGGATTGGGTATAACCCCCGTAACCATCTATGTAACAGATGATGTGTTAAATGTCGATAGCTGCACAATTAACGTAACTGTAATAGATGATACTGATCCAACTATCACAGCACCTGCTGGTGTATCTGTTGGGAATGACTCAGGTGTGTGCACTGCAAGCGGGGTAGCATTGGGCTCAGCCACCACAGATGATAATTGTGGAGTGGCTTCCGTAACAAATGACGCTCTCGCTACCTATCCTCTGGGAGAAACAATAGTCACATGGATAGTCACAGATAATACCGATAATACTGCTACAGCACTTCAAACTGTAACCGTAACTGACAATGAATTACCAACCATCACCGCACCTGCTGATCTTAGTGTAAACAATACTCCGGGTGTATGCGGAGCAACAGGAGTTGCTATTGGAACAGCTACTGCAGATGACAACTGCAATGTGGCTTCTGTAACAAATGATGCACCTGCAACATTCCCGATAGGAGAAACAACGGTGATATGGACCGCGGAAGATGATGCTGGACTTACAACTTCAGCCACACAAACGGTTACCGTTACAGACAATGAACCACCAACTATTACAGCACCTGCTGTTGTTAGTGTTAACAATACTCCGGGTGTTTGTGGTGCAACGGGAGTAGATATTGGAACAGCTACTGCAAATGACAACTGCAATGTGGCTTCTGTAACTAATGATGCACCTGCAACATTCCCGATAGGAGAAACAACGGTGATATGGACCGCGGAAGATGATGCTGGACTTACAACTTCAGCCACACAAACGGTTACCGTTACAGACAATGAACCACCAACTATTACAGCACCTGCTGTTGTTAGTGTTAACAATACTCCGGGTGTTTGTGGTGCAACGGGAGTAGATATTGGAACAGCTACTGCAGATGACAACTGCAATGTGGCTTCTGTAACAAATGATGCACCTGCAACATTCCCGATAGGAGAAACATTGGTTACTTGGACCACAGAAGATGATGCAGGACTTACTGCTACAGCCACACAAAAAGTTACTGTTACTGACAATGAGGTTCCCACCATCACTGCACCTGCTGACGTTGGTGTTAACAATACTTCGGGTATATGCGGAGCAACGGGAGTAGATATTGGAA
>CAZIFQ010000024.1:0-47456 GCA_964538375.1 uncultured Bacteroidaceae bacterium | reverse complement strand
AGAATCGGGTACTTTTAAAAGAGCTATCCGCGTAGGCGGATTTAGTTCAACAAAGAGTCTTCTTCAAATTCAGTTGTGGAGTATGTTTATAGTAATTCTGTTATAGAAATTGATCAATGGGTTTTTTCCGCTGGTGTATCTTTTGTGGACAATCAAATGATATGGTTACATTCAAATAAAATCTATACAAGGAAATAATAGATACTGGCGCTAACTGCCAATATAAAAAAGCCAGGTGTTGGTAAGAAAAGAAGATTTCGATCACCTGTTTGAAAAATATATCGAATTCACTCCTCCAAAGTTAGAGTTTGAAAGAATATTACAGTTTCACCGTTTGGTTCTGTTAATGAATATCGACAAAGAAACCAGCGATATAGAAGTTGAGTTTATAAAGGACATTGGTATTCGGATAGGTCTGAATCCACTAGCTACCAACCAGGTGCTTACAGAGATGAATAAATACCCAAATAAGGTTATTCCGGACGGAAGGTTGATAGAGATATTTAAAAAACACTATAATTAAAGCACTTACCTTGTTGACAAGAACCTATACATAACTTTTTATAACTCCGTTCTCACCTTCCCCCTAATTAAAAAAAGTAAGCGAAGGGAAGAAAATTGAAATTCCTACTTCAAAGGTCAGACTGTGCTGGTTGTAGCCAAAGCCCTCACTGTAATTCCTTACATACCTGTAGGAGCCCCGTGCTTCCAGTGCAATTCCTTCGGTAATAAAGTAATTCATTCCGGCTCCTGCAGCGGCGCCCCAGGTATTGAGACCGGTAGAGACACTATAGAAGGGATTACCATAAAAATATATCTGAATCCCAGATTCTCGTGCTAAGTAATACCTGAAAGCCGGACCCATAAATATTTCATGACTCCCTGTAGTTTCTATGCCAAAATGGCCATGAGCGTAGATGTTGCCACCAACAGAAAACCTGTTTTTAAGAAAATAGCCACCCTCCACGTTTATTGCATAAGGGATGCTGCTGCTTCCTCCTTCCGTAAGCTCAAGTCCAAGATTAGCGCCTGTAACACCGGTGAAATAAACGCTGCCACTGTTAAACTGTCCGTAAACACTCATTGATACAAATAACGCGAAGATGATAATGTATTTTTTCATTGCCTGGTTATTTTAGAAATATTTCTTGAATATAATAAAGGTAGACAAATCAATGTTCATTTTTTTACATAATCCGGATTTCGTTTGATATGGTGGAGGTATTGGGGGATGAAGGGAGGAGGGATAAGGCATGCTTCGTCTACATAAATGTTGGCGTGGCTGAACATGGGATTGGATCCACCTGTGAGTTTTGGCGTTTGTAATCTTTCAAACATCACCAAACGTCTCGCATTTTTTCTAACTTTAAGCAATGTCTCCACTTAAAGTCTATAAAGCATCTGCCGGGTCCGGAAAAACGTTTCAGCTTACCTACGAATACCTGAAACTTTTGTTCAGGAACCCAGAGAACTACAGGCATATTTTAGCGGTTACATTTACGAATAAAGCGGCCAGTGAAATGAAGTCGCGTATTCTCGAGCGTCTCCATGCTTTAGCTATATTGCCTGAAGGGGAATCGTCGGGTGATCTCGAAAAATTACAGAAAGACATAGGGCTTACTGCCGTGCAGGTACGAACTTCTTCGGAGGACTTACTCACCAGGATATTAAATGACTATTCGAGGTTTTCAGTGGGAACAATTGATAAATTTTTCCAGGGTGTGATCAGGGCCTTTGCAAGGGAGATTGGATTGCAGGCAGGTTTCTCACTGGAGATTGATCGCGACCGGATACTGAATGAGGCCGTTGATAGGATGTTCGCTCAGATAACTGACGATAAGGATATTCAAAATTGGCTCTTGCGCTTTGCTGAGATGAGAATGGATAATAACAAGGGATGGAATTTCAGGAAGGATATCCAGGACCTGGGTAAACATCTTTTTTCTGAAAGGTACCAGGAACTTGTCATGGAGAAAGAGAGCTCAATGAGCAGGGAGCAGCTGACCCATTTCATTAAGGAACTGGATCAAATAGAAAAAAACAAGGAGAAGAAAATTATCGCAATCGCAAAATCTGCGATAGAGCTTACTAATAGTAATGGCTATGCGCTTGAGAAATTTCACAGGGCGCGATCTGGTGTTGCCATGTTCTTTGATACCGTGGCAAATGGGGGTAAATATTTTTTAACCGGACCAAAAGTAAATGCCATTACAGATAACAGTAAATGGATTTCGAAGAAGGACGAGGGATCTCCAAAAGCTGCATTTGCAGAAACTGTATTGCAGCCCTTGCTGGGAGAGATATATGAGCATACAAAAACTATCCTTTCCGTTTTAAGCATACGTCCTTATGTGTTTACGCTGGGTATATTGAATGACCTCTCTGAGAAAATTCTTGAGATCACCAGTGAAAAGAATATGTTCATGCTGAACGATTCATCGCGGTTTTTAAAGGGACTGATTGGGAATAATCCCACTCCTTTTGTTTATGAGAAAATCGGGTCGGTTTATAACCATATTATGCTGGATGAGTTCCAGGATACCTCTGTTTTTCAGTGGGAGAATTTCAGACCGCTCATCGATCATACCCTGTCGCAGGATATGGAGAATCTTGTTGTTGGTGACGTAAAACAGTCGATTTACCGATGGAGGAATTCTGATTGGAAGATACTGGCTGATGACGTTGTACACGCCTTTGCCGGACAAGAAATTATCCCGGAGTCAATGAATGAGAATTGGAGGAGTAAGGAGAATGTGGTGCACTTTAATAATTCCCTGTTCGATGCAGCAAGTAATATAGTAAGGCAGAAAGTTGCTGTTGAACTGGATTTTCCCGCCATAGACACTGAGCTGAGAGACAAATGGAACATTTTGTTAAAAACTGCCTACAGTGATGTAAATCAAAAAGTTCCAGAACCATTTAAGGGCTCAGCTGGATATGTTCGGGGCCTTATTCATCCTGCAGATGATGGCGTGTTTACCGAAGAAATGGAAAAAATCTTACCTCGTTGGATCATGGAATTGCAGGACAAGGGATACAAGGCGGGAGATATTGCCATATTGGTGCGTTTCAATGGTCAGGGTGCAGACGTGGCGCAGGCATTGATGGAATTTGACAGGGAATTCAATGAAGAGAAAAAATACTGCTTTGATTTCGTCTCTAACGAGTCGCTCTTTCTTCACCGGAATATTGCCATTCGCTTTATCGTGAGTATGCTGGCTTACATCGATAAACCAAATGACCGGCTCAAAGCACTTGAGCTGAAATATGATTACCTATTATTGAGGAGGATGCTGCATGGTGATCTGCATGCTTCCTTTGATCCGAATATGTCTCCCGAAGAATTGCTGCCTGCAGCGTTCATGGACCGGATTTCTACAAACAGGAGATTGCCTTTATTCGAGCTGGTTGAGCTTATAATCAGGGATCTTCAACTGGATAAACAAAAAGCCGATTTACCATATATACAAGAATTCCAGGGTATTGTTCTGGAGATTCAGCGGGATGACCCGGGAAGTATACACGATTTCCTGGAATACTGGGAGGAGTTTGGATCCCGCAAAACGCTGCATGTTTCCGATGGACAGGATGCCATCAGGATTACAACCATTCATAAAGCCAAGGGACTGCAGTTTAAGGCAGTGATCGTTCCGTTTTGTAACTGGGATCTGACAATCAATCCAAAAAGGGATACCATTCTTTGGTGCGATACGGCAGGCACTCCCTTTGAATCTGTCCCCATGGTTCCTGTAAAATATAAATTGGCTTTAAAAGAAACATTTTTTGCAGAAGAGTTTTTAGAGGAAATGGTCATGGGCTATGTTGATAACCTGAACCTCTTGTATGTTGCTCTTACCAGGGCTGAGGAAGCGCTGTATCTTGGTATTCCCGGACTTGATCCCGAAAACCCGGGGAAGATGGGGCATATTGGGCACCTGCTTGCCAGTTCAATGCAAACAGTTCCGTCCCCTGTTCCAGAAGGTCAGATAGATCTCACTGGAATACAGTGTGAGGATGGGTTTGAATTAGGGGAGATTTCACATGCCGGGGAAGAAGAGAAAGAAAAAGATGAATCGTGGGCATTGGATGAATACCCGGTGTATATAAGGAATGAGAGTCTGAGGTTGCGGCTGAAAAGTAACGACTACTTTTTAAATGAAGACGATGCTATTGATGACCACGTTGAGTTCGGAAACCTGATGCATGAAATCTTTTCACAAATTGCCTATGCAAGTGACGTGGAAAATGCCGTTGAGCTATACAGGCGCAATGGTATTATCAAGTCAGTCCAGGCCGGGAAATTACAGAAAATGATCAATGAAAAGATCAGTCAAACGGAAGTATGTGACTGGTTCAGGAAGGAACTCACTGTCATCAATGAACGCTCAATAATAAGTCCCGGTGGTGGGAGTTACCGTCCAGACAGGGTGATGGTAAACGGAGACAGAACCATCGTGGTAGATTATAAATTTGGAGACAAGCAGGAGACAAAGTACCTGAAACAGGTGCATAAATATATGAATCTGCTTGAAGAAATGGGATATAAGAATGTTGAAGGATATGTATGGTATGTTATGCTTGATGATATAATAAAAGTAAATTAATGGATTTTACCTGGGGAACAGAAAGGCGCTTCTATGCCTATGCAGATATGCTGAAACAACGATTTGGAGAGCGTGTCCAAAAACTCAGTGTCAACGCTGGATTTACCTGTCCAAACAGGGATGGAACCGTCGGACGAGGGGGTTGTACTTTTTGCGATAACAGGGCATTTAATCCCTCTTATAACCAATCGTGCAAGCCCGTTACCCAGCAATTGGATGAAGGCATTGCATTTCACAAAAAGAGATACCGTCGTGTAAAAAAATATTTCGCCTATTTCCAGGCCTATTCAAATACCTATGCTCCCCTCGAAGAACTGAAAAGTATTTACCAGCCGGCACTTGAGCATCCCGACGTAGTGGGAATCGTTATTGGCACCAGGCCTGATTGTGTAGATGTGGAAAAGCTTGACTATTTCGCTGAATTGGCTAAGCAAACCTACCTGGTAATCGAATACGGGATTGAATCAGTGAATGACCAGGTATTGTATGATATCAACAGGGGACATGATTACCAAACAACAAAAACAGCCATTTCTGAAACGGCAAAAAGAGGTATTCATACCGGGGGCCATGTGATTATCGGTCTGCCGGGTGAGGGTAAAGATGACTGGCTGGCTGAGGCAGATGAGCTGTCAACACTACCACTGGATTCAATTAAATTCCACCAGCTGCAAATTATAAAAGGCACCCGAATGGAACTGGAGTACCGCGACCACCCCGAGCACTTTACGTTTTTTGAAATGGAGGAATACCTGGAACTGATGGTAGATATCGTAGAGCGTCTGAATCCGGCCATCGCTGTGGAAAGGATTGCCGGTGAAATTAGACTGAACATGGGGGTACGACCCGGATGGGGCACCAGGTACAACCAGGTCATCAAAAACTTTGAAGAATTGCTGGAACGACGACAAACCCACCAGGGACGTCTGTATACAACTTGATTTCAATAATAAAACGTGCTCTAAATAATAGACGAAATCTGATTTATTAACGTGGCCACAATAATAAACATAACCTGATTGATCAAATAGCCATAAATGAAAATATTCCTCGAAATATTAGCAAAATACTTTTTCGAAAAACATGGAAAAGAGATAAGTGATTTTGCATTTGTGTTTCCGAACAGGAGGTCCGGATTATTTTTTCAGCGGTATTTGAATGATTACGCTGAAGAGACGATGTGGGTACCTGAGTTAATAACCATCAATGAATTGATCCAGGATGTTAGTGATTTGCGCATAGCGGATCCAATGGATGTCCAGTTTGATTTGTATGATATCTACAGTAAGATGATACCGACACCCGATTCCTTTGATGAGTTTTATCCCTGGGGAGAGATGATGGCGGCAGATTTTGATCAGTTGGATAAGTACCTTGTTGATCCTTCTTCAATCTTCAAAAATATCAAAGAGTTGAAGGAAATTGATGAGAGATTTGGCGGATTAGAAGAAGAGCAGATTAAGTTTATCAGGCAATTCTGGAAAAATTTCCATACCGGTGATATGAGCAAGGAAAAAGCTATCTTCCTTTCTACATGGGAGATGCTGCCCGGACTTTATAGTGAGCTGAATAAGTTCCTTAGAAAAAAGGGAGAGGGTTATGAAGGAATGCTCTATAAAGAGGTGGCTGAGCTGGGGATTGAAGAGCTGGATGAGAAATTCAAATCAAAGCATTATTTTTTCATTGGCTTTAATGCATTGAGTAAATGTGAGAGAAGGATTTTTTCCAGGTTGAGAGATAAAGGTATTGGCTCTTTCTTCTGGGATTATGATGCAACATATAAATCCGATATCTCCATGGAGGCAGGCCGATTTATTCGTAAGAATATGATTGATTTTCCATCTCCTGATGACCTGGGAATATTTAATCAGCTGGAGGATAAAAAGAAAATTAGGCTATTCAATCTTCCTACAGATATCTTGCAGGCAAAAACAGTATACCGGATTATTGAAAACGAAGGGGGAAAAATAAATGAGGTAAACGATATGGCTATAGTATGCTGTGACGAAAACCTCTTGCTTCCTGTCCTGGTTTCAATTCCCGGAGAGATTGAGCAGTTGAATATCACCATGGGCTATCCCTTTCAGAATACGCCTATGTATGGCTTTCTTGATGCGATTTTGAAATTAGTGAAGAATATAAGACGTACTAAGGCAGGTGAAATCCGATTCTACCACAGGGATGTAAGTAGCATTCTTAATCATCAATATTTCAGGATGATAGCAGGGACTGCTAATGCCGGTTTGCAGGATACCATGGTAAAAGAGAACCGGGTATACATTCAACCCGAATATTTTTCCGGCGAATTTGAATCATTGGTTTTTCGGGACATTAAAACAATACCTGGCTTCATCACTTACCTGGATAATATTTTTCGTTTCATCCTCCAAAAATTGCGTACGCTTGAAGAGTATCAGCACACAGAGCTGGAAAAAGAATACCTGTTTTTATTGTTAAGCAGGTTGAATAAACTGGAAGAAATTCTGAAGGACAGGGAGCCCATAGAATTCCCCATGTTTATCAGGTTGTTCAGAAAAATTATTGTTAATCAAAGAGTGCCCTTTACTGGTGAACCGCTGGCCGGGTTGCAGGTCATGGGAATCCTCGAAACCCGTTTGCTGGATTTTAAACATGTGGTTCTCTTGTCTATGAATGAAGAAGTGATGCCAAAAAGCTCTTCAGGAAATTCATTCATTCCCTACTCACTTCGCTTTGGCTATGAGTTGCCCACAAGAGAAGATATGGATGCCATTTACAGCTACTATTTCTACCGCTTGATTCAGCGCGCAGAGCGGGTAGATCTCTTATTTAATAGCGCGGCAGAAGGAGTTAAAAGTGGTGAAATGAGCCGGTACCTCTACCAGATGCAATATAATTACGGTGCAGAAATAATCAGCCCTGCACTTTCCGTGATGTCCTTTAATCATGAAGTGCCGGTAGTTGAAAAGAGTCCCGAAGTTATGGATCTGTTAATGGGATATAAAACTGGAAATGAGCGAAAAAGATACCTGTCCCCATCTGCATTAAACGCTTATATTGAATGTCCGTTAAGGTTTTATTTTCAGAACCTTGCAGAGATAAGAAAAGGAGATGAACTCCTGGAGGAAGTCGATGCGATTGGTCTGGGCATAATTGTTCACAACACCATAGCTGATCTTTACGAAAAACTAAAAAATGAACATGATCTAATAAATGCTGAGCATCTGAAACAACTGCTGAAATCTGATGGGTTAGGAAAGGCGCTGGAGAAGAATTTTATTGACGTTTTCTTTCATTACGACAAGAAAAGAAAAATTGAAGGCAAGAACCTGATCATATATGAAATAATAAGGAAATACATTGAGCAAATTATCAAGTTGGACATGCATGTTGCTCCTTTCGAACTAATTGACCTGGAGGAGAAATATCCTTCTGATCTTGAGATTAAAATAAATAATTCCCTGGCAAGCATTGCCATGGGTGGGAAGATTGACAGGATTGATAAGTTGAATGGAGATACAATAAGGATTATCGACTACAAAACCGGGGGGGCGAGTTTAAAATTTAATTCTATAGCATCTTTGTTTGACCCGGATCAGAAAAAGAGAAATAAAGAAGCATTCCAGGCACTTTTATATTGCTGGTTATATCTTGAGAATGAAAAGGCAGATTTTGTGCATCCTGGTTTATACCTGCTCAGGGAGATCAATAAAGAAAATTATTCTCCACTTTTAAGAATGGGGGAGAAGAGTGATATCAACGATTTTTTGAATTTCCACGAGTATGCGGATGAATTTGAATCGCGACTATTGCAACTGCTAGAGGAACTATTTGATCCGGATATTCCCTTCAAACAGACCAATGTTACGGAGAGGTGTGAGTATTGCGATTTTAATACCTTGTGCCAGCGATCGTAGATTAACTACAAATTTATATCTTTAGTGAACAGAAAAGACATTTGAATATGATTTCGGGCTACAAGTCATTCCAGGTTGAAATAAAGAAGACAACTTTTACCTCTGAGGAAGGAAACGTGTTTCCCCTTACTGCTGTGTTGACTTTTGAAGTTTCGGGGAGAAAACGAACATTGGAAGAATCTCTTGGATATGTTGAAGAGGAAACAATATACCAATGGATTGATGAAGGAAAACAGGTTAATCTTGATTATTGCTTTATAGGTAGATTTTCACTTGAAAATTATAGGATATCCAGGAAAATGGATAAAAAGCAGGAAGTTACGATCAATGGTTTTTCTGCAAAGAATAGCTTTTTAGATTCTTCGCTGCCCTTCGACTTTTCACATACAATAATTAAGGGTGAGAGTTTTGATTTGACATCTGCCTGGTTTCACAGGGGAGCAGTTAATTTCGATTCCGCTGTTTTTGAATGTGACATGGTAAGCTTTCATGATGTAATATTTTCAGATTACAGGTTTGACTTCAAAAATGTAATTGTAAAAAAGGCCGATGTAATTTTTAAGAATACAGTATTTGGATCGGGACAGAAGGATTTTCAATATACAGAATTCGGTGATGGTGAACTGACATTTGCCAATGCAGAATTTGGAGATGGAGATGTGAGTTTCATTAATGTCGATTTTGGAAACGGGAATACATCGTATAAAGTAACACGTTTTGGAGAGGGCAAGGTTGATTTTCATTTTGCTAAGTTTCATTCCGGTGCTATAAGTTTTGAGCGAACAGAATTTGGAAGTGGCAGGGTGGATTTCAGAACCGTTGAGTTTGGTACTGGAAAAGTAAATTTCAACAGGGCACAGTTTGGAAATGGTGATGTGAGTTTTGAGGAAAGTGAGAAGGTATCCGGAAAATTTAGTTTTAAACGGGTGAATTTCGGAGTAGGAGATATAAGTTTTGAAGAGGTCATTTTTGAAAATATTGATGTTAGTTTCGAAAGGACCAATTTTGGAATTGGAAATATTTCATTTTACGAATCGATTTTCAAAACCATGTCATTTCGTTTTTGTCACCTTGACGCCTATGTGGATCTTCGTTTGCAGAAATGCCAGTCCATAGATTTATCAAATACCATCGTTCGGGATATCATAGATTTGAATCCCTATGAATTTGAGATGCAGGTCGATATGATCAGGTTTGATGGTATGCGTTTGATTGGAAGGATTTATATTAACTGGAAGCGAAATCATGTAAAAAAGCTTATTGCTTGCCAGGAGGATAGTGATTACCGAAGAAAGGCAGAGCAATACAGGATATTGAAAGAAAACTTCAGCTTAACAGGGCAATATGAGGATGAAGATAAGTCTTATGTGGAGTTTAAGAGATTTGAAGCCAGGGCAAATCTGCAGGATTCTCTAAAAAAGGGAAAAATAAATGCCTTATGGAGTTATCCCTTTCATTGGTTCAAAGTGGCGTTGTTTGATAAAGCAGGACTTTATGCTACAAGTCCCTTCAGGGTCCTTGTAACCATGCTTACTATTTTTGTCATCTTCAGTTTGATATTTGTTGCACTGATAGCAACAGGTTCAGCCGACATCCTAGCTTCAGTAGATGATCCACTCTCTATAGTTGCAAGGTCATTTTATCACAGTGCCATTACATTTTTAACTATAGGATACGGTGATCATTTCCCTTCTGGGTCAATCAGGTGGCTTTCCGCATTGGAAGGATTCGCAGGATTGTTTCTAATGTCCTATTTCACAGTGGCCTTTGTACGAAAAATATTGCGTTAGGAATTCTCTTCATCAGTGAGCAGGTCAGGACGTAGTTCTTTCGTTTTCCTGAGGGATTCATCGTATTTCCACTCATCTATTTTCGCAGTATGCCCGGAAAGCAGTATTTCAGGAACCTTCCATCCATTATATTCTGCCGGCCTTGTATATACCGGTGGCGAAAGCAGGTTGTCCTGGAAAGAATCAGACAATGCAGAAGTCTCGTCTGAGATCGCCCCTGGTAGCAGCCTGATGATGCTGTCGGCAATCACTGCTGCTGCAAGTTCTCCTCCTGACAAAACATAGTCTCCAATAGATATCTCCATGGTAATCAAGTGGTCACGCACGCGTTGATCAACACCTTTATAGTGACCACAGAGGATGATAATGTTCTCGAATGTACTTAAGTGATTGGCTGTCTTCTGGTCAAAATTCTTTCCGTCAGGCGTTGTGAAGATTATTTCATCATATGCTCTTTCCTTTTTCAACGAATTTATTACTTTTTCAATGGGTTCAATAGTCATAACCATTCCCGCTTCTCCCCCAAAAGGATAATCGTCAACATTGCGGTGCTTCCCTTTGGCATAATCTCTTAAATTGTGAATGTGGATTTCAGCCAATCCTTTATCACATGCCCGCTTTACGATTGAGTGGTTGAGCGGCCCATTCAAAAGCTCCGGAAGAACAGTTATTATATCAATTCTCATAACAATGCAAAAGTACATAAATATTGGAACTACACTGTGGATGTATAGGGAAATCATGTTTTTTGAGGAAAGCTCATTTTGATTAAAAAAATTGTATTTAATTTGAAATATAGTAACTTGTATGATTGGTGAGCTAACTATAATCCTCTACTGCTATGAAAAATGATGAGAATAACGATCATTTGGCAAATGAATCTTCAGAAAACGAAAAAGAAAAGATAGAAGAACAGCCTAAACAAGGAGACATTGTAAAATCCGATGAATCAGAGAATTCTGTCTCTGAATCTGATGAAAATATTGATAAAACTGAATCATCTTCCGAGGCAATTCCAACAGGAAAAGAACCAATCTCAACTGATAAAAAGCAAGTAAAAATCGTCAATCCCCCTGAAAAGGTAGTGGACGAAAAGGTGAATTACGAATTATTAAGCCGGGATGACCTTGTTCAATTACTTGAAGAGGAATTGAGAAAAAAGTCTTTTAATGAGATTCGTAACCGGGTGGATGAGATCAGGAAAATTTTCAATGTGAAGAGTGAGAAGGAGTTGGAAGAGAAGAAGCAAAAGTTTATTGAAGAAGGGGGAACTGAAGTGGATTTTAAACCTGTTGATGATCCATCTGCAAAGAAAATGACTGAATTAGTTGACAAAGTGAAGTCATTAAAAGCAGACTTTAACAAGCGCCTGGAAAAAAGTAAAGAGGAAAACCTTGCTGATAAACAGGAGATACTTGAAGAACTCAGGTTGTTAATGGATGGGCAGGAGAGTTTTGATAATACTTTCAGAAAATTTAAGCAATTACAAAAAAGATGGTTTGATAGTGGATTCGTTCCGCAACAGAATGTGAAAGATCTGTGGAATTCATATAATTACTTCGTTGATAAATTTAATGATTACGTTAAAATCAACAGGGAGCTGCGAGCCCTGGATTTAAAGAAAAACCTGGAATTTAAGCTTAACTTGTGTGAGAGAGTAGAAGAACTGTCTAAGGAAGAAGATGTTGTCCAGGCATTCAAGACTTTGCAGAAGTTCCATGCGCAATGGCGGGAGACAGGACCTGTACCTCGCGAAGACAAGGACACTATATGGGAAAGATTTAAAGAGGCAACAGCTGTTATCAATAAATCACATCAGAGTCATCAATCCGAGATGAGAGTATCGCTGGTGGAAAACCTGGAGAAGAAAAAGAAACTTTGTGAAAAGGTTGAGGAACTTTCGGCTGAGAAATACGATTCTCATAGGGAGTGGAACGATAAAACCCAGGAAGTGCTTAATATTCAGAAAGAGTGGAAAACAATTGGGTATGCGCCGAAAAAGGATAATAATCTTATTTATGCAAGGTTTAGAAAAGCTTGCGATATCTTTTTCGAAAGTAAAGCCGGATTTTATGCCGAGACATTTGAACTGCAAAAAGATAATCTGAAGGAAAAGGAAGAGATAGTTGTTGAAGCAGAAGCGCTCATGAATATTACGGATTGGAAGGAGACGACGAACCGGCTTATTTCATTACAAAAGAAGTGGAAAGATATTGGTCCTGTGCCCAGGAGGGATTCTGACAGGTTGTGGAAGAGGTTCCGTTCGGCATGTGATCATTTTTTTGCTCAGAAATCAAATTTCTACAAGGATATTGATTCTTCATATGATGATAACCTCAATGCTAAACTGGAGCTTATCGAAGATATGAAGAAGTATAAACCTTCTGAAAAGCAAGCTGAACTGGTAAAAGATCTTGATGATTTTCATAAAAGGTATGCTGAGATTGGTTTCGTGCCAGTAAATAAAAAAGAGGACGTAAGGGAGGAGTTCAGGAAAGTACTCAATGATATTTTATCTTCATTGGATATAGATGAAGAGCAAAAGAGCTTAATAAGTTTCCGAAGCCGTTTACTGAGTATTATGAGATCTCCGAAGGCAGATACGAAGTTTAACTACGAAAGAGACAAACTTCAAAATAAGCTACAGCAGCTTAAAAATGATATAGGTGTCTGGGAAAATAACATTGGTTTTATAAAACAAACAGAGAGCTCTGAAGATACTATTTCAGGTTTCCAGGAGAAATTAGATGATACAAAAATGAGAATATCATTACTCGATAAGAAAATCAAGCTTCTGGATCAGTTGGAATATGAAATCTGATTTGAAAAGTCTTGAAATATTTTCTTTTTCCTAAATCATATTATTTGTTACTTTGCGGATTAATCAAAAGTTGATAAATTTTGACTAAGACGAAGTATGTATTTGTGACAGGTGGTGTAACATCGAGCCTGGGAAAAGGTATTATTTCTGCTTCACTGGGCAGACTCTTGCAGGCATGTGGTTTTAAAGTGACCATTCAGAAACTGGATCCTTATATTAATATTGACCCGGGAACACTTAATCCTTATGAACATGGTGAGTGCTATGTAACGGATGACGGGGCAGAGACAGATTTAGACCTGGGACATTATGAACGCTTTTTGGATATTCAGACTTCACAAGCAAACAACGTAACAACCGGTCGGATTTACCAGTCGGTTATTGATAAGGAGCGACGTGGGGATTACCTCGGAAAAACAGTCCAGATAATACCGCATATTACTGATGAGATAAAAAGAAGAATCACCTTGTTGGGTAAAAAAGGCGATTACGATGTTATCATTACAGAAATTGGAGGAACAGCCGGTGATATTGAATCCTTGCCCTTTATTGAAGCAGTAAGACAGTTAAGATGGGATTTGGGTCCTGACAACACGGCATTAATCCACCTTACCCTGGTGCCTTTCCTTGCTGCTTCAGGTGAGTTAAAAACGAAACCGACTCAACATTCAGTTAAAATACTGCTTGAAAATGGTCTGCAACCCGATGTGCTTGTCCTGAGAACTGAACATGAGCTTACAAAAGATATTCGCAAGAAAGTTTCACTTTTCTGTAATGTTCAGCTTGAAGCTGTTATCCAATCAATAGATGTATCAACCATTTATGAGGTACCACTGCTGATGAAGGAGGAGAACCTGGATAAAACAATTTTGCACCGGCTGAATTTGGAACCAAAGCAGAACTTGGAGCTAAAGCCATGGAGGAACTTTGTAAGCAAGTTAAAGAGTGCCAAAACTGTTGTTGAAATTGCACTGGTTGGAAAATATGTGGAGCTGCACGATTCATATAAATCTATTATGGAGTCTCTCATACAAGCAGGTGTAGTGAATGATACCAGAGTCATAGTTCATTGTCTTCATTCTGAGATGATTGCAGCTGAGAATATCAAGGAAGAATTAAGCGGGTATGACGGAATTATTGTGGCTCCGGGTTTTGGAGACAGGGGAATAGAGGGGAAGATTCTGGCAGTGCAATACGCGAGAGAGAATAAGGTTCCATTCCTGGGTATCTGCCTTGGATTACAATGTGCAGTTATAGAATTTGCAAGGAATGTACTTGGATACAAAGATGCTCATTCTACTGAAATGACAAATATGACCAAGCACCCGGTTATTGACCTTATGGAAGAGCAGAAAGGAGTGACTGAAAAAGGAGGCACCATGCGATTGGGTGGATATCCATGTGACCTGGTGGAAAATTCAATTTCCTATAAGGCATATAAAGAAAAAAATATCAGGGAGCGTCACAGACATCGCTATGAATTCAACAACGATTACCTCGAAGAGTTTGAGAAAAAGGGTATGGTTGCTGCCGGGATTAATCCTGAAAGTGGATTGGTAGAGATAATGGAACAGCCCGACCATCCGTGGTTTGTGGGTACCCAGTTTCATCCTGAGTATAGAAGTACGGTGCTAAATCCTCATCCTCTGTTTGTTAGTTTTATAGAAGGAGTGCTTAAGAATAAAAAATAAGCGACAATCTTGCATGTTTTTTAATGCAGGATTTTATTATTAAAAATGACGCAATTGTGCCACAAAAGACTATTTTTGTGGCTGCTAATCAAATTCGCAAACAATGGATCGTAATTCAATAATAGGACTTTTACTGATTGGGGTCATCCTGATTGGTTTCAGTATTTTTACCAAGCCAAAAAGGGATGCCCAGATGGCGGCCCAAAGAAAGGCAGATTCCATCGCTATGGCTGAGAATATCAGGAGCTTGGAAGAGGCAAACAGGGCTTTAAATCAACCTACGGAAGAGATAAGTGAGAAGGCAGATGAAGCCATAGTAGTTGCAAAACAGGAAGAACAATATGGCGATTTTGCAGTTGGACTTGAGGGTGAGAAAGAGATTATCACCATGGAGAATGACCTGCTTAAAGTTGAATTTTCAACTTTGGGAGGAAAGCCTTGCAAAGCAACTCTAAAGGAGTACAATACCTTTGATTCAATTCCGGTGAGCATATTTAGCGGTGATTCCACAAGATTTGATCTCCAGTTTTTTGCAGATAACAGGCGTATCAATACAGGCGAACTATATTTTGTTTCCGACGCAAGAGATAATGCTCTGGATGCATCGGAAACAGAGAAGTCACTTGTCATGCGTATGGATATCTCTGAGACTTCACACATAGATTACATTTACCGAATGTATCCCGGAGACTATATGATGGATTTCGAGATTCGGCTTGTGGGACTTGATCAGTACAGAACCGATAATATGACTTTCAATTGGGAGATATATTTCCCGACTACTGAAAAAGGATATGCGAATGAGAGCAATTACACCAATCTCTATTACAGGTATAAAAATGGTGATATTGAGAAATTCAATATGCGTTCCAAGAAGAGCATTGAAGAGCAGACAGCTGCTACACAGGTTGACTGGATTGCCTATAAGCATCAGTTTTTTTCTGCAATATTGATCGCACAGGATTATTTCGAAGGCGCCTATATGACAACTGAAAAGTATGAGGAGCCCAGTGATTTTATTCGCCATTTTACCAGCGAGGTGGATATGCCTTATAACCGTACCTCAGATCAAACCATGGCCATGAATCTTTATTTTGGACCAAATGAATATCCAAGAATGAAGTCATATGAAGGTCTTCAGCTGAAAAGTCTTGTCACAGTCGGAGGTCCTGTAATTCGTTTTCTGAATGAATTAGTCATTATCCCCATATTTAACTGGCTCAATCGATCTATAGCAAATTATGGGCTAATTATATTGTTGCTAACATTAATCCTGAAGACAGCGCTGTTTCCCCTGACATACAAATCATACAAATCACAGGCGGTTATGCGGGTACTGAAACCACAGGTGGATGAAATTGGAGCGAAGTTCCCGAAGAAGGAAGATGCCATGAAAAAGCAGCAGGCAACAATGGCACTGTATAAAAAGGCCGGGGCCAATCCAATGGGAGGATGTTTGCCTATGGTGGCACAGATGCCTATTCTGTATGCCATGTTCAGGTTTTTTCCAACATCAATTGAATTGAGACAGGAGGGGTTCTTGTGGGCGACCGACCTTTCAACATATGATAGCATATTGGATCTTCCATGGGATATTCCTATGTATGGTGATCACATCTCGCTGTTTACAATCCTGATGACTGTAACCACAGTGCTGAGCATGAGAATTAATAACCAGACCCAGGCCAATAGTGCAATGCCGGGAATGAAAACTATGATGTATATCATGCCGGTAATGTTCATGTTTATCCTGAATAATTTCTCAGCAGCACTGACGTACTATTATTTCCTTGCAAACCTGATTACACTTGGTCAGAACTTCTTCTTTAAACGATTCACCGATGAGGAAGCTATCTTGAAGAAAATTAATTCCAAGCAGACAAAAACGCCAAAGAAATCCAAGTGGCAACAGCGCATGGAAAATATGACCAAGCAGCAACAACAACTGCAAAAGAAAAAAGGTAAGAAATAGGAATAATTACCTGATCATATAAAAAAAGAGCTTGCACATAATGTACAAGCTCTTTTTTTATACCTACTTCGTAAGCCGAAGCCTTTTGCGTATTACTACCCACTGCCCAATGCCCACTTCTCACTGCCCACTGTCTACTTCTTCAATCCAACCATCTTAATGGCGGTAAGCGCAGCTTCATCGCCTTTATTGCCATGCTTACCTCCGCAACGATCAAGTGCCTGCTGTTGATTCTCCGTGGTCAATACTCCAAAAATAAAAGGAATATCGTAATCGAGATTAAGCTCTGTAATGCCATGAGAAATACCCTGGCAAATAAAGTCGAAATGACGGGTTTCTCCCTGTACAACACAACCAAGGCAGATGACTGCATCAAGATCGTGTTTCTCGGCGATAATACGACTCCCAAAAGTGAGTTCGAAACTACCGGGAACAGTCGTGACATGGATATTGTCTTCCGCAGCGCCATGCTTTTTTAGCGTATCCATTGCACCTTGCAACAGCGCTGATGTAACCTCTTCATTCCATTCTGAAACAACAATTCCGAATTTCATGTCCTTTGCATCAGGTACATGAGCGGGATCGTATGAAGACAAATTCTTTAAGCTGCTTGCCATGACAATTCAATTTTTTGGGTTAAAAAAAGTATCAGTGAAAACTGATACTTTATATTATTTGAAATAAGTATAATCCTACTGAGCAGAAATTTTAGCTTCAACTCTCCCGATATACTTCTCAATTTCTCTTCCTTCAGCAGAATCAGGATAATCTGATTGTATCCTTTTATATACGTCAAGTGCACCTTCAAGCTCACCTGCTGCTTCATAAACAATACCTGCTTTTTTTAAGATGACAGGGGTAGTGAAACTGTTTGGATATTTATTTACTGCCTTCAAATAAGAATTGATGGCTTTATTATACTCCTGGAGTTCAGAATATACATCACCAAGAGCGCTCAGTGCAGTTGCACCAACAAGCATGTCTTTGGTAGAGAATTTTGACAAATACTCTTCTGCAGATTCGAAATCTCCCAACTCCTTAAAGCAAACACCTGAATAATATTTAGCCAGCTTCGCTGATTTTGTAATTGAATAATCATCAATGATATCAAGAAATCCCGGGTAAGTTCCATACCCATAAAGAGCAAGGTTAAATGAGTCAAGCTCGAAAAAACTTTCGGCCATATACATGGATGCAGCTGCTTCTGCATTCTTAGGTTTCAGTATAAAACGGTTACCTGCAACAATGAGTAGCACAATTGCTAAAACTCCTATAAGTGCATTGGTAAGTACTTTTTGATTATCTTCAATAAATTGCTCAGATCTTGTTAAAGCTGATTCAATCCCACCTAAATTCTTTTCCGCCTTAGCTGTATCCTTTTTCTTAGCCATGTCAATTAAAATATTTTACGATTTTCTAAAACAACCGCAAATGTAACTGTTTTTTACAAAATAGTTTACAATGTATAGAAAAAGTTGTGCAATAATCATGTAGCGATGATGATAATTCTTTTCAGAACCACTATTTTTGCTAAAAGACCATTATCCAAATGCATTTAAGCTCTATATCGCTTATAAATTTTAAGAACTACGAACAGGCAGATCTGAGCTTCAGCAGCAAGATCAACTGTTTTGTAGGTGAGAACGGAGTTGGAAAAACTAATTTGCTCGATGCCATCCATTACCTGGCTCTTTGCAAAAGTAATCTCAATCCTGTTGATACTCAAAATATCAGGTATGAACAGGATATGGCACTTATCCAGGGAGTTTTTACCCGACTGGAAAAAGAGGAGACTATCTATTGTAGCATAAGGAAAAATAAAAAGAAGCAGTTCAAAAGAAATAAGAAGGAGTATAAGAGGTTGATGGAACACATCGGTCTGATTCCTCTTGTGATGATTACGCCTGCTGATTACAGTCTTATCCAGGGGGGAAGCGAAGAGAGACGCCGGCTGATGAATTCAGTTATTGGACAATATGATCATGTATACCTGGAAAATGTAATTATATATAATCGTGTTCTGACACAGAGAAACAAGCTTCTAAAGGATTCAGCTGGCAGCTCCAATAACCTTGAAGTGCTTGAAGTGCTGAATCAACAGCTTATTCAATACGGTATTCCGGTATATGAGGCACGAAAAGATTTTGCAGAGAAATTAATGCCGGTTTTCCAGGACTACTATCAGCATGTATGCGGAATGAAGGAAGAGGTAACATTGTCTTATTCCTCACAACTTCATGATCGCGATTTTGCTGAGATCCTGGATGAAACAATAAACAAAGATCTTGCTGTTCAGTATACTACAGCAGGTATTCATAAAGACGATCTGCAGATGATGCTGTCAGGTTATCCCCTGAAAAAGGTGGGCTCACAGGGGCAGCAAAAGACGTATCTGGTAGCATTGAAGCTTGCAGAGTTCGAATTCATGCAGGAACTGATGAAATTGTCTCCCATACTTTTGCTTGATGATGTATTTGATAAACTGGATGCCTTTCGGGTGAAGCAGATCATTAAGCTGGTAGTGGAGGGTAAATTTGGACAAATCTTTATTACAGATACGAGCGAGATGAGAATGAAGGATATTCTTAAAGATATTCCTGCGGAGAATAAAATATATCACATCAAAAAAACCGGACCCGAAGAAATTCAATAAATATGGAACGAAAGTCAGAACAAAAAATAGGATCGTTGCTGGATCAGTTTATCAGGGCAAACCGACTGGAGAAAGGGCTCGCTGAATACAGGGTAAAGAAGGCATGGAATGAGTTGCTGGGAGTAAGTGTTTCCAAAGCAACCCAGTCACTTTATATTCAGAATAAAATTCTGTTCGTAAAACTATACTCCTCCGTCTTAAGAAATGAATTAAGCATGATAAAGAGCGATATCATCATCCGGCTTAACGAGTCAGCCGGGAGCGATATCATCGAAGACATTATAATTAAGTAAGAGCCCCCAACTCTAGTCACTCTAGCTCACTTCTAAAACCTCTCCCTGCTTCCAAAGAAAAATCCAGATTCGATAGCTGCATTCTCATCTGAATCTGAGCCATGAACGGCATTGGCTTCCATAGATTCAGCAAACAATTTGCGAATGGTTCCTTCTTCTGCTTTGGCAGGATCAGTAGCACCGATTAATTTTCTGTACTCTTCAACCGCATTTGCTTTTTTCACAACTGCAACAACGATAGGACCGGAGACCATAAAATCTACCAATGATCCGTAGAAAGGACGTTCTTTGTGAACTTCGTAAAACTTTTCTGCTTCCTGCCTGGTAAGTTGAATCATCTTTAGAGATGAAACCCAGAATCCTGCTTCCTGAATCTTACTTAAAATTGGACCAATGTATCCTTTTGATACCGCTTTTGGTTTGATTATTGTGAATGTGAAATCTCCACTCATATGTATTGTTTTAATTTGATATTCAGACAGACAAATATAGATAATAATTGTTCAGACCTATGTTATATATTTATATCTTTGAGCGTTCAAGCAGGCAGATTGCCTGATGATTAAAGCAAATTGAATGATTGATAGCAGTACAAGTAAGAGAATAAACGAGATCATCGAAAGTGGTGAGTCCGCGGTGATACTTACCCATAGAAATCCGGATGGTGATGCCATAGGATCAAGTACTGCACTGGCAATATACCTCAGGAAGCGAAATGTACCTGTAAATATCATTATTCCCAACGATGTTCCTGATTTCCTGAAATGGTTACCGGGTTGTGATATGATCACGATATTTAAGAACGACAGTACACGTTGTCGTGAACTCGTAAATGATGCCGGTACGCTCTTCTTCCTTGATTTCAATGAGCCAGATCGGGTGGAGGAGTTGAAAGAAGAAATCCTTTCCTCCACTGCCAATAAAATTCTTATTGACCATCATCAAAATCCATTTGATTTTGCAGATATAGTTATCTCTGATACAAGCCGGGGGTCGGTAGGAGAGATGATATATGAGTTTATAGTTGACCTGGGCGGGAAGGAGTTGTTGGATAATGATATCGCTACCTCCCTTTACGTGGCAATAATTACAGATACAGGAAATTTCAGGCATAGCAGTTCGTATCCGGGAGTTTTCCATATCGTTGGCGAACTCATGAATTATGGGATAGAAAAGGACAAGATATTTACCAATGTGTATGATAGCTATTCTGAAAACCGTATGAAACTGATGGGCTTTTGCATGTTGGAGAAAATGACCATTTTTAAAGAATATAATACTGCGTATATTAGTATCACACAAGAGGAATTACAACGTTTTGATCACCAAATTGGAGATACAGAGGGCTTCGTAAATATTCCATTCTCCATGGTTGGAATTAAATTCACTGCTCTTTTTATTGAGAAGAAGGGATATGTAAAAATTTCGTTCAGATCGAAAGGAACTTTTTCTGTTAGTGCATTTTCTAAAAAGCACTTCAATGGTGGAGGTCATGTAAATGCTGCCGGGGGACAGGATGATGGTTCTTTATCGGATATACTAAACAAATTTGAAAGTTTATTACCCGACTATGAAGATGAATTACGTGATTAGTCGATGGTACTTCATCGGGATAATGCTTCTCATGGGAAGTTGCAAAACACCTGTCCAGGAAGGGGCAAAGGAGTCAGTTGATCCCTACACAAAACCATTGTTGGAGGCCAATAGATATATGCAGGAAAGAAACCGTGAGCAGATTACTGCATTTATTAACCGAACAGGATGGGAGATGAAGGAAACTTCTACCGGGCTGTGGTATATGATTTTGGAGCCCGGGGAAGGTGAACAAATAAGTGGAGAAAATTTTGTTGTGTACAGCTACGAAACTAAACTCCTGAGCGGAAAGTTTTGTTACAGTGCTGATACCATAAACCCAAAAAAGATCGTTATTGGTAAAGGAAGCGTAGAAGTTGGGATTGAAGAGGGGCTGAAACTTCTAAGGGAGAATAGCAGGGCGCGCTTTATTATACCTCCCTACCTCGCACATGGAAACTTTGGAGACCGTCAGGAAATTCCCGGAGCAGCCATATTGTTAGTAGAGGTCGACGTTATAAGAGTGAGAAGATAAAGTTGATGTATGCTGTTTAAAGAAATGGCTTCTTCAAATAAGTTATGTAGATTTGCAGAGATTTTGAAAAATTGAGATATTATGAGGATGAGGAATTTTTTATTTTTAGTAACAGTGCTTGCTGTTGCAATGATGCCAGGATGTGATAAAGAAATTGATAGTACTGTTTTTGAACAACAGGAAAACAGGTATTTCGAGCTATATAAAGATGCTAATTTCCCGGATGCAGTTCCTACTGAGTCCGGATTGTATTTCCTCGAGGATAGTGTAGGTACAGGTGCATCTCCGGATTCCGGTGATTATCTGCTGGTTAATTATGTTGCTTATACAGTGCCTGATGAAATGGTGGTTGATACCTATTCTGAAGATTGGGCTATTGATTATAATATTTACACATCTGGAGTCCTTTACGGACCTTATAAATACCTTCATGGAAGTGAAATCGAGGGATTGAAAGAAGGAGTTTCGATGATGAAAGAGGGAGGTATCGCCCGCCTGGTGTTTAAGAGTGAGCTCGGGTATGGAAGTGCCGGTATCGGAAACAACATAGGGGCATATGAATCGTTAATGTATGATGTCCAATTACTGGAGGTTATTAAAGATGCTTCATTGAAAGAGTTTAATCAAATAAAGGCTTATCTCGATTCAGCCGGAAATTATATTACCATATTTGATGAGGATACAGATGCCAATATGTATTATTTTCCAGATGTAATCGGACAGGGTGAACCAATTGTAGATGATGATGTTCTGGAAGTATATTACACGGGACAACTACTGGATGGAAGAGTATTTGATACGAATGTGGGAGATGAAACAGGGCTGGATGTTACGCTAGGTGAAGAAGCTGTAATCCAGGGATGGGAAATTGGTTTGACCTACTTTAACTATGGAGGAACAGGCAAACTTCTAATTCCTCATCCTCTTGCCTATGGCGAAGAGGGGAATCTTTTGTCTGGTTCACTGAAATATTCTATCCCACCTTATGAGGCATTGCTTTTTGATATACAAATAGAACCTCAGTCGGAAGCTGAGGAGCCGGAAGTGGAGGAATAGCTTAACTATTTCCCTAAAATAAATACAGCCGGACGCTTATTAAGCTCCGGCTTTTTCTTTTTCCATGCAGTTATAGGAAGCGTGATTACTGATTCTGTTTCTGTTGTCAGGTCCACAGCAATAGTGAGCAATGTTTCTGCCTGGCAGGTACTGATGATATCCTGGAACATTTGCATATTCCTGTAGGGTGTCTCGATAAATATTTGGGATTCATTTTCTTTTAAAGCCCTGCTTTCTATGTTCCTGATCTCACGCACTCTTTCATTCCCCTTCACAGGGAGGTAGCCAAGGAATCTGAATGACTGTCCGTTTTGTCCTGACGCCATTAAGGCCAGGATAATGGATGAAGGGCCTGTAAATGGGACAACCCTGATCCCCTTTTGATGAGCAAGTCGCACCACTTCAGCTCCCGGATCAGCGACTCCGGGAACCCCGGCTTCAGAAATAATACCTGTATCAGCTCCATCCATCAACGGAAGCAGGAATGAATCAATTTCTTCACTTCTTGTGTGCTTGTTCAACTCATAGAAAGTTATGGCATCAATATCAATGTTCCGCTCAATGCTTTTTAAATATCTTCGGGCATTTCTGATATTTTCAACTATGAGATATTTTAGAGTAGGAACATGTTGTTTTACCTCCAGTGGGAGAAAGACATCAGGATTGCTATTACCTAATGAATTTGGTATGAGAAAAAGTATTCCGGGCATCAGTTTTTTTTATAAAAGTAATTAAGCTGTATGAAAATCCGATCCTTCCCCCGAAAATAATTAAATTTGAGCGACCAATACCACAAAGAAATTTTGAAAATAACTTTTCTTGGAACCGGAACCTCGCAGGGAGTGCCTGTTATCGGATGCAGGTGTGAAGCTTGCTTGTCTACCGATATAAAAGATAAAAGACTCCGTTCCTCTATACTTCTTGAAGATGGAGAAACAAGCGTGGTAATTGATACAGGTCCGGATTTTCGACAGCAGATGCTCCGGGCAGATGTGAGAAAACTTTCTGCAGTTTTGTTTACCCATGCACATTGGGATCATTTTGCAGGTCTGGATGATATTCGCTCTTTCAACTGGATGAGCAAAAGTCCCATGGATGTTTTTGCTGAAGTGTCTGTAATTGACACAATTCGTTCTGCATTTCCCTACATCTTTGCCGAGCATAAATATCCAGGGGTGCCGCAGGTGATCTTACATGAAATTGCAGAGGAGAATTTTTCTATCGGATCTATGGATATCATTCCCATAAGAATGTACCACCATAAACTTCCTGTTGTAGGTTTCAGGATTAATGATTTTGCCTACCTGGTTGATGCCAATTATTTGCCGGAAGATCAATATTCTAAGCTTCAGGGTTTGAAATACCTTGTTGTGGGAGCATTAAGGAGGGAAAAGCATATTTCACATTTCTCTGTTCCAGAGGCAATTGAAATTATTGAGAATCTAAAGCCGGAAGAAGCATACCTGACTCATATATCTCACCAGATTGGTCCCCAATCTGCCTTTCGGACAGAACTTCCTGATCATATCCTTACTGCATTTGATCAGCTGGTACTGGAGTTATAATCTGTCATCTTATTCATTTTCCCTCGAATGTTGGGCGTTTCTTACACAAGCACAGCGAGTCCCCTACCTGCTGTAAAATACATTTTATAAGAAGCTGCAGTATGTATCTTTACTAGGTAAAAAAATGATTGCACTATGGGAATGACGATGATTGAACGAATTCTGGCGCAGCACAGTGATAAGGATCTGGTGCGACCCGGGGATATTATTGATGTCACAATTGATGCCAGGGTGGCTCGTGACTTTGGTGGTGCCAATGTGGTGAAAAATATTTCTACTTATCAGTTGGAAATAGATGATGCGGAGCTGACCTTTTTTACTTTCGATTGCAATCCTACCGGATCAGATCAGAAATATGCTGCCAATCAGCATTTTTGCCGCCAGTTTGCCCGTGAGAAGGGCATCAAGGTATATGATATCGATAAAGGCATTGGCACACACATACTTATTGAAGAAGGACTTGCTTATCCGGGTTCAACAGCGATTTCAACAGATTCTCATGCCAATGTGCTGGGTGCTGTTGGAGCATTCGGACAAGGGATGGGTGACAAGGATATAGCTGCTGCCTGGGGCAATGGAAAAATTTGGTTCAAAACCCCGCCATCAGTTAAAATAAAATTTTCGGGTGAGAAGCCAGGAGAGGTTTCTGCAAAGGAATTTGTATTGAATTTGCTTTCTATTTTTGGCGCTAATACGCTGCTCGGATCTTCCATTGAGCTATACGGTGATGTTATCGAAAAGATGGGTCTGGATGACCGTATTACCATATCGTCTATGGCAACCGAAATGGGGGCGATAATCATTCTCTTTCCACCTAACCAAGAGGTAATCCAATATTGTGAGTCAAGGGCTAAGAGAAGAATTGAAGCTGTGTATGCTGATAAAGATGCAGTTTACAGCAGGGTGGAGGAAATAGATGTGTCTGCTTTTACAAAGGTTATTTCCAGGCCGGGAAAGCCGCACGATGTGGCAAAAATTCCTGACGAGAAGGTCTGGATAGATTCAGCATTTATCGGTAGCTGTACAAACGGCAGGTTAAGTGATATAGCTTCCGCGGCATGCATATTAAAAAACAGGAAAATTGCACCGGGAGTGGTATTGAAGATTGTCCCTGCTACCAATAAGGTATGGGTAAAAGCGTTGGAAGAGGGATATATTGAAATATTGAAAGATGCAGGAGCATTGATTTCAAATGCCGGGTGTGCAGGATGTGCAGCTGGGCAAGTAGGACAGAACGGACCGGGAGAGATAACCATTAGTACAGGTAATAGAAATTTCCCCGGAAAGCAGGGTCAGGGTGAAGTTTACCTTGCTTCGCCAGAGGTAGTAGCGGCATCGGCTCTTGCAGGATTTATTACAACACCCGATAAAATTCCTGATAAAATTGTTGGGAGACCATCCACCTTTGTAGAGACAAGCCATGAGGCACGTTTCGGTAAGCAAGGTGAAGATAACAATAGCGCAGAAACCCGTCCCTTGGAATTTGTGGGACGTGTATGGGTGATACCGAAAAATGATATCGATACGGATATGATATTTCATAACCGCCATCTTACCATAACCAACCAGGAAGAGATGGGGCAGTATGCATTTGGCAATCTTGAGGGCTATGAAAATTTTGCCAAAGAGGCACGGGAAGATGATATTATCATCACCGGTAAAAATTTCGGAGCGGGAAGCTCAAGACAACAAGCGGTTGACTGTTTCAAGGCCTTGGGTGTTAGGGTAATCCTTGCAGAGTCCTTTGGTGCTATTTATGAACGCAATGCAATAAATGCGGCTTTCCCGATAATTACCAGTAAGCATATTGCTGAGCTGGAAATTAACACTGGTGATAAGCTTAGCATCAATCTTGAAACCGGTTTATTGAAAAATATTACAAAGCTTAAAGAAGCACAAGCAGTTCCATTTTCAGATGTGCAATTAGGGATTTATAATAAAAACGGATTGTTTTAATATAAAAAAAGATACCATGAGACTAATAATTCCTGAAGGCTATGAGCCAATACTGAGGTTGAAAGAAACTGAAATGACAATCAAAGTGCTCAAAGAGCATTTTGAAGAAGGTTTGGCATCTGAATTGAGATTACGCAGAGTAACAGCACCTTTATTTGTACTGCATAACACCGGTTTAAATGACAGTCTCTCCGGTGTCGAACGTCCCGTGGTTTTCAAGATAACAGACATGCGTGATCAGAAGGCAGAAGTTGTGCAGTCACTGGCTAAATGGAAACGAATGATGCTTCGCGATTATGATATCAATATGGGACATGGTATTTATACAGATATGAATGCACTGCGTCCGGATGAGGAACTGGACAACCTGCATAGTATTTATGTTGACCAGTGGGATTGGGAAAGGGTTATTTCGGAAAAAGAGAAAAACCTGAAATATCTTAAAGATACAGTGAAACAGATTTATGCCATTTTCAGGCGGACAGAGTTTAAGGTATATTCGATGCATTCAAAATTGACACCCAAATTACCTGAGAAGATAACCTTCATCCATTCTGAGGAATTGTATGAAAAATTTCCTGAGCTGAGTCCGAAGGAAAGAGAAGATAAAATTGCCGAGAAATACGGAGCTGTATTTATCATTGGCGTTGGTGCTGATCTTCCTGATGGAAAACCTCATGACAGAAGAGCACCCGACTATGACGACTGGACCACTGAGACTGAAAAAGGATTCAAGGGACTTAACGGTGATATTGTTGTTTGGAACAGCATCCTGAAATGTGCTTTTGAACTCACCTCCATGGGAATAAGAGTGGACAGCAAGCAACTGCTGCATCAGCTCGAAATCACAGGGGATATGGATAGGGTGGAGCTCTTGTTTCACAGGCGACTGATTAATCATGAGTTGCCTTCTGCGATAGGTGGAGGGATTGGACAATCGCGGACTGGTATGTTGTTCCTGCAAAAGGCACATATCGGCGAAATACAATCAGCTATCTGGCCAGGTGAAATGGTGGACCACTGCAGGAAGTGTAATATACAACTAATATAAGGTAAAGCGTTGAGCGTTTAACGTTTATCGATTTCGCTTAACACTCAACGCTTAACGCTAAACGCTAAACATTCACAAAATGTCTACTTTCGTCGAAAAAATTTTTGGTGCTCCGGCAGGAGCAATTGTATTTCGGTCTCCTGACATTGTACTTACCCATGACAATACTGTTAGTATTGCAAAGACCTTTGAGAAGATGGGAGGGAAGAAGGTGTATAATCCAAATCAGCTGCTCGTGGTTCTTGATCATAACGCACCACCCACTTCATCTTCCGGGGCTAACAATTACCAGCAGATCAGGGATTTCGTTGATGCACAAAAGATTAAGAAATTTTATGATGCTGGCGATGGTATTTGTCACCAGATCATGGCCTTGCATGCGAAACCCGGAATGGTGATTGTTGGAAGCGACAGTCACACTTGCACGGCAGGAGCATTTAATGCCATGGCTGTGGGTATCGACAGGACAGAGACTGCGGGGATATGGAAAAGAGGTGAGACCTGGTTCCGGGTACCTGAGTCAATAAAAATTATGCTTAAGGGAAAACTGAAGAGGGGTGTCTACGCTAAAGATATTTCTTTGTGGATCATTGGTATCCTGGGTTCAGCCGGAGCAAATTACAATTCAATAGAGTTTCATGGATCCGGGGTGAAGACCTTGTCAATATCTGAGAGAATGACCCTGTCAAACCTGGCTTCTGAAATGGGAGCGAAGAATGCAGTGTTTCCTATGGATGAAGTCTTGCTTGAATATATGGGCAAGCCAGCAAAAGCTGTATGGGCGGATCAAAATGCAGATTATTGCAAGAAGTTGAATATCGATCTCAGTGAAATTTATCCTTTATTAGCTGCACCACATCATGTAGATAATGTAGTGGCACTTGCGGAGGTAGCAGGTTTGGATGTTCACGAGGGATTGATTGGTACCTGCACAAACGGAAGGATTGAAGACCTGAGGGAAGCGGCAAAGGTGATCAAGGGGAAAAAAGTAAAAAAAGGTTTCCAGTTGCAGGTAATACCGGCATCGAAAGCTATTTATCTGCAGGCAATTAAAGAAGGCCTGATTTCGATATTCCTGGAAGCCGGAGCAAATGTACTAAGTTCCTCATGTGGCCCCTGCCTGGGAACCGGACAAGGTATTCCGGCAGATGGTGCACGGGTAATTTCAACTGCAAACAGGAACTTCCTTGGAAGAATGGGAAACAAGAAAGCAGAGATTTACCTCGCTTCTCCTGCTGCTGTTGCGAAAAGTGCAATTCACGGGAAAATTACTGATCCCAGGAAAGTACATGGTGCTGAGAAATTCCCATTTAAACGGCAACAATCTGTTACACTTACTATTGATTCCAATGAGAACCGCAGACATGGAAATGTCTGGGACTATGCTGATGCTGACAATCTGAATACCGACCAGATGTTTCCGGGGCATCTCACTTATAAAATAATGAGTACAGATCCTGATGGCATCCTAGAGCATTTGTTTACTGAGTTCGACCCTAGTTTTTCAGCCAGGGTTGAAAAAGGAGATTTCTTGATTGGAGGTGAGAATTTCGGATGTGGCAGTTCCAGGGAACATCCTGCTGTTGGACTTTCTCATGCAGGAGTCAAGGCAGTGATTGTTAAGTCAGTAAATCGTATCTTTTTCCGGTCTGCAGTAAACCAGGGACTACCCATAATAGTTCATCCGGAAGCCATTGAGGCATATAAGCCAGGCGATTTTGTTATGGTCGATTTCCCTGCCGGTAAAATCAGGGTAGGGGATGATACCTATACATTTCAAGCGCTACCAGAGAAGCTGATGGAGATAATTGCTAAGAAAGGATTAGTAAACTGGATGATTCAGTGATAGATGTTGAATAGTGTGCAGTGCTGAGTGTGCAGGGGATAGTGTCCAGCAGCCCAGTGCCCAGTGATTCACTCCATCAAAATAATAAAACATGATTATGCTTCGCATGATCGCAAGACGAGAGACTCTAGCAAGCTTTCGGCGAAAGGCAAAGAAAAAAGCCCGGACGCTACCGCGCCTGGGCTTTGCTGGCTTGTGATTCCGCCGCGATTACAATATATGATTTTAAAACAATATCAAATTTTACCTTTCTTTCTGAATATGCTGTATGCAGGGGTTTATAAAAGAAATATAAAATAACAAAAAATTGCAAATAGTTAAATAAATCTATCCCCCCATCTATCCCCCTATCAAAGTAAGTTGTATATTTGTATTGGTTGAATACTTAAAATACTTACATCATGGCAGAATACAAATTTTATCTGAAGGACAAAAATTCCGCAGGTCCGACACCAATTCGTTTGCACATTCATTATTCAAATATGATTTGCAAGCTGTATATAGGTGAAAAAGTTAATCCAATTTACTGGAAAGAAACTAAAAAAGGTTCGAGGGTTTACAAGGTGTCAAAGGAACACCCGAATTATGAACAGTTAAATTTGCGGTTGAGCACAATTGCAAATGATTCAGAGCGCGTTTATGCAAATTTCAAAGACGCAAACAACCAGGAGCCAACACCCGACAAGCTGAAAGAACTTGTATTAAAAAAGATTAAGCCCGACGCCTGGCAAAAAGAAACCCTTTTTACATACTTCCAACAGATTATTGACAGCAAGATAAAAGACGCGGAACGCCGGGGGGTTGGCAAAAGAAACACTGTTATTCCTACCTATGAATTGACGCTTGCAGATTTAAAAGAATTTCAGAAAAAGAAACGTTTCCGGGTTGATTTTGATTCAATCAACATGAAGTTTTATAATTCGTACATTGAATTTATGACCGACAAGGGATTGAAAAGAAACACACAGGGAACGCGATTAAAGTACGTGAAAGCTGTATTAAGGCAAGCCACAGCGGAAGGAATTAATACAAACCTTGCATTTACAAATAACGCGTTTAAATCCGTTTCTGAAAAGGTTGAGGCAATTTACTTAAATGAAACCGAACTGAGAGATTTATATACTTTGGAGCTGAATGACACACAAGGTAAGGTCAGGGATCTGTTTTTAATTTCGGCTTATACAGGGCTTAGAATTTCCGATGTTAAGAGAATAACCGGGGCAAATATCGAAGGGAACCCCGGCGGAAGGTTCATAAGGATAACAACACAGAAAACGGGGGCGGGTGTTGTAATTCCAGTTTATCCAATGATAGAACAAATCTTTCTGAAATATGATTACAATTTGCCGGTATTCTCTGACCAGCATATTAACCGCACGCTAAAGGACATAGGCCCTATTCTTGCCGAAAAAACTGAATCGGTGGTATTAGGTGCCAATGGCAAAGATAAATCAAAATACGACAAGATACGGAGCCATACCGGCCGCCGCAGCTTCTGTACGAATATGTATTTACGCGGTGTTAAGCCCGCTACAATTATGAAAATTTCGGCTCACAAGACAGAAAAAGAATTTTTCAAATACATAAAAGTTACGCCGGATGAGAACGCACAAATATTGAACGGTTATTTTGAAAATGATCGCGAATTATATGCCAATGGTACAACCTTAAATATTCAATAGTTATGGAAAACAGAATATTTGTTATAAGTGAAATACCCAGTAGGATATTGAACGAACAGGACACTATTGAAATATTTCATTCTGATATTGTTCGTTATGAACTTGAAAATTTAACTGTTTATAATCAATTAAATGAGGTTATTGAGGAAGCGGAACAGATTAAATATGATAAGGAATTTGTTCAGAGATTAGTAAAAATAAGACCAGTTTATAAAGCAGAAGATTTTCTAAACTTTCATTATAACAGATCGACCAATAAGATAATATTTTTGAATCATCTTAAGTATGAGATACTTGCAAAGCATTATTATTTTGTAGATCCACCTAAAGGCAGCATTGCGTATAAGTTATATAAAGATAGAATGCTGAATGAGCCATTAACAAAATTTATTAAAGAGTGGATTCATAGTGCTGGTAATCCAAACAAACAAGGTATAAGCTATAAAAAGGTATTTGCTATTTGCCTGCGGATTTTGGACGCTAAACATGACTATAATTTTGAGGGACATAAAAAAGAAGTGGAAGAGTTTGCTAAAAACTTTATAAACCCATATACAGGGAAAGAACAATCCGGCGCCGAACTGTATAAGGAATTTAATGGAACATATAAAGATATTGTGAGTTTAAAAAGTGAATATCCTAATGAATACGAAATGGCTCTAATTGAAGTGAATAGGATAGTATTAAATTAGGTTTAATTACATATTAGAAAAAAGAGGGGGGGGGTACTTAAGGGTACCCCCCTTTATTGTTTCTGATCTTTACAAAAAAAAGGATCAGATCTATGAAACAAGCAATAATAATTGAAGCTGACGAACTTTCCGAAATGATAAGAGAGGCAGTCACGGAAGCAATGGCCAGCCATGAACCAGCCCCCCAGGATCAAAACAAACTGCTTACCAGGACCGAAACAGCACAATACTTATCTGTATCGCTGCCGACGCTGAATAGATACACTGCAAGCGGACGACTACGCAGCCGCAAAATTGGGGGGAAGGTTTTTTTCTCAATGTCAGATATTAATGCAGCAATGAGATAAGATTATGAGCAGCATTGATAAAAAACTCGAGCAGCTGGGATATGGTCATACTACAAAAGCTATAATGATACCCCTCGCAACTTTGCGCACCTGGTCCGATGAAGAGATACTTGAGCTTAATAATACAAATGTTAATTTGATTATAACTCCCAAAATTGAAAAGTATCTGAAGGATAGATATTTAGGCCTGGGAATGAAACACAGAGAGATCCAAGAACTATTTGCTGATGAATACTAAGACTAAATACAAGAAGTCTGCAGCAGTTAAGGAACTGGAAGCCCTGGCCATGCAAGCGGCCCGGGAAACGCACCCAACTATCCCGGATCATGTGCTGGCCCCCAGGGTATACCGTGATGACAAAGCCAACAACCTCACAAAATGTATTATTCACTGGATCCGGTTAAATGGATTTCAAGCTGAACGTGTTTCCGTAACAGGTCGCTATGTTGATAAATCCAGGGTTGTTACTAATATAATCGGTCAGCAACATAGAATTGGTTCCCGGCAATGGATCCCCTCAACAATGCAAAAGGGATCTGCAGATATTTCCGCAACTATTGAATGTCAATCAGTTAAGATTGAAATTAAAATAGGCAGGGACCGGCAAAGCGAAGCACAGCAGAATTATCAAAAGCAAATCGAAGCTGCAGGAGGGATCTATTTAATAGCCCGAAATTTCACAGAGTTTATGAACTGGTATAAATCCTTTATCCAATGAGAAAATATTACCAGCTCATACCGGAAAGGATCCAGGAGAATATCCAGGTTATTGAAACCACTATACAACCAAGAATTTCGGGCTATCAGCGCGATAACCTCTATGAATTAATTTCAATAGTTGCATTTCAAATTCGAAAAAATGGGGAGGCGGCTCCGCTTATGTATAACTATCTACGGAAATTGGTTCCACAAGGAGAAAAGTATTTAAAAGCACTCATTGAGCTGGATATAATCAAAAGATCCGGGAACGCTATACCAGGCAAAACAAGCTATCAATATAGGTTTTCAGATCAATACGATAGTAGGTATGTATCAATTGAATTAACTAATCAGAAATTGATAAGACGCATTGAGCTGGCCCGGAATGAACTGCAAAAAGTTAGTGCAAAAACTACCAGGGGAAGATCTGATCAAATTAAGTATTTAAAGAAGCTGAAAATTGATGGTAGTTACATTAACATATTGAACCACAATTATATAAAGGACACAAATAAGTATAATTCGATACTTGCCAGCGCAACAAAAATTCAAAATGGAGATATTTTTTATACGGTTGACGACACCGCCGGCAGATTTCACAGTAACATAACCAATATGAGCAAGGATCTTCGGCCCTATTTAAGGATCAATGGTCAGAAGCTTGTTAATATCGATGTTAAGAATTGCCAGCCATATCTTTCTGTAATCCTATTGACGGATCCAGGGAAAGTCTCATGCTTGACCGACAATAGAGAATTTTGCTACTTATTAACAAGCATGAAAGTTACAATCACACAAGACGTAAAAAACTACATTTCCCTGGTTGCATCCGGTCAGATCTATGAATATTTAATGGAAAAGTTTTCAAGTGCTGGGCTTGAGTTATCCAGGAGCGAAACAAAGAAACAGGTATTAAGAATCCTATTCGCCAGGAACCGGACGCCAAAAAATGAGACAAACCGATTTACCCGGCAGATATTTATAAAAAACTTTCCGACTGTACACAAAATATTTTCACAGATCCGGGGCAAGGAGAAAGGCGAAAAATTTTCCAATTTTAAGCGGTTTGCAATATTGCTGCAGCGCATTGAGGCAAAGTTAATGCTGGATGTAGTGGTGAAAAGGATTTATAAGGAGCTACCCGGAGTAATTGCACTTACAATACACGATAGTATAATGACAGGATTTTTAACAAATGATGTTAAAGCGGTTCGCGAAATAATTGAAGAAGTTTTGACCGAATTTGTGGGATTGAGACCAGTTATTAAGGTAGAAAGGGAGAAGGAAGAGGAAAGAGAAAGAGAGGTACAATATGTATATACAGATTATGTAAGTATCAAGTAGTCAAAAAACTAACAAAAATAATTGAAATTACCGCTACCATGTATCTATAAACCTTGTAAAAAACTAACAAACAGATGTATAGAAAAATTAAAGTAAAGATAAATAGTTCAAAATCCCGGCCGGATATTTTTCCATGGCTTTTTTATTCCCATTTTGAATTTGGGTCCGGTCGGGATTGTTTTATCAATAGATAACAATACTGGTTCATCTATGGGGGTAAAAGGGATAGACAGCCCCCGTGGTCCTAATTCAATCACACCCCCTGGATGAACTTTTTAAAAACAATAGAAAACAATGGCATTTAAACCAGGAGTATCAGGGAACCCAGCCGGCCGGCCCCGGAAAAGTTGGAACAAGCAAGGCACAGAGCTACGAATGGACCTTATTGCATGGCTACTAAAGCAATGGCCAAAGATTAAAAAGGATTTTGAATCTAATGAGATCCAGCCCAAAGATAGGATCCGGCTTTACTTGTCGTTAATGGAATTCGCATTGCCCCGGCTAAAAACTACCGATGAACCTATGCTGGGAATGCTAACAGATAGAGACCTCGACCGAATTATTCAACGATTAAGAATAGAAGAGAATGAACAAGCAAAGCAAAATTGAAACGATACGCCGCAAGCTGGTCCGGCATTGGCCGGCGAATGATGAAGCGAAGTTAAATGAGTATTTCAAATCATTGGGCCATGATAAAGACAAATTCCTGGGCTACATACTGGAAGCAGGATTGACAATAGAAGGAATTTTAAAACCAATGGACCGCCGGAAATATATTCAGATATGCGATGAACTGATAGATCGTATTTATGAACCGGGAGTCTACTACGATGTAATTAGAAAGCATATTGATACTAATAGCGCACGCCGCATGATAATTGAAGAAGCGAGGATCCGGGGAAAAGCGGTAATTAAGATCTTCCACCAAAAAGACGAAATTATTGAAATCATAAATTTATAGTAAACATGAAAAAATTAATCTTCAGAAACCAGCAGCCCATTAACGAACTAAAAGGAAAAATTGAAAATGCGCTTTTATTGTTAAACCATGCTTATACGTTATTCAAAGAAGCCCCTTTTTATCATAAGAGTCACAACCTCACAGATATACTAAATAACCTGGATCCGATTATCCGGGCGTATAAAATGAAGCTGATTGAGAATAAGGATCTGGCAACCATGGCCCCCGAGGGTTTGCAGCTATCACGGGAAAAATACGCGGATCTGATCGATGTACAGGAGCCGGAAGGATTAAGACCTGCAATTTTTAACGCTAATCAATCCCTGGTCCAGGGGATAGCTCCGCAATATTTTGAGATTCGAGACGACCAGGTAACGATCAATGATGATCTATTTCAGAAATTTGTTGATAAACAAAGTATTTACGCTGGTACTCAAAAGGAACAAATATTCCTGCAGAAGTATAATGATTTAGGCAAAGCCATGGAGTCATTTTCTAAATTTCTGAAAAGTGAATGTGATATTTTGTTTTTACCTCAAGCCCTGGGCACTTTTCATGTAGGTATGTGGTATGACCTTGACGAAAAAAACCATTACAAGGTTAAGCCCCATAAATTTGAAATGCTTGCTAAGCGGATTAAGCGAAAGTAATATCAAGCATGAAGGAAGTTGAAGCCCGGTTAATGCTGGGCTTTTTTATGATCTCAAAGAAAAGTATAATGCAATAATAGAAATAACCAAGGCCGCTATTGTGACCCATGTTCTTGTTATATCCCTTTTATCAGACCTTTTCTGTCGTTTTTCCCTTTTGACCGACTCAGTTATTTGCTCTCTATGATCCTTGGTTTCTCTCTTATGCAGCGCGATATAGCCGCTATCTTCCAATAATAGCTTTGACCCCTCGGGGGAGATCGCAAAATGATGCTCGCTGTTTCCCGCTGACCTAATGTAACCATCATACTCCATCTCATGGAGTATAGCAACAACAATATCAAGATCTTTATCAAGTTTTAATTCTTCTTTTACATTCCGACCATCCAGAAAATTCGATTTTCTATTCGAAAGTAGTTCAAGAATCTCTTGTTTTATCTGATAGTTTTCCATGTGGCAATTTTAGTGCATTCCTATACTGTTCAATCTTATAGTCTTATTAAGAATTTCAAGGAATAATTCATTATCATACCTGTCAGCGGGATAAAGGGATATCCGATTTAGTTCTAATATTCCCCCGGTTAGGTTTACAGATATGTCGGGAAAATTATATTTAGAGTTAAATGCTTTTTTCCCAATTTCATCTCCAATTACATCATGAGCAACATATTCAAGGTTTGCGATCCAATATTTGGAGCTTTGTGTTGTTTTCGCTGGCTTTACTTTAAATACGTAATGCGCCAAGTTATTGTTATTATCTTTAAGAGCCACATCGGCTTCTTTGTTATGAAAATAAATGATAATTCGGCATCCATTATTTACGCCTGAATAGGTGTTATGTTCTCCTGGGAATTGATTTGTATTACAGGAAGTGAGTAATAAGATAACAGACAGAGAAATAAGTATCGGTCTCATTACAATAATATTGTTGGGTTTGCTTAATCGAATTTAGTAAAAGAATTCGAACAAGCAGCAAAAAAGGGGAGAACCTCTCCAGGCGCTCCCCCTATTGGTTGAATACTGTCATTTACATAACAGAATCTTAACAAAGATACAGTTTATTCGTTTGAGTAAAAAATGTTAAAAACAGCCTTTTTCTATCCCCCGTACTATCCCTCAAATACAAAGCCCCGCTATAACTCAATGTTAGCGGGGCTTGTAAATATTAGAAGTGATTCCGCCGCGATTCGAACGCGGGACCTACAGCTTAGAAGGCTGTTGCTCTATCCAGCTGAGCTACGGAACCATTATTCTCTTCTTCTTTCGTTTGCGAAGCAAACATCTCTCCAAGGTTTACATCCTTCTAAAAATCGATGCAAATATAGTCAAATTTGTGAAATTTTGCATCCCAAATTTTTTCCGTGTCCATTCGTTCATTCTTTGGTAAAAAAATAGATAACGCAGCTCTCCCTATACTCATCTGTGTTCATCCGTATAAAAAAAAAGATGGCGCAGCCATCGCTATACACATCTGTGCCTTTTCTTCTTCCATTAGCTTCACAGTCCTTGTTTGCACAAAGCTTTTGCGGTAGTGAAGCTCAGCTATGCCAGGTTTCGTAGATAAAAAAGTCCTGTCTATATCCACAAAATTGTTTAAATTGCAATCAGCTAACAAACCAATAAATGGTATTGATATGGCTGCAAATTAAACTCAGAAGCATACCCCCAAAATTAATATATAAAATATGGAACTGCAATTTCATTCGTCAGTAATCTTCTGTAATGATTTACTGAAGCAGAGAGAGTTTTATGAGACATTCCTGAACCAGGAAATTGAGATTGACCTGGGTTCGTACCTAATATTTAAGAGCAAATTCTCCCTTTGGCAACTTAATGATGATTTTCTAATTTCCCGTGAATTAGGATATTCTTATGAGCATATTGGAAATAGAAACCTGCAATTGTGTTTTGAGACGGAGAATTTTGAAGATGCCATAGAAAATGTAATACTGAGCGATTTTCGAATTCTACATAATGTTGAAGAAGAGCAATGGGGACAATATACAATTCGTTTTTACGATCCGGAGGGAAACCTGGTGGAAATCGGAGAATCAATGAAGTGTTTTGTCAATCGCTTACATGAGGCAGGAATGGACGATAAAGAGATTTCCGAAAAAACAGGTTACAATGTTAAACTTGTTAAAGAACTGCTTACATAGTATGCTGTTCTGGATATAGTTATTTACCCACTACATTGTCTTTTTACTATATTTACAAAAACGCTCTATTATGATACCATCGTTTCAATTTTTACCTCTACCAAAAATAATATTTGGTGCAGGAAAACGAAATGTTTTACCTGAAGAAATCAAGGAATATGGTTCTACTGTATTGTTGATCACCAGACCAACAGTTACGGCCACTTCAAGTCATGGAGATGAAATATTTGCACTGCTTAAAGAGCATGGACTTACCTGCCATCATGAGACGATTGGAAAAGAACCTTCTCCAATAATTATTGATGAGATTACTGATAAGTATAAGGGCAGGGGAATTGATGTTGTGGTATCAGTGGGAGGTGGCAGCGTGATGGATGCCGGGAAAGCTGTTTCAGCACTGTTGCTTGTAGAATACGGATCTCGTCATTACCTGGAAGGGGTTGGAGATATGGAACATCCGGGAACAAAGGTTCCCTTTATTGCCTTGCCAACAACATCAGGGACAGGCAGTGAGGTGACAAAAAATGCTGTTCTGTCTGAAGTGGGGGAGCATGGATTTAAGAAATCATTGCGACATAATAATTTCATCCCGAATAAAGCTATAGTCGATCCTGAAATGATGCTTACCTGTCCGCCGGATCTTACCTCAGCTAGCGGAATGGATGCCTTTACACAATTATTGGAATCCTATCTGAGTAAGCAAGCTAATCCGCTTACAGATGCCATAGCATTGCAGGGATTGAAACTTATAAAGAAGCACCTCATTCGGAGCTTTCTTGAAGGTGATCAAAACCTGGATGCCAGGGCAGGAATGGCTTTAGCAGCTATGTTCTCAGGGATTACTCTTGCTCACGCCGGCCTTGGACTTGTGCACGGATTTGCATCACCCTTTGGCGCCCATACTAACATTCCTCACGGGGAAGTTTGCGGCACTCTGATGTCTCCTGTAAATGCAATGACGATCGATAAAATAATCGATGATCGCGAACATGTTTCATTTAGTAAATACCTGATAGTTAGTAAGATATTTGCTGATTTTAAATTCAAGGATGATCGGGAGTACTTGCTTTCCTTCAAAGAAAAACTTGAACATTTCTCCCATGCGGTGGAAATACCGCATCTTGATGCTTATGAAATCACGGATGATGTAATTGAGAAAATAGTGGCTGAAACTTCGCACAAGAATCACCCGGTTACTTTTAGCAAAGAAGAGTTAAAAGAGATTATTAAGCGAAGAATCAAAAAAAGCTGAGTCTTTAGTGTCCCTTTACCTGTGAAGCATTCACTTCTATTCCGGTGTTAGACAAAAATAGTTTTACTGCAATAGCCAGCAGGATAATTCCAAAGAATTTTCTCAGGATATGTAAACCGCTTGGTCCCAGTATTTTCTCAAACCAATCTGTCATTCGCAATACCATGTATACAACAGCAATATTCAGGGTCAGCGCAATAAGGATGTTGCTGGTATGATACTCTGCTCTCAGGGAAAGCAGTGATGTAATTGATCCTGCACCTGCAATAAGCGGAAATGCTATGGGTACCAGGGCCCCGCTACTTCCTAAGGCAGTGTCGTTTTTAAAGAGCTCAATACCCAATACCATCTCAATACCCATCAACAACAAGACAATGGATCCGGCAATCGCAAATGACGATATATCTACTCCGAATATGCCCAAAAGAGGTTCTCCAATGAATAGAAAAAGCAACATGATCCCGTAGGCAACCAAGGTGGTTTTTCCGGGATAGATATTACCAATTTTTGATTTAATACCAAGTATAATGGGGATTGATCCAAATATATCTATGATGGCAAAAAGCACCATAAATGCTGCGAAGATTTCCATGAAATTGATGTTCATAACCAATGCATTTAAATTCGCTGCAAAAGTAATCTCTTTTAGCTATAAAAAAACTATTTAACAACAGCTTATGTACCTGCCAGCTTTTTTCTAATAGTTCCTGAAAACCCATCATAGGAAAGTATATCGATAGAATTTTCAAATGTTGCTTATATTTCTATAAAATCTACAGCTATAATAAACTCCATTTACAAAGCAACTATACAATGAACAAATTATTTTTACTTCAGTTAGTGTGAATGTGAGCAGTGCTAAAAAGATGCTTTACATCTTTTTTTTTGCTTTAATTGTACATCCAATTGCCTTTACTTCTGCAGGATCAGGGTCTTCTCCTTTTATCAATTTAGCAATTGCTTTTTCCAGGTACCTTTTCGAAACATCTTTTGAATCCATGGCATTGTTATCAATAGCGCCAATGTAAGCTACCCTAAATGTTCCATTATCGTTTTCCAGGAGGTAGATGTGCGGGATTCTTGTTGCCCCATATGCCCTGAATACATCTTGTTTTGCATCTTTCAAATAAGGGAATGGATATTTCTTTTCCTCTGAACGCTTTTGCATCTTCATAAAAGTATCGTCCGGCGATAGTGTTTCGTCATTTGGATTGATAGCTACTACCGGGTAACCTTTTGGAGCATAGAAATTATGAATGTTAATAATCCTTTGCTCATAGGCCCTTGAAAAAGGACATGGGTTGCAGATAAATACAAGAATTACACCTTTATTGTCTTCATAATCACTTAAGCTGACCATCTTTGAATCTACATTTTTTAAAGTGAATTGGGCTGCCTTGTCACCCGGTATCAGCTGTGCTGACAGAGATACTGAGATGGCAAATAATAAGATGCCTGACAAATATATATTTTTCATAATTACCGTTTTTATGATCAAAAAAAGTTCCTACAACTTCAAATAATTCCTCTCTTGTTAATTCTGTAGGAATGAATCGTCGCTTTTCGTTCCCATATATAAGTGTTGCCGGTATTGCTCCCGACCAGCTTTCGTCAACATACTGCATAAACTTTCTGAATCTTCTGTTTAGCAATAAAAATCCTGCTTTTAACTGTGCCGATAGGGACATGCATCATTTCAGAAATCTCCTTATAGGAATATCCTATCAGGTATAAGGATAAAGGTTTTGAATAGTTATTGGGCAAATTTGAAATTTTTTCCTTTAATTCTTTCCTGAAGTAAATTCTGTCGGGTTGATCATATTCCGGAACGGCATGTTGTAACAATTGTTGACTGTTATCCTCCTTGCTAATCCATGTGTTCTTATTGTACCCGCTTCGAAGGTGATTGATGTAAGTATTTTTCAGAATGGTATACAGCCAAGCCCTCACATGCTCATATTGCTGATTATTAGTATTATACTTAAGGGCTTTGTACGAGGTTTCCTGAACAAGATCCAGGGCATCATCCCGGCTCTCTGTAAGCTGAAGTGCATAGTAATATAACTGGTCATGCATTTGGACCAGGTCTGACAGAAAATGTCGTTTATCTGATAAAGAGCCAGAACTTTTCATGTGGTAATTCTTTAATGTCATAATAACAATACATACCAACAAAGAGAGGATAAAGTCATTGGCCAATGGTCAATATTGCGAATAAGTTACAACAAAATCAGATTCAATTCAAGTCAAGGATATCCACAATGCTTTTATATCCACTCCTCAGACAGTATATTACCCTCTGCACTGACGACCGAACATTTCACCGGAACTTTCCTGTTTGCCTGTCCAACTGCTTGATCAATAATCCTTAATAATCCACCACAGCAAGGAACTTCCATAATGAATACATGTAGTGTGTTAATCATGGAATGATCAATTAATTGAATCAATTTTTGAATGTAAGATTCCTGGTTGCTGTCTAACTTCGGACATGCAATTATGAGTGATTTTCCTCTCAGGTAGTCTGAATGAAAATTACCCATTGTATATGCAGAACAATCTGCTGCAAGGAGGACATCTGCTCCTTTAAAATATCCGGCAGCGGGATTAATAAGGTGAAACTGCACGGGCCATTGTCTTAATTCGCTTGGCTGAGCAACAGTATCACTCCTTATTGGCAAAACTTCATTCTTAATCTCTTTAACTTGTAATCCAGCACAGCCGCATGCTGATGATTCTACCTGTGGCGCCATCTGTGCTACATTGATCTTTTCCTCCGGATTTTTAACCAAATAGAGTTTTTCTTCCTTGTTCACGCTAACTTTAACGTCAGTGAACATTTTTTCTTTATTGGTATGTATAAGCGTTGTCACTTCGTCAAGGTCAAATGTTAGCAATTCCCTGTTTTTCCTTAACCATGCAAATCCCTCTTTTACAAAATCAAGTTCATTGTGTTCGACCAGGTGCTTTAGATGCGCAATAACTACGTTTTTGCCTTTCTCCGCCATTCCTTTAATCACTTCAGTTTCATTGTAGGGTTCAGCTTCTCTTTTCTCCATGGTTATAGCTCCTTGTGGACAATGACCGATGCAGGCACCCAGTCCGTCGCACATAAGATCGCTGATGAGCGTGGCTTTGCCATCTATCAGTTGCAGGGCTCCTTCATGGCAGTTTGGTATGCAATCACCACATCCGTCACACAGTTCCGCATCAATATGTATTATATCTCTTTCCATCTTTATTTATTTTATCTTTACTTGCTAACAAAAGTAAGCTGATTGATTATTTCGCATTGTAACCAATGTTACAAGAGCCAGATCTACACAGCATTGTATGATCGATAATGATGATTGAATGAGTTATTTAGAAATACTTTCCGAAACTATTGTATTCCGCTCTCTCTCCATGGAAGAGATTGAAGTAATTCTCGAAAATTCTGTTTTTCAATATAAGCGTTACAAAAAAGATGAAATAATCGCCCAGTCCGGTGCGCCTTGCAATCATGCCCGCATTGTTGTGGAAGGAAATGTAAGTGGAGAAATGATGGATCTATCCGGTAAGATTTTAAAAATTGAAGACATTGTTCCAACTATGATGATTGCTCCTGCTTTTCTATATGGAAAAAGACGTATGTATCCTGTGAATGTGATCTCATTGGGAGATACAGTTATTTGGCAGATGCATAGGGATGAGTTTTCAAGATTAATGCAGCAAAACCTCACTTTACTGGATAATTTTCTGAGTGCCATTTCCAGTCGGGCTCAGTTTTTGACCGAGAAGATTAAGTTTGTGTCTTTCCCTTCAATCAGAGCTAAAATTGCAGGTTTTATTTTACATTATTCTCAAGAGAAAGAAACATTACAGCTACCGATTACTCACCAACAAATGTCGGAACTATTTGGAGTAACACGTCCGTCTTTATCACGTGAAATTCGAAAAATGAATGCGGAGGGAATTATTGATTCGGAGAGGGATGTAATCAGAATAGTGGACAGGGATAGACTAACAGCGCTACTCAAAGTGTAATTAATATATTGAGGAATTTGAAGGTGACCAGGTACCTGAAAACATTGAAATTTCAGATTCAAAACATTATTTGAATATGAGCGAATATTTTTCGAAATTTATATGCACAAAAGCGAAATAGAAATTTTAAATATTAAACCAAAAGAAAATGAAAAAAATTAGTGATCTGTTAAAAATTATGACTGTGGCTCTTCTTGCCGGGATTGTTTTTACATCCTGCAATACAGAGACAAAAAAAGAAGCCGTTGTTGCCGGTGAACAAGAGAAAGTTAAAACCGAAGCTGTTACAATGAATACCTTATCTGCAGAAGAAGCGGAACAAGGATTTGTTTTGTTGTTTGATGGAAAGACTACAGATGGTTGGCGTGGTTATTCAAAAGAAACTTTGCCTTCAGGTTGGATTATTGAAGATGATGCCTTGAAATGTAATAGCTCAGGTAGGGGAGAAGCTGGAGCAAAAGATGGTGGAGATATTATTTATGATAAGATCTATAAAAATTTTCATTTGAAATTAGATTGGAAAATTTCTTCGGGGGGTAATTCAGGTATCTTCTACCTCGGACAAGAGACTCCTGATTTTGATTGTATTTGGAAAACAGCTCCTGAAATGCAGGTACTGGATAACGCAGAGCATCCTGATGCAATGCTTGGAAAAGACGGAAACAGGCAAGCTGGTTCATTGTATGACCTTATTCCTGCTGTTCCTCAAAATGCTAAGCCTGCAGGTGAGTGGAATTCAGTAGAAATTATTTGTTTCAAGGGGACAGTTATTCATTTCATGAATGGAGAACAGGTTCTTGAATATCACCTCTGGACTCCGGAATGGAATGAGCTGGTGGCTGGTTCTAAATTTCCTGGATTGAATGAGACGTGGGCAGATGTGGCTGCAGAAGGATTTATAGGACTACAGGATCATGGTGATGACGTATGGTTCAGAAATATCCGGATCAAGGAGAAGTAGGCCTTACTTAAATTATACTTACAGAGAGAGACAGGTTTTGTTAAGCTTGTCTCTTTTTTGTGTGTTTTAAAACCGGTATCCTCCTCTCCACATAATGCTATACATCGGGTCTTCCACGTACCTTGAAAAATAGAAGGAAACACCCAGGAGGTAGTGTTCTTTAAAAATAAAATCATATCCTCCGAAAAAGCTATAAGTAAACACAGTTGAGCGACTATTGCTTAAAATGAAGATTGTAGTATCTGCGGTGGAAATGATATTTCCCCCGGAAAAGTTATAAAAATTTAAGCTAGGACCGATCCCGAGATATGCCCTGTGATGTTCTGTGTTTAATGGCGTGATTTCCAATCCCAGCCGTGCATAAATCAGCGATTGATGTCGTGTAAAATCATCACCTGTTAAGTCCGGTTCAGGTGAATATTCCCGCTTGACATCATCCATGCCTTCGTAGGCCTGCGCAGTGCCATAGGATGTAGATATGGAGACAAACTTGCTTACTTCCAATACAAGCTGATTCTCAAGTTGTAATCCGTAATCAAGTCCAAGTAGTGCAGGACCTCCACCCAGGTTCAGCGTTAATTTTTTCTCATAAGGTGGTTTTTCATCCTGGGCATGAAGTGTGGTTAAGGTATGAACCGAAATAATAAGTATGAGGATATGTTTTATGCTTACCATAGCAAATGATATCTTATAAGGCAAGATCAAGATACAGCATTTTGATGAAATAAGCGAAATAAGCTTACTGTTTTGCTCTTCCTTTCTGATAGATTTCAATATTCTGAACTATTTTTTGTACCAGTAGTTCACGTGCCTCTTTTGAGGCCCAGGCCATATGCGGAGTAATGATCAGCTTATCTTTGTCGTATACCCTGAGAAGTGGATTATCAGCTTCAATTGGCTCATTGACGAATACATCAATTCCCGCACCACCAATAACATTGTCATCTAATGCCCGGGCAAGGTCTTTTTCAATAACTATACCTCCTCTGCCCAGGTTGAGCAAGATAGCGCAAGGACGCATCAGTTTCATTTTAGCATAAGTAATCAGTCCCTTAGTAAGTTCATTCAGTGGGGCATGTATGGAGATGACATCAGAATTTTTCAGTAAGTCGTCAAGCTCAAAGCGCTTATAATTTATATTGTTGTTTCTTCCAGTGGTGGAATAGAAAACCACTTCCATCCCAAAAGCTTCAGCAATTCTTGCTACCTGGCGGCCAATGGTGCCCAATCCAATGATACCCATTCGTTTGCCACGCAGCTCCCAGAAAGGTTCGCCGTGGTGAGTAAATGAGCTGCTCTTTGCATATGCCCCTCTTTTAACATAATTGTCGTAGTAGCCCGGACGGTTTACCAGGTAAAGCAACATGGTAAAAGTTAACTGTGCCACAGAGTCGGATGAATAGTTGACTACATTTTTTACCTGGATTTCTTTCTTTTCAGCAAAAGCGAAATCCACGTTATTGACTCCTGTGGCAGCCACGCAGATTAGTTTAAGATCAGGTAATTGTTTCATTATATCAGCAGTAATCTCAACTTTGTTGGTGATAATAATATCTTTCCCTACTGAACGTTCAACTACCTGGTTGGGAAGGGTATCTTCAAAGAAATCAACTTTTCCCAGCAGTTTTAGAAGTTTTAAATTTTCAACTGAACCAACAGTTGAAATATCCAGGAATACTATCTCATCCATATTTTTAGCGTTTTTGACAAAGAATAAATTTACAAAGATTAAACATTCTTTAATTCAATTGGTTCGATTTTTTATAATATAGATTATTATGATATGCTTATTGCCGAAGATGTTGATATAGACTATGATTTTTCATCGTACTATGAGGAAGAGAAAGCCCCACTTCCGGAGCCGGTTGACAGGAACCTGGTTCAGTTCAGGCCTGCTATGCAAGGCACTCAGCGAGTTCCGGTCTTCATGCATATACCTGTCGTATTCGATTTGCAATAGAAAAAAATAGCAAAAAAAAAGGTGCATAAAAAATGCACCTTTTTTATAAAATGGTTGAGATTACTTAAGAACAACCGGATCAGGTTGTACAAGTACAACTTCAGTTTCTTCTCCTTCAACTGCCAGTTCAAGAGTAGCTTCCAGCAGCTCTGTCGCATTTTCAGATGAATGAGTAGCTCCTGTCCAGGTGTCAACTCCTTCAAGTCTTGGCCTGATAGTAGCACTCATGATGGTTGCTTCTAGTCCTGGGCAAAATGCTTCAGGATTTGTTCCGGCAATACCGAGCATGGTCTCGTTGTAATCAGCATCTTCTGACTTACGATTCATGTCTACATCATAATAATCAAAATCAGCTGCAGTGATTGTGTCACCAGCAAGCGTAATCTCAATAAATGCCATCCAGCCATGTGAATCCAATGCATCGTATTCAGCTGAGTAAGTTCCATCAACGTAGATGGGCTGAAGAGCAATTACATTAAGATCTCCAGCTACAGCAGATTCAAGAGCAGATTCAATGAGCAATTCTGCATCATGTGCTGAGTGAGTAGCACCGGTTACACCGTCAATTCCTGTGAAATCAGGAGCAATCGTTGCATTCATTAACTGAGTCTCTAACTCAGGAAGGAATGTTTCTGGATTTGTTCCGATAATACCCAGCATTGTTTCGTTGTAATCTGCATCTGTTGATTTGCGATTGTCAGAGCTGTCAAGATAATCGAAGTCTATTGCTGTAATCTCGTCAGATACAAGCGTGAAATCGATAAATGCTTTCCAACCATGAGAATCATGGTAATCAAATTCAACAGAATAATCTCCATCCACGTATGATAGGTCCTTTTGACAAGAAACCATAACAATCATGAATGTAAATAAAATAAAAAGTGTTTTTTTCATGGTTAAAAATTTACATGTATATATATATAGAGAGCTAAATAAGTTGCAAATATAGGTCTATAACCGTGAAAAAAAAACAGTAAAGTTAAAATAGAATGAATCTTATGTTAAAAATCATCTTAAATGCGATATTCTAGTAGCAAAAAGAGCTTACACCTTCTGATTGTAGTGAAATTTTGAAAAGCATACCTGCATCAGGAAAATGCTCTAACTCTTCCATTGAAGTGCCAATTCTGGCGGTTGTAATATATAAATCCTTCAGTTCATCACCTGCAGTAACATCATAGGCATATTCCATTACTTCGCGGGTTGGAGTATCAATATAATACATGTGTTTGGCATCGTTGCTCCACACAATTCCATTATTGCATCATTCCCTCTCTGCTTCTTTCCCTCTTTCCTGGTCTCCTGGTTTCCCCCTCTCAAGTTAATAAATGTTAAGGTTTGAACTCCACTTCTCTTTTTTTACTAAATTTCTAAAATGAATGTGTCGAGGCATCTTTTTTTATTTGTAGTATTGTTACTTA
>CAZIFQ010000023.1:0-49589 GCA_964538375.1 uncultured Bacteroidaceae bacterium | reverse complement strand
AATTGTTCTGCATTTTTTTTAATTTAGCAGTCAACTTATTTCAGGCACTGACTGGCGTTAGGGGTAAGGCATTAGGTGGTTTTTATTATATTTGTTTTCGTTTCTATGAAAAGACATTTCATTATATGCTTGCTGGTTATCTTTTGCATGCCAGTATTTTCCCAGCTTTCGCAAAGCGCTTACATCGATGTGGGTAGCAACAGTATGTCTTCAGGCATATTTGGACGAGCGGCTTATATTACTGCTTATCGTATAAGTAATTATGAGGCGAGAGTTGGTCTGCAGGCAAGTACTACAGCAACAGATCAGAGTGTTTTTTCAGGCCTTTTTGTGGATGTAAGTGGCGACTATGCCTTCAGGGAATTTCCAATCTCTGTTTCTCTTTTCTTCCGATATAATCCATATTCCGCTTTAATTAGCGAGACGAATTTTGGATTGATTGCTTCGCACAGCCGTGATCACCTGGAGGTACATTTGGGCTACGACAGCAGGATTTATTCAATGCATGAAGGAGAGACAGATCTCTCCGATTTACCTGATCCTGATATGCATATCTATGAATGGAGGAATTTTATGTACAAGGGAATCCTGTGGTTGAAGCCGATGGATCACACATGGAACCTTGGTGGTTCACTCACCAATTGCGATGACTTTCTTATCCAGCAGGAAACCAACCCGATGCTGACCGGACTCTTTAAGTACAGTTTGAAAGCAGATTGGAAGATATATAGCGAATTATGGTACCAGGGAGCAGGAATGCTCAACCTGAGTGCCAATCATTACGGATTTTATTTCAGAGCAGGATTCATATGGCAAATAGATTAATTACAAAAATATTGCCGGGAATCATATTCCTCTTTACGCTGTCGGGCTGTATGTACGACCTTGATGTGGGAGGTATGTTTGGTCATGCGGATAATGCCAATGAGCGCTTCAACCAATCTATGCAGTGGAATGCTGATAACAATTCCCGAAATGTTGGTATATACGGTAGTAAGTATTCTATTTATTTTGGAGGAGATTCACATGTGGGAGGCACTGTTAACCTTCAGAAGCTGATTGATATTTCTGAAGACTCGATGGCATTGGCCATGGTTATTGCAGGAGACGTTTCCACCGGTAGGGCCGATGACTATCTTGTGCTTGATTCTGTATTGCAAGGAACGAATAGAGTACATACCTGTCTTGTAGCAGGTAACCACGACCTCTATTTTGATGGCTGGAAATCATTTTACGAATTGTTTGGCTCTTCATGTTATACCATGGATGTTCATAGCACCAATGCAACGGATCTGTTTATTTTCCTTGATACAGGAAGTGGAACATTGGGGAATCTTCAATTGGAGTGGCTGAAAAATTTGCTTGAAGAAGAACGAGAAAATTATAGGTATGTAGTGGTTAGCACTCATCTCAATTTCTTCCGAAACAGGATGACCGGATCCACCAATCCGCTCAACGAAGAACTACTGGTGTTCCTCGACCTTTTCGAAAAACACCGGGTCAATTTGCTGATTTCCGGTCATGACCACGATCGCTACATCGAAGAATTCGGTCACACCACTTACATCACCCTCGATGCCATGCTAGACGATGCTGAACAAGCTTCATACTTGAATCTATCGGTCAGTCCAGAAGGCCTGACGTACGAGTTTGTGAAGTTGTAGTAATTTCTAATGATCAATAGTACATATAAAAAAATCAGGGAAATACATTGATACATCCCTGACTATATATAGGAGTCGGTTGTTTTATGAAGATATCTGAATTAACTAATCGTACTTCTTCTATCGATAAGCTAAATGCAATGCTTTTTACCTTATTTAGATTTTAGTAGAGATAATGATACAACGAGGATATAGGCAATACAAGCTACCAGGATAAACATACTGGCCGTTATGCTCACAGTATCAGATATCCAACCCATAAGCAAAGGGACAACTGCTCCACCACAAATAGACATCATCATTAATCCTGAAATTTCATTGGCCCTGTCAGGATGTTTTTCAACCGTGATTGAAAACACCAATGGGAAAATGTTTGCCGCAAACAATCCGATCAGGAATATGATAATTAACGCACCAAAAGGAACAGGGTTTAGGATTAGTGCTACAATGGCTATTAATGAGAATATAGATGTCCAAACAAGAAATTTCCTTGAAGCAAGCCATGTGAGTAATAATGCTCCGGCAAATGTACCCAGCATTTTTCCAAAGAAATAAATGCTTCTTCCCGATTCTGCCATGGTCTGCTCCATCCCTAACTTATTCATCAGAAATTGGCCTGATGTTGAATTTATACCCACATCAATACCAACAATCAAAAAGATACAAATGACCATTGCCAGAATAAATCTGTTTTCAAGAAGCTTAAATGAGGATCCTAAGGTGGCAGGTGATTTTTCATTTTTTGTTTCTTCGATTTTCGCCGTCCCAAGCCATAGAACTGAGAGCAGTGAAACAACGCCAAAAACTATTAAAACTATTTTCCAATCACCAAACTGAGCTGCAAATAATCCGGCAAGGGGAGCGCCAAGCATAGATCCAATGGACTTTACAAATTGTGAGAAACTAAGCGCACTGGATGCCCTGCTGGTAGGAACAACAGCCACCAAAAGTGGATTTGCTGAAACCTGTATAATGGTGTTCCCAATACCTAACATGGCAAAAGCTATAAGTAGCACAGGAAACGAATAGACAATAAATGGAATAATTAAACCTAGCACCGTAATTGACATACCTATGACCAGGGTTCTTTTTTTACCGTTACGATCCTGGAAAATTCCAACAGGAACGGAAAGCAGGAAAAACCATAAAAATGCAGCTGAAGGGATAAGCTGAGCCATGGTATCGCTGAGTTCAAAATCTGCTTTTGCCCGATCAACTCCTATTCCTACCAAATCAACAAAACTCATTACAAAGAATGATAACAACACAGGTATTATTATCTTAAGGTCTAGCTTTTTATTACTCATAATTACATGTCCTTTATTAAGGATTTAACTCTTTCCCAATAATTTTCTTCAGATAACCTTGCTGATCCGAGAATTGCCATCAGGTCGTTTTTATCCGAAATCTGAACTACAACATCGTTTCCTGATTCTCTCAACTCAGTTTCAAATGCGTCTTTAAATAATTTATATGCCTTACTTATATTACCCCCTATTATCATGTTGGTAATTGAAGCTTTGGATATCCATGGCGATAAAAAATCTGCTAATTCTTTTCCAAATTGATTAAAAGTGTCTGTAGCATTTTTATCTGAGCCAGCCATCTCAGCAATCTCTTTCACTCCTGGCAAAGTAGTGCCAGTCCGATCCTGGTATGCTTTAATAAGGCCTCGTGTTGAAAAGGTATCATCGGCTATTCCTTCCTTATAAGGAAGATGATATACACAACCAAGCTCTGGAACCTTTTCGTCTTTTAAAACGGGTAAGGAATCTATGATAAATGCTGATCCAAAACCTGTTCCAAGGGTAATGGCTAAGACATTATTCTTCGCCAGATGATCGTCTGCCCAAACTGCTCCAACTGCAAATGATGTCGCATCATTCATAAATCGTACAGGGATATCATTTTTAAAAGACAGCGTTGTTTTGACCTTTTCAGCTACATTGACTCCATAGAGATTGTCAAATTTCTCAACTCCTTTAAAAAGACCTATTCCATTCAGGTAATCAAATGGTCCCGGCATGGCCAGGCCAATACCAACGGGTTCATCAATACCTGCCTTATTGAGTGTTTGCTTAATGGCGTCGCTCCATTTATTGATAATCACTTCAGCAGACGCCTTATTATCAACATCAATAACAGTATAGCTCTCTGTGATGATGGTATGTTGATTCATGTCAACAGCAGCGCAACTGATATGGCTTCCTCCAATATCTGCTCCAACAGCAATGTTTTTATTCGTTTGTAATATCATTTTAATGATTGTGGATTTGAATATGTTTTTTTGTAGATGGTTTATAAAGAAACACTAAAGTAAAAAAATATTATTTATCACCGTTAAATTCTCCGCACCCTCTCGGTTTAGAATTATTCTGAATTAAGCCGTTTTAACATTGCTTAACCATGCAATTGGCCTATAAATAATATTTTTAACGATAATTCATAATACTAGAAAAATATTGCTACTAAGCTAAGTTATTACTTAGTGTAAATACTCTAAAACAAAATTATGAAAATGAATACAAAAATGCTCTTTTCAGTAACAATTGTTTTTCTCTTGCTTTTTTCAACATGTGATGCGTAGCAAGAACCTACCCGATGGCGAGGTGGTTCTGGAGCTGGTTGCTTACTGGAAGTGGATTGAAAAACAAGGCAGTATATGAATCGCTGCGTAACGATTAACAGTAAGAAAATGATTTAGCGAGCTTCAAAAAATCTTACTCTAAAACTGATGGGTCCTTAACAATCTGTTTTATATATTTGAATAATTTTCCACCATGAATGGCATCAACAACCCTGTGATCCATCGCGCTGCTAAGTGTAATCATTCTCCTGATAACCACTTCGTCATCTACAACCACAGCTTTTTTAGCAACGCCTCCCATGACAAATACAAATGGCACATTGGAAATGGGGAAAAGTGCAGGAAAACCGGTGTCCAGTCCTATACTTCCAATGTTGGTAATTACAAAGGAACCGAAATTGTTTGCCGTTAATCCTATGGATGGAAGAGAAACCCCCCATTTTAAGGTCAGTGTTTTAATGGTATTGAAAACCCATCCACGAAAGGGCCACGGTATCCTCGCTATTTTTCCTTTCATCTGCATCGTGTTGCTTTCGTCACCTGATCGTGAATTCCTGATTCCGTCAGTTAGCACCTTAGATAGGTCTGTTAAATTTAATTGATCGGCATGTTCCACCCTTACAGAACTCATTTCATTGTCACGGATCAGAACACTAACCATGGCATCAATTTGACTGCGTTGAACGAGGTTCCCTCTTCGTATATAGCAATTAAGTTCCGGTACTTCGTATTTTAATCCACGTGCAACAGCCAGTGTGAAGATATGCGTCAGGGTAATTTTTAATCCTTCTTTCCTCTTCTGATTCACATAATTCTCAAGTTCACTTACATCAATTTCCACAGAACCAAAAACCTTACCATCTGAAGGTCTCTTGTAGATAGCTGAAGATACTTTTCGCCAGTCTGTATTAAGTTCACTTTTGCCCATAGAAAAAGGTTCTTGTTTTCGTACTGTTAAAGTACTAAAAAACAAGAACCTTCAAAATGATTCTTACAAGAAGATTTACTGTGGACCTCCTAAATATTTTCAGCTATCCAATCACCTACATCACTGGCTGAAAAAGCTTTTACTTCAGCAATGTCTTCTGTTACTACTCTGGCGTCCATAGATTTGTCGACTGCATCACGTACTGCTGAAAGAATGGTGGCTATTGGATTGGCCAGATTTCGGGCATAGCTTTCGTTGCCCTGATGAGGGCATAAGTTAAAACCCTTGACTCGTATCCCCATGTTTCGTATTTTAGACCCTGTTCAAAGTATAAATCTAAATTTATTACCATGAAAATTCTTAAATGGTTATTAATCGTTCTACTCATTCTGGCAGGTCTTGTACTTATAGTTCCTGCATTCTTACCTGCAACAACTATAATTTCTGCTGAGGCAGATATCGCTGTCGGTCCGGATGAAGTATTTCACTCTGCTGCGCTCTATTTGAACAGGGATCAGTGGGATCCATGGCTGCAAATGGAACCGGAAGCAAAGGTGACCATTGAGCCAAAAGAGGGATATATTGGTTCAACATACAGCTGGGAAGGTGATAAAATTGGATATGGAATGATGAAAGTTGAAAAAGTTGTCTTTGGTAAAGAAATTCAGTCTACCATATGGTTTGGAGAGGATCCTGATTCTTCATTGGTGGAATGGCATCTGGAGAAAACGGATGAGGGGACTCATGTAACATGGAATTTTGTAGCAGACGGTAAATATCCCTTTGGAAGATTAATGATGATGATGATGTCGGGAGGAATGCAAAACTCATTTGAATCAGGTCTGGCAAGCATGAAGGAAATTATCGAAGCAGATCCTCCGAAACTTTATAAGACCGGGGAAATTCAAGTAGGTATGATGAAAAAAATGCATACGCTTGTTATCCCAATGGAGGGGACAATGGAGGAAATGTCACAGCAGATGGGAAACATGTTTAAAATGCTCTTTGGAGAAGTAGCGAAACAAGGGCTTCAGATGGCTGGAACAGCTTTTTCATACTACATTGATTTTGACGAAGAGACGGGATACGCTCATGCCCTGCTTGGCTTGCAAATTGCAGAGCCAGGAAAAGCTTCAGGTGATATCAAGTCAAAAACATTTAAGGAGCAAGAAGTTGTGATGCTTCCTCACTATGGCAAATATGATTATCTGAAGGACTCATATGAAACGCTGACGAAATATACGGAGGAGAATGGGATGAAACTTACGGGAGGTGCGTTCGAATTATACAAAACGACGATGATGGAGTCTGATAATCCAATGGATTGGTTAACTGTTATTGCTTTTCCACTGAAATAATCTCGTGGATATCAATGAATACTTTTTTGAGTAGGGAATAACAAAATCAGATTGAGTAAATACTTCAGCGGGATGTTTACACTTCTTCGCTTAAATTTCTATTGCTTAATATAGGAATGCAGTATTCAAATGTTGCAGAGTTCATAATTTTTGATTGCAAACTCATTAAATAATCCTAATTTCGAAAAACAGCAATTTATATGAAAATCGGAATTGTAAGAGAAACAAAGAATCCCCCTGATAAAAGAGTGCCGTTTACACCCATGCAGTGTGCCGATCTAGTAAAAAAATATCCTGATTTACAAATCGTTGTTGAACCTTCTCCCATGCGTTGTTACTCAGATGAAGAGTATCGCCTTGCAGGAGTGAATCTTTCAAATGATTTGTCCGATTGCGATATTATGATGGGGGTGAAGGAGGTGGATATTCCTTCCCTGGCTGATTCAAAAAGCTATCTCTTTTTCTCACATACTGCTAAAGAACAACCCTATAACAGGAATTTGCTGCAGGAGATTGTGAAGAAGAACATTACATTAATTGATTATGAATATCTCACCAGGCCTGATAAGTCTCGCGTAGTGGCATTTGGAAGGTGGGCTGGTGTTGTTGGAGCTTATAATGGTATACGGGCACTTGGGATGCGCAAAGGAACATACGAATTGAAACCTGCCTGGGAGATAAATGACCTGGAAAAATTGAAGCTCTCATTAAAGAGTATTGATTTGAAAGATACACGTATTGTGTTGACTGGCGGAGGAAGAGTAGCCGGTGGAGCCGTTGAAATCCTCCTTGATGCAGGTGTCCGGGAAGTTATTCCTGGGGATTATCTTACCCTGACTTTCAAAGAGCCAGTGTTTTGTCGGCTCGATCCCTGGCACTATAGCAGGAGGAAGGATGGCGGTGAATTTGATTTTGGCAATTTTGTTGAATTTCCGGCAGACTATGAAAGTACTTTTCTGCCTTTTGCAGAAAAATCTGATATGTTTATTGCCTGTCATTTTTGGGATCCTGAATCACCTGTATTTTTAACAAAAGAAGAATTGAAAACGGCGTCATTCCCGGTAAAGGTCATTGCAGACATCAGCTGTGATATCGATGGGCCAATCCCTTCTACAATAAGGCCTTCAACCATCGCAGATCCAATCTATGGATACGATCCTGAAACAGGTAATGAATCTGAAGAACCATTTGCAGATGAAGTGATTACAGTGATGGCAGTTGATAACCTTCCAGGAGAACTTCCCCGCAATGCATCTGAAGATTTTGGGTATGCCTTAATCGAGAATGTGATACCATATTTAATAGGAGAAGATAACGAGGGAATTGTTGAAAGAGCGACAATAACCAAGGATGGTAACCTGACTAAAACATTTGCCTATTTGGAAAGATACCTGGCGGGAGAGTAAACTTTTTGTAGAGACGCGCCATGTGGCGCGTCTGACCTTTTATAAATCGCGTCTATACCATTATATATTTTTAAGCATTCGAATCATTCCCTCCGGATCATTGGCCCGGAAAATTGCGCTCCCAACTACAAAAACATCCACCCCGGAATCTCGGAGTTGACCAATGTTGTCTTGTCCGACACCGCCATCAACCTGGATCCGCGTACTTGAACCGATCTTGTCAATCATAGACTTTAGTTCCTTAATACGTTCATACGATTCTACCATAAACGACTGACCACCATAACCGGGATTAACAGACATAATGAGCACCATGTCAAGCTCCGCAAGATAGGGCCCTAAAACAGAAACCTCTGTTTGCGGTTTCAAGGAGACAGATGGTTTCATACCTAATTCCCTGATGCGCTCAATGGTAGATTTCAGATCATCGCAAGCTTCGTAATGAACAGTTAAAATGTCTGCGCCGGCATTCCTGAATTCTTCAAGATATTTGTCAGGTTCAACAATCATAAGGTGAACATCCAGTGGTTTCTGCGCTACCTTTTTTATCTGCTGTATGATTGGAAAACCAAAGGAAAGATTGGGTACAAAGCGGCCATCCATAATATCCAGGTGAATATAGTCTGCCTCACTTCGATTTAACATCTCCAATACATTACCCAGGTGAAGGAAATCTGCATTCAGTATGGAAGGGGCGATCATGTGACTCATAGTTCGTTTCATTTTCACAAAAGTACATTTTATGAAATAACTATCTACTATTTCATGTAGGAATTACAAGAAATTTTGTACAGAATTCAGCATTTTTCATTTAAATTTGATTTTTGTTTCCTAAAGATTTATAAAGCACATGATTATATATGAAGAGGTAATTGCGAATAACCTGGGACTCACAATAGTACAGGTTAAGAATACAATAGAGTTGTTGGACGGAAGTGCAACGATTCCATTTATCAGCCGGTACAGAAAAGAGCTTACGGGAAGTCTTGATGAAGTAAAAGTAGCAGAGATCCGTGATGAATATGAGCGTTTGAAGGAATTGGTGAAGCGCAAGGAGTACATCCTGAAAACGATTGACGAACAAGGAAAACTTACAGCAGACCTGAGGAAAAAGATTGAGGATACAATGGAACTCAATGTACTTGAAGACATTTATCTTCCATACAAACCCAAACGAAAGACACGGGCTAAAGTTGCCAGGGACAAAGGATTGGAGCCATTGGCGACGATAATAATGAAGCAGGAAGAGCTTCAGCTTGAAAAAAGGGCAGGGGAATTTCTAAATGAAGAGGTCGAATCTGTTGATGAGGCCTTGCAGGGTGCAAGAGACATTATTGCAGAGTGGATCAATGAAAATTCACGAGCGCGTAATATCGTGAGGCACCATTTTTCCACGGGTGCTGTGATGTACTCAAAGCTTTTAAAAGGAAAAGAGGAAGAAGGAATAAAGTACAAAGACTATTACGAATTCAGTGAACTTTTGAAGAAATGTCCAAGTCACAGGATACTGGCTATGCGCAGAGGTGAAAAAGAAGGATTTCTGAAAGTTTCTATTGAACCGGATAAGGATAAAGTGGTAGATGCGCTTGATGATTTCTTTGTTAGAGGATCTTATGATGTATCTCAGCAGGTGAAGCTGGCAGTCAAAGATGCATATACAAGGTTATTGTCATCTTCTATTGAAACTGAATTTAAAGCTGAGTACAAGGAAAAAGCTGATGCAGAAGCAATACGTGTTTTTACTGAAAACCTCCGGCAGCTTTTATTAGCATCCCCGTTGGGACAAAAGCGTGTGTTGGCCCTGGATCCCGGATTCAGAAGTGGGTGTAAACTGGTCTGCCTTGATGCCCAGGGTAACCTGGTGCACAATGAGACCATCTTTCCACATCCGCCCCAATCAGACCGTTCAGGTGCTACTCGCAAGGTCAGCTCGCTGGTGCAGCAATATAAAATTGAAGCGATAGCCATTGGAAATGGAACGGCCAGCCGTGAAACAGAACGATTTGTTCGGCTCGTCAGGTTCCCGGAGGATATGGAAGTATATATGGTGAACGAGTCAGGTGCCTCAATTTATTCGGCTTCTAAAGTGGCAAGAGATGAATTTCCTGATTTTGATGTGACAGTTAGAGGAGCGGTGTCTATTGGAAGAAGATTAATGGATCCACTCGCCGAATTAGTAAAAATTGAGCCGAAATCGATAGGTGTGGGTCAGTATCAGCACGATGTAGACCAGGGGAATCTGAAGAAATCGCTTGATGATGTGGTTGAGAGTTGTGTAAACCTGGTAGGCGTTGATTTGAATACTTCAAGTAAACACTTGCTTACTTATGTGTCAGGATTGGGACCCCTTCTTGCTCAAAATATAGTTGAATACAGGGCTGAAAATGGTGCTTTCTCCTCAAGAAATCAATTGAAAAAAGTGGCCCGGATGGGAGATAAGGCCTTTGAGCAGTGCGCTGGATTTTTAAGAATTACCGATGCCAAAAATCCCCTTGATAATTCAGCTGTACACCCTGAAAGCTATTTTGTAGTTGAAAAGATGGCCGGTGATATGAGTTGTTCAGTGGAAGAATTAGTGAAGGATAGCTCTCTGGTTGATTCCATAGCACTTGAGAAGTATGTAAGTGGCAATATTGGAATGCCTACACTGAAGGATATCATAGACGAATTGAAAAAGCCGGGAAGAGACCCACGGCAGGAAATTGAAGTGTTCGAATTCTCCAAAGAGGTAGAGAAAGTGGAAGACCTGCAAGCAGGAATGATCCTGCCTGGTATTGTAACGAATATTACCAATTTCGGTGCCTTCGTTGATGTGGGCGTGAAGCAGGATGGACTGGTACACATCTCACAATTGGCCGACCGCTTTATCAAAGACCCGAACGATATAGTTAAACTCAACCAACACGTCCAGGTCAAGGTACTTGAGGTGGACCTGAACCGAAATCGGATTCAATTGAGTATGAAGGGTGTGTAAACGAACCTATTTATCGCAGAAAGCAGTGATTATTTCTTCCATTGTTTATCACCACCTAAATATTTTTTGTAATTTCACGTCCTATTTTTCTGAACTATAATAAGAAAGCACTGTTAAATAGTTATAAATTGGAAAAAAAGCATTAAAAATGTGTTCCAAAAAATTTCTACAATGAAAAAAATATTTTTAATCAACCTGCTGATACTTGGGTTACTAGTGTCGGCCTGTCAAAGAACAGAGAAAATGAATGCACCTATTGCAGAGAAGAAACCAAAAGAGCTGGTGATACACAACGATACCAGGATTGATAATTACTACTGGTTGCGTGAGAGAGAGAACGAGGAGGTAATTGCTTATCTGAACGCTGAGAACAGCTATCGCGAGGATGTGATGAAGGAAACCAATGATTTCCAGGAAAATTTATTCAATGAAATCGTGGGCCGGATAAAACAAACAGATGAATCTGTGCCTTACAAAAAGAATGGTTATTATTATTACACCCGTTACGAAGAGCAAAAGGAATACCCAATCTATTGTCGCAAGTTAGAAACGATGGAAGCGGAAGAGGAGATCATGCTGAATGTGAATGAGATGGCAGAAGGTTATACTTATTATTCGGTTGGCGGCATAAGTATGAGTACCAACAGCAGGTACCTGGCCTTCGGCGTAGATACTGTAAGCAGAAGGAAATATACGATTTACGTGAAGGACATGGAAACAGGAGAGATTCTTGGAGATAAGATACCTGTTACTACAGGCGGATCAACCTGGGCGAATGATAATAAGACTATTTTCTACTCAACAAAGGATGAACAAACCTTAAGATCAAATGCCATTAATAAGCATAAACTGGGTACTTCAGCAAAAGAAGATGTGTTGGTTTATAGCGAAGATGATGAGACATACAGTACCTTCATCTACAAAACGAAGTCCGAAAAGTATCTCATGATTGGATCAGTAAGTACATTGACTTCGGAATACCAATTTCTAAGCGCCGACGCACCTGACGATGAGTTTAAAATGTTACAAGCCAGGACAGAAGGACTGGAATATTCAGTATCACATTTTGGAGATGATTTTTACATCGTAACCAACCTTGATGCCAAGAACTTCAGATTGATGAAGACCCCGGTAAATAAGACGGGTGTTAAAAATTGGAAAGAAGTAATCGCGCACAGAGAGGATGTATTCCTTGAAGGAATTGAACTTTTTAGTAATTATATGGTGGTTGATGAACGCAAAGAGGGATTGAACCAGCTGAGAATAATCAATTGGGCAGACGGAACTGAGCACTATCTTGATTTCTGGGAAGAGGTATATACAGCAGGCGTTTCTGTTAACCCTGAGTTTAATACAGACATCCTTAGATTTTCATATTCTTCCTTAACTACTCCAAGTTCTACCTATGATTACAATATGGTGACTAAGGATAAGGAGCTCTTGAAACAACAGGAGGTTATTGGAGATTTTGATCCGGCGAATTACGAAGCCAGGCGTATTTATGCAGAGGCGGATGATGGCAAAAAAATACCAATGAGCATTGTCTATCGCAAAGGAATGGAGAAGAATGGAGAGACACCCACTCTGATCTATGGCTACGGCTCCTATGGTGCGACCATGGATCCTCGCTTTAGCTCAGTGAGATTGTCGCTTCTTGATCGTGGTTTTATTTATGCCATTGCTCATGTTCGCGGTAGCCAAATTTATGGAAGGGGCTGGTATGAAGATGGAAAACTCTTCAATAAGATGAATACATTTACCGATTTTATCAGCTGCTCTGAGCAACTGATCAACAACGGCTATACAAATCCTGATAAATTGTTTGCCATGGGCGGATCTGCAGGTGGACTCTTAATGGGTGCGGTTGTTAATCTTCGTCCTGAACTATATAGAGGAGTTGTCGCTGCTGTTCCTTTTGTGGACGTTGTGACCACCATGTTAGATGAAACTATTCCGCTGACTACTTCAGAATATGACGAATGGGGTAATCCTAATGAAAAAGAATATTACGAGTACATGCTAAGCTATTCTCCATACGACCAGGTCGAGGCAAAGGCATATCCAAATATGCTGGTAACAACCGGTTTGCACGACAGTCAGGTGCAGTACTTTGAGCCCGCAAAATGGGTAGCTAAACTTCGTGATATGAAAACTGATGATAATATGCTGCTTATGTATTGCAATATGGACACAGGACATGGTGGTGCGAGTGGTAGATTTGAGAGACTAAAGGATGTAGCCATGGAATATGCATTTATATTTATGCTGGCAGATATCGAAGAATAACTTAGAGACAAAAAGAGATTCTCAGAAGATGCAGGTAGATAGCCAAATACGTGGATCTTGCTGACGCTGAGAACTCTTTATTTTTACAATATGATTACAAGAAGTATTAAGTATAGGGTATTGTATGCAGATACCGATAAAGCCGGTATTGTATATTATGGTACCTATGCACGTTTTTATGAAATGGGGAGGACAGAATTTGTCAGGTCATTTGGTTTTGCTTACAAGGAATTGGAGGACATGGGTATTATTATGCCAGTCGTTTCTGTAAATGCAAAATATATTAAGTCCTTGTATTATGACGACGAGATAACCATTGAAACAACAATCCCAAAAATTCCTGAAGCAAGAGCCATCTTTCAAACTAATATCTATAACTCAGTTGGAGAACTGGTCAACACTGCAGAGGTAACCCTTGTATTCCTTGATATGGAAACAAAACGCCTTACACGCGCTCCCAAAGAATTAACTGAAGTATTGACCAAAAAAAACCAATGAAATTTACAGAACTAAAACTTGATGAGCAGTTAATTGAAGCGATTTCCTATATGGGGTTTGATTCGGCTACACCCATACAAGCAAAAGCAATTCCGGCTATACTCGAAAACAAAGACCTGATTGCCTGTGCCCAAACAGGTACAGGAAAAACAGGTGCGTTTGTACTGCCTATAGTACACAAGCTGGTTGGCAAAGACAACAACCATATTGATACACTTGTCATCGTTCCTACAAGAGAACTTGCTATACAGATCGAACAACAGATACAGGGATTTTCTTACTTCACATCAGTTGGCTCCAAAGCTATTTATGGTGGGGGAGATGGCAGTGATTTTTATCATCAAAAGGAAGCCCTGGTAAACGGTACCGATATTATTATCGCAACGCCCGGCAAATTATTGTCACATCTTCAATTAGGATACGTCAACTTTTCAAAGATCAAGCATGTCATCCTTGATGAGGCCGACAGGATGCTGGACATGGGATTTATAGACGACCTGCAAAAAATATTTTCTTTTTTGCCTGAGAAAAGACAAACGCTGATGTTTAGCGCTACCATGCCTGACAGCATCAGACAGCTGGCGAAAAAGATATTGTATAAGCCAGAGGAGATATCGCTTGCTGTTTCTAAGCCGGCAGAGGGAGTTGATCATAAAGCATATATAGTCTATGAGGAGCAAAAGCTTCCTGTATTAAGCCATGTGATCCGTGAGCGGCCAAAATATGACAGCATCCTCATCTTTACTTCAACCAAGATAAAAGTATCAGAGATAGTCAGACATTTGAATAAATCCGGACTGCCTTCGAAAGGTATCTCTTCGAATCTAACACAGAATGAGCGTGAAGCTGTAATGATCGGATTTCGCTCAAAGCGGATACGTATTTTAGTTGCTACTGACCTGATGAGCAGGGGGATAGACGTGAAAGAGATCAATATGGTGATCAACTTTGATGTTCCACATGATGCAGAAGATTATGTACACCGTGTGGGACGTACCGCTCGCGTTAATGCAAAAGGAGAGGCCGTTACCTTGGTTAATCCACGCGATATGTATAAACTGCGGAGTATTGAAAAGCTTATCAGCATTACCGTCCCTAAATTGCATCCACCCGATGAACTGGGTCCTGGTCCCAATTGGCGTGAAGGTGGTAGCTCTTCCGATAAGAAAGAACATTTCAATAAGAAGAAAAAATACTACGGCAAGAGTAAGAATTATAAGGGTGGAAAACCGGGGGGGAGATAGTAAAAATTATTAGCGTTTGGGTGGTTTAAGACTTCCAAAAGACTTGTTCTCCTGTTTTGATGATTCTGGTTTCTCTCCTATTGGCCCTCTTTTGTAAATGATCAAACCATCCAGAAACCTTCTTAATATCTGGTCTTGCAGCTCCATATACTTTGGGTGTTCTTCTTTTCTGAAGAAAGCTCCCAGCTCACTTTTAGATATCTCATATTCTTTAAGTTTCAGGATGTCGATAATATCATCATCACGCAATTTAAGTGCTACCCTGATTTTTTTTAATACGTCATTATTGGTCAATGCCATGGAGTAATTTTATTTTGATAAATGAACATCCATTCTTTTTCTCATTTCCTCTTCCTGCGCTGAATTCTAATACCCACAATCCAACGCTATAAAAATGAAGAGCAGGACAGTATATTTAGTTGTTTTTTTTCATGATACCTATGTTTGAAGATATTGAATGCTAATTTACTATTTATGTTAGGTTTCTCAATTAGCTTAAAATATTTTGCATACAAAAAGATTATCTTTAATATCTGTACTTCAACAAAATATCAATTTATGAAAAAATTATTGAAGTTATTTATCTTCTTATTTCTTCTCATCTTTATTTCTTCGGCTTGTGTAAACAATTCCGATAGAATGACGAGGGAGGAGAGAAAGATGGCCCGGATAGCTGAAAAATCTGAATTGTCTTTGGGAGATGTGTACTCCTTTAATTTACAAGCATTACCTTTTGAAATCGTGCTTAAAGTAAATACCTGGTTTTATGAAGAATAATTATCTTTGGTAATGCATATTTTCTCAGCTATGGATCTTAGTATTTCTATGCAACAACTTAAAGTTGTCATACCTCTTGTTGTGGGCTTAATTGCCTATTTAGCATATTGGTTTATCCAGGAGTCGGTTAGTCTTAGAGAGAAGCTGATCCGTAGATTTGGTAAGGAGAAAGGATCCATACGGATAGTTATATGGAGCAAATATTTGGGGGCTGTTTTACTGGGACTGCTGCCATTTCTTGCATACATGATCTCTTTTCCGGATACCAAATTAGGTGATCTTGGATTTGCTGTAAATAAGGAGACAGCCATGGCATCTCTTTATTGGATGGCAGGGATATCAGTAATCCTGGTACCACTTCTGATATTCTTATCAAAATCACAAGGAGTTCTGAAAAAACAACCTGAAATCAGGGTTGCTGAATGGAACAGGAAATTAGTTTTTAATAACCTGTTGGCCTGGGCAATTTACCTGTTGGGTTATGAGTTCTTTTTTCGTGGTGTGTTATTCTATCCACTGCTCGAAACCATTGGTCTTTGGCCAGCCATTGCTGTGAATGTGGTTTTTTATGCCGGTGCTCACCTTCCCAAAGGAGCAGATGAAGCCATTGGAGCTATTCCACTTGCCATTGTTTTATGTTTACTGGGCGCTTATACCGGAACTATCTGGATTGCCTACTTCGTTCACCTGGCCATGGCATGGACGGTAAACCTGGCTGCTTTAAAGCACCAGCCAAATATGAATATTGTTAAAAGTAAAAGATAGATGAAGATATTTGTTTCAGGAGCAACTGGTAGCATAGGTGCTCATTTAGTGAAGATGTTATCGGAGAGAGGACACACTGTGCATGCCCTGGTGAGGTCTATGGAGAAGGCACGAAACCTTAGCTTCGAAAATGTATTTCCCTTCCAGGGAGATATTACGGATAAGTCTTCTGTTGATGCAGCCATGAAAAACTGTGAGCAAGCATATCATGTGGCGGCCTATGCCGAAGTATGGGCAAAGGATAGTGGAATTTTTTATGATATCAACGTTGGGGGAACGGTAAATGTAATGCAGTCTGCTTTGGAGCATGATATTAAAAGAGTAGTTTTTACAAGCACTGCAGGAATTTTCGGGCCATCATTAAATGGAATAATAACCGAAGAAAAGATCAGGGATGTTGATCTGTTTAATGAGTATGAGGGGTCTAAGTTAATGGCTGAATCAGTAGTGAAAGATTTTGTAAACCTTCATGATTTGGACGTTGTCATTATTTCGCCTACAAGAGTGTATGGACCTTTTCTATTTGGAGAGCCCTCTTCAACAACCTTAATGATAGATAAATTTGTAAACGGCGGTTGGAGGCTTTATCCCGGAGATGGAACAGGAATTGGCAACTATGTATACATTGAGGATGTGGCCCTGGCTCATATTCTTGCAATGGAGAAAGGAAAAAAAGGCGAAACTTACCTGATTGGTGGGGAGAATTATGATTACATAACATTTTTCAAAATGATGGGAGAGATAGCAGGGATCAAACGAAAAATGTTTAAAATCCCAATGTGGGAACAACTGATATTTGCCAGGTTAGAGCTTTTCTTTGCCATATGGTTCAACAAAAAACCGGAAGTAACTCCGAAGTGGATAGTCAGAGGGAAATACCATTATGAACTTTCTCCGGCAAAAGCAGTTCGTGAATTAGGTCTTCCCATAACTCCCATTGAGGAAGGATTAAAGAAGAGTGTGGAGTGGGTGAGGGGTCGCTAGAACTTATTTAAATAAAAAAACTACCTTTGCCGCCCAAATGACATTCAAGGAACTAAAGATTATTGACCCTATACTTAGGGCAATAAGGGAAGAGGGCTATACAAATCCAACACCAATACAGGAACAGGCAATACCAATTCTCCTTCGCAGGAAGGATTTACTGGGTTGTGCGCAGACGGGAACAGGCAAGACAGCTGCATTTGCAGTACCAATTTTACAACACCTATATAACGACCGGGAACAGAGCAAGGGTAAACGTAAAATCAAATCACTAATAGTTACACCAACCAGGGAGTTGGCTATACAGATTTACGATAGTTTTAGAACTTACGGGAAATATACTGGTTTAAAGTATGCTGTCGTCTTTGGTGGCGTGAAGCAGGGGAGCCAAACCGATACACTCCGCCAGGGAGTCGACATACTGGTGGCTACACCGGGACGACTATTAGATCTGATGGACCAGGGATATATTTCATTGAGTGATGTGGAATATTCTGTACTGGATGAAGCAGATCGCATGCTTGACATGGGATTTATACATGATATTAAAAAAATTATTGCGCGCCTGCCAAAGGAGCGGCAATCTCTTTTCTTCTCTGCCACTATGCCTCCGGATATTGTAAAGCTGTCGCGACAGATCCTCGGTAATCCTGAGAAGGTGACCATAAAGCCGGAGCAGACCACCGCAGAAAAAGTGGAGCAGTCTGTCTATTTCGTAAGCAAAAAGGGCAAGCCAAAATTGCTGGTTCATATGCTAAAAGCAAATTCGCATGATTCTGTTTTGATATTTACGAGAACGAAATTCGGTGCCGACAAAGTGGTAAAGCTACTTGGAAAGAAAGGCATCATGGCTGAAGCTATCCACGGTAATAAATCACAAAATGCAAGGCAACGTGCCCTTGGAAATTTCAAGGAAGGAAAAATTAAGGTACTGATAGCCACCGATATTGCTGCACGAGGCATCGACATCGAACATTTGTCTCTTGTGATCAACTACGAAATTCCGAATATCCCCGAAACCTATATTCACCGCATTGGTCGTACAGGCAGGGCTGAAGCAAGTGGCATTGCTGTTTCATTCTGTATGGATGAAGAAAAGCCATATCTGCGAGATATTCAGAAGTTAATAGATCAGGATATTGATATAGTTGAGGATCATCCATTTGTGGGTTACGAACCCGATGAGCCCGCTGAGGAAACACCTAAGCCAAAGCAGTATCATTCACATCGTAACCCTGGTAATCGTAGTGGAAATCAGAACCAGGGAAACCAATACCGACCAAAGTCGAATAAAAAGAGGTAGGCAGAACGCCATACCCTTTGCAGTATTGTATTCTTAATCATTTTGCTCGGTTTTTTCTTTGTACCAATTGATTCTCCTTGAAACGATCATGATAATCGCCAGGACTACAAACAGGCCAATACTTCCCATTAGCAAGGACAGGTCTTGTAATTGAAGCGTAGTGAAAAGGTAACTATACAATACCAACAAAAGGGAGCCGGAAATAAGGCCGACCCTGGTTGATTTTGTACTGGTTTTTATGTAGTAGCCGATGAGAACTGTTACCGACAACATGGAGACCAGGTAAGCGTTGTTGAATCCAATATGCTCAGAAAGAGAAACCAACAAGGTATAGAATATGATCAATGCAAAGCCAACCAGGATATATTGAATGGCATGAATTCTCTTCTTGGAAATTACCTCAGTTAAGAAGAATACAAGAAAGGTTAGTGCAATGAACATGAAAGCATATTTCGCAGCCCGGGTCGATTTTTGATAATGGTTAACTGGCACCAGGAAGTTGACGCCAAAAGCAGAGTCGTTTACATTATGACCCCCATCTTGCCAGCTTTGTGGATAGTTGCGGTTGAGGTAATTGATACTCCATGATGATGTAAATCCGTCTACTGAAATTTCTTTGTCTGAAGGCAGGAAACTCCCTGTAAATGAAGGGTCTGGCCAGGTAGAAGTAAGTCTAGCTTCAGTTGTTTTTCCAACAGGTATAAAATAGATATCTGAACTGCCGTTAAGAACCAGTGTAGCACTAAATGAGATTTTATCAAGGTCTTGTATATCTGAAAATTCTATGGGAACATGTATCCCCCTGTCTGTTATTTCATGATTGTATAAACCTGGCCTGAATTCTGTGGGTACACTGTTGATTGTAATTTTTGAATTATTACCAATACCCCGTAGATCTGTGATCCCGATGCTGAGATATACTTTTTCTGTTTGGATATTCTTTTTTATGAGTTGCTCCAGGCCCTCTTCATTCAAATCAAAGTAGCCCGTAATATGAATGGTAGAATTATAAACAACAGAGGAGAATATACCACGCTTTTTTTCCATAGGAATAATCTCTCCTTCAATGGATAGATGAGCAGGCAACATATGAAACCTGTGGTAAACAATATCTTCATTGTACCTGTCTTTTACCACCTCTTCAGTGGGAATGGTAATGAAGGGACCCGTGATAGTCTGAGCTAAGCCCCATTTTTCACTGATCTCCATGCGGACTGTCTCATTACGGGATTCACGTTCTCTGATCAGATTTTTTATCATCGCTGCAGGAATCATGAGCAGCAATGATAATGTTCCAATAACTATAAACTTGAAACTTGGCGAACTGAAGAATTTTCCAAAAGAGTCTTTCATTGTGTAAGCTATATTTCACTTTGTAATTCAAAGTGAATAGTTAAAAAAATTATGTGTTGAGTAAAGATTCCAGGGCAGTAATGTGATTTTTAAATGCCACTTTGCCCAGGTCTGTTAGTGTATAAGATGTTTTGGGTTTCCTGCCAACAAACTGTTTTCTCACGTCAATATATTTGTGAGTTTCCAAGGCTTTGATATGACTGGCCAGGTTACCGTCTGTAATTTCCAAAAACTCTTTCAGGGAGTTGAAGTCAACCCATTCACTCGCAGCCAGGATTGACATAACCCCTAGTCGAACCCGTGATTCAAAATGCTTATTTAATGCTTTGATTGGATTATCCATCTTTTCTACTTCCTGTCATATTTAAAATAGAGGGTAGCACCATAAATGATATGAAAGAGGCCAAACCCCAGTGCCCAGAAATAAAGTCCGAGGTCTTGCCAAGCTGTTGCGAATAAGCCAAGAAGAATCTCTGCCAATCCGAGTATCACTAATTCTTTGTTCACGAATCTTCCTGCGTTAACGAGTGCTATTCCGTAGAATATCAGGGTAAGCGGTGCGACAAGATTCACATGGTTTTGCCACAGCATAATTATACTTAAGATACCTCCGGTTATTAATGGTATCATTAAACTGAACATCATTCTTTTTAATACTGGAGACCAGAACTTTTCTCCTGCTTTTGTTGCTTTGCGGATGGAAAAGAAGAGGGTAGAGATTATTGCAAGAGTTAGAACTATTACCGCATCCAATGAAAGGAATACCCGGGGGGACAAAGATCGTTCTCCTTCAAGCAATCTGAAATTGTCATCATAGTAGATCTCACCTCCCCCTAAATACAGGTATGCTACAACCGCACCCGCGAGTGCAAACAGACCAGCAAATATTCCAGACCAGCCACTCAAAGAAAGGAATTTTGTGGATCGTTCCATGATCTGCCTGATTTCCGAAATATCTTCTAAATGCTTATTTGATGTTTCCATGTTGAAAGGACTTTGAGATACAAAGTTAATTATTTTTTAATACATGTCAAGGGTGTTAACGTTTTTTAACGATAGGGAGGGGGAGGATTAATCCTGAAACGCATTATCAAAAGTACTCTTCGGCACCTCAAAGAAGACTCTCTCAAAAATACACATACTCAGATAACACACACTCAAATATGGTAGACAGATAATAAAAGAACATAGAACAAACGCGATGAATCGCATCTCTACTCAAAATGATAAAGAAAAACTATAACCCCCTGCAAGACAGGTTTTTTTGCATCCTTCAATTCGAGTGTTACATCAATCTCTGCTTTTGAGATGCCTCTTAAATTCTTGAGCGATTTAAGTTTGGCGTTTACCCTTACTTCTCCGTTAACTGGAACTGGTTCACTGTACTTTAATTTTTCAATCCCATAGTTTACTTGCAGCTTGATATTTTTTACCTCAATGATTTGTTCCCACAGAAAGGGGAGAAGTGATAGTGTCAGGTAACCATGAGCTATGGTGGTTCCGAAAGGACTCTCTTTTTTCGCTCTCTCGGTATCTATATGTATCCATTGGTGGTCTAATGTGGCATCAGCAAATGTATTGATCATTTCTTGTGTGACCTGGAGATAGTCCGATACTCCAATTACTTTCCCAAGATGCTTCTCAAATTCTTCATGACTGCCAACAATCAACTTTCCCATATTCTTCAAATTTAGTTTAAGCTATTCTCTGTAAATATATAAATCTTGTTTTTCTGATTGAATTTTTCTCTTAAGAAAATGATTGGTACCATTTCATTTTGCAGTTTCCTTTCATCGCAAAAACAACTCCATAATTTTTTTGTTTGTACACATTGATTCTCTGTATCAATAGTACTACAACAAATCCCCACCAGAATAGTTGATTGATTCTCCTGAATTTTGTTTTGAAACCTAGATCTTTTAGCAAGTCAAGAATCAGATATACATCACGTTTTCCATTAATGGTGCCGGTTTCATCATACCTCCCTGCTTACTCCCCTCCCAACTCCCCTATTTTTTATTACTTTTAAGAAAAATTTACGAAACCTTGATCTATCCGTCCAACTTCGAAGATAAAATTGGCTTCACACGCATCCGGGAACTCATTACCGAGTACTGTCTTTTTGAGCCGGGGAGAGAGCTGGTAACGCAGATGACCATGATGGAATCATTCGACTTCATCGAGCGTGAACTTGACCTTGTTGAAGAGTTTCGTTTGATCCAGTTGGGAGAGACAGATTTCCCCATTCATCAATTCTATGACAGCAGGGAGTCACTTAAGAAAGCCAGCGTTGAAGGTACCTATCTTGATGAGGAAGAGATTGCCGGTTTGGCAAAAAGTCTTGAATCTGTCCGGCTAATCCTACATTTCATCAAAGCAGATGAGGAGAACGATTATCCGAGCTTGAAGGAGCTGAGTGGAAATGTAAAGTTGTTTCCTTTTGTTTCGGAACGCATACAAAAGATTCTTAACAAGCAGGGAAAGATTCGTGACAATGCTTCGTCTGAACTGTCTCAGATAAGGAAAACAATTTCTTCAAAACAATCCTCGGTAAGTAAGCAACTTCACAAAATATTGAAGAAGGCACAGTCAGAGGGATGGATGGACGAGGATGCTTCTGCGACATTCAGAAATGATCGACCTGTTATTCCCCTCCTGGCTACACATAAAAGACAAGTGGGAGGATTGGTGCATGATGAATCTACCACTGGGAAAACGGTTTTTGTAGAGCCGGCTGAAGTGGTTGAACTTACCAATGAAATTCGTGAGCTGGAATATGCTGAGCGCAGGGAGATTATTAAAATTCTTCAAAAATTCACGGAGGATATCAGACCCTATATTCCGGAACTTGAAGACTTGCATCAGTTCCTTGCTGAAATAGATTTTATACGGGCACGTGCACTGTTTGCCATCAGGGTAAATGCCATCAGGCCTGATTTGCAGGACACCCAACAATTTGAGTGGATCAATGCTGTACACCCGCTTCTCTATTTGTCACTTAAGTCTTCGGGAAGAGAGGTGGTTCCCCTTTCCCTCTCCCTGGATAACGACCATCGAATACTCTTAATTTCGGGTCCCAATGCTGGTGGAAAATCAGTATGTCTTCAGACGGTTGGATTACTGCAATATATGTGTCAATGTGGGATTCTGGTCCCGGTTGAGGAGAAATCGCACTTTGGAATTTTTACAGGTATTTTTATTGATATTGGGGACGAACAATCTATCGATAACGATTTGAGCACCTATAGTTCCCACCTGCTTAACATGAAGCATTTTATAAAAAATGCTGCGCCCAAAACACTGGCATTAATCGATGAATTCGGTACAGGAACTGAACCCATGCTGGGAGGAGCCATTGCGGAGGCAATTCTGGAACAGCTGAATGATTCAGGAACCTTTGGTGTATTGACTACTCACTATACAAATCTTAAACATTTTGCTGCTTCAGCTGAAGGTGTGATAAATGGTGCAATGCTATTTGATAATCATCGCATGATGCCTCTGTATGAGCTGCAGGTTGGTAAACCGGGAAGCTCGTTCGCTTTCGAGATTGCCAGGAAGATTGGACTACCGGAATCTGTCTTACAAAATGCTTCCGAAAAGATTGGCCAGGATTATGTCGATTTCGATAAGCACCTGAAAGATGTGTTGAGGGATAAGAAATATTGGGAGGGAAAGCGAAAGAAGATCAGGCAATCTGAGAAAAAGCTGGAAGATCTGATGTCGAAATACGAGGAAGAATTAAATCTTAGCGAGAAAAAGCGCAAGCTGCTGATCAATGAAGCAAAGTCGGAGGCAGAGCAGCTTCTTTCAGGAGCCAACAAGCAGATAGAAAACACCATCCGTGAGATCAAAGAATCTAACGCTGATAAGGAAAAAACCCGAGATGCCAGGATGAAGCTTGAGCAGTATAAGGAAAAAATGGAATTCGATGAACAGCAACGTACGGAGCAGGCAGGGAAGGAGCTCAGGGAACTGAAAGAGAGGGAGAAGCAGTTGGGACAAAGGCGTCCTGACCTGAAAGAAAAGAGTGCTGAACTTTCATCTCCCGGGAAAGAAATCTTACAGGATAGTACTATACGACTTGGGGATTTTGTTAAGATGAAGGGGCAGGATATGCGGGGAGAGGTAGTGCAGTTAAAAGGTAAAAAATGTACAGTGGTATTCGGACAGATAAAAACGACAACAAAACTTGATCAGTTGCAAAAACTAAGTGACCAGGAAGCTAAGGATAGTCAGCCAGCGTCCAGGTCAACGGTAAAATTGGGAGATTGGGATGTGAGTAAGAGAAGGATGCAATTCAAACCTGAAATGGATTTGCGTGGAAAAAGAGCCGATGAGGCAATGCAGATGGTTTCAAGCTACCTTGATGAAGCGGTCATGGTTGGAGCGAGGGAATTAAGAATTCTGCATGGAAAAGGCGATGGTATATTGCGACATCTGACCAGGGAATTCCTTGATGCTTCAGATGTGGTGGAATGGTTTGGCGATGAACGCCTTGAGAGAGGTGGATCAGGAATCACTGTTGTAAAGTTATAAAGAGGGTTAAATGGTAAAACTATTGCAGAGAAAAGATATTGATGATGAACGTTGGAACAGCGTGATTGCAGCTTCCAGGCATGAAACCATCTATCCCTATACATGGTATATGGATATCTCTGCGGATCAGTGGTTTGGACTTATTATGGAGGACTATGAGTGTGTAATGCCAGTGGCCTTCAAGAAAAAGTATTCTGTAAAATATATCTATCAACCTTTTCATACACAGCAGTTGGGTGTATATTCAGAAAAGCCCGTAGACAATGAAATTGTGCGGATGTTTCTAAATAAGATAAACAGTGATTTCCTCATGGGGAATTATGCATTCAATGTCGGAAATATTCTTCGGGAAGAGCCGGGATATGAAGTTACAGATCGTCCAAATTATTCCCTTTCTCTAAAAAATGAATATGAGCAGCTGTATAGAAATTATAATGAAAACACCAGGAGGAATATACGGAAATCATGTAAATCTGAACTTGAGATATCTGATAAGATTGATGTGGCAGAATTCGCAGAATTCAAGGAGCTGAACAATGAGAAGAGAGAAAGCAAGGCCTTCTATCAGAACATGAACCACCTGTTGCTGGAACTAGATGAGTTGGAGAAGATAAAAGTATTTGGAGTTTACCTCGGGAAAGAACTATGCGCAGCCACAGTGTTTGCATATAGTGACAAACGACTGATTTATCTCTTGTCCTGCTCAAATAGTAAAGGCAAAGAGCATCGCGCCATGTTTCACCTGGTAGATACTATAATCCGGATGTATGCAGGTGAGAACTTGCTGTTGGATTTCGAAGGATCCAGTATTTCTTCCATTGCCCGTTTTTTTGCTGGTTTTGGAGCTAAACCTGATATTTACCAAAGGATAGCATTTAACCGTTTGCCATTTAAAGATTTGAGAAAGAAGAAGAATGTCTGATTTTACAAAGCAAATATCGACGATGTTTCCCGGCCCACGCAATGCCGGCCGACATATCCGCAAAAGCGGTATCGATGCGATTTTTCCATTTTACCATGCGGTTTCAGGCAGGCCACTTCCTCATATGGAATACCTGTATGACATCAAGAGTCCGGATAATTTTGAAGCCGACCTGGATTATATGCTGGAACATTTCACAGCTGTGAAAATGAGTGATTTCCTTTTGGATGTGAAATTTGAGAAGGATGGTAAACCGCCCATGGTTTTGAGTTTTGATGATGGATTGGCACAGTGTTACGATGACATAATGCCCATCCTGCTGAAAAAGGGAGTGCCTGCAACCTTTTTTCTAAATAACGCATTCATAGACAATAAGGGCCTGTTCTACAGGTTTAAGGTAAGCTTGTTGCTTGGTCAACTTAGGAATATTTCTCCTGGACAAATGTCAAAAGCTGCTAATCTGCTGCATTGTGGCATACATGAAATAAGGAAGCGTTTGTTGTCTGTTTCCTATGTTGAAAGGGAAATAACGGATCAGGTTGCGGAGGCCTGGGATTATTCATTTGACGACTACATGCATATGAATCCGGTTTACCTTTCATCTATCCAGATTATTAAGATGATCGAACAGGGATTTGAATTTGGATCCCACGGAATTGATCATGCCTTGTTTTCATTGCTGAAGAAGGAAGTTGCACTGGAAGAAATAAAGAAAAGTGTAATTGATCTTGAATACCGATTCCAGCTTCCCTATAAATTCTTTGCTTTTCCTTTCACTGATTATGGAGTGCATGATGAAACCATCGATATCCTTTTTGAGCAGAATGTGATAGATGCTGGCTTTGGAACAGCCGGGTTGAAAGATGACCGCTGGAAAGGGTACTTCCAGAGAATTCCAATGGAATTTCAGGGCTATGATGCCCGGAAGATAATTCGAGGAGAGATCAATCGCAGAAGAATTCGTAAGGTGTTGGGGAGAAATATTGCACAACGGAATCCGGGATCGTCTAATCTCAGCATGCTATAGAATAACATGGAGCTCAAAGTAAATACAATAATAATTGGAGCCGGTCGCTCAGGTACAACCTCCCTGTATAAAATCATGGAGCAACATCCCAAAATTTGTTTCTCCGGAATCAAGGAGGTGCATTACTTCTCTGTTCCTGATCTGTACAAAAGAGGTATCAGCTATCTTCATTCATTCTTTAAGAAATGGAACAATGAACCAGTGCTTGCTGTGGCAGATACCTACCTGATGATTGACCACGAAGCGATTACCAGGATATATGAGTATAATCCTAATATGAATATAATTGTGATACTTCGTAACCCGGTAGACAGGGCATACTCATCGTATAACTATTCTGTGAATTATGGACATCATGTTCCATATACACATTTTACTGATTCCATTGATATGGAAATGTCTGTAGCGGATGAACCTGATATTGCAAAAAAGAATAACGTGGGCCATTTCTATGCAGGGAAATACTGTTTTCACCTGGAAAAGTGGTTTGAAATTTTTAAGAGGGAGCAATTTCTGATCATGACCACAAATGAATTGAAGGCATCACAACAGCTCCTGGCTGATAAGCTGTTCAAATTTCTTGATATTCCTCCTATCTCTACTGAAGTTAAAGCTGCAAATGTTCAGGCAGTGCCCAGGTCAAAGGGTTTGGAAAAATTTCTTCTAAACAGGGACCATAAGCTTCGACGTGCCCTTCGCTGGCTCACCCCCGGCTTTTTGAAACGATGGATCTTTGGATCGGGCCTTGTCGATAAGGTGCACAATTCAAACAGGAAGCAACAGGAAGCTGAAAAACTCTCCCCGGAAGAGCGGGAAGTGGCCATGAGTTATTTCAAAAATGATATTGAATCCTTAGAAGAAAATTTTGGAATAAGAAATGTATTGTAGATTTTTAAAAGCCATGTAATCAAGTTTCTTTATCGCTGATGTTCTGAATCAGCTTGTCCAGGTCTGCCTCGCTCAGATTAGTTTCAATCAGTGCTCCGTCTTCACATTTTAAGGTCCTTGCAGGAAACTTTTTGATCAGGTTATAATTGTGGGTTGCCATAATTACCGTTCTGCCGGATGCTGCGATGTCAAATAAGATATCCATGATCTCTTCAGAAGTTGCCGGGTCAAGGTTTCCGGTTGGCTCATCAGCCAGGAGAATATCCGGGTTATTCAGCAGAGCTCGGGCAATAACAACACGTTGTTGCTCTCCTCCTGATAGTTGATGGGGCATTTTAAAACCTTTATAGCCCAGGTTGACTTTATCCAGGACCTCTGCAATACGGTCATTAATTTCTTGTTTATTTTTCCAGCCGGTGGCTTTCAAAACAAACTCCAGGTTCTTATGTATAGTGCGGTCTGTCAGTAATTGAAAATCCTGGAAAACGATCCCTAGTTTTCTTCTGAGTTTTGGAATGTCTTTCCTTTTAAGTTTGTGCAATTGATACCCTGAGACTGTTGCAAATCCTTCATCAAGAGGGTATTCGACATTCATAGTCTTTATAAGACTCGTTTTGCCACTGCCTACCTTTCCAATGACGAAGATGAACTCATTTTTATTCACTTCCAGGTTAACATCCGAAAGAACAAGGTGGTCCTTAACCTTGATATTTACATGCTCAAAACTTATAATGGTATCCAGGGACATTGATCTTTTTTTTCGAAAGCTAAAATACGAAAAATATTGTCAGCAGGTTTATGCTATTCCAGGTACCATTCTTTTTTCATTGATTTCCTTTTAAGCAGAACCATGTTACCTGTCAGATATTCAAACTTGGCTTGTTGCTCAGATTGCTTTTATCTCTTACTCCTGCAAAATAAAAGTTAACAAAGCACTGTTAATTAAAAAGAAAAAGTAACTCAGAAGCACCTTTGTTATTTAGGTACTTTTACTGGATAATCTGAACATAATGAATAGGAATAGATTTTGTATAAGTGTAGCGTTATTATTTATCATCAGTATAGTTGTATCCGGACAGAAGAGTGCAACTTATGAATACGCAGATAATAACCTGCTTGAGGGTATTTCTTTGTATGAAAAGGAGAAATACGGTGCTGCAAGAAATGAGTTCGAAAAAGTGATTGAAATAACAGAAGGGGAAGAAACTCAGATTCGGGCAGAGGCGATGTATTACCATGCCATGTGCGCCCTGAATCTATATAACAACGATGCCGAGTACCAGGTATTCAGGTTTATTTCAGAGAACCCGGAGAGTCCGCATGTGAATGATGTCAGTTTTCATACCGGGAATTTCTATTATTATAAAAATAACTACACTAAAACCATTGAGTGGTATAACAAGGTTGATCGACACAAGTTATCCCATGATGATCTCCAGGAGTATTATTTTAAAAAGGGATATTCATTCTATAGCAAAAAGGATTATGAGGGTGCGAGGGTAAATTTTTATGAGATACTTGAAATCGATTCCCCCTTTAACGCTCCGGCGACATACTACTACTCTCACATTCACTATGTAGAAGAGAATTATGAAACTGCGCTCAATGGATTTAAACGGATTGATGATGATCCGCTTTTTAGCGGTATAGCTCCTTATTATATTTCCCAGATTCTGTTTATGCAAAAAAAGTATGAAGAAGTCGTGGAATATGCGCCTGCCCTGATGGAAACAGTTTCTGACAAGAGGGTTGGAGAGATGGCAAAGATTTTGGGCGAGTCATTTTTTAAATTGGAAAGATATGAGGAAGCTGTGCCCTATCTTGAAAAATATAAAGAAAATACAAAGGGATATTCAATAAAAGACAGGTACCAGATGGCATTTGCCTATTACAAAAGCGCTGACTATAAAAAGGCCGGCTACCTCTTTGAAACCATCTCTTACCGGGAAACTGAAATTGCACAGAGCGCGCTTTACCACCTGGCAGATTGCTACTTGCAAATGGAAGATAAGAACAAGGCACGCATTGCTTTTTCCCAGGCATCAAAAATGGACTTTGATCAAAGGATCCAGGAAGACGCCCTCTTTAATTATGCAAAGCTTACTTTTGAGCTTTCCTATAATCCGTTTAATGAAGCGATCAGGGGATTCAATATGTATATCAGTTATTATCCTACTTCAAAAAGGATTGATGAAGTTTACAACTACCTGGTAACTGCATATCTCCAAACAAAAAACTTCAGTATGGCGCTGGAATCGCTGGAGAAGATCAAATATAAAGACGAGAAAATTGAAGCTGCATACCAAAAAATTGCCTTCTTCAGGGGACTCGAATTGTACAACAACCTCCGTTTCATTGAGGCCGTTGATATATTCGACAGGTCACTGAAATATGCACATTATGACAGCGGGATCAAAGCGCGAACCTATTATTGGTTAGGTGAGGCGGCTTATCGTTCCGGCGATATGGAGATGGCAAAGATATACTTTAACGAATTTTTACAGGACCCGGTTTCTTATCGCTTAAAAGAATATGCCCTTGGACATTATAGCATGGGATATGTATACTTTGACCAGGAAGTATATGGAGAGGCAGAGAACTGGTTCAGAACATATGTGCGACTTGAGAAGAACGCCAATGCTCAGACAAAGTCAGATGCGTATAATAGAATGGGCGACTGTAAATTTGTGCAGGAAGACTATTGGAGAGCTATTGAAGAATACAATGAATCTATCCGGCTTGGTAAATCTGATAGAGATTATGCCATGTTCCAAAAAGGATTTACCTATGGAATACTTAACCGGCCAGAGCAGAAGCTGGAAACAATGATACAGATCATTACAGATTTGCCAAAATCCGGCTATGTTGATGATGCTTTGTTTGAAGCAGGAAGGACCCATGTCTCCCTCGAGAACAATACAGATGCCGTAAAGGAATATAAGCGGCTTGTGAATGAATTTCCTAACAGCAGCTATGTTAGCAAGGCGCTGATTCAGCTGGGGCTTATCCAGATGAACAATGCAAATTACGATGAGGCACTTGGTTTTTATACCCAGGTAGCAAGGGATTATCCGGGTACGACGGAGGCAGATAATGCATTGCAAAGCTTAGAGAGTATTTATGTAAGAAACAACAATATTGATGCATACCTGGCATTTATAAACGAGCTGGGAAGAGATATCTCCAACAAGCAACAGGACTCATTGATGTATGTTGCTGCAGAGAATGCCTATACTCAGGGCGATTGCCAGGTCACTATTGGATCACTGGAAAAATACCTTTCCCATCATCCTAACGGCAATTACCTCTTGAATGCACATTATTATAAAGCAGATTGTCATTTGAAACTGGGTCAGATAAATGAAGCAATTGTCTCACTGGATTATATCGCATCTCAACCAAGAAACATGTTTTCTGAACCGGCACTTGTGGCCGCTTCGGAGATTAACTTCAATTTCGGTAATTATAATAAGGCAGTAGATAACTATCTCCAATTACTGGAAGTAGCTGAAGTACAGTCAAATATCTCTGACGCCATGATTGGGGTTATGAGATGTTATTATTTAATGGAAGAATATTCAAATACAATTCGGGCTGCAAGTGATGTGTTAAATATTGAGAAGTTACAGGGCGAGTTTCGGAGAGAAGCATGGTTTGATATTGCGAAATCTTATGAGGCAATAAACAATATCGATATGGCCCTGGAATATTTTGAAAAGAACGCGGTGGAAGTAAATTCTGCTGAGGGAGCAGAGTCGAAATACCGTGTATCAGAAATACTCTTTAACAGGGGAGAATTAGCTACTGCCGAGGAAGGGATATATGATTTTATTGAGAAAAATACGCCGCACCAATACTGGATGGGAGAGTCATTTTTGCTGCTTTCAGATATTTATGTTGCGCAGGATGATGAATTCCAGGCCATTCATACGCTGAAAAGTATCATCGATTATTATACTGTTCCGGATGACGGAATTATTGATGAGGCAAAGCGAAGACATGATAAGCTCACAAAGGAAGTGGAAGGTGAGATTCCTGATGATCTTGAGGCAAGTGTGGTTACTGAATAATTTAAGCAAATAAGATGAATATGAGATATCATAAATGTATACTGATCCTGGCTTTTACAATTGTCGGAATACTGAATATTACTGCCCAGCAGGAAGAAGTTCGGGTTGTTAAGCCCTATACACCAACACTGTCTGGAGCAGAAAAAATACAATTACTTCCTGACCTGAAGGATACGGTGGATTATACAATGCCTGACTTTGAATATACCTTGTTTACCAAGCGCTATAATACTGGTTTCCGAGTCATACCGATTAAGCCAGCCCGTATGGTGAAGATGCCATTGGATAAGTTATATAAAAGTGAATTGAAAGCCGGGGTCGGGAACTATCTTACTCCCTTGTTAGATTTGAGAATTAATCAGTTAAGGTCAAGTAAGGGGTCTTTTGGTCTTGGATTGAGACATCACTCAATGAATGGAAAAGTGAAACTGGCAAATGATAAGAAAATAGATGCCGGGTTCAATGAAAATGATTTGTCTGTTTATGGTAAACGATATTCCAGCTACAATGTGTTTGAGTACAAAGCAGGTGGCAGCTACAGTACTAATCTGCACTATGGTGTAGATACTGCAATGATCGACTCCGTGACAAAACCAGATTTGCTGCACCGTTATTACCTTGGCTATGCGGGACTGGGCTTCCATAACACTCGTCCTGATTCATCTCATACCAATTATAATGGAACATTAGATTATTATTTCTTCTCCCATGGGATGGATCAGATGGAGCATGCTGCTGAGCTTGATTTTCACCTGGATCATCCCTTCAGGAAATTCCATGTTGGTGGCGATGCAGGTTTGGAATATTATGGACATCCAACAGATTTGGCATCAGCGCTGAAGAATCACTGGCAGGTAAAACTAAACCCATATTTCTATAAGAAAAGTGATGAATGGATGTTCAGGATTGGCTTGAATACCTATACTGAGATTCGCAATGACTCGTTAAAACGGCCCCGGCTTTACCTGAGTGGCAAATTTTCATTCAACATAGTGAAAGATATTCTTGTGCCATATTTTGGTGTAGATGGATATCAGCAAATGAATACCTACAGGGGATTGATAGATGAGAATCCATATTTCATTCCTCCATTTGAGATTAAACCAACCAACTACAAGATGTTGCTCTATGCCGGACTGAAAGGAAAAATTACGGATAACCTGGCCTGGAATATCAGGGGAAGCTTCTCTTCCATTGAAGACCAGTACTTATTTGTAACAGATACCCTCAGCGAATTGCACAATGCGTTTTCTGTTTTGTATGAAGATATGAGCGTGGCAAATGTCTATGCGGAATTTAATATCAGGCCAACCAAATCATTAAAATTCCTGTTAAAGGGAAATTTTTACTATTACGAAGTAGCGCCGACTCCACACGCCTGGTATAGGCAAAATTTCGATGCCGGTCTGCAAGCGAAATATAACATGGGCGACAAGATACTCATTGATGGTGGACTGTTTGTTATTGGCCCGAGATACTATCCATCATTAACGGGAGGAGATCCGGGAAAACTGGGTACTACTGTTGATCTGAATCTTGGTGCAGAATACAGGTACACCAACCTGCTTAGCTTCTGGCTGAAGTTCAACAATATGACAGCACAGCCATATTATATGTGGTATAATTATCCAAGTTATCGTTTTAGGTTTATGCTAGGGTTCACCTACGGCTTGTAGAGACGCGCCATGTGGCGCGTCTTGAAAAAGGAAGAGTTCTTTATACTCTCGCCTTTTTTCCGTATTTTTGAGTATACCAACATACCAAAAATATGTACCTCCGAAAACTCACTTTTCGTGAAAATGAGGGTAAGAAGATAGAGTGGTTAATTGACCAGGTCTACCTGGGCAAAATTAACCTCATCGTTGGCCAAAACTCCAGCGGTAAAACTCGTACCCTGAATGCCTTGTCTGATCTTGTAGATCTCCTGACAGGCAGTACTCTAGTTCCTAAAGTAAACGGCCGATATGAAGTGCTTTTTATAAAAGATGAAAAAGAAGTTGTGTTGGAATGTGAGTATGACGATGGAATTATTATTCGTGAACGCCTGATCTGGAAAGGGGAAAGTGTGTTGGAGCGGGAGAAAGACGGAAGCGGATGGATAATTTATATGGGGGGGAAAGAGAAGATCACTCTTAATTTTGGCATTTCAGAAAATCAAATGGCCTGTTTTGCGAAACGCGATAAATTTCAACACCCCTTCCTTGAACATATTTATGAATGGGCAGTGGATATGAGACGTTTTGATTTTAGTGGTGACCTGGGTAAGAACAGCTACACCTTAAAAGGTATTTACGACGAGGATGAGATAAATTTCAGTGAAACTAATGATTCACTCGTGCCCATTTTGTATGCTGCAATTGATCAGCATGAGCATTTCAGGGAATCGGTAATTGCAGATATGAATGAGATTGGTTACAACCTGGAAGATCTCGGTATTGTGCAGTTTTCAGAGAAAAGTAACAGACCTGGCCAGGATCGTTTTGCAGTATATACCACTGAGAAGGGACTCGAAAAGCAGGTGCTTCAACATGATATGTCCCAGGGTATGTTCCGGGCCTTTTCTGTATTGGTAAGAATCAATCGCTATATTTTAAATGGAAAAACAGGATCGATTATTATCGATGATATTGGTGAGGGTTTGGATTTCTCCCGGGCAAGATCTCTGGTGGGACTCCTTGTTAAGAAGGCAGAAGCATCAGGTATACAGCTCATTATGTCTACTAACGATTCATTTATTATGAATGCTGTAGATATTGAGAAATGGGCAGTGTTGCACCGCGACGGAAATAAAATAAGCTTGTATAACTACGAAAATTCAAAAGAGATTTTTGAGGACTTCAAATTCACAGGATTGAATAATTTCGATTTCTATGCAAGTGAATTTTTCAAATCCGGATTCTCAGATAAGTCAGAATGAAGAGGATAGCCATATTTGTTGAGGGCCTCACTGAGCAGATTCTTGTTCGCCGCATGCTTGAAACGGTAATGGCGAAGAAGGACATTGCAATCCAAACGGTAAAAATTACGGGTGGACATAACATCAGGATGTCGTTCACGGTCATGCATGCTGCAAAAGTTGTCGGTAGAACGGCCTATTATGTCCTTATTTACGATTGCGGGGGTGAAACCAATGTGAAGGGTTACATGATGATGCAACGCAAGAAACTGGTTGAAAAGGGCTATACATGCATACTCGGACTTCGTGATGTCTATCCTAATTTCATCCATGAGGACATACCAAAGCTGGAAAAGGGATTGAACCAATACGTTTCACAGAAGGGAGCGACCACGCATATCCACCTGGCGATTATGGAAACTGAAGCGTGGTTCCTGGGAGAATACCATCATTTTAAAAAGGTTTCGGGAAGATTAACGCCAGAATTTATCGAGAAGCGATTGGGATTTAATCCGAAGACGGAAAATATGGAGGACAGAGACTCGCCCGCACATGATCTTAAGAGGGTATATAAACTTGTGGATCACGATTATACAAAGAAGAGGAATAAATTGAATAGCATCGTTAGTAAACTGGATTTTTATTTTTTCACACATCAACTGGCAAATAAAATGAAGAGTCTGGGTAGTATTGTGAACCAATTGGAAATTTTTTTTGAATAGGCCTTATCCTGGTCGCTCAGGTCGCATATATGTTGGGATAAATCTGCTGTGGAATCATTCATGAGTTTGCATGATTCTGATCTCCCGTCAAGGCTTAGCAAAGAGGTAAATCACAAATTGGAACACGGAACAAAAAATTAGATATTTTACTAAGCAGAAGTGTTAATAACTTCGCTGGTTTTCAGCACTTTTTACCATGGTTTTTTCGGTTTTTTTGACTATTTTTGGGAGAACCAAAGAGAGGATAATTATTGAGTTATAGAGCGTTGATTTACAGAGAGTTGCAATTCGATATTACTGCATCTGATTTGGCGGGTGATTTCCCTGAAGAAAAGGGAAACGAAAATTGCCGTTCTACCCTAAAATTTGAGAATATTATTTGTTGATTTTTCAACAGTTTTTGATGTGATTAAAACTGCTGAGAAGTCTCACTTTTATAAAATTTGAAAGCAAGAAAAATAAAGAAATGGACAACAAAGCTGATAAAGCTTCCGAAGGAATGAAAAACGGTTATTCCGCAGATAGCATCCAGGTACTGGAGGGATTGGAAGCAGTAAGAAAGAGACCAGCCATGTATATTGGTGATATTAGTGAAAAAGGCTTACATCACCTGGCATATGAAGTAGTGGATAATTCCATTGACGAGGCACTGGTAGGTTATTGTAGCAATATATGGCTTACTATCAATGAGGATGGTTCTCTGACCGTTGTGGATGACGGTAGGGGGATCCCAGTTGACATGCATGAGAAGGAGGGACGTTCTGCTCTTGAAGTTGTAATGACAGTGTTACACGCAGGTGGTAAATTTGATAAAGAATCATATAAAGTGTCCGGTGGACTTCACGGTGTTGGTGTGTCATGTGTAAATGCACTCTCTTCACAGCTTAGAGCTGAAATACACAGGGATGGTAAGATGTATGAGCAGTTATATGAGCGGGGAATACCACAGGCACCAGTAAAGGAGATTGGAGAGACAGACAAATCTGGAACCAAAGTAACATTTACTCCTGACAGCGATATTTTTACCACGACTGAATTTAAATATGAAATTCTGGCTTCTCGACTTAGAGAGCTTGCCTTTTTGAACAAGGGAATACATCTCTACATCACTGATGAGAGAGAATTTGAAGAGAATGGCAACGGTTATGAAATTGGCGATGAGAATGCCAATACCAATACTGAAGTTCATGCTGAACCGCATTACAGAAACGATCACTTCTATTCTGAAGAGGGATTGAAAGAGTTTGTAGCATACCTGGATGCTACCAGGGAGAAGCTTATCGATGACATAATTTATATAGATACGATAAAGAACGATACTCCCGTTGAATTGGCCTTGCAGTATAATACCTCTTTTTCAGAGAATGTTCACTCTTATGTGAATAATATCAATACCATTGAAGGCGGAACACATCTTTCAGGATTCCGTAGAGGATTAACCCGGACATTAAAGGCATATGCGGAGAAGTCAGGTATGCTGGCAAAGTTAAAGTTTGACATTAGTGGAGATGACTTCAGAGAAGGATTAACAGCTATTATTTCTGTAAAAGTTGCTGAGCCGCAGTTTGAAGGACAAACGAAGACTAAGCTTGGTAACTCTGAAATAATGGGTGTTGTTGACCAGGCAGTGAGCCAGGAATTATCAAACTATCTGGAGGAACATCCAAAGGATGCCAAAATGATTGTAAGCAAAGTGATACTGGCAGCAACAGCTAGACATGCTGCGAGGAAAGCACGAGAGCTGGTACAACGTAAAAATGTACTCTCAGGAGCAGGTTTGCCTGGTAAGTTGGCCGATTGCTCAGAAAAAGATCCTGCAAAAACAGAAATTTACCTTGTAGAGGGTGACTCTGCGGGTGGAACAGCAAAACAGGGGAGAGATCGCGTTTTCCAGGCAATTATGCCACTTCGTGGTAAAATTCTGAACGTTGAGAAAGCCATGGCGCACAAAATATTTGAGAACGAGGAGATCAAGAATATCTTTATTGCGCTGGGGGTGAAAATGGGAACTGAAGAAGATAGTAAGCAACTGAACCTTCAAGGTTTACGATACCACAAAATCATTATAATGACGGATGCCGATGTCGATGGTTCACACATTGACACACTTATTATGACCTTTTTCTTCCGTTACATGACAGAGATTGTGCAGAATGGCTATTTGTATATTGCCGCACCGCCCTTATATCAAATTAAAAAGGGAAAACAGGAACGCTATTGCTGGAGTGAAGAAGAGCGCGAAGAAACTGTTGCTGAATTTGGAAAGAACAGTGAAGCAGGCATACATATTCAAAGGTATAAGGGTCTTGGAGAGATGAACGCAGACCAGTTATGGGAAACAACAATGAATCCCGAAAACAGGACACTTCGACAAATTACTATAGATAGTGCTGCAGAAGCAGATCGCATCTTCTCAATGCTTATGGGCGACGAGGTTCCACCACGCCGTGAGTTCATTGAGAAACACGCGAAGTATGCTAATATCGACGCATAGACGAGTGCCTTTGTACTTCGAGTGTTTTTAGAGATGGGTAGTTTATAAGTTTTTTATATGTTTTTGAGATTTGAGTTTATATTTACAATTAGATAAGTTGTTTTACTAACTCCAAGTACTCCAAGTACTCTAAGTACTCCAAGTACTCCAAGTACTAATAAAAACAATCATGCCTGAACACGGAGATAAACCTGAAATACGCAGCGAAGAAGTAGAAGACATCCTCGGTCGTGTTCCCGGCTGGATTACCAGGAACGGTATAATAATTCTACTTTTAATAGTTGTCTTAATTATCCTGGGTTCATGGGTGTTTCGATTTCCTGATGTAAAGCAAGCAACAATAACAGTAAGTTCTATTCAGCCACCGGCCGATATTGAGGCGAGGGCAGACGGAAATATTGAAGAACTATTTGTAGTCGATAACGCTAGGGTTGAAGAGGGATCGGTTATGGCAGTGATTGAGAATCCAGCTGACGCAGAAGATGTGCTTCGATTAAAAAAGGAGTTGAGTAAAATAAATCCAATGGGCGCTTTGCAACTGGATTTAGATCTTCCGGTAAACGGAAAGTCTGACCTTGGTCCGGTGCAAGCTCCATATGCTACATTCTATAAGAATTACCGAAATTATGCTGCTTTCCTGGAATTGGATTATCATCAGCGTAAAATTGAGTTGCTACAAAATGAAATGGAACAGCATCATGACTATTCCACTAATCTAAATACCAGGGTACAGATTCTAAAAGAAGAATATTTGTTGACTGAAAAGCAGTTCGAACGAGATTCACTCTTGTTTTTAGAAAAAGTTGTTTCCGAATCAAACCTGGAAATTTCTAAATCCGAGATGTTGAGCAAACGCAATAGCTGGCAGGAAGTAATCAGTATGAAAGCTGAGAATGATATCAATATTGCGAAAATCGAAGCACAGGTATTGGAGATGGAGCTGAAGAGACAGGAACAAAATACCCAGATGATCAACGCAATGGAGGAATCGCTTAATAATCTGAAGGCCTCTATCGCTGGCTGGGAGAAGAACTACTTGATAATCGCACCAATATCCGGTTATGTTACATTTAATAATTTCTGGAGCGAAAATCAGAATGTTAAAAGCGGTGAAAAGGTAATGACCATAGTACCTGAAGAGTCAGGAAACCTGCTGGGAAAAATTAAACTTCCATTGAAAGGAGCAGGTGAAGTGAAACAAGGACATTTTGTGAATATACGTTTCGAAAACTATCCTTACCTGGAATATGGAATGGTGAAAGGTATAGTCAGTAATGTTTCGAAAGTACCGGAAGGTGATTTCTATACTGTTGAAGTTGATTTACCCGACGGGCTCACCACTTATTATGGTATTGAAATTGGATTTAGTCAGAATATGGTGGGAAATGCCGAGATTCTTACAGATGATATGCGACTGCTGCAGCGGATCTTCAATCCGATGAAAAATGCTATTTCGAGACAGCGTGCCATGAAAGTGGAAGGGTGATAGTCAGAATCGTGACCCTCAAATTTTATTTTACCAAAACCTTTAAAGTAGTCTTTGTCAGCTGATAAATAAACCGTAATTACCAGGTTCAATCAATTATCTGATTTTTCCACTTAGAATTGCATGCCATTGATCATAGGCCTTCCTATAGAAATCACTTTGCTTAGCATCTGGCTCTATGACCATGATTTGTTTCAGATTTTCAAATGCATCCTGGAATGAATTATATACTCCGGATCCAATTCCTGCGCCTTTAGCAGCTCCTTCAGCGCCATTAGTATCATAAAGCTCAATTGTTGCTCCTGTTAGTGATGCTAGTGTTTCACGGAATACGCTACTTAAAAACATATTTCTATTTGCTGCCCTAATGACTGAAGGATTTATTCCCGTAGTCTTCATAATTTCCATTCCATAATGGAAGGCATAAACGATTCCTTCCTGGGCTGCCCTGACCAAGTGTGCATCTGTATGCCTGTTGAAATCCAGGTTATGTATGGAAGCACCTATTTCCTTATTATTTAGCATTCGTTCGGCCCCATTGCCAAAGGGCAGCATGAATAAGCCATCAGATCCAGGATCTGTTTTCGAGGCCATATCATTCAGGGCAGGATAGTTTGTTTCGCGTGAGGTGATATTTCGCTTAAGCCATGAATACTGAATTCCTGTTCCATTGATGCAAAGTAGCACTCCAAGCCGGTTTAGCTCAGGACTGTGGTTCACATGAGCGAAAGTGTTAATACGACTTTCAGGATCATATCTTACTTCATCACTAACTCCATATACCACGCCTGATGTTCCGGCAGTGGCAGCAATCTCACCTGGTTCTAATACATTAAGTGAAAAGGCATTGTTGGGTTGGTTACCTGCCCGGTAGGAGACGGGGGTCCCCTTCATTAATCCTAATTCTTCCGCAACAGATGCAGTTAATCGTCCTTGCTCAGAGAAAGTGGGTACAATCTCTGGAAGATAATTTTCCGGAATACTGTAATGATCCAGGAGAAATGTTGCCAGCGTATTTTCATTGAAATCCCAGAATATTCCCTCTGAAAGTCCTGATATAGTTGTATTTACTTCGCCAGTCAAGCGCATTGCAATATAATCCCCAGGGAGCATAATCTTGTATGCATTCTCAAAAGTTTCCGGCTCATTGTCAATTACCCATTTCAGTTTTGAAGCGGTAAAGTTTCCCGGGGAGTTTAGAAGATGAGCCAGGCATCGATCCTTACCTAGTTGCAGCAGGGCCTTCTCACCCACTTCAACAGCACGGCTGTCACACCAGATAATGGATGATCTTAAAATCTCAAGATTTTTATCAACCATAACAAGACCATGCATCTGGTAAGAGATACCGATGGCCTTAATACTACCTGAATCGATTTCAGCATTTTGCAATACCTCGTTTGTGGAAAGTTTCAGATTCGACCACCAGGATTCAGGGTCCTGCTCAGCCCACCCAGTTTTTTTTGCGGTAATTTCCATCTCCCGCTTTGGATTAAAAGCAGAAGCCACACTCTGACCAGTTTCAGTATCAATAATACTGGCTTTTACTGAAGAACTTCCAAGATCGTAACCAAGTAAATACATTTATTAATTTTAGAAATTGTAATAGAGTATATCTGTTCTGCTTTTATTGAACTTATAGAACCTGGCAGGTTTGTGCGCTACACCATTCATCCTTTTGTTTTGCTGCTATTCAGGAAGCTTTGCTTGTGGTAAGGTTAAGACAAATGTAGTGCCTTTCCCGGGCTGACTGGATACGTTGATTGAACCGTGGTTCTTAAGCATAAAGTCATAGCAGACAATTAATCCCAGCCCGGTTCCTGTCTCACCCTCGGTGCCCGCAGTGCTGCTAACTTTATCCAGTTGGAAAAGGGCCTTCATCTTTTCCTCTGGCATCCCAATACCGGTATCCGATATTTCAATAATGACAGTTCCTTTTTCAATCGTATCCCTGAAGGTGATACTGCCTCCATGGCTTGTATACTTAATGGCATTACTTGTGATATTACGTATCACGGTATTTAACATATTTTTATCGGCCAGGACACTTGTACTATCAGAGACTTCATCAATAAATTTGATTCCTTTATTACTGGCATGTAAATGTTGAAGTTCCTTTACTCCGCCAACTAGCGGCTTTAATAAAATAGTTTCCGGATCAATTTGAATGCTTTCTGTTTGAGAGCGTGCCCACTCCAATAGATTCTCCAGCAGTTGATAGGCAGAATGAGTAGAGAGGTTGATCATTTCAAGGAATTCAGACAATTTGTCCCTGCTTATTTCTTTGTGCTGTTTCTGCAGTAGGTCGGTGAATCCCATAATGGAATGGAAAGGATTCTTCAGGTCGTGAGCAATGATGGAAAACAACCGGTCTTTTGTATTAATTAGAGTTTGAAGTTCTATAGTTCTGGCTTCAATCTCCGCATTTTGTTTTTTGATCTGTTTTTCTGCCTGCTTCAGATCTGTTATATCGGAGTCGATCAAGATCAGGTAAGTGATATCCTGGTCCTGGTTTGTTATTGGAGATATATTTGTCTGATTCCATAACTCATTGCCTTTAGAATCTATCAATTTTGAAGCATAAGTAAACGGCTCTCTTGATATATAAATCTGGTTCAGAATTGCTGATATACTGGAGTAGGATGAATTATCTCTTAGATTAATGCCATTTTCATCAATAAACTTATTGAAATTCGTTTTATATTTCTTCTCAAACCCTTCATTTACCCAAAGGAAGTTTGCGTTTCCATCCATTATAATAACTACGTTTTCAGTTCTGCTGGCAACAAGAGAGAGCCTTTCAAGTTGCACATTAACTTCCCGGAGGTTTTCTGCCTGAACATTCAATTCCTCAGCCATTTGCTGAATCTCTTCCTGTCTTTCTTCAAGTAGTACATTTGTTTCCTTGAGGTTTTCAGTTTGAATCTTCAGACTCTTTTCGATTTGCTTATGTGCAGATATATCTCTGCCAACTCCAACGATTCCTATTACTTTATTGAATCTATCTTTGATAGGAATCTTGGTAGTTGAAACTATAATTTCATTCCCCTTGTTATCAATGCCTTTCTCCTCTTTGGCGATCATTGATTCACCCTTTTTCATTATTCTCTGCTCATCATCATAGTAGGGCTGAGCAATTTCAGAATCATAGAAGTCAAAATCGGTTTTACCAATGAGATCAGAAGGTTTTTTAGCGCCCATAATCTCCGAGACATACTTATTTGCAATGATAAACCTGCTTTCTCTGTCTTTGAAATATATCCTGTCGGGTATAATGTCAAGTAGCTGTTCAAATAATTCTTTTTCTTTGAACGTTTCCTTGAGACTTGAATTGGACACCCTGCGCTTAATCTTCAGGTAATTGATATACAAATAAATGAGTAATGCCGATACAATTGCCAACACAACAATAGAGATAAACAGAATCAACTTTATGGTTGAAAATGTTAGTGCCAGTATTGAAAGAAGAGGTGACATTGTTTATTTTCCTAATTCAGTTAGTTAAAAAATCAATTGACAAGCCATTATTTTACTGCTGCAAATAATTTTTTGAACATGCGAATATAACTAATAATTTATTTTGACTATCTCATTTCTTGAACTAAGGTCAATGAAATGTTGTTTATCAGTTTAATAACACATTCGGTAACCAGAGACTTAGCTGTGGAAAATAAGTAACCAGCAGGAGTACTATGACCATCACCTGGTCTCTCCCTCACCTGGTCTTCCTCTCTCCCCTCTCCAAATTACTTTCTCACCTTCTCCACAAGCTCAAGCAAATCTTTCATGTTCTTCGCCAAGCTGTCGAAATCGCCTTTCTGAATAATCTCCTTTGTTACCAGGTTTGATCCCATTCCAACGCAGAAAGCGCCGGCATCAAACCATCCACGCAAGCTGTCTTCAGTAGGTTTAACTCCTCCGGAAGGCATTAATTGTGTCCATGGACAAGGACCGGTTACGGCTTTCACGAAAGAAGGACCTCCGACTTCAGCAGCGGGAAAAATCTTGATTATTTCACAGCCTAATTCTTCTGCATTGTTTATTTCTGATAGAGTAGCACAACCAGGTATCCATGGTATTTTTCTTCGGTTGCAGACTTTTGCTATATCAGGATTAAACAGCGGAGAAACAACAAAATTTGCACCAAGTTGAATATAGATTGAAGCTGTGGGATCGTCAACAATTGACCCTACTCCCAGCATCATTTCCGGACATTCTTTTTCACAGAACTTATTCAGATCTGCAAATACTTCGTGGGCAAAATCACCGCGGTTGGTGAATTCAAATATTCGGGCGCCGCCCTTATATAGTGCTTGTACTACATTCTTAACCAGTTCAGCATCTTTATTATAGAACAGGGGCACTACACCCATCTCTGAGATTGTGTTGAGTACCTGAAGTCTTTTAAATCGTGCCATTTTATTTTTATTTGTTTTAAAGGTGGAGGTAATAGATCTCAATACCAAACCATTTATATTTTACCTGCTGACCCTTCCAGAAGTATCACCGCCCATCAGTTTTTCAACTTCCTGAACGGTCACCCGGTTATAGTCTCCCGTTATGGTATGTTTGAGACAAGATGCAGCAACTGCGAAATTCAATGCTTTCTGATCATCCTCAGGGTAGGAGAGGAGGCCATATATTAGTCCTCCCATGAATGAATCGCCACCACCAACGCGATCAACAATATGGGTGATTTCGTAACGAGGGGCCTTGAATAATTCTTTCCCATCAAACAGTACACCACTCCACGAATTGTGACTTGCACTCAGTGATCCTCTGAGTGTTGTAATTACTTTTTTACAACGCGGAAATTGTTGCATCAGTTTTTGTGAAACCGACAAATAGGCTTCGGCTTCAACATGACCCTTGGAAACATTAACCCCATCCGGATGAATATTCAATGTCATGGCGGCATCTTCTTCATTTCCAAGGATAATATCACATCCGTTGACCAATTCCGGCATCACTACTTTTGCAGTCTTGCCATATTTCCAAAGATTTTTGCGATAATTTAAATCAGTCGAGACAGTGATGCTCCTTTCATTGGCAGCTTTGATGGCCTCCAAACACACTTTTGCAGCGCTTTCTGAGATTGCTGGGGTGATACCTGTCCAATGAAACCAGGATACTCCTTCAAACACCTGATCCCAATCTATAGTTCCTGACTCAATTTCAGCAAGGGCAGAATGAGAACGGTCATAAATAACTTTGCTTGCGCGAGATACAGCCCCTGTTTCCAGGAAATAGATGCCCATGCGATCACCTCCCCTGGAAATATCTGAAGTATCCACACCCAGTCCCCGCAGTTCGTTGATGGCAGCATCGGCAAGGTCATTCTGGGGTAAACGCGTGACAAATTTTACATCCATGCCATAATTGGCAAGTGAAACCGCTACATTGGCTTCACCACCTCCATAGGTAAAATTTAAAGATTTCGTTTGTCCGAATCGCTCAAACCCGGGAGTTGCCAACCGAATCATTACTTCCCCAAATGTTGCTATTTTCATCGTTGTCAGGTTATTTAAATTTCTCTTTATATGTCCATAATCCTAAAGCTGGGTTGGAGATGTAAAAAATTTCTTCACCATCAGGCATGGTATTGTATCCATCCTTTAGTTTTTCCGGATCATATTTTACAATCAATTTGTCTTTTTATAATACTCTAAATTCTCTTTTATAATGATGTCGATTGGACTATAGTTAGTTTTATTGAGTGTATTTCTTGTCATCAAATGATCAAATAGTCCGAAAATTGCGTTATATGCCTGTACTTCAGGTTTTTGACTAATGAGGTAAGATATCAAACCCTCTTCCATGAGTTTTACATTACCCTGCACCAGGTCATATCCAACTATCAGAGGTCTGAAATCCAATGTGGTGAGCAGGAAATCTGATAGTTTAAACGCACGTGAATTAGGTACAAATATTCCACTGATATTTTTGTGCTGAGTCAGCAGATTGTTCATAGTAATGTTAGGTTCATAAATCTCCAACAAATCAATTTCAGCAGTAAGCGTATTGAAGTTTTTAGCAGCGGCCTCTTTATCAAGGAATTTTTGAAATCCACTTATCCTTGATTCTATATGCTGGGAGAACACTTTTCTTTTTGTTTGCTTCAGAATCAGTATTTCTGAATTGTTTGGAAGATTGCTCATCAGGCGAGCAGCCACCATTCCGCTTTGTTCGGCATCCTGTCCGAAATACCCAAGCTTGTCAACACCTTTAAGATTCACATCAATGAATACGTAGGGGATATTTCTTTTTTTGAAATTTTTAATGAATTCGAGCGTTGTAGATTTGAAAACCGGGTTGAGGACTATGCCATCAGGGTTCAACATATATACTTTCATCAACACCTCCTTGAAGGATTCTTCACTTGATGCATCGAAAAAGGCGTAATTGACTTCAGTATTATAACTCTGCAATTTCTCAGCAGCCAGTTTTATTCCCTGAATAGGAATCTCCCAGTAGGGATTGTTGTCGCTGGAATCAGGTATGACAATGGCGATATTTGTTTGCTTTCTTTTCGCCAGCGATTTTGCCAGGATATTGGGGGTATATTCCAGTTCCTTAACGATGGCCAGCACTTTTTTGCGAGTCTCATCTTTTACCTCACTTCTGTTATGAAGTACGCGGTCTACCGTACCGATAGATACACCTGCTTCAGCAGCGATATCTTTTACAGTTATCTTTTTTACCGGTTTTTCACTCATTTGACTTGAAGATATCCGTGTACGTTCACGAAGCAAATATAAGACGATTTTTGCAATAACGTTAACGTACACGGAAATATATTATAGATAAATAGTTTATGTACAAAGCGAGGAAAACTTATTCATTCACAATTACTTCCCAAAATTTACAGCTTTTATATGTGTTTGCAGAGACCTGAAGCCCGGCTAACACAGCGAATGGAGAGGATGTGAACTTGTTTAGAAAAACAATGTTTGTCATCAATAAATTGACATACGTCCATTAAAAAATGCTGTTTATCAACAAATAAATGCTAAATTATTTCTGTTTCATATGATTATGACATAACTTGCATAAAAAAGACGGTTGAAATATCTCATTACAATACTAATCCTGTTTTCAGGATGTCTCACAATCATCTCCCAGGAGTATGCTGAAGAGGGAATGAATATGGATATGTTGGCTACTTTTGGAAATATGTCTAAGACCGATATTGAGCCGGAAAGCTTCTGCCAGACAATTTTCTTTGTTATTCCCGAAAATCATCAAAATTCATTTTATGTACGCGTTTTTGATCCCGACTGTGGTGGAGCAAATGATGACTCCAAAGGACTGTGGGAAACTAATACTGAATTTGAGATTTATGGTGGAACAGGATGTATTCATTTGACTACCATCGATGAAGAGATAAAATATGTTTCAAGCACAGGAACCTTATTGCAGGAAGAACTATTTGCTGAAGAGCCTACTATCGATAACAGTTGGGTGACTTTCGGTCCGTTTACTGCAGATCAGGGCGAAAAATTACCGGCGTACTCCGGAAGATATTTCAAACTCATTGTAGAAGGAAAAACCGGGAACGATTGCAACAAATACGGACTCTTCCTTAGCAGCTCAGATGAGGAAAACGAAGTGTTAAAAGGCGCCTTCATCTACCATGATGAATTTGCTTTCAAAGCTGACATGAAAGACCGTAAGCAAGAGATATCCATCTCTGCAGAACCCATCAATTTGTAAATCTGTCCACGGATTACTGCCCACTGTAATACCCCAGCATCTCTTCTAACTGACTTTTTACAAGCTCAATAAGTGACTCTGGTTCAATTACTCTTACATCCTTGCCATAGCTCAGCAGTAGGGAGTTGAATTCGTAGGTTGGATGCAGTTTGAAACTGAATACTACTTCCTCTTCCGTTTCGGAATCGATGTTTTGACTTTCATGCCAGGGCTGGGTAATAACATATTGTGCCTGGGTTTTTTGAATGGCAATTTTTATTAAAGGTGGCTCACCGGGTGGAGAAATGATTCCGATTGAATTCTTAAAATATTCTGCTGCTGAAAATTGTTTTTGCTTGTAATCAATATCTGATTCCTCGATATCACGAATTCTATCAAGTGAATAAGTGCGCAGCTGCTCCTTAAAATCATTCAGTCCGATCAAGTACCAGCGGCGTTTGTATTCCTTGAGAAGATAAGGGTGAATATCGGAGTAATAGGGCTTGTCTTCATAAAAGGGCTGGTAATACAAGCGCAACACCTTTTTTGATTTGATGGCTTCAATGATACCCGCCAGGTATTCGGATCCCTTGATGTGTGGCTGCTTTTCCGGACTGATAAAATCATAACTTTCCCCGGACTCCCTTCCTAAATTAATCTCGATGAAATCGAGCACCTTTTGAAGCGTACCGGAAATATCCCCAAATACATCGCTGTATTTATACTTTTCAAGAAGCTCAATCGCTTCCCTGAGCTTCATGAGTTCTTCCGCTGAGTATTTTATTCTATTTGCCATGCTTCTCTGCTTTTCCCAAAGCTACAAAAAAGGCTGCCCTTATCAGACAGCCATTTTTAAAAACTTTTGTTTCTAGTTCTACTTCACAAATCCAATTTCTTTCAGATACTCTAAGCTTTTCTCAACGCTTTCAAGTGGTTCGAAGTTATATCTTTCTACTTCAACAACATTGTATTGAACACCTGCTGTTTCAGCCATATCGAAGCTTGATTGGAAATCCATCTCACCGCTTTCGCCCAGCTCTTTTTCATCTTTGATGTGGAATGAGTAAAAACGTCCGGGGTAATTAGTGAAATACTCTGTAGCAACTCCGCCACCATTATTGATCCAATAGAGGTCGAGTTGGAACATGACTTTCTCCGGCTCTGTATTTTCCAGCATGTAGTCATAAATTACCTGACCTTCAAGTTCTTCGAATTCATGGTTATGGTTGTGATATCCAAAACGAATTCCTGCTTCATTACATTTTTCTCCAACAGCATTGAAGTAGTCGCAGTATGCTTGCAGTCCTTCTATACTTTCATATCCTGATCCACCCATAAATGGTTGAACGATATAAATTACCCCAGCTTCTTTGTGTGCTGCAATGCAAACATCCCACCAGGCCATGACTTCTTCCCACTTACCTGAGTCGGGTATTGGTTGTCCGGTATGAGCTCCAAGGAATTTCATGCCATTCTCTTCAACGAGGGCTTTGAATTCCAGTGGATCCATTCCATACATTTTTCCGTCGCCATAACCTGCCGTCTCTACGAAATCATATCCCATTGCACCGACAGCTTTGATGGTGGCAACAGCATCTTTTTTCATATCGTCTTTAACAGACCATAGCTGCAAGCCAATTCCATTTTCAGGAGAAGATTCTTGCACAGTACATGAGGTAGTACCCATCATCATAAGGGCAGCAACCAGAAGGAGTGAAGATTTAAAAATATTTTTCATGATATAAGTATTTGGAAGAAAGAAATCCGGATCCTGCTAACTAACCAATTACTAACATTATCGCGAAGTGATAAATGAAATGAACCCGGATTTCTATTAACAAATATATAATTATTTTTCGTTACTTGGTTTACCAATCGTCGCTAATATTCCTCCATCCACGTAAACAACAATCCCGTTTACAAAATTTGAGGCATCTGAAGCGAGGAAAATTGCTGCTCCAGAAAGCTCACGAGGATCCCCCCATTTTCCTGCTGGAGTGCGATCAATAATAAACTCATTGAAAGGATGTCCGTCTGCACGTATGGATTTTGTTTGACTAGTAGCAAAATAGCCAGGTCCTATACCGTTGGCCTGAATATTATGTCTTGCCCATTCTGTTGCCATACTCTTGGTGAGCATCTTCAACCCACCCTTGGCTGCTGCATAGGCAGAAACTGTATTTCTGCCAAGTTCACTCATCATGGAGCACATGTTTATTACTTTCCCACCCCCGCGCTTAATCATACCGGGTACAATGGCTTTAGACATAATAAATGGACCGGTAAGATCTATATCCAAGACTTCCCTGAACTCGGAAGCTTTCATTTCCAGGATAGGGATCCGCTTAATGATACCAGCGTTGTTGACAAGAATATCGATAGGACCGCATTCTGCTTCAATTTGCGGAAGCATCTTTTCAACAGCTTCTTCATCTGTCACATTCAGAAAATAGGTGCTTATCTCTATTCCATTTGCGGCATACTCTTTTTTCGCCTCTGCAAGCTTATCTTCGAAAATATCATTCACAATAATTTTCGCTCCTGCCTCCGCTAACCCGGTGGCTATTGCCATCCCAAGCCCATGTGTAGCGCCAGTTACCAGCGCGGTTTTTCCGCTTAGATCAAATAATTTTGTTGACATATTTTTTATTTCATTATTACATTACTCTAGTTAGTGCCTGACAGAAAACTCTTTGTTTTCTGAATTTCTATTTGTTTTTCATATT
>CAZIFQ010000022.1:0-50962 GCA_964538375.1 uncultured Bacteroidaceae bacterium | reverse complement strand
AATGTTTAACTTAACAAACGACGCCTTTGGTACAGGAAATGGGGAGTATTATATAGGAAGGGTATTCTAAATTCAGATAACTTCAAAGCAGAGGTTAACTATAAGTAAAAGTACAAAAAATAGCTGACAGCCAATTCAATATTGTTTACAATAATGTCAATTATTTCCGTATCATGTAATAGGTTCTTTAATTTCAGTTTGCGTCTGAAATTCCTTTGGATGGTCTAATTCAGAAATGTTTTGAAATCCATCGTTTGGATTTGACACGTCTAACTGTAAAATCAATGTTCGAGGCTAACTTTTCAAAGGTAAATAGAGTTTTCATTTGATCTGGATGGCGTTAATCAGCATCAGAATGGCTGCCACAAAAGAAGTAACAGCAAACAGTACCTTTATTTTGTTTGGTTTGAATTTGAAAGTCAGACGGGCTCCCAGAATCCCACCCACCAATCCGGCTATTGCGAGGGGCAATGCCAATCGATAGTCAAAATGTCCCGAGGTGAGGTGCCCGAGAAATCCCGAGGAAGCTATGATCAACACCAGTGTGGTGGAAGTTCCAATGGCTACATGGACAGGCACTCTAAGTGCCAGAATCATCAATGGCACGAGAAAGGAACCCCCGGAAATACCAACCATTCCGGAAACAAATCCGGTAAGTAACACCACCGGAACCACAAGGAAGTAATTCATTTTTGGAGTGCTGGTGGAGTTACTTTCATTTTCCCCGGATTTTAGCATTAGCAGGGATGCCAGGAATATAAACCCGGCAAAGATAATCTTTAGCCATTTATCCTGGAACATTCCCGACAACATCCCTCCGAAAAAAGCTGCAAACAGACTAAGGCTGCCAATGAAAAGAACCAGCTTCCAGTCGGTGATCTTTCTTTTCCCAAATAAAATAGTGGCCGCAAGAGATGATATGATCAGGATAAACTGACCTGTTGTGGCTGCCGTATGCATGCCAATCCCTGAAAAAGCCAGGGCCAGCACATAAAAGTTACCTCCTCCGCGACCAGTCATGGTCATCAATACCGCGATCACAAAAATGATCAGGGACAAAAGAAATACATTCATGATACAAAATAACAATTTTATTATTATCCTCTCTCAAATCGATGATAGAAATTTCACTATTCCTGCTACTTCAAGAAATGAAAATTGTAGTGCACCCTAAGTTTTCACTTCTTTACTTTTCTTATTACTCCTCCTCAAGTTGTTCGATAGAATATTACGCCCGAAGACATTCTCACACAGCCACCTAACTTATTGGCCTTTGGCTTAATTCCCTTCAATCATATATTCTTTCATCTGGGGAGTTGTAGGATTTTTGAAAACATCGTTGGGATGACCTTGTTCAATAATTTCTCCATAGTTCATAAAAACAACATGATCAGCTAAACGCTGGGCTTGCCTCATCACATGTGTCACAAGGATAATGGTATAGTGTTTTTTTAGGTCTCTGAACAGGGTTTCTATTATTTTGCTTGATACCGGGTCCAACGCTGATGTTGGCTCATCCGCCAGGATAATTCTGGGTTTTACTGCCAGTCCTCGTGCCAGGCAAAGCCTTTGTTGTTGTCCTATAGAAAGGCATTCAGCAGAATGGTGCAGCCGGTCCTTGACCTCGTTCCACAATCCAACCTCCCTCAATTTCTTTTCCACATTGAAATCAAGGAGCTTTTTGTTTTTCACGCCCTTAAGTTTAATGCCGTAGGCCACATTTTTATAGATGGAAACAGGCAAGGGATATGGTTTTTGAGAAAGCAGACCCATTTTCTGCCTGATAAGAGGAACGTTCTTATTTGTATGTAAAATTTCATCGTTTTCTATAAAAATGTTTCCACTGACGACAAGTTCCTTGTATAAATCAGTTAAGCGGTTCATGGATTTAAGCAATGTTGTCTTTCCGCAACCAGAAGGGCCTAGTAATACTGTTATCTTATTCCTGGGTATTGTCAGGTTGATATTTTTTAATATATGTTGTTCCCCTGCATATACATTTAAGTCTTCTATTCTAAAAATAGAATTTGCTTCCTCTTCTTCTTTTCCGGAAACTGTTGTATTTAGTTTCGTTTCATATTCTGATATGAGTGTATCCATGATTGTATTATTTATTTATTTTCCGTGCCATTTTTTTAGAAAAACCTCTTGCCGACAAACTGATTATTAAAATGATAACTGTAAGAATTATAGCCGCTGCATATGCTCTTTCCCTTACCTCGGGAATAGGTGAACTAAGTTGAAAAAATATAGCTAAAGGCAAGGTTGCTGCCGGCTCGTCGAGATTGGTTGGGATTAAATCAGTGTATCCTGCTGTAAATAATACCGATGCAGCATCGCCAATTCCTCTTCCAAATGCCAGTAAGACTGCCGTTATAAAGCCAGAAAACCCTTGCTTCATCATTACTTTGAAGGCCATCTCGGTACGTGTGGAACCAAGAGCCAGGGCAGCTTCATGCAACCCTTTTGGGATGGTTGATAAAACTTCATCAAAAGTTCTTATTAATATCGGTGTTATCAATAGCGCAACAGTAATGATCCCTGCAAGCAGCGACGCGTTTAAGCCAAGTGCCAGCATAAGTGTGAATCCAAAGGCACCATAAACAATTGAAGGGATCCCCCATAGCGCATCAAGAAAATATCTGATGGTATTTTGTGTACGCTTATACCTTACTAAATGAACATTGATGTATAATGCAGCAGGCATCCCCAATAGAATTGCAATAAACGTTGCTCCAAATGCAATGTATAATGATCCGATAATTGCATTTAAAATGCCACCTTCGCCCCCGTAGTAATATCCCCCTTTCGGCGTTTTTATGATCATATCCAGGGACAAGGCATTAAATCCTTTTATGAATATAATCAGAATAATAAAACCCAGAATCGCAATTAAGGAAAACCCCGCAAAGCCTGACAAAATTTTAAAGAAGGACTCTTCAAATCTTTTTCTTTTGTTCATGATCTTTGAGTTTTATAGATGAAATATCTGAAAAAGAGGTTGATAATTAGTATCACAATCAACAAGATCAATGCTGCAAACATCAATGCAGAATCATACATTGGAATTGAAAGCATTTCCCCGTAGTTATTGGCAATAAGTGCGGGAAGTGGATACCCGGATTTAAATGGGTTAAATGTGAGTTGAACCATATTTCCAACCACCATCATAACAGCAAGAGTCTCACCAAATGCTTTCGCAATTCCTAGTCCAAATGCAGAGATTATTCCCGGATAGCTCTTGCGTATCACCACATGCTTTATTGATTCCCATGAAGTAGCGCCAAGAGACAGTGATGCCTCTTTGATTCCAGTAGGCACAGTATTGAATGTTTCAATAAGCATATTCAGCATATAAGGCACACACATAACAGCCAGGACAATCCCCCCGGCAAGAATTGAGTAGCCGGGCGAATCAATGTTTATTAAAGGAGCCACCACTTTCCTGACAAATGGTACGATAACCAGAATCCCCCACATACCATAGATTACAGATGGAATTCCAGCCAAAATATCAATAACCGGAAGCATGAAGGAGACCAATTTTTGTGAAGCAAACTGGGTTAGATAAATGCCAGCTAATAAACAGACAGGCGCAGCAAAAATGAAAGACAAAATAGTAACATAGAATGAACTGAAGATAAAGGAACTGAACCCGAATTTTCCTTCTGATGGAGACCATGTTGATGATGTAATCAGTTGAGGAACAGATTGAATATCAAAAAGTGGGACCGCCTTAATATATAGTGCAATACCTATAAAAAAAGGAAATGAAAGAATAAGGGCCAAAGCCGCAACCATCCAGGCGGATGATAGCTTATATAAAATAATGCGTTTTAGGATCATTTGGTTTCTAATTTTTTCAAATAATGATCGATTTTTTCTTGAGTTATTGGAACATATCCGGCCTCTTTAACAAACTGCTGCCCATCGGTAAGGGTCCATTTAATAAATGAAAGTGTGGATTCTTTGATGGGTTTGCCCTTAGCAACAAAATAAAGTTCTCGTGCAGGAGGTGAAGGATAATAACCCTCTCCAATGGCTTTTAATAATGCGTCGAACGTAGTATAGAAATCTTCCTCTGGATCAATCATTCCATTTGAATTAATATCAATCGGAATAGTTTCAATTCCAGGTCTTTTCAAGCCAGTATTTACATCATATATGAAGGCATTATTATTGTATGCAATACTTTTATAATTTTTCATTGCGACTTCAGCTAATGCTGGATCACCGTATATCCCAACACCTTTTATGTCTTCCTGTTTTCCTCCCAGGTAGGACGCCCAGGTACCTGCTGCACCACAGGCATCGGACCTGGTATAAACTTCAATATTGCATGGCTCATCAAGCTGCAAGATCGTACTCCAGTCCGTTATTGTTCCATCAATAAAAATTGCTCTGAATTCTTCTTTTGTGAGTCCTCTTTCATGCAATTGATCTTTATAAGGATTATCAGCGCTAATGGTAGGAATGACCGCGTCAATACATAAGCCGACCCACCAAATCCCTTTCTCTTTCTCCGTTGGCTCAATCTCCCGCGAAAACATTCCGAGGTCAACAGTACCAGAAAGGGCATCTGCCATTCCTTTCCCGGCTCCTCCGGCAGAGATGTTAAACCTGACATCGGGATGCTCTTTCTGGTACTCTTCAGACCATTTAATCGCCAATGGATACAAAGCAAAAGCCCCTGAAAAATTAAGCGTATTTTCTTTCTGTTGCTTGGAAGCGCAAGACGAAAATAGCAAGGTGGCAATTACAAAATAAATACAATGAGATAGTTTCATGACCTTTTGTTTATGAAGTTTATATTTTGTTTAAATGAAAGAGGGTTTGATTGTCAATTCCAAATAGATATACTGCGAGAATTTGCTCACCGGAACCGATTGAAGTGTATTCAAGGCAGGTGAAGGAAGGAAAAACAGATAAGCACCCTTAATTGCGCACCACTTATTGAGTTTAAATGTGAGGGTAATATCGTTTTCAATGCCCAGTTGTTTGTCAGGTGGTGTGAGTGAATTTGTCTTTGCCAGGGAGAAATAGTGTGTAGTATTGTTGAGGGAGATTTTATGGGGGAACTTAATATCAAAGTATCCGTATATATCGCTCAGGCCCCCTTCATTTGTGTGCTTTGAGAAATCTCTGAAATAATCCATATTACCAAAATACCTGTGTCTTGCACCATACAGCACATTGAACAAGTGATCGGTATTGTCGCCGGGATTGCTATCACCAGACAGATAGCTAGTACCCAATCCTATATTCCACCATTGAAACTTATAGGATAAATCTGCGTCACACAGAAAGGCATTCATTCTTATTCCCTGGTTGTTTTTACCATATTGGTAGTAAGTATTGCTTTTGAAATTTAGCTTTTCACTTTTGTATGTTGCTGATAAACCGGTTGTCTGTCTGAAGTTTAGCTTGCGTGTACTATCGGATTCAGTTGATCCAGAGGCGATGTGCAAAAACGAAATATTTAATGACTCATTCAAGGCATAGTTTATCCATAAATAGTCTAGTGTTTTAATCCGTTCAGGCAAGTATAGGTTGTCTATTGGCGAATCCCCTGAAGTATTCCAGGTACCGCCTGCATGAAGGTTCCACTTGTTGATGTTTTTTTTGAATATAAGGGCATCGTACGCTAGTCCGTTCTGGTTCCAGTTTCTTGCGCCAAGCAGTCTTTGAGAATCGTAAACCAATTGCTGTCGACCCACTGAAATCCAACCCAGCTTTCCCAGTTTAATTTCTGCAAAAGCTTCAAGAAGATCAAGGGAAGCGTTGTCACCATATATACCAGTCGAATTTGCAATTTGTTCGTCTCCCCAGATCCTGACATCCTGGGGTGTGAATTTTAATTTTAAATTTTCTGACTCATAGCTAATGGAAAGTCGGGTACGTTGTGAAACAAACATAACGGGGAAAGATCCATCAGGCGCAAGTTGCCTGTATCCATCACGTATTTCAAAGCGGGAACGAAGTTGAGCATCAATATTTAACTGGGCCTGTATATCTTCAGAAAAAAATAGTCCTGAAAATACAAGAATTGCCAGTATGCTTTGATTTATTTGCTTCATTTTGAAAGGAATCAATAATGAAGCAAATTAGCGACAGGAGAAGGTCTGTTAAACAGCCTTTAAGCGTAATATGAAAAATAAGTTTTTATACGTAAAATACGTCTATAGGCGTATTTGAAATTCAAACTTCAACGATCCCTTTTTTAACAGCATAAATAACTAATCCTGCAGTATTCTTTGCATTGATTTTGCTGAGCAGGTTTTCCCGGTGTTTATCAATTGTACGTTTGCTAAGATATAGCTTATCAGCTATTTCCTGGTTGGATAATCCTTTACAAATATGGAATAGAACTTCCTCTTCTCTTTCCGTTAACTCATCTGATTTTGGACTGCGGTTTTTCTTCCCAATTCCATTGATCAGCCGCTTTAATATTTCTTGAGAAAAGTAATTATCACCCATGATCACATTCTTGATTGCAGCTTCAATATCTTGCATACCGGAGTTTTTAAGCACAAAACCCATTGCGCCTGCGTTAATCATTTTGGTGTAATAATTCTCGTCACCGTACATTGAAAGTGCTATAATATTCAGGTCAGGATGCAGTTTTAATGCTTCTCTTGTGGCTGTGATCCCATCCATTTCCGGCATCTCTATATCTATGAATGCAATATCCGGTTGATAATTTTCAAGTAAGTTTAAAAAATCCCGACCATTTTCAGCTTCTTCCACTTTTTCGATATAGTCCAGGTTCTCCAGGAGCATTTTTAAACCCTCTCTGAATAATTTGTGATCATCAACAAGCGCAATGGAGTATCTTCGCATCTAATTTATATTTATTGCAATATTGATATTGAATCCCTCATCCGGTTTTGTAAAAATCTGGCAACTGCCCTGAACAGACTTAATCCTGGATTGGATATTCATTAGCCCCAAACCATGTTTCTCATTTATATCATCTGTATAATCAAATCCCTTTCCGTCGTCCATGTATTTTATTTTTAAAATACTGTCCTCTACAAGTATATCCAGGAAAATATTTTGCGCATCAGCATGCTTTAATGTATTTGTAATCAACTCGCATGTAATGCGGTAAGCAACAGTCTCAATGTTATATGTGAACCTTTCATTTTCAATGTTACTGGTAAATGAAATTTCGGGATTGCTGCTATTCTGTAGTTTATTTATAAACGATTTAACTGCCCTGAGCAATCCAAAATTGTCCAGAATATGAGGGCTTAGATTATTGGAGATTTCTTTAACAGTTTCAATGGATTCATCAATTAAATGTTCTGCATTTACCAGGATTTTAAGGCTATTTTCAGACTTCTTCATGTTTAGTACACCTGATATGGCCATTTTTACGGAGGAAAGTAAGGGACCAAGACCGTCATGCAATTCTTTGGAGAACTGTTGTTTTTGGTTTTCTTCAGTTCTCAGAATGGCTGTAAAAATCTTGGCCTCATTTTTTTTCTTTAACTCATCAAATCGCTTTTGAATGTTAAAGATCCGTTTAATAAAACTAAGACTGACAAGCATTAATACCGAGATGAATACTCCAATCCAGCTATTGAGAAGGCCGATGGTCAAGTCGCCATCCATGGCAAAGGCCTCAAACAATTCTATGAGCCTGCGAATTGCCATTAATACAAAACCCACTGAAATGAGCCACCAGGCAATATTATTTTTAGTCCTCCTTATAAGGGTTAGGGCAATAATTGCTGTAGCAAATTGCAATACGACAGATAATATCAGGGCAATTGTTAGTGACATTAATGCGAAGTAATATATATCAAAAGTAAGTATTTCATTTAATTAGGGTCTTATAATTGTCTTATAAATTATTTTTCTTTAGTTCGTTGGTTCCACAACCATTTTCATCATAAACATCTTGCTAAAATATTAAGGGTATTAAAAGTTCGCTCAGCTTTTGTTATTTTTCTGAAATAAATTTTACTTTTAGGAAAAGAAAAAGAGAATGAAACTGATCTCCTGGAATGTCAACGGACTGAGAGCCGTTGCGAAAAAAGACTTCTTTAAAGACTATGAACATATAGCTCCCGATATTTTGTGCCTGCAGGAAACCAAAGCACAGGATGAACAGGTGGCTGAGGTTCTGGTGTCGTTGAAAATGGATGGTGTTCATGTGTATTCGAATTCTGCAGAGAAAAGGGGATACTCAGGAACGGCAGTGTTATCAAAGACGGAACCGATAAGCGTATCCAGGGATATTGGTATTTCTGAACATGATATGGAAGGACGCGTTCTTTGCCTGGAATATGCAGAATTCTTCCTGGTAAACGTGTATGTTCCCAATTCAGGCAATGAATTAAAGAGATTGGATTATCGTCAGACATGGGACCTTGCTTTCTACGCTTACCTGAAGAACCTGGAGCTTGCAAAGCCAGTAATTGTTTGTGGTGATTTTAATGTAGCACATAAAGCCATTGACCTGGCACGTCCAAAGCCAAATTATAACAAAAGTGCGGGTTTTATGCAGGAAGAAATTGATGGTATGGACCGTCATACAAAAGGTGGACTTACAGACACCTTTCGCCATTTCTATCCCGATTCATCCGAACGCTATTCGTGGTGGAGCTATAGGGCAGGAGCAAGGACGAAGAATGTTGGCTGGAGAATCGATTATTTTCTTGTTTCTGAATCTTATCTGTCTTCCCTGAAAGACGCTTTTATTCTAAATGAAGTGCTGGGTTCAGATCATTGTCCGGTGGGTATTGAACTGAAGTAGATGGATGAAAGAAAAAACTTGTATTTAGCATTGGTTCATCCTTGAACTATGATAACACCCTCGTTTGCTTGATTGGTCAAAAACTAACCATAACTGTAAAATCAAACGCCATACATACCACATTATTAGTTAATTTTATTCATTGACAATAATGTTCCGGTATGATTTTTAAAGTATACGTACTTTACGCAAAAGAGCATGATAAGCTGTTTACTGGTTTAACTACCAGTCTTATCAATCGCATGTACTCCCATAATATGGACAATCCAGATGAATGGACATCTATATATCGTCCGTGGACCTTGGTGCATATGGAGTTGTACAACGATGAGAATGAAGCCCTTTTCCGTGAATCTTACCTTGAAAGCGAACGTGGACAAAAGTATGTAAGGGAAGATGTTCTTCCATTATTTAAATTCTGACCCCAACTCTCCACTCTAGTTCACTCAAGCTTACTCTAGTCACTTACTTTTATTATCTTTGTCACCTATTAAAATTTCATGGGGAAGAAAAACGATAAAAAGAAGAACCGTTTTCTTCGAAAGTTGATGCATAAGTACCGCCTGGTGGTGCTGAATGAGGACACTTTTGAAGAAGTGGGTTTTGTGCGACTTTCACGGCTAAATATTTTTGCCATCGGAGGATTTATTTTGATCCTTGTGATTGCAATAGTTTATTCGGTAATTGCCTATACACCCATCAAGGAATTTATACCCGGTTATCCCGATGCTATGATGAGTCATCATATTCGTCAGAATGCCATGAAGCTGGATTCCATTGAGAGGGAATTGGCCATGCGTGACCAGTACTTTCAGAATATTAACCGGATTGTCAATGGTGAAATGCCTGAGAATTACCTGAACGATACCACAACCTTGCTTGGACAGGAAGATATTGTATTCACCAGGTCGGAAAACGATTCAATTCTCAGGGAACAAGTCGAGGCAGAAGAGCAATTCAGGTTAAGCGTTATTGAGCCAACAGGGAACGGGAAAAACCTTAGTGAATTACATTTTTTTACCCCGGTGCAAGGAATAATCACTAACTCTTTTAATGTGCTTGAAAACCATTACGGTGTAGATCTGGTTGCCGGGCCAAATGAAGTAGTTAAATCAACTCTGGATGGGACTGTAACGCTGGCAGCATGGACACTGGAGACCGGCTATGTCATTCAAATTCAGCATGATAATAATTTGATATCAGTATATAAGCACTGTGCCGAACTTTTCAAGAGCGAAGGTTTGCAGGTAGATGCCGGAGATGCAATTGCAGTCATTGGTAATTCCGGGGAGTTAACCACAGGACCCCATTTACATTTCGAATTGTGGCATAACGGTGTTCCCCTTGACCCGGTTAAATACATAGTCTTCTAGCCAATGAAAAGAGGGATAGCCATCCTGGGCTCAACCGGTTCTATCGGTACCCAGGCATTAGATGTGATACGTGACCATTCAGACAAATTCAGTGTTGAAGTTCTTTCTGCGCAGAATAACCTGGGACTTCTTATTAAGCAAGCCCTTGAATTTGTTCCTAATGCGATTGTGATTGGCAATGAAGAGCATTATAAGGCGCTCAGCGAAGCACTGGCAAATCTGCCCATCAAGGTATTTTGTGGGGATGAGGCGTTGGAACAGGTGGTTGAAATGGAATCCATTAACATGGTATTGACTGCCATGGTTGGCTTTGCCGGATTGAAACCTACCATTAATGCCATTAAAGCAGGAAAGAATATTGCGTTGGCCAATAAGGAAACAATGGTGGTTGCGGGAGAGATGGTCATGAAGCTTGCAAAGGAAAAAGGCGTAGCAATTATACCAGTCGATTCTGAGCATTCCGCTCTCTTCCAATCTTTAATGGGAGAGCGTTTAAAAAACATCGAAAAGGTAATTCTTACGGCTTCGGGAGGACCTTTTCTTAACAAAAGTATCGAAGAACTTAAAAAGGTTACTGCTGAGGATGCATTACAACATCCGAATTGGTGCATGGGACCAAAAATTACAGTTGATTCGGCAAGCATGATGAATAAGGGGTTTGAGGTGATAGAGGCAAAGTGGCTTTTTGGTCTGAAACCTTCACAAATTGAGATCGTTATTCACCCGCAATCAATCGTACATTCATTTGTGCAGTTTATCGATGGCTCAGTTAAAGCACAACTTGGACCTCCGGATATGAGGTTACCAATTCAATTTGCACTGGGCTTCCCAGAGCGCTTGTCTTCTGGATTTAAGCGCTTGAATTTCACTGAGTACCCAAATTTGACATTTCAATCGCCGGATACGAAAATTTTTCGTAATCTTGCACTCTCTTTTGAAGCCATGGAAAAGGGAGGTAATTGGCCCTGTATTATGAATGCTGCCAATGAAATAGCTGTTGATGCGTTTTTAAAAGAGAAAATAAGTTTTTTGAGAATCTCAGAAATTATTGAACAAACGCTTGCAAAGTCAATCTTTATTCAAAATCCACAATTGGAAGATCTGGTTGAATCTGATAAGAAAGGAAGAGAGACTGCGCAACATTTTATATAAATTAGAGAATGGATATATTAGTTAGAGTAGGACAGTTGTTATTGAGTTTGTCGATTCTTATCGTGCTGCACGAGATGGGCCATTTCTTGCTTGCAAAAGCATTCAAGACACGTGTAGAAAAGTTCTACCTGTTTTTTGACGCGGGATTTTCCCTCTTCAAGAAAAAGATTGGAGAAACAGAATATGGTATTGGATGGTTGCCCCTGGGTGGTTACGTGAAGATCAGCGGTATGATAGATGAGTCTATGGATAAAGAGGCCATGAAACTTCCTCCAAAGCCATGGGAATTCAGATCAAAGAAAGCATGGCAGAGACTATTGATTATGCTCGGCGGAGTTATGGTAAATTTTTTACTTGCTATCGTGTTATTTATAATGGTAGCATTTATTTGGGGAGAGAAGTATGTACCCCTGGCCAACCTGGAAAATGGTATTGTTACGAACAGTATTGGACAAGAAATTGGATTAAGAAATGGTGATAAAATCCTGAAACTTGATGATGCTGAAGTGCTTAGGTGGACATCAGTTGCACATGATTTGCTTATTAATGAAGCAAATGAAATTACAGTAGACAGGGGTGGAGAAATAGTGAAGATCACAGTAGATGATGCGATCCTCCCAAGCTTACTTAAAAGTGAGACGCTCCTGGTTACCCCAAGATTTCCATTTGATATTTATGAGACAATTATAGATATGCCAGCCGAAAAAGCTGGACTTTTGCCGGGAGATAGGGTCGTAGAATTGAATGGTGAGCCTATTTCTTTTTATGATGAATTTCAATCACAAATATCAGGGAAACCTAACCTGGAATTTACCATGACAGTTGAGAGGGAAAATGAAACTCTTATCATACCTCTTAGCACAAATGAAGAAGGTATGATTGGTATCATGGCTAATCTTGATGCGTTCCACTATTACGAATCAGTGGATATGAAATATACTTTCTTTGAGGCCATCCCCGCAGGTATAGTAAAAGGTTGGAATACATCCCGCACTTATTTGAAATCCCTATCCATGTTATTTAAGCCCAAAAAATATAAAGCTCATGAGTCTTTGGGAGGATTTATAAAAATTGGAAGCATTTTCCCTCCATTTTGGGATTGGCAAAGCTTTTGGAACCTTACGGCATTTTTAAGTATTATGCTGGCGATTATGAATTTGTTGCCAATTCCTGCGCTGGATGGGGGTCATGTAATGTTTCTTCTATACGAAATTATTTCTGGCAGGAAACCGGGAGATAAATTTATGGAATATGCGCAAATTATTGGGATGGTTATCTTGCTGAGCTTGTTATTGTATGCCAATTTAAATGATATTATTGGCATATTTAAATGACGGTGATAAATCTGGAGGAGAAATCTATCCGATTAAAATGTTTATTGGTTAAAATAATTGTTTAATTTTACTTTGCATAAAAAATAAGAATATGGAAGCTTTTGTATTATTAGGAATGGTTGGTCCCTGGCAAATTATATTACTTGTTGTTGCGATTGTGTTTTTATTCGGTGGTCGAAAAATCCCTGAATTGATGAGAGGTATTGGGCAGGGCATGAAGGAATTTAAAAAAGCTACTAAAGATGATGCTACCGTTGAAGATGAGAGTGAAGGTAAGATTGAGAACGGAGATGAATAAACTTAAGTAAATGTAATAAATGAACCTGTTTCAATGAAACAGGTTTTTTTATACTTGATTGTCACGTTTTCCGTTTTAGAATATAACATGATATAAATATGTAAGAGATGAAAAATCTATCACTAGTTATTGTTTCTGTATTTGTTTTCCTTTGCTCATGTGATTCTACCGTTTCTCCTGGTTCCAATTCAGGAAGGATACTACCCAATGTAACAGGGGGAGCTGGGGAAGTATTGGTTGTTATGGATAAATTTGCCTGGGAAAGTCAATCTGGGGAATCGCTGCAAAATATCTTGAAGAAGGAAATTCCGGCTCTTCCGCAGTCAGAACCTTTATTTGATGTCTCGCATATTACTGCTGCTTCATTCGACAAGCTTTTCCGTTTTCACAGATCTATAGTTCTCGTTACTATTAATAAGACGAGAGAGGAGCCAGTTATTAGATTTCGAAAGGATGTATGGGCAAAGCCACAAATAGTTATTCAGATGGAAGCTGGAAGCAATGATGAGATCAATCAGCTAATCATGGATAATGAAAGAAAGATTGAAATTTTTTTAATTCAATATGACAGGCAGAGGTTAGCCGACACATATATTGCAACAAAGGATCTTGAAATACAGAAGTTGATGTCTGAGAACCATCAAATTCGACTGGCAATCCCAAGAGGATATAATATTGATATATCCGGTGAAAATTATAGTTCTGTATCCACTGAAACACCGGATTTTTCCCAGGTGCTCCACGTATTCGAATTTCCCGCAGAAAGTATAAGCGATCTTTCTACCGAAAATCTGCTAAAAAAGAGGAATGAGTTTACCAAGAAGTATGTAAAAGGTCCAATAGAAAATTCCTTCATGAAAACAGCAGAGATTTATCCTCCTGTGGTCTATGACCTGTTGATTAATGGTAAAAAAATTGTGGAAATAAGGGGTTTATGGGAATTAGAAAAAGGCTATATGGGAGGTCCTTTTGTCAGCCATTCTGTTTTCGATGAAACCAGAAGCAGGATTGTTACTGTTGAGGGGTATGTCTATTTTCCAAATCAGAAGAAAAGAATTAAGATGAGGCAGCTTGAAGCAATTATTTATACACTACAGGTAATTTAGGATTGTACTTAAAACAGGAGAGCTGCTTATTAATGATTATGGTTGCTGTAGAAGAATTTTAAAAAACTGGCTGTTGTAGACCAGGATTTCCAAATAATTCATTTCCCTTGTTCATCTTACAGTTTGTGCCAATAGGTGCGCGATTAGCGCTGGTAGAAAAGATTTGGTTTTTCAAATTCAAACAAGGTTGGATAGTCTTCGTCAAATCGTTTTAATACTTCCGTAAGTATAATCTCACGCATGAATTTAGACTTGTTTTTGATCTTATATTTTTGACAATACAAGTCAAGGGCTTCCTTCTCTCGCTGATTGAATAGAAGAGATGCACGATTCGTTCTCAGTAGCTTCTCATCACGTTTACCTTTTGTTTCCAATATCTTGTGCTTTGGTTTGGCTAAAAATAATGATTGTTTAACGGAATCGATGAAAATTCACGCCTAAACAATTAACAAGATTCTAACATTAAATAATACATAATTATAGAGGTGTAAAATAAGCTATAAATCAAATTGTAAAAAGCATTAAAAGAAGTAGATAAGATAATAATATAGTGTAAAAGCGTATGAAATATGTAGTTCGAAGTGAAATATAGTTTGAAGTGACTGGAATTCGGAGTGACTAAAGTTGAGGGTGACTATAGCTGAGGGTGACTGGAACCAGGGTGATTGGTAAATCGAGAGGGATATACGTATTTATACACATATAAATATACGTATATTAATGCTGTAAGAGACAATAAAACAATGAAATACGAATTTGGCACCGGTAAGGTAAAACTTTTAGTTAATGCGGTGCTAACGAGATTAAAGTCGCTCCGCACTCTAGCTCACTCCCAATTCCATTTATCACTCAGCACTTCCGCGTAAAATCTCAATTATCTCCTTTGGACGAATAAGCCTGGTTATAATGGCTGCTGCGATGCTGATAAATGCAACAATGAGCAATGAAAGTATCCAATCTAACTTCAGTAAAGTCAAATAGGATGTGCAAATAACTATGATGGTAAAGAGAATAACTCTTGGAATGAATAGTTTTTTCATCTTAAGATTGAAAAGCTTGTGTGATACTATCACCTGGGTGATCGCGAAGAAACCTTGGGCTGAAAGACTTGCGATAGCAGCCCCTATGGCCTTAAACTTTGGAATTAATATTAAATTCAAAACAATGTTAATTACTACTGTGATGATGGCTATGATATTAAGTTGTTTAAGATTTTTATTGGCTGTAAGTAGGGTGCCATAGACATAGCTCACGGATATACCAATGTAACCAATCATTAAAATTCTAAAAACCTTTGGAGAGGAATCCACTGCATCGTGATAAAATAGGCTGATCAAATTAACATTAAAAAAGTAGCTGATGACTGCCACAGTTATAGAGACTGTAAGTAGCAGGGATATTGCAATTTGAACCAATTCATCTATTTTTTCCCCTGTCTTCAGCATTTTACTAAACATCGGCAACAGCAAACCGGCAAATAGAAGAGAAAACTGCGAAAAGGCATCCAATAATCTGTATGACTGGAAATATACTCCTGTCTGAAATTTACCGTCATCCGGTAACAAACGTTCAATCATCACAGAGTCTGCACGATTGAAAAATGACATCAGGAGGATTAATAGTGCAAAAGGATAACTCATCTTTAATAATGACTTCATTTCCGTTAGATTGAAACTCATTCGGATTTTTCCTGAATGGTATCTAACAACGAGCAGTATAATTATGCAGGTAAGGGTATAAGAAATTGTTTGAGTGTAGACAAACCATTCTATTTTGAAGGGCTGCTTAAGTATGTTCGACCATAAAAGTATCCCTGTTAAGATGATCATTAATGTCCTGTCAAGAACAGATAACAAACTGTCTGTCCTGAAAAGTTGCAAACCACTGATATTAGATCTTAAGTATAGTATGAAGGAAGCTATAAACTGATTCAAAACCAGTACAACAAGAAGCTTGATCTGAACACTGTCATATCCAATTAACCAAGCCGTCAGGAAGACAATAATACCATATACCAGGCTAAGAAGAAATTTTAGAGGAATGATTTTAGATAATCCAGGATTCAGATAACTGTGATCTTGCGAAATTCTTCTGTTATTGAAATTTGTGATGCCCAGGTCCAGAAGGATATTCATCATAAAGGCAAAACCAAACAGAGAGGCATAGAATCCATAATCCACTTCGCCGACCCTGTTTTGAACTGTGATATCAATACCAAAAAACCAGAATGGTTTAATTAGTAAATTAAGGAAGACAAGCAGAATTAGATTTGACAGGAATTTCTTTTTCAATTCAGTTCTTATTTATGAACACCAGCGAACAGATTATCAAATATATTTTTTATTTCAACACAAATGTAATAAGTTCGCCACAGATTTTTTCTGTACTTAAGCTAAAGCTTTTAAAATAATGAAGATAGCGGTTAATACCCGACTATTGATGCCCGGAAAACTGGATGGAATAGGTTGGTTTACATATGAAACACTAAGAAGGATTGTTGTTGATCACCCGGAGCACACATTCTATTTTCTTTATGATAGGAAATATAGTGCGGAAACAGTTTTTGCCGAAAATGTTGTTCCCATCATTGTATCTCCCCCAACTCGTCATCCCATTTTATGGTATATCTGGCTGGAGTGGAGAATTCCTTCTGTACTGAAATCCATCGATGCAGATATGTTTCTTTCTACCGATGGATTTATCAGCTTGAGGTCGAAAATCCCTTCCTGTGCTGTTATTCACGATATTAATTTTGTTCACCGTCCAAAGGATCTGCCGTATATTTCTCGTATTTATTACAGGTTCTTCTACAGGAAATTTGCCAAAAAAGCTACCCGGCTGGCTACTGTTTCTGAGTTTTCGAGAAGAGACATCATCAATAATTATGATATTGATGAAAATAAGATCGACCTGGTGTATAACGGGGCGAGCAAGAACTTTTACCCTGTAAAGAAATCGCGTATTGAGGAGATTAAGGAAGAATATTCAAGTGGTGCACCTTATTTTGTTTTTGTGGGAAGTATTCACCCCCGGAAAAATATCAGGAATCTGCTGAAAGCCTTTGAGCTATTCAGACAGGAGCATAAAGGAGACTTTAAGTTGGTGATTGTTGGTAAGAAATTTTTCCTTACAAAGGCTATGGAAGAGCAGCTTCAAAAGATGAAATTCAAAAATGATGTAAGATTCACAGGCCGCCTCAGCTCTAAGGACTTGAATGATGTGATGGGATCTGCCTTTGCACTTACATTTGTCCCCTTCTTTGAGGGCTTTGGAATTCCCCTGGTAGAAGCTATGAATTGTGAGATTCCAATCCTGACATCAAACGTAACCAGTCTGCCGGAGATTGCGGGTGATGCCGCTATTTATGCTTTCCCGGATAGTCCTGGAAGCATTCGGGATGGAATGAAACGCCTGGTAAAGGAAGAAGGATTGAGAGAAAGCCTTATTGAAAAAGGAAAAGTGAGAAGAAATCTATACAGTTGGGACAATACCGCTAAGGAACTCTGGAAAACAATCGAGCACGTATTAAAGGAAAATGCTTAAACCTTATCACACAGCAGGTCTTATTGAAGCCGGCTGTGATGAAGCCGGAAGGGGATGTCTATCAGGCCCCGTATTTGCTGCAGCCGTAATACTTCCTTCGCATCCTTTCCTGGATGATTTGGATGATTCAAAAAAATTGAGTGCCACAAAAAGAGAAATCCTCAGGCAAAAGATCGAAGACGAAGCCCTGGATTACGCCGTTGCACAGGTCTCACCGGAAGAAATCGATGAGATAAATATTCTTAATGCTTCTATCCTGGCTATGCAGCTAGCCCTTGATATGCTTAACAAAAGGCCGGAGCACATCCTTGTTGATGGCAATAAGTTTAAACCATATAAAGAAATCCCCTATAATTGCATTATCAAGGGAGATGGGATTTATAAATCAATTGCAGCAGCCTCCATCCTCGCAAAAACATACCGAGATAAATATATGATAGAGTTAAATGAACAATTCCCGGGTTATTCATGGGACTCGAATAAGGGCTACCCAACTTTAGCTCACCGCAAGGCCATAAAATTGCTTGGACCCACGCCTCATCACCGCAGGTCATTCCGCCTGACAGATGAGCAATTGCAAATATACTTTCCTTAAACATGTTTTTGAATCAAATAAATTGTGCATATTTTTAAAGATTCAAAAAGAATTTTTTAATATTTGTATCTTTTTGATTGAAAGCAAAGAACATAGCTACATAAAATAATATCGTATTTTTGTTTTTTGACCACTACTTTTTGTTCAAAATATTGAATGTAATTACTTGTTGCTGAATGTGAAAGGACGTTTGCTATTCAGTAATTTAAAATTTATAAAATGAAAAAAACATTAATTGTTTTAATGGCATTGATATTTTCAATGCAAATGAACGTGAAAGCTGATGAAGGGATGTGGCTCTTAAGTCTTCTTCAAGGAGCTAGTGAAGAAGAGATGAAAGAGATGGGTCTTGAACTTACAGCAGATCAGATCTATAGCGTGAACCATGCCAGCTTGAAAGACGCTGTTGGAGCGCTTGATGGTGGTAGTTGTACCGCTGAGCTGGTATCTCCTGATGGATTGTTGCTTACGAATCATCACTGTGGTTATGGCGAGATACAATATCACAGTAGCGTTGATCATGATTATCTGAAAGATGGATTTTGGGCCATGAGCCGTGATGAAGAATTACCAAATGAAGGCAAGTCAATCTCTTTCCTTATTCGCATGGAAGAGGTTACAGACAGGGTTCTTGCTGCGGTTTCTGACGAGATCGTTGGTCAGGAACGCTATATGGCAATGATGACTGTTATGGATGCTATCGAGAACGAAGCAACTGAAGGAACACATTATGAGGCCAGGGTTAGGTCAATGTTTGAACGAAACAGGTATTTCTTGTTTGTAATGGAAACATATCGCGACGTTAGGCTTGTAGGTGCGCCACCTGAATCAATTGGAAAATTCGGACATGATACCGATAACTGGATGTGGCCACGGCATACTGGTGATTTCTCGATGTTTCGTGTATATACCGGACCAGACGGATTGCCAGCAGATTATAGCCCTGACAATATTCCATTGAAGTCAAAACATTATCTTCCTGTATCAATTGATGGTTATGAGAAAGATGATTTTGCTATGGTATTAGGGTTTCCCGGAAGAACCAATAGGTATATGACTTCATGGGAGGTACAGAGTCTTATTGACGTTGAGAATCCTGACAGAATCAAGATCAGGGGAGTAAAGCAGGAAATTATGATGAATGATATGCTGGCTGATCAAAAAGTAAGAATTCAGTACGCCTCAAAACATTCACGCTCCAGTAATTATTGGAAATACTCAATCGGACAGACCAAAGGATTACTTGCCCTTGATGTTCTCGCCAAGAAAGAAGCAATTGAAAAAGAATTCACCGAATGGGTGAATGCTGATGAGGCAAGAATAGAGAAGTATGGAGAAACACTTAAAATGATTGAAGAAGGCGTGGCTGAAGGAAAAGAAGCCGGACATGCTTATAACTACCTGATCGAATGTATTTATTATGGAATGGAAACAGTGCAGGCAGGTCTTGGACTTATGGAGTTGAATGCCATTCTTTCAGCAGACTCAATTGATGAGGAAATTTTGCAACAGGCAGTTACAGCACTTCGTGAAGAATCAAAGGATTTTTACAAAGACTATAATCAGCCAACGGACAAAAAGATAAGCGCAGCATTGATCAAACTGTTTTATGAAGATATTGATACTGTGTATCAACCCCAATTTATCAAGGATATTGATATTAAATATAATGGTGATATTAATAAATATGTTGAGGAGTATTTTGACAATTCATTTATGGTTTCACAGGAAAAATACAATACTTTTCTTGATAAGCCAAGCTTAGAAACACTGGAGAATGATCCTGCTTATAAAGCAGTTGAGTCATTCTATAATATGATGACTGTGCTGAGAATGGAATCCATGGCTGGTGGACAAAAAATCGCTGATGGAAACCACAAATTCCTTGCAGGATTGATTGAGATGCACCCAGAGAAAAATTTCTATCCGGATGCAAATTCCACCATGCGACTGACTAGCGGAACAGTTGGAGATTATCGTCCAAAAGATGCAGTATATTATTCATACTTCACTACGCTAAAGGGAGTTATGGAAAAAGAAGATCCAGGTAACTATGAATTTGTAGTATCTGAAAGGTTGAAGGAACTGTATGAGAAAAAGGACTATGGACGATATGGCGAAGATGGTACTATGAAAGTATGTTTCACAACCAACAACGATATTACTGGTGGTAACTCTGGTAGTCCCGTTATCAATGGGAAAGGCGAACTGATAGGCATCGCTTTCGATGGCAACTGGGAATCAATGAGTGGTGATATTTCTTTTGAAGACGAATTACAAAAGTGTATAAATGTAGATATTCGTTACGTACTCTTTGTAATCGATAAATATGCAGGAGCTACACACCTCGTGGATGAGATGACAATTGTAGATAGACCTGCTAAGAAAGCTAAGAAGAAAAGGAAAAAAAGAGCATAATACATTGCTTTAGCTATAATTTTTAAGGGGCCATCTCAGAAGGATGGCCCTTTTTTTATACTTTTAAAAAATGGATAAGAAGGGAATCGCAATTTTTACGGACGGAGCAGCAAGAGGAAACCCGGGCCCGGGAGGATATGGTGTCGTTATGTTGTTTGGCAACTTAAGGAAGGAAATTTCTGAGGGTTTCAGAAATACCACCAACAACCGAATGGAGTTACTCGCAGTGATTGTTGGTTTTGAGGCGGTAAAGAACCGGGATTTGAAAATAAAAGTGTATTCCGATTCAAAGTATGTGGTTGATGCTGTTAACAAAGGATGGCTCTGGGAATGGGAGAAAAAAAGATTTAAGAAAAAAAAGAATCCTGACCTCTGGATTCGCTTCATTGCTATCTATAAGCAGCTTAAGGTTGAGCTCGTCTGGGTGAAAGGGCATGCAAATATACCTGAGAATGAGCGCTGTGATGAACTGGCTGTAGAAGCGAGCAAAGGAAAGAATCTACAAAAAGATGTCGGTTATGAGGATGAAAATGAAGGATTATTGGATAGTTTTTTATAAATTGAACGTGAATTCATTCCAGAACAAGTTTTGGAAAAGACCATCTTAGACTATAAAGGTATTTTGACTTTCAGCATGATTGATACTCTGCTGACAGAATTCAAAGAAGCTTCACAGCAATATGACTTGAAATTCAAGACATATAAGAAGCTTGTAACTGTTATGATTGAATCGCTGGAAAATATCTATAAATACAGCGATGAATATATCAGCTTCCTGGAAACAGTGAAGGAGTATTTCCCAACATTCAGTATCAATAAAAATTCTCATACGATCCAGGTCGTTACCTCTAACCCTATTCGGAATCAGCATGTTGACATTCTTCGTAGTCATATAGAATGCGTGAATGGAAAATCCAGGGATGAGCTGAAACAACTGTATTTTGAAACAATAACTAACGGTAAATTTTCGAAAAAAGGCGGGGCAGGACTAGGATTCATTGAAATGGCTAAGACATCAGGGAATAACCTGGAGTATTCTTTTGATCCTATTTCAGATGAATTTTCATTATACACTTTCAAAGTTACTTTTACTCTCTAACTTTGTATCCTTGTTCGGAACTGGACACTGTTGTTGCGATTTCGAACAGGAATCTCAACATGTAATTTATTAAGATATTCTAATTCATCGAGTTGGATTGTATGGCATAATAAATGCATCATAACTGTAAAGCTGGCTTTATGTGGCGAAACTTTTTTAATGTTGCTATACGTAACATTCGAAAAAATAAGATTTTCTCTCTGATAAATATATCAGGCCTGGCAATTGGTCTTGCCAGTGCTATTCTAATTGTATTATTTATTGCGCAGGAAATCAGTTTCGACAGGTTTAATGAAAAAAGCGACAGGATATGTCGGATGTATGTAGATGGAAACATCGGAGACCAGACGTTTAAGGGTGCATGGACCAGCTATACAATGGCACCTACATTCACAAAAGAACTTAAAAGTATTGAAAAATTTGCCAGGGTGGAAATTCTCTCACAACAACTGGTATGGCATAATGAGGTTAAGGTGGTGGAAGATAATATTGTCTATGCAGATTCCGCCTTTTTCGAAATCTTTTCCATCAACCTGCTGCACGGAGATAAGAAAAAGGTACTTGTTGAGCCGAATTCCATTGTACTTACAAAGACAAAGGCCATGCAATATTTTGGAATTGAAAATCCAGTAGGTGAGACATTGGAATTCAATGAAGATGAGAATTATTATGTGGTGACCGGGGTAATGGAAGAATTTCCCGATAACTCACACTTCTTTTGCGATATGATAATATCTATGTCAAGCATTGCAGAGAGCAGAAGTGATGATTGGTTCTACAATTCAATTTATAGTTATCTACTATTGGCGCCTGGTGCCGACTACATAGAGGTTGAAAAAGAAATGAAAAAGATGATGCTTCTTCATATTAGTGATCAACTTGAAACAGCCCTTGATGTTACTTTAGAGGAATGGGCTCTTGGTGGAAATACTTACGGAGTATTTCTTCAGCCACTTAAAGACATCCATCTGAACCAGGATATTGAGGTTGGAGCGGAGACATGCTTTCGTCCAGTAAATGACAGGCTATTTATTTATATTTTTGCTTCCATTGCTTTTTTTATCCTGGTAATTGCCAGCATTAATTTTATGAACCTCTCAACTGCACGCTCCTCCATCAGGGCACACGAAATAGGCATGAGAAAAGTAGTTGGCTCCGACCGTAAGACATTGATTCGTCAATTTCTATCCGAATCCATTATTCTTAGTTTTTTGGCACTTTTAGTGGCCTTGTTTCTCGTGGAAATTAGCTTGCCATGGTTTAACAAATCTATGCAGGTATCTTTGAGCTTTCAGACAATTGGTAATGGATTAATATTGGGATTTATTATACTCCTGGCCTTGATAGTCGGATTTTTGAGTGGAGTTTACCCAGCATATTATCTCTCTAATTTTGCTGCTCTGAAAGCACTCCGGGGAGGGACAACAGACAGGAAAAGATCGTCGCAGTTCAGGAGCATGATGGTTGTCATTCAGTTTACAATTTCAGTAGCCATAATTGTAGGAACCCTGATTGTAGCTAAACAGGTAAATTACCTGGTTAATAAAGACCTTGGCTATAATGATGATCATATTGTAGTACTGGACAGGGTTCATCCGCTGCACACAAAACTCAAGGCCTTCTGTGAAGAGCTTGAGAAAATGCCTGGAATTAAAAAGGTGTCAAACTCCTCTACTTATTTAGGATCCAGCAATATATACTCTGCTTTCCAGATTAAAGGAATGGATCGGTCTCAAAATTTCATGTTCGATGTTAACTTTGTTGATAAAGACTTTTTTAAAACCTACGGCCTATCAATTGCTGGAAAGGAAGGCCGGTTTTTTGATGACAAGGACCTGTCTGATACAATGTCGGTGCTGATAAATGAGGCCGCAGTGAGGGAATATGGGCTTAAAGATCCTTTAAGTACCGTTATTCAAAGTGGTATGGTGGATGGTACTATGATCGAATATAAGGTGATTGGTGTTGTAAAAGATTTTCATCACAGCACACTTAGAAAAACCATATCTCCCTATCTTTTCTTATACAAGACAAGCTCCAGGGTAAATGCAGGTGTTCTTAATATTAATTTCACTAAAAATAATAACTCCAACCTTTCAACATTAAAAAAGGTAAATGAGCTATGGAATAAGTTTTCGGGTGATGAACCATTTCAGTTTTTTTACCTGGATGAAGAGCTTGACAAATACTACCGTGAAGAGCAACGTACCGGGAATCTTTCCGCCTTATTCTCAATCCTGGCCATATTTATTGCCTGCCTGGGACTATTTGGATTGACCATGTTTAACACCGAACGGAGGACCAGGGAAATAGGTATAAGAAAATCTATGGGAGCAACCCTTAATGATGTGATCTTAATAGTATCCAAAGAAATTCTGATTCTTCTTGGTGTATCAGTTATAATAGCTTGGGTAATCGCATTCTTCTTTATGCAAAATTGGTTACACATGTTCCCCTATAATATTGGATTTACTCCCGGCATATACTTTATTGCCGCTATTGCTGCTTTTCTGATAGCCATGGGAACAGTCAGTACACTGGCAATGAAAGCAGCGAGATCAAATCCGGTGGATGCACTTCATCATGAGTAATTTACCTGTCTCTTAGCATGGATCTAACCTTTTCCAGGTCAGCCGGCGAATCTACACCAACATTTTCATGATGCGTTATTTTTGTATGAATGGCGTATCCATTCTCCAGCCAGCGCAACTGCTCAAGACCTTCAGCCAACTCCATTCCTGATGGCTCAAGGGCACATATCTTTTTTAATACCTCTGAAGTATAGGCATACAATCCAATATGCTTGAAATAAGTGATGTTTGTGCCGCTTTTTCGCTTAAATGGTATAGCTGATCTTGAAAAGTAAAGCGCTTTGTATCCCTTGTCAACAACAACCTTTACAATGTCAGGGTTATTTACTTGCTCCGGGTCTTCCAATGGATGAATTAGTGTAGCAATTCTAACGCCATCATTTTCGAAACAACTGGTAAGCTCAAAGAGTTGCTCCGATTTAACCAGCGGTTCATCGCCCTGGACATTGACGATGATGTCGAAGTCCTGTCCGTTTTGTTTTTGCAGGATATGATATGCTTCAAGGCATCTGTCTGTTCCACTCTCATGGTTCTCAGCAGTTAAAACAGCTTCTCCCCCGAAGCCATTTACAGCATTTATGATGCGGTAGTCATCAGTAGCCACTACCAGGTAATCAAATGCAGGAGAACAACGCTCATATACCCATTGAATCATTGGTTTCCCCTGGATGTCGGCAAGGGGTTTGCCTGGAAATCTTGTTGAGGCATAGCGAGCAGGTATGATTCCTAATACTTTTTTCATCTTTTCGGACATCTGGAATGGTAATGAAGCAAATTTAACCATTTTTAATGCATAAACAGTAGGTTTTTAGGCCTGTAATCCAGCTCATTTGCTTTCTAATCTAAACTATTATTGTAATTTTGTCATACTTTCAAGTTATTTTGTCAGTAAAACCATGGAAATACAACAAATAAAACAACGATTTGGAATAATAGGAACTGATGCAGGATTGGAGCGTGCCATCGATATTGCGAGGCAGGTAGCCCCTACAGACCTGTCGGTTGTTATTACAGGAGAGAGTGGGACAGGCAAGGAGTCGTTTCCGCAAATAATTCATCATTCAAGCGCCAGGAAGCATGGTTCTTATATTGCCGTGAATTGTGGAGCAATTCCCGACGGAACCATCGATTCGGAACTATTTGGACATGAGAAAGGCTCATTTACAGGTGCTACTGATACTCGCAAAGGATATTTTGAAGAAGCCAATGGTGGGACGATCTTTCTCGACGAAGTGGCTGAATTGCCTTTATCTACACAAGTAAGACTTCTCAGGGTACTTGAAACAGGAGAATTCATCAGGGTGGGGTCTTCAAAAGTGCTCAAGACTGATGTCCGGATTATTGCAGCATCAAACATTGAAATTCCTTTGGCTATTAAGAATGGGAAATTCCGTGAAGACCTTTACTACAGGTTAAATACTGTGCCCATTAGCATGCCTCCTTTACGCGACCGGGGTAATGATATCTTATTGTTGTTCAGAAAATTTGCTTCTGATTTTGCTGAAAATTACAGGATGCCCCACATATCCCTTTCAGCTGAAGCGAAAGAGGTAATGCTTAATTATGAATGGCCCGGTAATGTGAGACAGTTGAAAAATCTGACAGAACAAATTTCAATTATTGAGCAGGAAAGAGAGGTAACTCCTTCTACCTTACTTAGGTATCTTCCCGAATACAATGAAACAAGGTTACCTGCTTTATACAACTCCGGGTCAGCAAATGAGGAAGCTTTTAATTCAGAACGTGAAATTCTTTATAAAGTACTTTTCGATATGAAGAATGATATGACGGACTTGAAAAAGCTGGTAAGGGAGATCATGCAGAAAGGGGCAACAAATGAAGATGTAGAAAGTGATAATGCACAGATAATAAAGAATCTCTACGGGAAAGTGCAGGAGGTGGAGAGTCAGCAAGAGAATTTTTCTGACAGCAGTGCGTCTCCACATAACATACCAAGACAAGCAGATCATATACAGGATACGGAAGAAATTATGGAAGAGTCTTTGTCCTTAGAAGACAAGGAAATTGAACTCATTCAGAAAGCACTTGAAAAGCATAGGGGAAAAAGAAAGTACGCTGCACAAGAATTAGGCATCTCCGAACGTACTTTATACAGGAAGATCAAAGAGTATAATATACAATGAAAAAAAGCAGCAAAATTATTAAGATAAAAGTTTCCCTTATCTGGCTGGCTATTATAATGATACCACAGGTTTTTTCAGCTTGCAAAGTGAGCTATTCTTTCAGTGGTGTGAATATAAGTCCGGAAATTACAACTGTTTCAGTCGATTATTTCCAGAACCGTGCACCAGTGGTTCAGGCGCAGTTGAGCCAGTTGTTTACCGATGCACTAATCGATAAGATACAGGGCAATACAAGTTTGGAGCTGGTTCCGGGAACCGGCCAGGTGAGTTTCTCAGGCGAGATCAGGAATTATGATACAAAACCAACAGCAATTACCGGAGCGGAAACAGCCGCCCGAAACAGGTTGACCATATCTGTTAAGGTTGTTTATACTAATGCTTTGCAGCCGGAACTGGATTTTGATTCCAGTTTTTCAAGGTATGAAGATTATGACTCTAGTCAGAACCTTGCTGATGTGGAAAACGAGTTGATAGACCTTATCGTTGAATCTCTCATCGAAGATATTTTTAATAAAGCATTTGTTAACTGGTAAACGCTTAGCCGCGATATAATGAATAAAGAAAGACTCATAGAACTCTTGTCTGTTGAAAAACTATCAGAACCCGAATTGAAGGAGATTTCAGCTCTTGTGGACAAATATCCATGGTTTAATATTGCACGATTTCTCAAATTAAAGGCGATGCACCAGCTGAATCACGAATATGATGGTGAGTTGGAAAAAACGGCTGTTTACAGCAGCGACAGAAAACATTTGTACCTATGGATTAACGGTGAAACCGAAAATGAGATCCATACCATTAGCATAAAAAGAACAGAATTGGAATTTATTGAAGCCAATGAATCTTCAGAGCCAGCTGCTTCTGATCAATTTAGTACTGAAGATGCTTTTGAATTAGCCATTGAAGCTGATGAGCAGGAATTGGAGGAGCATAAGGACTTGATGGGAATAAAAGAGAAAGAGGAAGTGGACATGGAAGAGCCGGATGTTGAGGAAGAAGTTGGTTTTCCCTTATTAGATCAGATTGAAGAGATTAACGAAGAGGAAAAATCGGAGGAAGCGGAACCCCTCCAGGCCGATTTAGAAGAAACGGTGCCTATTATTGATACCTCACCTTTGCTTAAGGAGCCCATTATTGATGAGGAACCAGTTGGAAAAGAAGCAGATACGCCCAATCTGATTGAGAGATTTATCAGGGATGAACCAGGGGTAATTCCTGCAGATAAACTAACCTCTCTCAAAGGTGATGCTGCAGCCGGCTCAATAATGGAGAGCGATAGCTTCATAACTGATACACTTGCACAGATTTATGTCAAACAGGGATTGTTTGCAAAGGCTATATACGCCTATGAGAGATTAAGTTTGAAATATCCGGAAAAAAGTGCTTACTTTGCAGCTCAAATTGAGAAAATAAAGTATATTTCACATACATAATAAGCAGGAATAATGTATATCGTATTAACAGTTTTAATAATTGTGGCTTGTGTTCTGACTATCTTGGTAGTACTTGTACAGAACTCAAAAGGTGGCGGTCTGGCAGCTAATTTCAGCTCTTCAAACCAGATAATGGGTGTAAGAAGAACTACTGATTTTCTTGAAAAAGCAACATGGGCACTTGGAACAGCATTAATTGTATTATGCTTGTTGGCCGGAGTCGCAATTCCTTCATCAAATGTTGATGAGGATTCAAGACTTCAAGGCCAGTTTAATGAGTCAGTACTGGATAATAGCGCTACACAGCCTATTTCACTTCCCGAATCTTTTGGAGAAGAAGGAAACACGGAAGAAGGCGGAAACTAAGCAGTCCAAAAAACAATATAATGAAGTGTCAGTATGTCATAAATGCTGACACTTTTTTTTGCTTCAAACATTTTCTTAAGTTTGCGTAAAAATCAGTTGTACAATGATATAGCACATATTATCTCTTTATTTAGGATTTATAGCAGAGAGTAGCAGGTGCAATTTTGTCGGGAAGAATGCTAAAAACCGGGGCAGATAGCCTTTGGCACAGATTATGTAAATGAAACTGCAGAATTGAACATATGAACTAATATAAAATTATTGAAAATGGCAGAACTTAAAGGTCGCATTCTTGCAGGAAAAGTACTGGTTAAACCTTCAGAAGCTGAAGAGAAAACCTCAAGTGGAATTATTATCCCAGATTCAGCCAGGGAGAAACCTCAGCAGGGAAAAGTTGTTAAAGTTGGAGCTGATAAGACAGACGAACCTATGGAAATTAAAGTAGGTGATGTAGTTCTTTACGGAAAATATGGTGGTCAGGAACTGACTATAGATGGAGAAGAGTATCTCCTTATGTCACAAACTGATGTATTATTTATTTCATAATCGTATAACAATCAAAAAAAATATAGAATAATGGCAAAAGAGCTGAAATTTAACATTGAAGCCCGTGACAATCTTAAGAAAGGGATTGATGCACTGGCCGATGCTGTGAAAGTAACCCTCGGTCCAAAAGGACGTAATGTGGTTATTGAGAAAAAATTTGGTGGACCACAGATAACCAAAGATGGTGTTACAGTTGCAAAAGAGATCGAAATTGCTGATCCTTTTGAAAATGTTGGTGCACAAATGGTAAAAGAGGTTGCTTCAAAAACCAATGACGATGCAGGTGATGGTACAACTACTGCAACTGTACTTGCACAATCAATCGTAAATGTTGGTTTGAAAAATGTAACTGCCGGTGCTAATCCAATGGATTTGAAAAGAGGAATTGATAAAGCGGTTAGAGCAATCGTAAAAAATCTTAACAGCCAGAGCCAGGAAGTTGGCGATGACATTAAAAAGGTGGAGCAAGTAGCTTCAATCTCTGCAAACAATGACAATTCAATTGGAGCATTGATTTCTGAAGCGATGGACAAGGTAAAAAAGGAAGGTGTAATTACCATTGAAGAGTCAAAATCTTCTGATACCTATGTTGATGTTGTAGAAGGAATGCAGTTCGACCGCGGATATATCTCCCCCTACTTTGTAACTGATACAGAGAAGATGGAAGCTGTAATGGAGAATCCTTACATCCTTATTCACGACAAGAAGATTTCTACAATGAAAGATCTTCTTCCAGTATTGGAAGCAAGTGCACAGGATGGTCGACCATTACTGATTATTGCGGAAGATATTGACGGTGAAGCGCTGGCTACACTTGTTGTGAACAAACTTCGCGGATCATTGAAAATCGCTGCTGTTAAAGCTCCTGGTTTTGGCGACAGAAGGAAAGAGATGCTTGAAGATATCGCTATCCTTACAGGTGGTACAGTTGTATCAGATGAGAAAGGATTGAAACTGGAAAGCACAACCCTGGATATGCTGGGACATGCTGAGAAAGTTACTATTGATAAAGAAAATTCAACAATTGTTAACGGTGGTGGTGAGAAGGCAATGATCGAAGCAAGGGTGAATCAAATCCGTAAGCAAATTGATAACACTTCTTCCGACTATGATCGTGAAAAGCTCCAGGAACGCCTGGCAAAACTGGCCGGTGGTGTTGCTGTTATTTATGTAGGTGCAGCATCTGAAATTGAGATGAAAGCGAGGAAAGACCTTTTCGATGATGCATTGAGTGCTACTCGTGCTGCTGTTGAAGAAGGAATTATTCCAGGAGGTGGAGTTGCCTATATTAGGGCTATAAGCGCACTGGACAAACTGAAAGGTGAAAACGTTGACGAAACTACCGGTATAACAATTATTCGTCGTGCTCTTGAGGAGCCACTTCGTCAGATCGTTGAGAATGCTGGTCTAGAAGGATCTGTTGTTGTTCAGGAGATCAAGCAGGGAAAAGGAGACTACGGTTACAACGCCCGTACTGAGAAGTACGAGAATCTTTTGGAATCTGGAGTTATTGATCCAACAAAAGTTGCGCGTGTTGCACTGGAGAATGCTGCATCAATTGCAGGTATGTTCCTTTCAACTGAATGTGTAATTGTTGACAAAACTGAAGACGAAATGCCAATGCCGGGTGGCGCACCAGGAATGGGTGGCATGGGCGGCATGGGTGGCATGATGTAAGTCATTAATGAACCCAATATATCTCAAAGGGTGTCTGGTTTTACCAGATGCCCTTTTTTATTTAGATCTCCCTTAATGCCTTCATCATGCTGTTCATCACCAGGTCATAGTCAACCTTCAGTGAGTCATGAACCGGTTCAACAGGTGGCGCTTTTACCTTGAGCGGATCAATGGCCTGACCATTTTTGTAAAACCTGAAATCGAGATGCGGACCGGTGGATAATCCTGTGCTACCCACGTAACCAATTACATCACCTTGCTTCACATAGCTGCCAACTTTGATTCCTTTGCCAAATCCACTTAAGTGCATATATGTTGTTGAATAAACACTATTATGTTTGATTTTTACATAGTTACCTCCGCCACGCTGGTAAGCCCTGGCAAAAACCTGTCCATCGCCAATGGCATGAACAGGGGTACCAATAGGTGCTGCATAATCAACTCCGTGGTGAGGACGGCGAATTTTCAGAATGGGATGCATACGTGCATTGGAAAACCTTGAACTTATCCTGGAGAAACGCAATGGCGCTTTCAAAAATGCCTTCCGCAAACTGTTTCCTTCTTCATCAAAGAATGCCCTTATACTGTCTTGTACAAATGGGATGGCCCAAAACTCATGACCTGAATGATGGAACCATGCACCGTAAATCGTGGATATGCCAACTGAGTTAGTATCCACATATAACTCATCGTAGATTACTCTGAATTTATCTCCTTCCTGGAGTCCGAAAAAGTCGATGGACCAGGCATATATTTCACTTAATTCAACAGCAAGAAATGGATTGGCACCCATATCTAAAAACGATTCCCACAAGCTTGATGTAATTTCTCCACTTACCTCTTCCTGTTTAACAGTAACCGGTTTGGCCTTTTGCTCTACATGAATACTGTCTTCAAAATGTAATACGACGTAGTTCACCTGATCCTTCTCATACACAAAAAATGCAACTTGCTTTGCACTATCCTTTTCTATAAATAGTGCATACTTGTTGCCCGCTTTTATTTTTCTTTCATTAAATTGATCTGCAGGAAGATTCGAAATCTCAAAAATTTGTTTGTTAGTGACACCATAGTCATTTAAAATATTTCCAAGCATCTGGTTTCTGCCTATAACTCCTTTAACCACTTCAAACGAGTCAGCCGGGATTTCATAGATGTACTCAATGTGTTTCTCCATTGTTTCAGAAACATTGGCTTCAGAATTGCCCATGTTATCCATATCATTATTAAAACCAAAATATAGCCATGCAAATACTGCGATGAGCACTATTGCTGCGGCAACTAAGAAAAGGATCTTCTTCATAAGAAATCAGACTACTACGTTAATAATTTTGTTTGGTACTACGATGACTTTTCTTGGTGGTTTTCCTTCCAGCCATTTTTGAGCGGTTTCATGCTCAAGTGCCATTTTTTCCAGTTCATCTGCCGATGTATTTGGCAAGACCTTTAGTTTGAAACGAAGTTTACCATTGATCATTACTGGATATTCAATGGTGTCTTCTTTAAGGTAATCTTCATTCACTTCGGGCCATTCAGATAATGAAATGGATTGATTCTCTCCCAGCTGACTCCATATTTCTTCTGCAAGATGAGGAGCAAAAGGGGCAAGAACCTGGATGAATTTCTTAGCACTGTTTTTGGTGACTTCACCCTTTTTAGCAACTAAATTGGTAAAGATCATCATTTGAGAAATGGCCGTGTTGAAATGAAGGTTGCTTACATCATGTCCCACCTTCTTTATGGTGTAATGTAAACTCTTCAATATTTCAGCATCTTCTTCACCTTCATGGTAATGCGCTGATTCAGAAAAGAATTTGTATGCCTTGTTCAGGAAATTATAGACTCCTTTCACACCATTCTCCACCCATGGTTTTACAGCATCCAATGGTCCGAGAAACATCTCATATAAGCGCAGTGAGTCTGCACCAAAAACAGTAACAACATCATCCGGATTGACTACATTTTTCAGCGACTTCGACATTTTTGCCACAATTTGCTTCAGCTCTTCACCTGTTTCAACATGGAAATATTTGCCCTCTTTTTCTTCAACCAGGTCACTTGCCACTTTTGCTCCGGTAGCTGTTTCGTAAGCAAAGGCCAGGATCATTCCCTGGTTATAAAGCTTTTTGTAGGGTTCATCAGTTGAGACAATGCCAAGGTCAAACAATACTTTGTGCCAGAAACGACTATACAGCAAGTGAAGAACTGCATGCTCTGCACCTCCAATGTATAAGTCAACAGGCATCCAGTAATTTTCTTTGGCTGAGGAAAATGGCTCTTTGTCGTTCCTTGGATCAATATACCTGAGATAGTACCAACACGAACCTGCCCATTGCGGCATTGTGTTGGTCTCACGGCGTCCTTTTCTTCCATTTTCATCCACTACAGTCAGCCAGTCACCCGAATTGGCAAGCGGAGACTCACCATTTGCTCCCGGTTCGTATTTTTCCAGTCCGGGAAGCTCTAGCGGTAGCTTTTCATCTTCCAGTACACTAATCTCACCATCTTCCCAATGTATCACCGGGAATGGTTCTCCCCAATATCTTTGACGACTGAACAGCCAGTCACGAATCTTATAATTCACAGTTGGCATACCCAGCTCATTCTTCCTCAGCCAATCGTTGATGGTTCTGATACCATCCTTTTTCTTCATGCCATCAATGCTGATTCCTATTTCGCTATTCGCAGAATCGATATACTTGCCATCGTCTGTCCAGCAGGCATCGCCTGACAACACCTTATTACGTAGTTCTTCATCTGCTCCGGCCGGATCCATGATGCATTTAATCGGTAGTTCAAATTCTTTTGCAAATTCAAAGTCCCTTACATCGTGAGCAGGTACTGACATGATGGCCCCGGTTCCGTACCCCATGAGTACATAATCAGCTACCCAAACGGGTATAAGTTCACCTGAAACGGGATTGATGGCATATCTGCCGGTAAAAACTCCTGTCTTTTCTTTGGAGAGATCAGAACGATCAAGTTCAGATTTTAAACCGGCAGCTTTCACATAAGCATCCACTTCATCATTCTTGCCACCTGTTTTAATGTCATCGAGCAGGGGATGTTCAGGAGCAACAACCATGTAGGTAGCACCAAAAAGTGTATCCGGACGGGTTGTGAAAACACGCAAAGAATCATCGAGTCCATCCAGCTTAAAGTCAACTTCTGCACCAAATGATTTTCCGATCCAGTTTTTTTGCATATCCTTCACACCTTCGGGCCAGTCAAGATCGTCCAATCCTTTTAACAATCGGTTGGCATAGTGTGGAATACGAAGCATCCACTGCTTCAAGTTTTTTCTTTCTACCAGGTGGCCACATTTTTCATGAGTTCCATCGGTAAGCACTTCTTCGTTGGCGCACACGATCCTGCAATTAGGGCACCACCATACCTTGGCATTTTCGTAATAAGCCAGTCTTTTTTCTGAGATATACCTTTTTATTTCTTGCTCTCCTTCACTCTTAACATCAGCGGGAATTTCCAGTTCATTAATGGGACGACCTTTTTGCTGTTTCTCATCGAACCAGGTATTGAACAGGCGTGTGAAAATCCATTGGGTCCATTTAAAGTATCCTGGATCCGTAGTGTTGATCTCCCTCTCCCAATCATAACCTAAACCCAAACTTTTTATCTGTCTGCGAAAATTATCACAGTTCTTATTGGTCGTGACCGCTGGGTGAGTTCCGGTTTGAATAGCATATTGCTCTGCTGGTAAACCAAAAGCATCCCATCCCATGGGGTGAAGTACATTGAAGCCGTTCATCTTTTTATAACGAGCCACGATGTCTGTGGCTGTATACCCCTCAGGGTGACCAACATGCAGTCCTGCCCCTGATGGATATGGGAACATATCGAGGATATAAAATTTTGGCTTTGAAAAATCATCTTCGGTTCTAAAAGTTTTGTTTTCCTCCCAGTAATCCTGCCACTTCTTCTCAATTTCTGAAAATTTGTACTCCATTGCTTATCTGCTGTTTTACAGACTGCGAAAATAGGAAAAGTTTAGGACATTTTTGGGCTTTTATGCTATTGCTTGTGTGGTGCGTAAAATATTGCTGCTAAATATTATTTGGATTCAGAAATACAACATAGACCACAATAGCTGCCATAAATACCAGTACAAATGTTCCTATCATTATACCCAGAGTTTTTGAGTATCCTCTTGGATCGATCTGATCATTCTTATCCATTTTTTTAATAATAGGGAAGAGCTTCCAGTAGAATGATAATATGGATAACACCAGGGCTATGGTAGCAAAAAGTTGTGTGCGCCAATCTCCAAGAATGATAATTACGATTATTAATGCGATGAATATCAACTTCGTGCCTGCTACCCAAAAGACCAGGTATCTCATCAATTCATGGATTTCATTGTCCTTTTTCGATTTCTCCCAGGCCTTAAATACACCCATCCCATTTCCGCGTTTTGTGCCGGGTGTGAAATATAACATCAGGACATTGCTAAGTTCCAGTAAAATGAAAAGACCCATTACAATTTTTAGAATATTCATGCTCTAATTATAGTGTATTGTGAGTTATTAGTAAGCGTTTTCTTAAGGATAAGGCATTTCTATTCTTCCCAGTCTGAAACAATCTCAAGAAATTCTTCCCGGTAGCCGTTTGGATCGAATCCGGTAGAATTTTCACCCCAATTTATTACCATATCTTTGTCGAGTGATCCGGCATACTCCGACTCTTTCATCAGTAGTCCAAATCCCGTAATAGAAACAGCGAATTGCATATTTTCTGAAGCATTTGCAATATTTAAAGGGACATTCAGAATCTCATGATTCAACATCCTGCTTTCTGTCTCGCCTGGTTTTTTATAGCGGAAATCGAATTGTGCATATTTCTCTACAATGCTTGTATCAGAAAGAATCAATTCATACATAGCCGTGATGGTCTGGGTGGATCCAATCTCACCGGCATCGGTGGAATCATTTTCAAAATCCTCCTCATTCAGACTCCTGTTCTCATAGCCAATCAGGCGATAAGAGACCACCATGTTAGGATTGAAGGTAACCTGGATTTTGGAGTCTTTCGCTACAGTATAAAATTTGGCTTTTTCATTGATAAATACTTTTTCAACTTGTTTGGCATTGTCGATATATTCATAGTTACCATTCCCGTTATTTGCGATCTGTTCCATCATGTGGTCGTTGAGATTTCCTCCTCCTACACCCAGGACAGTCAGGTAAATTCCGCTTTCTCTTTTTTGTTCGATGAGTTCAATCAGATCTTCCGTGGAAGAAGGTCCTACATTGAAGTCACCATCAGATCCAATGATTATCCTGTTATTACCACCCTCAATGAAATTTTCTTCTGCAATTTCGTAAGCAGTAATAATACCTTCAGCTCCTGCTGTTGATCCTCCCGCACCAAGATTCCCAATCGCATTTTTGATTTCTTTGGTCTCATCCCCACTTGTGGATTCAAGTAATACATTCGCTGATCCGGCATAGGTAACGATGGCCACACGGTCTCCTGTTTCCAGGTGATCAACCATGGTTTTGAATCCGGTTTTCAATATTCCAAGTTTATCTGGGGAATCCATCGATCCGGATACATCGATAAGGAAGACATAGTTAGAATTCCCCATTTCAGCATCGGTGAGGGTCTTGCCTTTCATGCCCAGGCGCATCAGGTAGTGACTTTCGTCCCAGGGACAAGTAGAAAGTTCGGAGTTTAGCGAAACATTCTCACCTGCAGCGGGATCTGCATAATCGAAAGTGAAGTAGTTGATAAATTCTTCGATCCTCACAGCAGCACTTGGCGGTTTATCTCCGAGGTACATAAAACGACGCATATTTGCATATGCAGCGCCATCCGCATCAACAGAAAAGGTAGATACGGGTTGTTCAACAACAGCAACAAATGGATTCTCATCGTAGTCCTTGTAGTTCTCGTCATAAGTTTCTTCTGTATATTCGAAGTCGGAGAGATACTTATCATTCAGGTTGGAATCATAACATCCTGTAAGTGATATAATTAATATCACAATAAGAAATTTGAAATATTTTAACATGATTTTATTTTTAGGTGTAAGTTACTTTCCGGAATTCGCACAAATGCTATGCCAAAGAACCGGGATCAATAATAAGATGTAATAATGAATAGGAAGGATGCGTGTGCTGCGCTCTTTCTTAATTTTGGGTTTAAATCTGGGTTTAATACCCGGTACAAACTCTTGCTTATAATTTATTTTGTGACCCCACCGGGACTACCGAAGGGTTAATTCATTGAGTTTGTCAATCTCAATAAAATGGTCGTTTATCCTGTAAAGTTAATGTTTACAGACTATAAAGCAAGTTTGTATTATTAAATATGATTAATATCAATTAAAATCGATTAACTAAATGTGGGGAAAATGTGGGGAAAGATAATTTGTTTCTATACATTTGTGTAAATCATTCCTAACATGGCCACTATCCGTTTTTTTACAAAGACAACCACCAAGAAGAAAAATGTACTGGTAAACATTTATGTTAGGCTTAGATCAGGGCGTAATATAGACTACACTGCAAAAGCGGATATATTAATCAAACCAGAAAATTGGAGTAACCATACACAACAGGCAAGACAGAAAGCTGATCTCTTTAAATTCAAGACTGGCGGGTCTATTGATGAGAAAAAAGGAAGACAAAATTTCAACACTGATGTAACTGAGTTAAGAAAAACCATTGAAACTAAATTAATGGAGGCACGCCAAGCAGATATATCTGCCTCATGGCTAAAGAAAGTGATTGATGAACATTGGAATCCAGACAAATATAAAACAACGCTATATAGTTATATTACAACCTTTATTGAAAAAGCTAAGACAAAGCCTAATCAACAAACTGGAAGGCCAGTCGGCTATCGGATGCAAAGAGAGTATCAAGTCACTTTTGACTACCTAAAGGAATTCGGGAAGTCTTTAAAAAGAGAATCTGATTTTAAAGATATTGATCACGAGTTCTATGATGGTTTTATCCAATATTTGCAAGATGAAGAGTTAGCAGTAAATACTATCGGCAAGAAGATACAGACTCTTAAAACCTTTCTTAATGCTGCAACTGAAGAGGGAGTAAATAACTTTGAATATTACAAGAGTAAAAAGTTTAAAAAGCTATCAGAGGAAGCAGATACTATTTATCTTAATGAACAGGAACTTGAACAAATCTACAAACATGATTTTTCAGATACCCCCCATCTGGATAGAGTAAGAGATATGTTTCTCTTGGGATGTTGGACAGGTTGTAGGTTTTCAGATTTTACGCAAATTACTCCTGAAAATATTTCTGATAATCTAATTCATGTGCGACAGGAAAAAACTGAACAGAAAGTCCTTATCCCATTGCATCCAGTTGTTGCTGCTATATTGGAAAAATACGAGGGAAAGCTGCCTGCTCCTATTAGCAATCAAAAATTTAATGGATATATTAAGGATGTTGCTGAATTGGCTAAGATCAATGATAAGGTTCATAAATCTATTACAAAGGGAGGTGTTCGCAAAAGCAAGCAATTTGAAAAGCATCAGCTCGTTTCCACACATACTGCAAGGAGGTCTTTTGCCACAAATCTTTATAAGTCTGGATTTCCATCTATCTCAATTATGGCTATTACTGGACATAAAACGGAAGAATCCTTTCTAAAATATATTAAAGTAACTCCCGATGAACACGCAAAGAAATTGCAGGAACATTGGGGAAACCAACATCTTAAAGTAGTTTGATATGAAAAAAGATGAATTGCAGTTCAAAGAGTACAGTCATAATATTTATAATATTGAATTATTCAGCATTTTAGATGAATTAAGGAAGAAATTTTCCGATGATTCAGAGGTGAGAATTATTGAAGATATTGCCAACTCTACTTACATAAACCGCTTGGAAGAAAGAATATTCACTGCACTTAGGGATTACGGTATAAATGTTCCTGAGATTATCAATGATGGACAATTTTTAATTCACTCTGATTCATACTTATTCCTTGAATTAATTGGTTGGAAACTGATAACAATGTCACCCTTCAGGATAGAATTGATGCTAGATTATCAGCAATCCATATTCAAGGGTAATCCTATTGTGCATGAAAACAACTTCACCGGATTTATTGAATTTCAAGTATTACAATTTGTTGAAGCAAACAATTATGCAAAAGAAGATATTCGTCTTGATAAAATAACGAGATGGGTTAATAACACAAGAATTGAACAAGTAATCAAAAAGAATCATTCAGAGCAAAAATCCGAAACAAAAAGAGAATCTGCAATAGAATTTCTTATTGATCAGAGTAACATTATTCATTCACTAATATGGCAAATAAATTCTAACCACTCTCACCTGGTAAACTTAACTGAAATTCACCTCGAGCCTATTGACAAATTAATAAGCGAAATAGATAACATAAGAATTAAATCAAATATAATTTACTTAAAAACTATTGAATCAAAAGAAAAATTATTTGAATTATTAAGTGATCTATTCATTTTACAATATCAGAAAGCATTAAAAAGATTAAAAGTTTATACAGAAATTGAGCTTGCTAAATATGAAACTTCACAAAAGGAAATTCAACAGTTTCTTAATCAAACTCGCAGTGTCTATATACTTCTGATGAAAATACAATCAGATATTTATAAGTTTGTGGCAGTAGTATCAAAGGAAGTGAAATCAAAATGGACTCTTAAAGGGATCTGTTTGGCATATCAATATATGTATATGGAGGATATTTATCCCATACGTGAAATCAATATCAATGACAAGAAAACAGACTTTTACAAAAAACTTAGTAAAGAATACAAACTGTCATATAATACTTTTAAAAATCATTTCCCTTCTATGAATCAAAAAGATAAAAGGTTAAGTATGCCCCAATCCATAGCAGAAGCTATTGAAATAATGAATACTTTTTCAATTAAGAATATTGAAAAGGCTCTCAATAGAGCAGAAAATGAATTTAATATAGCTTTATTAAAAAGCTAGCTGATCTGTCAATGTAACCCCGTTACGTAACCCGTTACACCAAGTAATGGGTATTTGTTTGCCGTAATTTGCTTCAAGCAAGTTAAATAAAAGGCAGATGAACATATCAGACTTAGTAAAACAAAACCCTGAAATAGTAGAAAATTTGACGGTCAAATTAAATTTAACCGATCTAACTGCTTATGCTGAATATTGCTTCAGTAAGGCCCGTCAAGACCTCCCGGATCCAAAACCTAAGGAAGAACTATTGACCCCAGCTCAATTTGCTGACACACTAAAAATTTCCCTTGTAACATTATGGAACTGGGATAACAAAGGAATTACAAAGCCTGTAAGAATCGGCAACGCTAAAAGGTACAGGCGGAGTGATTTGGATAAACTAATAAATTCTTAATACCATGAAACATTCAAAAGACGCATTTTGGTTTAGCCATGACAGTAATGCAAAAGACGATCCAAAAATAATGATATTAATTGATCAATTAGGACCAGAAGGATATGGATTATTCTGGATTCTAATAGAAATACTGCGGGATCAAACAGGTTACAAGTATCCCTTAAGGCTATTACCAATTTTAGCCAAACGTTACTATACATCACATGAAAAAATGCTGGCTGTGGTTAAAAATTATAGCCTGTTTATTATTGAGGAGGATGAATTCTTTTATTCAGACAGTTTGATAGAACGAATGCAATATCTAGAAATAAAGCGGGAACAAAGACGACTCGCAGGTATAAAAAGTGGCGAAGCACGAAGGGTAAAGGCTATTGAAAAAGGAACGACCGTTCAACACCCGTTCAACGACGGTTCAACGGGTGTTGAACAAGTAAAAGATAGTAAAGAAAAGGAAAGTATAAATAAAGAATTTGAGGTTTTTTGGGATAAGTATCATTCGATTACAAAAAAGACCAAGACAGATAAGGAGCCAGCATATAAATACTGGGAAGAATTATCCATTGATGAGAGAGCGAAAGCCTTTTCAATGATTGACAAATATTACGACTCTCTGACTGATAATAAATATTGCAAAAAAGCTAGAACCTATCTGTCAGATAAGACCTTCAATGATGAATTTACTTTGACTGGAATTAATCCCAATTATTACAATAAACTATACGAAAATGATTGATAAAATACCTCCACAAGCAGTTGAGATTGAGGAAGTGCTTTTAGGTGCTTTACTCATTGAAGGGGATTCAATTTTTAAAATCAAGTCCCTTCTAACACCAGCTATGTTCTATATAACAGAGCATCAAAAGATCTATAAAGTCATTTTAAAAATGGCTGACAGCAACCAAGTAATTGATCTGCTTACAGTAAAAGAAAAATCCGACATCTCTGCAACAACTCTATCAAACCTCACAAGCAGGATTGCATCGGCAGCACATATTCAAGAACACGCAAGTATCATTTACGAAAAATGGCTTGCACGGGAAACGATTCTTATAGGATCTAAACTTATTGAACAAAGCTATTCAGAGGACATTCTAGATGTCATTAAAAACTCTCGTGATAGATTAGAGCAAAGGCTGCTTGGATTCCTAGGTGTCAACTCTTATGGAATACCTATTCGTGATGCAGGAGAGAAATGTTTGGATGAGTATTTCAAAAGGGAACAAATGACAAACCAGGGGATCAGATCTGGGATTCCTTCCCCATTCGACAGCTTAGATAATTTTACTGCTGGATGGCAGAAGGAACACTTAATTATTTTAGCTGCCCGACCTGCTATGGGCAAAACATCTCTTGCAATCTCATTTCTTATTCAGGCCGCTCAACTTGGGAAAAGCGTTGCAATGTATAGCCTTGAAATGAGTGCAACCAAACTCACAGACAAAATAATTTGCTCCATAGCCAATATCAGTTTAACGGATTACAAAAAAGGAAAACTACTTAATGATGAAAAGATAAAAGCTGAACAATCGTTAGATACATTTTCAGACTGGAAAGTGACATTCAACGACAATTTATTGACAGATCTAGATCAGATTTATGCAAGCGCACAAGCTATTAAATCTAGATGCGGATTAGACCTTGTGATAATAGATTATTTGCAACTAATGAAAGGAACTGATAATGTGTCAAACCGTGAACGAGAAGTAGCGGAGAACAGCCGAAAAGCGAAAATGATGGCCGTTGAATTGGGTTGTCCAGTGATATTGCTTAGTCAGCTTAACAGAAGCCTTGAAACACGAACCAACAAGCGTCCAATGCTATCGGATTTGAGAGAGTCGGGAGCCATTGAGCAAGATGCTGATATTGTCCTTTTTGTTTACAGGGACTCGGTATATAATTCAGAAAATAAAGAAAATACCGGCGAAATTATTATGGCTAAGAATCGAGAAGGCCCCACTGGAACTATAGATTTCTATCACAATGATTCTTTTACGAGATTCTGGGACAGTGATAGTGCCTTATAATCGAAATCATAAATCAACATTTAAAAACTAATAATATGAAAAAAGTAAATGCTTATAAATGTGCGTACTGCAAAAAAATCTACGAGTCGAAATCTTCATGCCGTAGTCATGAATACAGATGTTACTATAATCCAAAAAACAAGGGCTGTGCTTCGTGTGCTTTTCTTCGACTAGAGAAAGTGGAATATAAGCCGCATTATACAATCCAATTCCAAACTTGCCTTGTGAACGAGAATATATCCAGATACAAGTTAAAAACAATGTGTCCAAACTATCTGAACAATAAATATAAAGAGGACATGGATATAATGAATACAGTATTCGAGGAATATGACCTTGAAGCTCCATTTGCAGAAACAAAAGAATGGATGAACCTCAATGCCGAAGATTAGACAGATGAAAAAAGAAAATAAATACACATTGGAGCCAGTAGCTGGGATTCAAGTAATCAACAAACACGACTGGAAATATAAATATGCTCAACTAACAACAAAATAAATTAGCTATGAAACTTTTAATTCTTGCAACATCAAAGACATCAAAGGCTGTAATCCGCATTAGGTATGAGGCCATCAAGCTAGGACATACTGTTTTAGTTGTGAATCCTATGGATCTATTCCTGCTAATCTCAAATAGTGAATCTGGTTACGATCGTATTTATTATGCTGTTGGCGGGAAGGTTTGTAGATTGAATATCAAAGACTTTGATGCAGCGGTTGTTCGACTCGGAGATCAAACTGGATATGGAGCCTTCATTGTTGAGCATATAAATAAAAACCTCAGGGTATTCTGCACCAACAGTGCCGAAGGTATTAGAAATGCCACCAACCAACTAAAGACATTACAAGTGTTATCGAGTAATGGAATACCAACGCCCCGGACGGTGTTTGCCCAAAACCCAACACACATTGAACACCTGATAAATAAAGTTGGAGGCTACCCTATTGTAGTAAAATTGCTGCATGGAAGCGGTGGCCAGGGTGTTTCCCTTCTAAGAGATAAAAAGACTGCTGTACCGGTTTTACAATCACTTTTTAAATCCAGATCAAGCGTAATCATTCAAGAATATCTAGACTCAGGTCGAGTTGATTACAGGGTGATTGTTCTGGGCGGAACTGTTGTCGCTTCATACAAGCGCACTGCTGCAAAGGGCAATTTCAAAGCAAATTTAAAACAAGGTGGAAACGGTACACCTGTTCAATTAGATGAAGCGGATAAGCTGCTTTGTATAAATGCAGCTAGAGCTTTGAATTTAGGTTCAGCGGGAATCGACTTGATTAAACATGATGGCAGGACGTATGTGATCGAAGCTAACGCCAACTTTGGTTGGGGTGTAGAGAAGATCACCAGGTTAAACATCGCAGTAATGATGGTGCAGTATTGTGAGCAGAATTACCAGAACAAGAATGTTGAAAAGACTCAGGTACTATCCTTCCAAAAGCAGTTGATGAACGAACGGATGCAGAATGAGGCATTGTCTCAACATATCGGAGTTTTAAATGGTCACATGAAGTTTTTCACAGAGGACAGTTACGTCAAGAAAATCTATCGTTCAGCCAAAGGAAAGGTGGTTAGCTACACAGACCGCAACAGGAACAAAAAGAAAATAAAGGTGCAGTTCATAAAAGACATTTACACAATAATGCTGGACTCATTTCAAATCAAATAAATTCAAGATTATGTTACACGCAGGATACACATCGACACCTGAAATAAGAACACCGATAAGCACACTGATAATCATTTCAGTTTTAACGATCGGGATAGGATACCTCGTTTGGAAGTACCGTCATAAAGAAATTTCCGATGAAGAGGAGAAATAGCTATACAAAAAACTCTGGATAATTTGACTATCAACTTATTCAGCGATTTGATAAGAAGAATTTTAACGTTAAATACTACAAAACACTGGACTTTTAATTAACGTTAAAACAGAGATAATTGTGGAAGGTAGATTTAACGTTAAAAAAATAAATAACTAAACCGAGTAACTAACTGTAAATAAAATTAAAGCGATGAAAACAGGAAGAAATAATAACGTTAAAAATATCGAAATGAAATGCGTCATTTGCGGTAAAGTTTATAACGCTAACCGAAATACCTCAAAATTTTGCTCGGATACTTGTAAACGGGTTTGTTACGATTTGCGGACTCAGAATCGGAATGGCTATAATGATGATGTTAATTTGGGCTTGAAACTAAAGCCCGGCACAATACCAAGCCAACAGATGCCGGAATCATTATTAGTTCTAACAGGAAGCAAAGAAGAAGTAATTGGAGAATTACCATCATATATCTCAAATGATCAAATCAGAGAAGAGTTGACTCATTTCAGCAGAATCAAATCAATGGTCGATTCCAAAGATTGGTTTCAATCCTCTTTTCAGATATTTTCTAAGACACATTTATTGGAGGTCATGAAGATCAACGGTAATCAATATAAATTATATGCTTCAAAATGGGATTCGCCAGATCAAAATCCGTTTTCTAATAAATCTTGAATTTAAGGGATTCAATAGTTTATTAGAAGTTCCGCCTGCAAGGAATAATTAGAGTAAAATAAACCTGAGTATAAAATGGAAACGCAAAACAGTCAAAATATAAAACATTCACTTTTAGTCAATAGTGAATGTTATTAAGATAAACCTAGCAATAGCAAAGGTTTTAGAGGTGCTCTGCAATTAGTATATAAATATAATATTCACTTTCAATCAAATGAATATAAAACTGAAACAAAATGAGTCAAAAATATAGTAATTCAACTTCGGACTTTTTATCATGGGATCAGAACTTAATATTGATACGAAGATTATTTGATGATAAAAATTTTAAAATTTCTTTGTTGATCTCAATGGGATCGTTTTTAGGTTTGCGTATAAGTGATCTTCTCAGGCTAAAATGGGAAGATGTTCTTAATAAGGACCATTTCGTTCTTATTGAGCAAAAGACTACTAAAGCAAGAGAAATAAAAATAAATGATCAGTTGCAAAGACATATTGAAGATTGCTACAAGATGATCAAGCCATATAAAGATGAAGAGTACATCTTCACTTCCCAGAAAGGGTCAGTCTTTAGCGTCCAGCGAATCAATGTGATTTTCAAAAACCTTAAAAGAAAATATAATTTAAATGTCCAGAATTTCAGCAGTCATTCAATGAGGAAAAGTTTTGGAAGGGAGATATTTCAAAAAAGTGGGACAAACGCTGAATTGGCCTTGGTGAAATTGTCAGAATTATTTAATCATTCAAATGTTGCTATTACAAAAAGGTATCTGGGTATTAGCAAAGATGAGTTAATGGAGACTTATGATTTATTGGAGTTTTGATTTTGGAAATAATTCCATTTTAAACCGATATTTCGCCTTATCAACACATTAAGGTATATATACCAATACCTGAAAATCATGAGACAGATTATGTTTGAACACATCCAAGGTGGTGCTGTTTATCTAATTTGGTACATCCACAATGATTGCATTTTAAAACTGGAAACATTAATGGCTATTGATCTGAACTTAGAGCTATTCATAACCAGTAATAATGATGTTCTGGCATTCCGGCATGATCATCCGGAGGAAATGATTCACATGGTGAAAAATGATGGAAGTTGGCGATATACCATTGAATCGGATTTACTAAACCCAAATGACCAACTACGCCTGAGAATGTCGTGCCAGGAGTATTCCCAGAATTAGTCTCAGACCAAACATAGCTACCATACTTCTTGTCTGCTGATTCTTCGGTCAAACATACTCTTTATCGTTTTTAGGTTAGAGCTTCGTTAATTCATTTGCAATCAATTCCGCTTGTTTCAATACAGTTTCAGTCGCCAGTTTTTGCATATCTGGTGGATAACCATATTGTCTTAACGTCCGCTTTATTATTACTTTCAATTTTGCTCTTACACTTTCTTTAATTGTCCAGTCAATTGACGCATTTGCTTTGACCCTCTCGGTTAAAATGACAGCAAGTTCTTTTAACTTATGTTTCCGCATTAAATCTCTGGCACTTTCATTGTCGGCTACTGCCGTATAAAAAGCATATTCAAAATCAGTCAAACCAAGTGCTTTGGCTTCGCTGTCTATATTGATAATTTCTTTGCTCAGTTTAATGAGTTCGTCCATCACTTCGGCTGCTGTCAATATTTTGTTGTGATACTTTTTAATGGAGTTCTCAAGCATTTCCATTAATGATTTACTTTTTACCAAATTCTTTTTTGAACGTGATTTTATTTCATCATTTAATAATTTCTTTAATACTTCCAGTGCCACATTTTTGTGCTCCATTCCTTTCAGTTCCAATAAAAAATCTTCTGAAAGAATTGAAATATCAGGTTTCTTAATCCCGGCAGCATCAAAAATGTCAATTACTTTCTCTGAAACCAATGCTTTGTCAATTACTTGACGGATTGTTGTTTCAATTTCTTCGACTGTTCTGCCTTCGCCTGTTCCGTCAAATTTTGCCAATCTTGCTTTTACTGCTTGGAAAAATGCAACTTCATTTTTTACATCTAGTGCCTTTTCGTGTGGAATAGCAATAGCAAACGATTTTGATAATGCTGTTACTTCATTAATATATCTTTTCTTTCCATCTTCCAAGCCAAGAATATGTTCTTCAGCTGCTAGAATCATTGATAATTTTTTAGAAGTTTCTGCTTCAAAATACTCTTCATAAGCAAAGCTGTGAAACATTTGCGATACAACTTCCAGCTTTTCTAACATTAACTGAACGGCTTGTTCTTGTAATATGGTTGGGTCGCCTTTTCCTCCTGAATCGGAATAAAAAGCCAATGCTTTTTTCAAATCTGCTGCAATACCGAGATAATCTACAACCAAACCACCCGGTTTATCTTTGTAAACCCGATTAACCCTTGCGATGGCTTGCATCAGGTTATGACCTTTCATTGGTTTGTCGATATACAAAGTATGCAACATTGGAACATCAAATCCTGTGAGCCACATATCACGAACAATAACTAACTTAAGTTCATCGTCAGGGTCTTTCATTCTGTCAGCTAAAGTTCTTCTTTGCTGTTTGGTTGTGTGATGTTTTGCTATTTTTGGTCCGTCAGAGCTTGCAGAAGTCATTACAACTTTAATCACTCCTTTGTTTAAATCATCGGAATGCCAGTCGGGTTTTATCTTAATAATTTCAACGTAAAGGACTGCTGCAATTCTTCTTGACATTGAGACTATCATCCCTTTACCTTCAAACACTTCTTGCCTTTGTTCAAAATGGATAACTATATCTTGGGCAATATTTTTAACTCTGTTTTCACTTCCAATCAACGCTTCTAACTGAGTCCACTTGGCTTTGGCTTTTTGTGTTGTATTTAAATCTTCCTGGTCGAGTTCATCGTCTAAATCTTCAACCAATTTTTTACCCTCTGCACTCAATTTCACTTTAGCCAAACGGCTTTCATAATAAATGCGAACAGTCGCACCATCCTCAACAGCTTGAGCAATATCATATACATCAATATAATTTCCGAAAACTGCAGGGGTATTTACATCGGTACTTTCTATTGGAGTGCCTGTAAATCCAAGATAAGTTGAGTTTGGCAAAGCATCACGCATATATTTTGCAAAACCATAAACGATTTTCTTTCCAACTATATTTCCATGAGAATCTTTATCGTCTATTGTTTTGGCTTTAAAACCGTACTGTGTTCTATGTGCTTCGTCTGCAATAACAACAATGTTTTCTCTTTCCGATAGAGTTTCATAAACATTGCCATTTTCAGGTTGGAATTTCTGAATGGTTGAAAATATTACACCACCAGAAGCTACTTTCAAAAGCTCTTTTAATTCGTCCCGATTATCTGCTTGCTTAGGTTCTTGTCTTAAAAGTTGCGTAGATGAGGCAAAAGTATCAAACAACTGGTCATCTAAATCGTTGCGGTCTGTAATGACAACAACGGTTGGATTATCCAATGCCAAAACAATTTTCCCAGTATAGAAAACCATTGTAAGCGATTTTCCACTTCCTTGTGTATGCCAAACGACACCGCCTTTACGGTCGCCTTTGGGTTGACTTTTTACGCCTTCTACTCTGTAACTTTCATGGGATTCCAGTACCATACTAACTGGCGTTTCTTTTTCAAAAGTATAACCTGTTGCTCTTAGAGTGGATTCAACCGCACGGTTTACGGCATAATATTGATGATAGGCAGCTAACTTTTTAATCGTTGAAATTGTAACGATCCTGGTTTTAGTATCTTCTTTTTTTGATTTCTCAAAAACCACAAAATGACGGATTAAGTCCAATAAAGTTTCTTTATTGAGCATTCCGTTTATCAGCGTTTCTAACTGGCTCACCAAGTTAGACGCTTCTTCTTTTCCGTCTGCCGATTTCCAAGCCATAAAACGGGTTAAACCTGCGGATAAAGAACCTGACCTAGCTTCCAGACCGTCAGAAATAATCATTAAAGCATTGTAGGTAAATAGACTTGGAATAATTTCTTTGTATGTCTGTAATTGTTTGAATGCCGATTTTACTGTGGCATTTTCATCTGCCGGATTCTTCAGTTCAATAACGACCAATGGAATACCATTTACAAATAGAATAATATCTGGACGTTTGTTATTTCCGTTTTCAATAACTGTAAATTGATTGGCGACTATAAATTCGTTGTTTTTAGGATTTTGAAAATCAATGAGCCAAACCAAATCGCCTCTTTGGTGTCCATCTTTTTGATAAGAAACATTAATTCCCTCGGTAAGCATACGGTGGAATGTTTCGTTATTGGCAAGCAATTCAGGTGAATTAATGCGCTGAATTTCTTTTAATGCTTCTTCTTGTGAATCAAAGGGGATATTAGGATTAATTCTACGAATAGCATTTTGCAGTCTTTCAGTAAGCAAAATATCTTCATAAGAGCTTCGCTCTGGTCTTTCTCCATCGTGTGCAATGTCTGGTGCAAAAATGTACTGATAGCCCAGATGCTGCAATAATTCTATAGCAAATAACTCAACTGTATTTTCAGCTAATTTATTCATTGATAATCAGTATATATATTGTCAAATCCTCCAATTAATGCTGACTGCAGCAAAGCAGAATTGTAACTCAACCTATTTTTTAATTCATAGAGAGATTTAAAATATTCTGAATAAATCTCCAATTTATCTTTTGGAGGCATCAATATTAATTCACTCTCCATATATTCATCTAATTGAAAGTTTTTTATGCCACTTGGTTGGTTTTCGTATCTAGTAGTTAACCCATTATTGTATGAATTTATCCAATAGAAATAAAACCAATAAGGGTCCACTTTGCTTTTATCTAACCTTATTACTTTACAGAAGTTTGAACATATTAGGGGAGTTGTAAAATAATTTAGCAACTCTTCTGTAATAAGTGCCACTCTGCCAGTGGGTTGGTTTTTACTTCCTCCTGACATTTCAATTACAATATCGAAAAGTTTTAATTTTATTTCCTCAACTTTATTATCATTTAAATATCTTGTTGGGGTTTTATGAAGGTTAAATAATGGAATATTTGGCAGGTCAGTGCCTCTGATAACGGTTACTGCAATATTATCCCTTTTGGGTTCTTCATTTCCCCAGCTACCCGAAATTAGTTCTTCAACTAATTCGGACAACTCAGTTTTTGACCAATTTGATTTATCATTGGGCAATACTGTATGTTCATGAAAATTACTAATGAAAGTATCTTTAGATATTTCACAAAAACCTTTCAATTTAGGAAAAACTGTTAGTTGGTCATTCAAATTTTTCAGTGTTTCAGCTATATCCTCTTTAAAAGGTAATGTCCTTATCTTTTTCTTTTTATTTACATATCTATTGGGAGCTATGATAAAGTTTTTCGTAGTAATTTCCTCTAAAGTCGCTGATTTGCAAAAACCTATTTCATCTATGTGTTCATTATTTTCTTTCCATGCATGGTATGTGCTTGAAATTTTTAGAATATCATCAACGGTGAGTTCTCTTAGCGTGCTTTCAACCATATATCCTAAATCATATGCATCAATCATAAGAATATCGGTCTTGTCTTTGGGTTTAGCTCGATTTAAGATCCATAAGTGAACAGGTAAAGTTGTATTGTAAAAAAGTTGAGTTGGTAATGCGACTATACAATCGACTAAGTTATCAGCTACGAATTTTTTTCTAATTTCACTTTCAGCAATACCTTTGTTTGATGCTGCACCACAATGCATGACTATCCCTCCAATACCTTTGGGAGAAAGATGGTAAATAAAATGTTGCATCCAAGCAAAATTCGCATTCCCTTCAGGTGGTGTGCCATATTTCCATCTTCCATCTTTTCTAAGTAAATCGCCACGCCATTCACTATCATTAAAAGGTGGATTAGCAAGAATAAAATCAGATTTTAAATCTTTGTGAGCATCATTTAGGAAAGATCCTTCATTGTTCCATTTGACTTGAGAACTATCAATTCCACGAATTGCAAGATTCATTTTTGCAAGCCTCCATGTTGTCATGTTACTTTCTTGACCATAAATCGAAATATCATTCATTCTTCCTTTATGACCAAGGATGAATTTCTCTGATTGAACAAACATACCACCTGAACCACAACAAGGGTCAAAAACTCTACCCTTGAATGGTTGAATTAAATCAATAAGAAGTGAAACAACATTTCTTGGAGTATAGAACTGTCCACCCTTTTTTCCTTCGGCAAGAGCAAATTCTCCCAAGAAATATTCAAAAACGTGTCCGAGAATATCAGCACTTCTTGATTTGGCATCGCCCAAAGCAATGTTGCCAATCATATCAATGAGTTCACCCAAACTGGTTGGGTCAAGATTTTGTCGTGCATAGACTTTTGGCAAAACGCCTTTTAAAGATGGGTTTTCTTTTTCGATGGCATCCATTGCATCGTCAACCGTTTTTCCAATAGTCGGTTGTTTGGCTTTGGATAACAGATAATTCCAACGAGCATCAGCCGGTACAAAGAAAACATTTTCGGCTTTATACTCTTCTTTATCTTCTGGCTCGGCAAATTCATATTCACCTTCCTTAGAATTAAGTTTGTCGTACAGTTCTTCAAAAGCATCAGAGATGTATTTTAAAAATATTAGTCCGAGCACAACGTGTTTGTATTCTGCTGCATCAATATTTTTTCTCAGTTTGTCAGCCGATTTCCAAAGTTGT
>CAZIFQ010000021.1:0-56275 GCA_964538375.1 uncultured Bacteroidaceae bacterium | reverse complement strand
ACCAGATGATGAACCTGGAAAACAGGTACTTTTACGCACCTTCCTATCCGGATAACGGCAGGTTCTGGACAGAGCAAGTATATATTGGTGCAGGCTTCACACAAAAAATCAGTCAACACAGCTCCTACTCCTTTACCCTGCTATGGGATATAAATAGCAATATCTATTCCCCTTATGGCAATCCGGTATACAGGATCGGGTTGAATATTTATCTGGGGAGGAGAGAGGCGAGACAATGAGGCAATGAGTTAATGAGCCAATGAGTTAATGAGTTAATGAGTTAATGAGTTAATGAGTCTCAACTCCCAACTCCAAGTACTCAAGGCACTCCAAGTACTTTTTTTTATCCCAATAATATTCTTTTCTTTGTGCTGAATTTTAAATAACACATATGGAAATTACAGATAAGAAGGTTGTTTCATTGATTTATGAATTGAGGCAAAACTCAGCTGAAGGAGCTGTGGTTGAGCAAGTTGAAAAAGGTAATCCCTTGACATTCCTTTTTGGAAGCGGAAACCTGCTACCAAAATTCGAGGAATACCTGGTGGAACTCAAACCGGGTGAAGCTTTTGAATTTGGATTAAATTCAGAAGATGCATACGGACCAGTGGTAGAAAATGCTATAGTTCAGGTACCAAAAAATATTTTTGAAGTCGAAGGTGAAATTGACCAAAATATACTCCAGGCTGGAAACATGGTTCCAATGATGGACAATGAAGGCCGCCGTTTAAATGGAAAGATCCTTGAAATCACTGATGAAGTGGTTAAAATGGATTTTAATCATCCTATGGCAGGTGAGAATCTACACTTCAAAGGAGAGGTTACCGAAGTACGTGAAGCTACTGAAGAAGAGTTAGCTCACGGTCACGTACATGGAAACTCTGACTGCGAAAGCTGCAGTGATAAACCGGATGACGGTCATTCATGTAGTTGTGGGCACTAAAAACTTATAAGCTGCATATCAATGGGTATGCAGCTTTTTTTTACTCCATTTTCACACCTCTAATGCTGAAATCATCAGCATCTTCCGAAACCGGAAATTTTTCTCTTAAGGTTTGCACTTCGTTGATATCAAGCTGAATAATACGTATGCCCGGAGCGTCATCCATCTGTTCTGTTACTATCCCAAGGGGATTTACCAGGCAGCTGCCTCCTGCATATTCCACTCCTTCGCCATCTACCCCACCCGATCTGTTGATACCAATTACGTAGGCCTGGTTCTCAATGGCCCTTGCTCTAAGCAGCGTTTCCCACACGTGCTGACGAGCTCCAGGCCAGTTGGCTGCATATAAAATGGCATCATAATCTCCCCGACACCTGCTAAACACGGGGAACCTAAGATCATAGCATGTTTGCAGCAGGATTCTAAATGCACCCACATGAACTACCACTCTTTCTTTACCCGGATGAAAAAGATCTTGCTCCCCTCCGATCTTAAACAGGTGGCGTTTATCATATTGAAAAAGCCCACCCTCTTTGTTTACAAAATAATGACGATTATAAAAATGATCTCCCTCCCTGATCGTTACTGTTCCTGACAATGCACACTGCTTTTTTCTTGCAATATCTCTCATCCAGCTGATGGTCTCATTTCCGCTACCGGCATATTTATCAGCGTTCATCGAAAAGCCAGTGGTAAATGTTTCAGGCAGAGCCAAAAGGTCAACGGGCTCTTCTATATTATCAAGATATTTTTCAATATTCAAATAGTTGGCTGATGGATCCTCCCAAATGATATCGGTTTGAAAAAGGACAAGATTGATGCTATTCCTCATTCAATTTTATTTGTTTGGCATCTTTTATAATATTTGTCATAAATGGCTGATAATAAGTATAGAAGAAGTTATCAGGATTCTTCACTCCATTACTTTTCACTGCAGAAACCAGCTTATTAATTACCATAACCCTGGAGAATAGGAGATTAACCTTACATTTTCCAAAATCGCCAGTCATACAATAGAAATTGTCATCTACCTCGATCAGGGCAGGAAAAGTTTCAGGTAATCCGTTCGCATTGAGTTTTTCTTTACCTGATATTGAAGGATTAAGTTCAAAAATGGACAAGACCTCGTTATTTCCAGGATGTAGTATCGTAAACCAGCCATTATAATTAACAGCGGCAGGAAGGTCGAACCTTTCCATGGATGCTTCTCTTGTAGCTATCAAACCCTCTTTTGTTGCAATATCTGTTCCTTCTTCCAGGACAATCATCCTGGAAACATCTTCATTGATAATAATAATTCCGGGACCGGTGAATGTCCAGTCCTCTCCGCTAATCTCCTTATAGACACCCGCCATGTTTGAGCAATCCTCATCAGAAGTACTTGCAGAAAGGTTTTTTACATACTTGCCCCTCCAGCCAGTGTAATAGACGTCTGTAAGTTTTTCCATGTTATACCGCACCAATGATTCTGTGGGTGGTCCAAAAAAACTACTCTCAATTATAAGGGGTTTAGCTGACTGAATGAACTGTCGGCACAGGGTATAATCAGTATTATTTATCCCGCCATACTCCAGTCGGTCTTCTTCATTTTCCTGCAAGGCCCTGACATTCGACTTTTGGATTCCCAAGGCATCTGCAAAATAAACCAGGTCGGTTTTCTCAACAATTCTGGACAGGTCTTTCAGTCGAGGATATTTAATCTTGTAATCCCCTTCATTCCAGTGTAAACCAATATGATCAACATTCATCTGGTATCTCCGATTTCCGGATGTAACAATCTTCTCGCTGTTAAGAACATAGTTAACAGCATAATTCTCACTGCCCTTAAATTCAATCATTGACTTATTTACAGCAAGGATTTCCATAGTAAAGCCTTTCTTTACAAACCATCCTGCAAAACCGAGCAAAGGAATAATTACTATGACAGCAACAATAATTAATAGTGTCTTTAAAGCTTTCATGATTCTAATATTTATGTGTAGAACAGATATTTACATATAAAAGACAAGATGTCAAAAAACGTATAAAGCTCAACTGTTTATAAAAATATGAAATAAATCAACACGAATAAACAATTTAGACATTTTGTAACTTCGAAAAGTTCTTAAAACCTCAATTCTATTGTTCTTCAATTCATATAGAATTTTGATAATGAAGACTATAATCATAACGCTGACTTCACCTTAACTTAACATTTAGTTAATGTCAGGTCAAATGAATAAACTTATTTTTGAATACCACAAATTACTATTCAAATGGAAGCATATTACATTGTAATCGTAGCTGTTCTTTTCATTTTAGCAATTTCCGATCTCATCGTTGGCGTTAGTAATGACGCAGTTAACTTCCTTAATTCTGCCATTGGCTCAAAAGCGGCCAGGTTCCAGACTATACTTTTCATTGCCGCCATTGGTGTGCTTGTTGGTGCAGTATTTTCTCATGGCATGATGGAAGTTGCCAGGAAAGGAATATTCCATCCGGGCCAATTTTCATTTGAGGAGATTATGGTATTGTTCCTCGCTGTAATGATGACAGATATTCTGTTGCTTGATTTTTTCAATACTATTGGACTTCCTACATCTACGACAGTTTCTATCGTATTTGAGCTTCTTGGAGCATCTGTTGCCATTGCTATATTCAAAATTGCCCGCTCAGATGGTGAGTTTAATTCCCTAAGCACATTCATCAATACAGACAGTGCCATGTTGATTATTGCAGGTATTTTTCTATCTGTTATTGTCGCTTTTACTGTCGGATTAATTATTATGGGAATCGTACGATTTGCATTTTCATTTAACTATATAAAAACAAATAAATACTGGGGTGGAATCTGGGGTGGATTTGCCATCACAACCATTTTTTACTTCCTGTTAATCAAAGGTGCGAAAGGGTCTACCCTGGTTACACCTGAAATATTGGATTACCTAAAAGAAAACACGTTTAAAATCTTACTGGTAAGTTTAGTTGGATGGACAGTAATCTTCCAGCTCCTTATTATGTTCACCAGGGTTAATGTGTTAAAAATAACCGTGTTAATTGGAACGTTCGCTCTTGCTATGGCTTTCGTTGGTAACGACCTTGTGAATTTTATCGGAGTTCCCATTGCTGGTTTTAAATCATTCCAGGCCTACGCTGCATCAGGCGCCGGGGATCCTTCTGCATTAATGATGCATTCCCTGGCTGAAAAAGTAAACACCCCTATATATTTTCTTGTCGCTGCTGGTTTAATCATGGTACTTACACTTCGGCTGTCTAAGAAGGCGAAATCTGTAACAGCTACTACAATTAACCTCAGCAGACAAGGTGAAGGTTCTGAGAGGTTCGCCTCTATTGGATTGGCCCGTGTTATTGTTAGAAGGACTGTAGAATTGAGCAAGTTTTCTAAACGCCTGGCGCCTGCTAAGCTTGAGAATTTCAGACAGAAGAGGTTTGATGACTCCAATGCACCTGGTGAAATAAAAAAGAATAAGGTAGCATTTGACCTGGTAAGGGCCTCTGTAAATCTTGTTGTCGCAAGTATACTTATATCCATAGGTACTTCGCTAAAGCTTCCATTATCTACAACATACGTAACCTTCATGGTTGCTATGGGAACATCGCTGGCTGACGGAGCATGGGGAAGAGAAAGCGCAGTATATAGAATTACAGGTGTATTGACCGTTGTTGGAGGGTGGTTCTTTACCGCTTTCAGTGCCTTTACTGCTGCATTTATTATAGCTACTCTCATATTTTTTGGTAAGCTTCCCGTTATACTGGCTCTCATTGCTGTAGCAATTTTCGTAATGCTGCGGACGCATGCATTTCACAAAAAACGAAGTAATGAAAAGGAAAAAAGAGAGAATCAGAGAGCTATTGAAACATCCCAGCAAATAGTAGTAGACTGTGACAATGAGGTGAAGAGCTCAATAATACAAATTTCGAAATTGCTATTCCTTACATACAATGGTTTTGCAAAAGAAAAACTCAAAGACCTGAAGAATATAAAGAAACAAAGCAAAAAGCTCAATAAAGAAGTCAAACAAATCAAAGAATCGTTGCCTGAGACTTTAAAAAAATTCCTGGAAAGCGATCTCGAAACCGGGCATTTCTATGTGCAGGTCATTGATCACCTCAAAGAAACAACCAACTCACTTAGCCATATCGTATTACCTGCTTACAATCATCTCGACAACAATCATCCATTAGACCATGAGCAGAGTAAGGAACTAAAGGAGTTTAATGACAAAACCAATGAGTTTTTCAATTTTGTTATTACCATGTTCCAATCCATGAATTTTGATGCTATGGAAGAATTATATAAACAAAGGGATATACTTACAGAATACATCAACGATATCATCAGGAACAGAATCAAGATTTTGAAGAAAACACAAAAAGGATCAAAGGTAAGTATCACATACATTGATATGCTGACAGAAACTAAGAACCTGATATTACATGTAGTCCAGTTGATTAAGGCATCAAGCTATATGAATGGGAGGTAAGTATGTGCTGGAGTTCGGAGTTCGGAGTTCGGAGTTGGGTGTTAGGATGTAACAACGTACTTATACCCTATTCCTTTGATGGTTCTGATATAGTCATCTCCAAGTTTTTCTCTCAACTTACGAATATGTACGTCGATTGTTCTATCGCCAACAACAATATTGTCGCCCCATATTCTATCAAATATCTCTTCGCGTGAGAATACCTTATCCGGTTTCGATATCAACAGGGATAGAAGTTCAAACTCTTTGCGTGGAAAGAAAATCTCTTTACCTTTTAGCATAACGATATAACGTTCGCGATCAATAACCAAATCTCCGGAAACAATTTTAGTATCAGCATCTCCACCATTTTGATTATTCTCCAGCTGGGATCTTTTGAGAAGCGATTTAATCTTGCTAACCAGCAGCTTGGGTTTGATGGGTTTAGTAATGTAATCATCACCCCCTGCATCAAATCCGGCTATTTGAGAATAGTCCTCTCCCCTTGCTGTAAGGAACGCAACGAGTGTACCTTCAAGATCAGGAAGTTTACGAATCTCTTCGCAGGTCTCAATACCGTCCATACCGGGCATCATAACATCAAGCATAACAAGGTGGGGTTTGACCTTCCTGGCAATCTTTAATGCCTCAATACCATTGGTGGCAGTATATAATACAAAACCCTCATTCTTAAGATTATAACTTAAAAATTCCAGGATATCCTGTTCGTCATCGACCAGAAGCAGCCGGTAATCACTCCATTTCATAGTTTACGTTGTATAGTAGCCAAAGGTAATAAAAATGATTATCCCTCTCCCAGGTGTTCAGACCTGGTAAGATCGAAGACAGTTTTTACAGGCGTAAAGGTTAATCCAGGCACCTCAACAAACATGGTTGTCCAGTGTGCCATAGAACCGTTCCATAGTCCAGGCAACTCCTGAGCTTTCAGGTCCTTACCTAACATCGATTTAGCTGTAATAAATCCAGCATCAGGGTCCCTGTAATCCATTAAATTATACTTCTCTCCTACTTGATTCCTCAAGCTGCAAACTAAATCCACGGGATTGAAATGCGTCGAACTTGCGAGTATTGATTTTTGCGCAGGATCATTTACATCAATCTGAGATGGCTCAACCACCTGCAAGGAAACATTTCCATTACTCTCCTCGACAAAGAAAGGACCTCCACCAGGTTCTCCTTCGTTCTTCACCATTCCGCATACCCGTATTGGACGATCCAGTATATTCAATGCCCAATCACGCTGATTCGAACGCTCACCCTCTATAACATCCACTGGAACTGATATATACATTACATCACTCATCCAGGAAAAGAGTTTTAAAAAATAGATCGGATCGGGTAGTTCAGGCATAGATAATACTTCCAGGTGCCGGTATATCTCCTCCCTGGCCTTCAATAACACGCCCCCAAGAAACTTTTTGTAGCGAATGCGGGAATCCTTGAATCGGTCAGGTGCCACATTATCAATGTTAGTGATGAAGACAATGTCGCCACCTATATCACTCAGATTTTCCAACAAGGCACCATGTCCTCCTGGTCTGAATACCAGCTTCCCTTTAGCATCCCTAAATGGCTTATTCTCATTATCCACCGCAAGAGTATCTGTTTCTTCTTTCTGAAAAGAGTAGCTCAGGTTAAATATTAAAGAGAGTTCTTTCTCTAATCCCGGAAGTACCTGATCCTCGAGATCAGTAAAAGATTGATAGTGCTCCGGTGAAATAGTAAAGTGCATATTTACTGTACCTTCCTGGGCACAATAGCCAGCTGCTTCCCTTAGGTGTTCTTCGAAAGCAGTCCTGCTTCCCTTGCTATAGTTGTGAAATTTTAGTAAGCCCTTTGGCAATTTTCCATAAGATAGTCCATTGTCGTTCAACAATTTATCCAATATCTGAAAATAATTCTCAGTTCCCGATAAATTGAGATCTGCATAAAATGGATAGCTTTCAATATTCTCAAAGAATGCCTTGACTTCCGGGTCAGCATTGATAACATCCTGTTGGTCGCCGGGAGCTGTGTCCTTCAATTTTTGAAGGATTGCAAAAAGTGACTTAAACATCCTGGTAGCTGCACCTGATGCCGGTACAAAACGTTTAATAGCCAACCCATTGCTAAGTTTATCAAAGCTTTCAATGAGCAACTCCTTTTCACTATCTGAATGACTTAGAAGTCCTTTATCAATAGTGGCTGTATTGATTATCCTTGTAAAAGGAAAGCCGGTTCTGAATTTTTCTAGCTGGTACTCGATGGTATCTTGCGATATTCCTTTCCCCGTAATCTGATCTTTATCTTCTTTGGAAAACATATTTTTTTTTGTTTTCCTCAAAATTATTCTTTTTCTCAGATTTTCTTATGTTTTTTTACTTCATTTTGACCCGCCTCTAAAGCACGGAAATTTAGTTGGACAATTTCTTCCCCTTTTTTTCCAAAAATTGACGAAATACTGCCCTTCAGACTATCCATTCCCAGGCCAAGGACACCTGATGCCGCTCCCAACATGACAATATTGGATACTTTCTTTGTTCCCATTGTAGCTGCAATGGCATCAGCATCAATCAATATGCTATTTTTCAGTTCATTAATTTTCTGATAGATTGCCTCCTGTTCAGGGTAATTATCTATGTTAATGAATGGTGTAGAATTTGTGATCAACCAACCCTCTTTTGAAAGAAAAGAAATATACCGAAGTGACTCCATGGGCTCTACAGACAGGATTATATCACATGCCCCTTCCGGAATCAAATCGGAATGTATGACTTGGTCAGATATTCTCAAGTGTGATTGAACTGCTCCTCCCCGTTGGCTCATTCCATGTACTTCGGCCTGTTTTACATATAGTCCCGATTGAATGGCTGCTGTACCTATTACTGCTGCAATTGACAGAATTCCCTGTCCCCCAACACCTGATAGGATGATGTCTGTTTTCATGTGTTTATAGTTTTAATCAACAATTTGTATGGTTGAGACATGCCTCAACACTACAAAATGATGTAACCAAGCTAAATGATAGCTTTTTATTCCGGTTTCTTTCTTTCTGCCTTTTTACGTTTTATGGCAGTCTGGATACATTCTCGCTGCGATAATATCACTGATACACCTTCATAGGCCAGCTCTTTTGCAATCAGTCGTGTATTTTCCTCGTGGTGTTTTCTTAATGGAATTATCTCTATGATATGATCCTCTTCCACACCAAGACCTTTCACAATCTGGGATAATCTATTGGTTGCATGCGATTTCTGCCCGCCTGTCATTCCCGTTGTTGAATTATCTGAAATAATAACAGTGACCGGAGTTTGTTCTATCACGGTGTCCAGTAATCCCGTCATGCCCGAATGTGTAAAGGTAGAATCACCAATCACTGCAACAGCAGGTTTTAATCCAGCATCGGATGCTCCCTTTGCCATGGTGATGGAAGCGCCCATATCCACGCATGAGTTGATGGCATTGTATGGTGGAAGAGCTCCCAGGGTATAGCATCCAATATCAGAGAATACCCTGCCCGGGCCATACGCTTCAAGGGCCTCTCCTAATGCACCATACATATCTATATGACCGCAGCCCTTACAGAGAGCAGGGGGTCTGTTTGCTACTATTTCAGGCACTTTCAAACGTTCTTCTGTGCTTATACCCAGTGCTGAGGAAACAATCATGGGATTTAATTCCCCATCTCTTGGAATTGTTCCATTTAATCTACCATTGATATTATAAGGTCCTTTTAGCATTCCCGAAAGCATCTCTTCCAACAAAGGAGCGCCCTCTTCTAATACCAGTATCTCGTCTACTTCATCGACGAGTTTCTGAGCCATCGATCCATTCACCGGGTAATGGGAGATTTTCAAAATCGGAAAATTCAACTTGTGCAGAGTAGCTATTTCCATATAATAGTTGTATGCGATACCGCAAGCAATGATGCCCTTTGAAGAATCTGTACCCGAAATTATCCTGTTAAAACCCTGGGTGATCGTATCATCTAACAGCACCGGCTGCTGATTCAATAAGCCCTTATACCTTTTTCTTGCAAAAGCTGGAAGAAGAATAAATTGTGAAGGATCTTCAGGTATTTTAAGCAAATTCTCAGGCAGCAAGTCATTTCTCAACACTCCTGCCCTGGAATGAGCCAGACGTGTGGTTATTCTGAGCATAACGGGTAAGCTGTATTTTTCAGATAACTCGAATGCCTTATAGGTCATATCATAGCACTCTTGCTGGTTGGAGGGCTCCAATACCGGAATCATGGCAAATTTCCCATAAAACCTGGAGTCCTGCTCATTTTGAGAAGAGTGCATGGAAGGGTCATCTGCCGCCAAAACTACCAGTCCACCATTTACACCTGTAATTGCAGAATTAATAAAGGCATCGGCTGCAACGTTGAGACCAACGTGTTTCATACAAACCAGCGACTTCTTCCCGGCATATGACATACCGATGGCAGCTTCCATAGCAGTTTTCTCATTGGCTGACCAATCGGAATGAATCTTTCTTTCCTTCGCAATTTTCGATCTCTGGATGTATTCTGTTATTTCTGTAGAGGGAGTTCCCGGATATGCATATACGCCCGAAATTCCAGCATCAATGGCTGCCTGCGCGATAGCTTCATTTCCCAGTAAAACAAGTTTATTCATGAATAGAATATGTATTTATTAAGCCCTAAAATTAGCTAAAATTAAGGGAGAGATAACATATTCTACAGCATCCGTCAGGAGTAAACAGTTAGCACAATATTCCGTGGTCCTCCGTAGAATCAGATGATAGCCCCTTCCTGCTGCGCGGACTGATATTTCGGTTTGATAAATCATTGTAACAATGTCCAATATGTTAATAAATCACAAATTTAATCCATAATAGCGGCTCTTGTCCAAGTTTACTGTTTTTTTTAATTATTTTTGGATCGATTTTATCAAGTAATATATGACCAGGAGCTACACTTTCTTTACTCTTTTAGCAATTCTATTTCTGTTATCAACCTCTGTTCAAGGACAATTGTTGAGAACAAAAGATGACAAGGATTTGATACAATTCTCCGGTGTCATAAGAAACCTGCAGCACCATCCCGTAAGTGATGTAAATATTATTATCCTGAACCGGTCAAGAGGAACAACCGGAGACAGAAGAGGAATCTTCTCTTTTGTTGTGCAACCCAATGATACGGTGCTATTCAGTCATATTGGCTATAAACCAACCATTCATATTATTCCTGACACGCTGGAGATACAGCATTACCCATCCGATATATTTATTGTTAGCGATACTTTTCAGCTGGCAGAAGTAAAAATCTTCCCATGGAAAACCTACCAGCAATTTAAGGAGGCATTTATTGCCATGGAGACGCCTGATGATGATCAACAGAGAGCATACAGGAACATTGCCCTGATAAAAACGCAGATCAAGATAAACGATTCACAGGGCAGTCCAAACATGAATTTCCGTGAAGTAATGAAACAGCAGTATAATCAATTGTACGTCCAGGGACAAAGTCCCTACTATACTGTATTTGACCCTCTGCGCTGGGCTGAGTTCTTCGAGGCACTGAAGAATGGTGATTTTAAAAACGACTAATAACTGGAAAAATTCGAATGACTCGCACAATTTAAGACGGTAGAATCAGTTATCTTTTTATTCACCCAATGCCCATGAACCAGCGTCTTCTTGTCATATTATTTATCTTATTCCAATCTGTTGTAATATCGGCCCAGGATAATGGTTTCGTATACGGCTTTATAAGAGACTCAACAGACCAGCCCATCGACCTTGCAAACATCGCTTTAATGAATTCAAGAGAAGGAACGATGACGTCTGAGAGCGGATATTTCGAAATATATATCCCATCTGAGAAAAACATGATTCTTGTGATCAGCTGTGTGGGTTACGACAGTCAGAAAGAATACATCACACTGGAACCAGGTGAAAGAAGAGAGTTGAGTATTGTACTTAAGCAAGATGTAACTAATCTTGGAGAAGTTTCAGTAAGTGCCAGGCAGGAAAGAGCCAGCACCTTTCAACGTATTGATGTTCAGGATTTTGAGTATATGCCAAGTACGACAGGTAAGATTGAAACGATAATAAAATCGCAGGCCGGTGTAAGCTCAAATAATGAGCTTAGTTCCCAATACTCCGTTCGCGGGGGGAATTTTGACGAGAACCTGGTATATGTCAATGATATTGAAATCTACAGACCCTTCCTTGTAAGGTCGGGAGAGCAGGAAGGTTTGAGTTTTATCAATTCAGACATGGTCTCCTCCATTCGGTTTTCTGCAGGAGGATATGATGCCAGATACGGCGACAAAATGTCTTCTGCACTGGATATAACTTATAAAAAGCCCAAGAAATTCGGAGCTTCCACAGACATAAGTCTTTTAGGTGCTTCAGTGCATGCCGAGGGTGCCTCAAAGAACAAAAGACTTACCTTTCTTGCAGGGTACAGGTATAAGACGACCTCTTACCTCTTGAACTCACTAGAGACAAGCGGAGACTATAAACCGCAATTCTCTGATCTTCAGACCATGCTCACTTACAGAATATCCAAAAAAGTTGAGATCTCCTTTCTAGGGAATTATTCTTCGAACAAATACCAATTCACTCCTGAAACCAGGGAAACAGAGTTTGGAACCAGGGAGATGCCGTTTAACCTGGAAATCTATTATGACGGACAGGAGATAGACCAGTTTGACACTTACCTTGGTGCGCTCTCACTAAGTGTTTCACCCAATAAAAATCTCAACCTTAAATTTATCACTTCCGGCTTTCAAACATCTGAGGAAGAAACATTTGATATCCAGGGACAGTATCTGATCAATGAGCTAGACAATACAGTGGGTTCAGAGACCTATGGAGACAGCATTCTGAATGTTGGCGTGGGAACTTTGCTAACGCATGCAAGAAATTACCTTGATGCCTATGTTTTATCAGCTTCTCATATTGGTACATTGCAGGCGGAGAACCACCTGATAAAATGGGGAATCAAATACCAGTACCAGAATTTCTATGACAGGATCAGTGAATGGGAAGTTGTTGATTCTTCAGGATTTTCTGTTCCGTATACAGGAGAAAATATTGGAATATCAAAGCTATCCAGGGGTACTAATCATATCAAATATGACCTCATCAGTAGTTTTGTTCAGGATACCTGGGAGAAAAATACTAAATACGCCGACTACTACCTTACTCTTGGAGTAAGGGGATCAATATGGAATTTCAATAAAACCTTCATGTTTAGCCCGCGGGCTACCTTTAGTTTTAAGCCCAATTGGGAACGGGATATGATGTTCCATTTATCAAGTGGTGTATATTACCAGCCTCCCTTTTACAAAGAAATGAGAATGCCTGATAATCAGGTTAACCCAAACATCAAGCCACAAAAATCTATTCACCTGCTTTTGGGAGGTGACTATATCTTCAATGCATGGGAAAGGCCATTTAAATTAACTGCCGAAATGTATTACAAGTGGTTAGATGATCTTATTCCCTACAAGATTGAGAATGTCAGGATAAGTTATGCAGGTGAGAATATTGCTTCAGGTTACGCAACGGGCATAGACCTCAAGCTAAACGGAGAGTTTGTACCCGGTGCAGAATCATGGTTTACAGCTTCCTTCTTAAGTACCAGGGAGAATATTCAAGGTGATTCTGTCCTGGCCTTTATTGAAGAAGAATGGATTTACGAAGATGCAGGATATTACTCCAGGCCTACTGAACAATTTTTTACGGCCAGTGTATTTTTCCAGGATTATATCCCAAACAGACCTGACTACAAGGTACATTTGAGTGGGCACTATGGAACAGGATTACCCATGAGTCATCCCAGTGAAGATCAATATTACACTGAGCTAAGGATGAGTCCCTACCGAAGAGTTGATATTGGTTTCTCAAAAGTGCTCAAACGAAACAACGACGCGCTGAGTGACAATAATCCATTCAGACATTTTCAAAGTATCTGGCTTAGCGCAGAGATATTTAACCTACTGGGTATTAATAATGTAGCATCCTACACCTGGACAAAAACCATCTCTAACCAGAGTGGCACACCCAGTCAGTTTGCCGTTCCAAACTACCTTACAGGAAGAAGATTTAATGTTAAGGTTACTGCGAAGTTTTAGACATTAATACTTTAGATTCCTTCTCAGGAGACGCGATAAATCGCGTCTCTACCAGATGTCTGCCCTATCTGAGATTGGGATAAAGGTGCTGTCAGATTCTTTGATGTCAAATGCTTCATAAAAGGCCTCAACATGAGGTAAGGGACCATTTACGCGGTTTTCTCCAAGTGAATGGACATCTTCCTTGGTAAGACGCAATATCTCTTTTTTGCGGATGTTATTTGCCCAGATGTGTGCATAAGCCAGGAAAAATCTTTGTTCTGGTGTAAATCCTTCGATTTCTTTTTCAGGATGCTCTTCTTCCCACGCCCTGTACACTGCTTCAAAAGCAATGTTCAAGCCACCCAGGTCTGCAATATTCTCTCCCAGGGTTAGTTTTCCGTCTGCATTTACCTCATCCTCTACTATTATTTTATTAAACTGATCAACAAGAACTTGTGATCTTTCCGAAAAATGCTTCGCATCATCCTCAGTCCACCAGTCATTTAAGTTTCCGTTCTTATCAAATTTCCTTCCCTGGTCATCGAATCCATGTGTCATTTCGTGTCCGATAACTACACCTATAGCTCCATAATTTACTGCATCATCGGCATCCATATCAAAGAAGGGCGCTTGCAGGATTCCTGCAGGGAATACAATTTCATTCAGGAGCGGGTGGTAATAAGCATTCACAGTTTGAGGTGTCATGCCCCATTCTTCCCGGTCGGCTGGTTTCCCTATTTTGGCAAACTCATATCGCATGTTGAAAACGGATGCACTGCGGTAATTCTCGTAGTAGGACCTATTCTCTAAATCTAAGCCGCTAAACTCTCTCCATTTGTCAGGGTAACCAATTTTAACTCTCATTTTAGCCAACTTCTCCAGGGCCTCCTTTTTGGTCTCAGCTGACATCCATTCAAGATTTTTTATCTTCTTTTGTAAAATAATACGCAGGTTTTCAACCAGTTTCAGCATTCTCTGCTTTGCTTTTTCAGGAAAATACTTATCCACAAAAAGCTTACCGATAGCTTCTCCCAAAGCATCTTCTGTGGCGCTGGTAACTCTTTTCCATCGTGGTTGCATCTCTTTCTTACCTGAAAGGAAAGCTCCATAAAATTCAAATTTCCGTTTTTCAAAATCAGATGAAAGCAGTGATGCGGTACTATTCATTATGCGCCACTTGAAATATATTTTCCAATCTTCAATGGAAAGCTCCTTCACCATCTTTGAAATTTCAGTGAAGAAATTGGGTTGATTTACATTAAAAACGTCTTCTTTCTCCAGATTAACTGCCTTAAATATTGCCTTCCAATCGAGTGCAGGCGACATTTTCTCCAGCCCGGCCAAATTGGTCTTGTTGAATGTCTTGTGCGGATCCCTCTGCTCCAGGCGTGTCATAGCTGAAAATGCGATCCTCGTCTCTATTTTCAGTATGAGTGCTGCAGCGTTATTTACTTCTGATTCTGGCTCTCCTGTGAGTTTCAGGATATCTGCGATGTATTTTCTATACTCCTCCCTTATCTCCTTACTTCTGTCATCATCGTTTCGATAATAATCCACATCTGTCAGACCCATCCCACCCTGCTGAAGATTCGCTATAATCATTTCAGAATTCTCCCTGTCCGGAGACGGATAAATATAAAACAATGAAGGATGACTTTTTTTGAAGAAGCTTGCTATTAATGTGCTGATGTCCTCTTTTGAAGAGATTTCACTGATCCTTTTCAACTCATCCTTAATAGGCGTAAATTCCATTTTTTCAATGACCTCAGTGTCCATACCTGTCTTATAAAAATTTCCGACAAGCTTCGCTACATGGCCTCCTGATGTTGTCGCAGAATCAGCCACTTCTTCTATGATGGACCTGACAATCGTCCTGTTATCTTCCCTAAGGATATCAAAGGTACCATACCTGCTGAATTCATCCGGAATAGGATGGTTTGCTAACCATCCACCGTTAGCATACTGGTAAAAATTCTCTCCGGGTGATACAGATGGATTAAGATTTGATTTGTGAATGGCCATAATAAAAAATTATTTTAAAATAAACCCCGACCAGGGCCGGGGTTATAAATAGTCCAATAATGATATAACTTCTAAAACTCTTTAATTGTTTTAGTGATAATCTCTATACTTTCCATAATTTGTTCTTCAGTAATCACGAGTGGTGGAGCAAACCTTATGATATGCTCGTGTGTTGGTTTTGCCAGGAGTCCGTTCTCCTTTAAGGCAACACAAACATCCCAGGCGGTCTTGCCATCTTTTGGTGCAATGACAATGGCATTAAGCAGGCCCTTGCCCCTTACGAGTGTGATCATTGGATGGTCAATCTTCTCCAGCTCATCTCTGAACAGTTTTCCCAGCTTTTCTGAGCGATCAGCAAGTCCTTCCTCTTTAATTACTTCGAGAGCTGCAATAGCTACTTTTGCTGCAACAGGATTTCCACCATAGGTTGATCCATGTTCGCCCGGCTTGATGGTCAGCATAATATCATCATCGGCAAGCACAGCAGATACTGGATAAACACCACCAGAAAGCGCTTTACCGAGGATCAGAATGTCAGGACGAACACCTTCGTGGTCACATGCCAATAGTTTTCCTGTTCTAGCCAGGCCCGTTTGTACTTCATCAGCGATGAAGAGTACATTTTTCTCCTTGCACAATTTTGCGGCTTTGCCTAAAAAGCCATCGTCCGGAACATATACACCGGCCTCACCCTGGATCGGTTCAACAAGGAATCCTGCTACATTAGGATCCTCCAATGCCTTTTCCAGTGCAGGAATATCATTATAAGGAACTACTTCAAATCCAGGTGTATACGGTCCAAATCCCTTATAAGCATCAGGATCAGTAGACATAGAAATGATTGTAATGGTTCTGCCATGGAAGTTTCCTTCACAAACAATTATTTTTGCTTTATTATCAGTAATACCCTTTTTTTCATAAGCCCACTTGCGGCACAGCTTAATGGCTGTCTCATCTCCTTCAGCACCTGAGTTCATGGGCAATACCTTGTCGTAGCCAAAATACTTGGTAACATACTCTTCAAATTCACCCAGAACGCTGTTATAGAATGCCCTTGATGTAAGGGTTAACTTACTGGCCTGATCTGTCATTGCCTTGATAATCTTTGGATTACAATGCCCTTGATTGACAGCTGAATAAGCAGACAGAAAGTCGAAATATTTCTTTCCTTCAACGTCCCATACATACACACCTTCGCCTTTTTCCAGTACTACTGGTAGTGGATGGTAGTTATGTGCACCAAATTTTTCTTCTCTCTCGATGTAGTCTTGTGTTTTCATAGTATGATATGCTATTATTTATAATATGATTTTCAGTACGTAAAGTTAATTCTTACGACCATATTTAATTCATTTCAAACATAAAAAATTATAAGAAACAATGTATTCTAAAGCATGTTTCTCAAAGTGCCTACTTGTGCCTCTCTTCTTTCCTTTGCTGTATCAGCGCTTGCAATTCATTCAGAAAGCCAATTCCGGGTGTGTTTATTTAAACGAAAAAAGGCCTGCAGAATCTGCAAACCTAAATTAATACTATTATATGTTTACAACCTTCTATCCAATACAGGTCAATGCGCTATGATGATACGCAACATGATGCCTGTTATGTGTAAAAAGATTATTCATAGTTTCAAACTTCTTTGCAATATTAGCTGATAATTTTAAAATTAAAACAATAATTGGGTATTAAATTATCGTTAAATTCTTCTATTTACTTATACTTTATAATATCAAGCAAGAAGTTATATGTCTTTTATCAGCACATTGGAAGGTGATTCTTTCATGGCATCCAGCAGGTGCTCATGAATCTTAAGGATTTTGTCCAGTTTGTCTGATTCTGTAACTATCAGATGATCTCCACCTACCTTCTCCAGTCTCATATAAAGGGTGTCTACATCGAGCATATTGATATCCATAGCAGGTTGATAAGCCCGATCTTTTGAATCATCAGTGGCCAATTCTGCAAGCACATGTGATTCTGTCATTTCAAATACAAGTTGATTCAGTAACCTGAGCGGTATCCCAAGGTCATGACTGAGATCATCAGTAGTCTTGGCCTTCCCTCCCTCTTCAAAGTTCTTGACGATATGTTGTGCTACAAGCAATGATAAAATACGTTTGTTATCATGGCTCAACTTCATTGCCTCATCTTCAAATTCATAATTCTCAATATTCTGATACGCAAAAGAAATCTCAGCCCCCATCAGGACAATCAGCCACGTTATCTGTAGCAACACCAGAAGTAAGAAAATAACAGCGATACTACCATACAAGATATTAAACCTGGTAACTCCAATTTGAAATTCAATAAATGCCCATTGAACCAACATAGAAAGTGTTCCGGCAAATATACCAGCAATTAAAGCATATTTAAATTTCACTTTTGTGTTTGGCATTACCACATATATCAGGGTGAACATAAGCCAGATAGAAATGAATGGTACAAATTTCATGAAGAGCTGGATAATAGGTTTCAGTAGTTCTATATCTTCGGCTGTGGCTTGCAATTTTACAGTAAAGCTCCCTGAGATTGGAATGGCAAATGCAGCAATAATGATCATAGCAAGATAATCCGTAAACTTTCTCATCGGACTCCTGGCCTTTTTCACCTGCCATATATCATTGAAGGAAAGTTCTATATTGTTCAAAACCTGGATTACTGACCAGAATAGTATGATGAATCCAATCCCGGCAACCAGCCCAGCCTTCGTATTATTAAGGGCCTGGCTAACAAGATCAGTGATCCATTTAATAATCTGATCCTGTCCCTGGAAACTACTTTCAAGGAAATCCTTCATTTTATCTTCAAAACCAAATCCCTGGGCAATGCCAAATGCCATGGCAAAAATCGGAATAATGGATAACATCGTAAAATATGTCAGTGAACTGGCTCTGACAGCAACCCTATCTTCAAAAAAACCTTTGAAGGCGTATATATAGATGCGTATCTGCCGAATAATCCAGCTTCGTCTTTTTGACTTACCAGTTAAGTCATTTGACCATACTTCGGTTTGAAAGAAGTGTTTAATCTTTTTTAACATATTCTCGAAATTGATAAGCAAATATACAATTAATGCTTGATTCGTTAAAAATCTTGAAAAAATACCTTCAATTGAGGGGAATTCAAATTACAAAACAATTTCACGCTATCCAGGTATAAGAGATTCAAAAAAAAAATAGAAGCAACATATTTATATTTCCAGTCATATTTTTTGCTTGTAATGTACCCGTTTTATTCATTTGCGAGACTTAATTATTAGGGTAATCACCCTTACTATTTTTGTAAAGAAATATGGCTTCATTTTACCGGGCAGTGAACAAGGCAGTACATCATATCTCCAAAAATATTATTGGTGAAAATAGCTGGGAGGAAAAAGATAGCTGATGGTCTTTATTAACAATTATAAACAGGTGTTATGGTGCTTCAACAGTGTATTATGAAGAAATAGTCCAAAATGCGCAGGCAGGATTATATATTATTTACCCCCCTATTCGCAAAAGCCAAAATATTAATATTTCTGATGGTGCGGGTTCAATTATATTTTGGGCAGAAGGGATGAGTTGATGTCGGATTACGAGCAAAGTAATCCTGCAATTAATCATTAAAGAATTATATGAATCGCTAATTAAAGTCGAGGGAAAAAATGGATTGGTGTGAGAGTTGCTTGAACCTTCTATAATTTCATTATCTTGCGCCCTCAAAATTTTTAGAACCTATGCAAATACAGATCCTGGATCTTGTTGAAGGTGCAAAAAAAGCTACCGGACTAACTGTGATCATTGATGTATTCAGAGCCTTCTCCCTTGATTGTTACCTATTTAATAATGGGGCTGAAAAGATAATTCCCGTTGGAGATATTGATCTTGCCTACCAGTTAAAAAAGGACAATCCCGATTATGTACTTATTGGTGAGCGAAATGAACAAATGCCTTCCGGATTTGATTTCGGCAATTCACCTTCACACATTCTAAATGAAAATTTCTCAGGTAAGACAATAGTCCACACCACGAGTGCCGGGACACAGGGAATGATCCATGCCAGGAATGCTGATGAGGTCATTACCGGGAGTTTTGTAAATGCAAATGCAATAGTTTCATACATTAAAAAGAAGGCACCTGAAGAAGTTTCCCTGGTAGCCATGGGTTATTCTGCACTCCACCTTGTTGAAGAAGATACTGCATGTGCTGAATATATTAAATATGGACTTGAGGGCAATTATTATGATTTTAATGCTGCCACTGCTTTTATTCGGAAAACAAGTGGCGCGCGGTTTTTTCTCCCTGAAAAACAACACTACGCCCCACAAGAAGATTTTGGCCTCTGTTTGAACTTAAACCGCTTTAACTTTGTTTTGAAAAGGTATTATGAAAACGATCATTTGGTACTAAAGAAAATCGACATTTGATATGGCAAGTTTAAAAGAAAGAATTGAAAAGTGGAAAACCAGGAAACTGAGACATAAGATTGGAGATATCATTTTCTGGGTCTTTTTAATCATGATGTTGATCCCGGGACCGCGAAAAGCAATCACAACCGGTTTGAATAAGGCCTTTTTAATGTTAAAGCATCCTTCCATGACCAAAGAAGAATCAAGAATCACACTGGGTGAATCTGATTATCAATGGAATATAACAGACAATAAGGGAATCCCTGTTGACACTAACAGTTTTCAAGGCGAAGTCGTATTCCTGAATTTCTGGGCTACCTGGTGCCCGCCTTGTATTGCCGAGCTTCCCGAGATTCAAAAAATCTATGATGCTTATGGTGATCGTGTAAAATTTGTACTCATTTCCAATCAGAATCCTTCAGAAGTCGAAGAGTTCTTAAATGATAAAAGTTACTCCCTTCCTATTTATTATGGTGGGGAAAATCTTCCGGAAAAGCTTTCTGTAAGTTCTATACCCACAACCTTTATTATTGCGAAAGATGGATCGATTGTCAGCAAAAAGACTGGCGCAGTAAACTGGGACAGTAAATCAACACGTAAAATATTTGATCAGTTATTGAATTAGCTTGTTTTACGGTAGTTTGTAATGGCAAGTGTTAGCATAAGTACAGCATACACCAGCAGACTATAAAAATCCCTGCTAACATCTTGAAAATCTGAACCTTTCAAAAGAATCATTCTGATCACGCGCATAAAATAAGAGAGCGGATTAATTACATTCACTTTCTGAGCCCAGAGTGGCATACTCTCTGTTGGAGTAAAGATACCGCTCATCAGGATAAAAGTTACCCAGAGAAAGAAAGAAACAAGCATAAGCTGTTGTTGAGTGGAGGATATGGTTGACAAGAAAAGGCCTAATCCAAGCGCTACCAAAAGATAAACCGTTGCCACTAAAAACAGCAGTGGTAGACTACCCCTCATTGGCAAATCAACCAGGATTTTTCCAATGAGCAGTCCGAATGCGAGTTCGAACAGGCCAATTAGTAAAAAAGGCAACAATTTTGCTACTATAAACTGATATTTTCTTACCGGAGTAACATTTATCTGTTCAGCCGTGCCAAGTTCCTTTTCACTGACCAGGTTGAGCGCAGACAGGAACATCCCAATCATAGTAACCAAAATAACCAGGATTCCGGCAAACATATAAATCTTATAATCCAACATCGGATTGTACCAGAATGATGAGATCATCTCAATATTCACAGAACCCTTGCCTGAATAGCCCAGCATATCGCTCCTGATTGAATTTGAGTAATCCCATATTATCCGACTGCTATACACATTGATCAAACTACCTTCTGTTGCATTAATTGCATTAATAACTAATTGTACATCAGCTTCTTTTTCATTGATAAGCTCTTTTTCAAAACCCTGGTGAATATGAACAATAGCATCAATTTTGTCACTGTGTAACATCGCCTCAGCCGCATTGTAATTCGATGTATACCCCTTCACCTTATAAAATGATGATCCCTTCAATTTGGAAACTAATCCCCGGGAATAATGAGACAAATCCTGATCTACGATTGCGATTTCAATATTCTTCATCTCCAGGTTAGCTGTGTATACCAATACGACCAATTGAACAATCGGCATCACAAATATTATTGGCAACATCAACCTATTTCGGAAAATCTGCTTGAGTTCTTTTCGCAACAGTGTAAACAGTATGTTCATTTTCCTTACTCCAATCTTGTTTTAAATTTCCGTATTGCATTACCAATAAAGAAGATAGTCATAAAAAGAAGGATCAGCGTCTCTTTCCATACAAATGCAATTCCGGTGCCTTTAATCATAATATCTTTTATAATGACAATGAACCAGCGGGCAGGCATAATAGCAGATAACCATTGTAATATGCGCGGCATATTTTCAATAGGAAAGATAAATCCGGATATCAATATTGTGGGCAGCATCAGTATAAAGAGAGACTTCATCATAGCCTCCTGCTGTGTTGATGAAGTTGCTGAAATAAAAACACCTAATGAAAGTGCCAATAAGATATAGAGCATACTTTCTGCCAGTAGCAGCGTTATACTTCCAAGCAAGGGAACATGAAAAACGAAAACACCCAGGAGAATTATTGTAACAGCATTCACAAATGAGAGTAATATATACGGCGTAACTTTTCCTAATATAATTTCAACTCTTTTCAATGGTGAAGCAAGAAGTGGCTCCATGGTTCCTAACTCTTTCTCCCTTGCAATAGTGACAGATGTAAGCAAGGCAGAAATCAGCATAAGAATTAATGCCATCAGCCCCGGAATAAACATATAAACACCTGATAACTCTTCGTTGTACATCATCCTCGACTTTACATTTATCTGCCAGGGCAAGGAAATCTCCTCCCTTTTAGATAGGAAATAATTACTAATGATGCCCTGGGCATAGTTCACAGCAAGTTGAGCTGAATTTGCTTCAGAAGCATCTGCAATTAATTGAAGAGAAGCAGTGGCCTCGGTCTGTATCCTTGTTTCAAAATCCGAATTGAAGAGAAGCACTACTTTTGCTTTTCCACTTTCAAGCATTTGAGGAATTTCTTTTTCGCTTTTCAAATCACCTGCATAGATAAAATAATCTGAAATGATGATCTGTCTGGTAATCTCCCTGGATGTAGGATCTTTTGACATATCAAGAACTGCGATCCGGATATCCTTCATGTCATTACTCACTACATACCCAAATAGTACAATCATTACTACGGGAAGAGCAAATAAAATGATCAGGGTACGTGTATCCCTGAATATGTGCCGAAACTCCTTTATGACAAATCCCAGGAATCTTTTCATAGTGCTTTGCCATTTTGAGATTTCCTGGCCAGCTGCAGAAAAACTTCATTCATATTTTTGGATTCATATTTCTCTCGCAAGGCACGTGGAGAATCCAATGCCTCAATGCGTCCATCCACCATGATAGAAACGCGATCGCAATATTCAGCTTCATCCATGTAGTGGGTTGTTACAAAAACCGTAATTCCCTCTATGGTAGCTTCATGTATTAGTTCCCAGAACTGACGACGCGTAATGGGATCAACTCCTCCTGTTGGCTCATCAAGGAAAACAACTTTCGGTTGATGAAAGATGGCTACAGAGAAAGCTAGTTTTTGTTTCCATCCCAAGGGTATATCTTTGATATATCGCGCACTGATATTTTTCATACCAAGGCGATGGAGCAGCTCCTCCTCTCTTACAAGAATCTCCTTTTTTTTCATACCGTATATCCCGGCATATAACCTTATGTTCTCTGATACAGTAAGATCCTGGTAAAGAGAGAATTTCTGAGACATGTACCCAATATTTTTTTTGATCTTTTCTCTCTCTTTGTACACATCAAATCCAGCCACACTCAACTCACCAGCCGTTGGATACGATAATCCGCACAGAATCCTGATTGTAGTGGTCTTCCCTGCTCCATTAGCACCTAAGAAGCCGAAAATCTCTCCCTTTTCCACATGAAAATTAAGATGGTCGTTGGCCACAAATGAGCCAAACTTTTTTACCAGATCTTTTACTTCAATGATGTGCATCTCTTATTTTTCTTCTCCATTAGTTAAAAAATCATCATTTGCCGAATCCTGAGACATCAGGTGCATGAAATAATCCTCCACACCGGGTGTCAACTCTCCCCATTCCAGTCCCGGGACGGACCATGAACTGATAGTATCATTAAGTTTCTTTTTTACTGATGGCTCATCTAACAAAACATGAATTTCATCTCCAAAAAGCCATGCTGATATATGGTCATCAATGCTTCTGATTTTATTGAGGTAAGAGTAAATCTGACTATCACAACTGAAGCGATATAGCGTCACGCCTTTCTCCATGGTAAGTGCATGAGGATCACTTACAGTCAATAATCGTCCCTTCTGCATTAGTCCAACCCTGTCGCACAATTCAGCTTCGTCCATATAGGGTGTGGAAACCAGTATGGTTATTCCCTGGGTTTGAATCTTTTTTAACATATCCCAAAATTCTTTCCTGGATACCGCATCCACACCTGTGGTTGGCTCATCAAGTATTAGCACTTCCGGCTTGTGTATCAATGCACAAGAAAGAGCCAGCTTTTGCTTCATGCCTCCCGATAGTTTTCCTGCTTTGCGGCTTTCAAAGGGTTCTATATGAGCGTAAATATCTTTTACCAGGTCGTAGTTTTCTTCAATAGTAGTACCAAATACGGTGGCATAAAATTCGAGGTTCTCCCTGACAGTCAAATCCTGGTACAAGGAAAACCTGCCAGGCATATATCCAATTATCTTTCGTATCTCCTTAAAATCCTTCCTGACATCCAGTCCTTTCACTGAAGCTCTTCCTTTATCAGCCAGGAGGAGGGTAACCAGGATTCTAAACATGGTTGATTTACCGGCTCCATCAGGTCCCAGGATACCAAAAATCTCACCATCCTTTACGCTTAGATTTATGTTTTTCAGGGCTTGAATATCCCCATACGATTTTGATATGTTTTCTAATTCAAATGCCATTGCTATAATTTGATTTCACCCGGCATTCCAATCTTAAGCATGCCATCATTTTCAACCACTACCTTAACAGCGTATACCAGGTTGATCCTCTCCTCTTTCGTCTGAATGATCTTTGGTGTAAACTCGGCCTGTGAAGAGACCCATGTAACTAAACCAGGCAATTCCTCAATTCCTTCAGTCCCGTCTATCCTCACAGTCACTTCTTCACCAATCTTCACTGTGCTAAGTTGATCTCCACTGACGTAGACGCGTAATATCAGTTTATCCAGGTCGGCAATTTTGTAAAGATTTTGTCCCGCCCCTACAATTTCTCCCTGCTCCTTGTATTTCTGCAGTACAACACCGGAAATAGGATTTTTTACCTGAGATCTTTTTATTTGATCATTCACCTGGGCTATCTGAATTTTAAGAGTATTTCTCTCAGCCGAAATTGTTGCTTTTTGTGTTTCGAGGGCAGCGATCTGAGCTTTTAAAACCTTGATATTCCCGTCCATATCATCCTTTTGCTTTGATGTTGCAGCTCCGTCTTCCAGTAAATTTAAAAGACGATTATATTCTCTTTCAAGGTTTTCCATTTGCACTACGTTTGCCTTAACCTGTGCATCCAGTGTTTTTACTTTAGTCTGTAAGGTTGTAATAGCAGCCAGGAGTTGTTGCTTCTTTAAAAATAGTTGCGTGGTATCAATTACGCCCACAATCTCTCCTTCGTTAATTTCTTGTCCTTCCATCGGAGTAAATGCAATAAGTTTTCCCTGGGCTTCAGCTGCAACCATCACATCAACGGCTTCGAAGTTCCCAAAGGCATCTGATTGATCCTGGTCGTTGTTGCAAGAGGATACCAACATGACGCAAAGCATAAATGGAAATGTTAATCGTTTCATAGTATTTGTCATTATAATGTTCCTTTTAATAAGTTGTAATTCGCTATTGCCTTCATTAACTGAAGCTTATGTGTAGATCTTTTGATGCGAGTCAGGCTTTCTTCATTTAACTCCAGTACATAATCTGTCGCTGATATGGTTCCATTATCCAGCTTCGATGCTGCATTTTTGGTTATATCCATTCTCATCTCCAGCATCTTATCATCAAGCTTTAGCACATTGGAGAAATGCTCCATATTTTCATACTCCCTATCCATTCCCGCCTGGATATTCATAGAAAAAGTTTCTTTTGAGTTCTCAATCATCAGTTTCCTCTTTTCCAGAATTTGTTTTTCCCTCTTCGTTTTATTCCAATCCCAGATATTCCATTTCAAACCTGCTCCCACCATATAATATGAATCCACCTCATCATTCAACATATTGTATCCCGGCATACCCACACCTGCCTGTCCGTATGCATACACCAGTGGCAACCTTTTGGAAGAAGCCAGTTCCTTCCCAGCTTCCAGGGTTGCAGATTGTAGATTAAACAACTCTAATTCAGGCCTTTTAATATCATCTCCGGGAGCAAGTTCCATATAGGGTTGTTCCAGTATTGTATGCCTGGTTAAATCTCTCCCCATAAAAATTGATAACATTTTAATTGCTCCTTGTTTGGCAGCATCCAGTTCCGAAAACGATTGTAAAATCTTTAGCACTTCAACTTTCAATACGTTCAAATCCGATTCCATGGCGATACCATTAGCAACTGCAGAGGCAAGCATCTCTTCGCGGGCTTTTAAATTCTTCATGGCAATCTCAAGGTTGCCCCTGTTTTCCTGCAGCACCAGGACGGAAAAATAAATGCCGGTTACCTGCTCTTTCAAGCCATAAATATCAACGTCAACGCGCTGAATCTCAGATGCAGTTATTGCTTGTTCATATTGCCTTTTCTGCTTCGACATACCTCCATCATAAATAGTCTGCTGCACATCGAGGTTCAAGCCAAATTGCTCATGAGGCATATCAGGAAAGCTAAATGGCAACGAGGGATCACTCATCTCAATGCTTACCACATCTGATTGGTAGCTGGCTTTCCCATTTAACATCAATTGAGGATACCAGTTGGTACGGATGTTATCCATGGTCAATTGCCCCTGCTCATCGATTAAGTTTTTATCCCTTAAACGTGGGGAGTTTTCTACGACTTCCTCAAGGCAAGTAGTTAATGTCAAGGTATCCTGCGCGCTAAGAAACAATGGAATTAGCAATAGTAATAGTGTAAGTTTTAATCTCATGGTTATGAAATATTTAATAGTTTCTCAATCATCATCGGAATGATTATTTTTCTCTGCTGCATAGCGGCAATATATTCTTCTTTATTATTGTTATAAAAGATTGTCTGAACTACCGGGCGCGCAGCAAATGGGAATATGCATAGACTAATGATATTAATTATGATCTGGCGAGGATCAATAGCTAAATTTTTATACTTTGGATCCTCCTCAAATTTCTTTAATGTTGTCTCTGGCTTTATGCCAAGATCCATCATCACTTCAGGCATCCTGGAAGGATTTGATGACAGTTCCTGCAATACAAAAATTGGAATTTGCGGGTTCTCAATCATAGTGTCAATGATTGTATTGACCATACTTGGAAGATATTCCTCAAAAGAAAGATCTTCATTCATCATGCCAGCAATTGAGGGTACAAATTTCCCCATGGCCTTCCTGAATACAGATTCAAACAAGATGTCTTTGCTCCTGAAATAATAGTTCAGGGATGTCCTGGTAATGCTAGCTTCATCGGCTATATCCTGCATGGATGCACCAGCTTTACCCTTCCTGTAGAAAACTTTTTCAGCCGCCTCCAGGATTTTGATTTCTGTGTGTGTATTTAATTCCATAATTGACAACAGAGTTTTACAATATCGTCTGACAATAATGTCAAACACTTCTGTAAAAATATATTTTACATATATACTAAGCAAGTTTTATATGAGTTTTTTTTGGCTATTTTTGTATTCCTTATGTTAAACGCTTTTAGAATCTGGAAAAATGAATAAAAATATTTTTGTGCTCTTACTCACAATAATTCTCATTGGCGCGGGATGTCAGCCAAAAGTTGAAGAGGAAATTACTCTCCCGGAATTGCAATCAATTTTAGAATACATCGCAACTGATAATCTCGAGGGAAGGTATCCGGGTACACCTGAAGATGTAATACTTGCAAAGTATTTGTCTGGGGAAATGAAAAATGCAGGAGCTATACTGCAAGCTGAAAAGGGCATACAATATTTTGATATCGCCAAGGGGATTGAATTTGATGAGACCAATAGCATCTCTTATGCGGATGTTACAATCAAGTATAATAAGAAATCCTCTTTTATGCCGATGGGATTTAGTGCAAATGATACACTTTCCGCAGCAATTGTATTTGCCGGTAGCTTGAAAGATTTTTTTGATATGAAGCAAGAAATTGAAGAGCAGATTAAGGATAAATGGTTGATGATTTTTTCAGAATACAGTTCAGAAGATCCCATGCAATCGGGTCAGGATGCTTATATAAATCTTAGATCTTTAGCGCTTAGAGCAGCTGATCATGGTGCTGCAGGAATCGTATTTATAAGCAAGGGTGAGGAGGGCATAGACTGCCCGAAGCAGTCTGACATAAAGCGGCTTGAGGTCCCGATTCCGGCCATTATGATAAGTAGGAAACTGGCTCTTGAAATGCTCAAAGCAGAAGAATTCCCTATGCTGGATGCTAGTCCTGAGACAAAGGAAATTCCTGAAGTATTTCCCGTGGCTATTGAATTTACAGCCCATACGGCAATTACTACCACGACAACACCAAGTTTTAATTCAACAGCCATGGTAATTGGAAGTGTTGATTCCATGGCAGATGAGATAGTGGTTATCGGAGCCCATCACGATCACCTTGGATGGGGAGGAGAGGGAACTTCATCAAGACAACCAGATACAGTGGCAATTCATTATGGAGCTGATGATAATGCATCAGGCGTTGCAGGTGTTCTGGAACTTGCAGAATATATTGGTTCAAAAGCACCCGCCAGAAGTTTCTCCTTCCTGACTTTTGGCTGTGAAGAAATGGGATTGATCGGATCGAAGTATTTTGCCGAGAATCCAACCATAGATCTGGAAAAGGTGCAAACTATGATTAACATGGATATGATAGGAAGATTAAATGAGAATCGCCAATTACAGATTGGAGGCATTGGCACTTCTCCCCTATTCCGAGCATTGATTGATACCATTAACCTTGCCTATAACTTCAGCTTAAAATATTCTGAAGCAGGATATGGTCCTTCTGACCATTCTTCATTTTATGCGAAAGATATTCCGGTACTGTTCATTTCTACCGGAGCACACACAGACTATCACACGCCAGCTGATGATATTTCAAAGATCAATTTTGAAGGTATGCAAGAACTATTATATTTTGTATCTGATATTGCTTTGGAGCTTGCCAACATGCCTGAGAAAATTGAATTCACAGAAGCTGGCCCAAAAACCGGATCCAGCTCTAGAGGCAGGAGGGGTGGCATTACATTTGGATTAATGCCTGACATGACCTACGACGGGAATGAAGGCATGCCTGTCACCTTTGTCACCGAAGGAAAACCTGCTGCTGCTGCAGGGATGCAAGGTGGTGATATCATCAAGCAAGTGGATGAAAAAAGAGTGGGTAATATTTATGATTATATGGAGCGCCTGGGGCAACTCAAAGCCGGACAATCAGTAATCGTGAAGGTAGAGAGAGACAAGGAGGAGATAGAGCTTCTCATTCAACTTTGATTAAGAAAAAACCATGAAGTTAAAAAAGACACTGATTTGGGTTATTGCTGTATTCATAACCATAGCAGCTGGATACTATCAAAGAATATCCGGACCGACTCAGCCGGTAAAATATGAGTTTATACACTGCGACAGCATCATTAAGCTTAAACTACCCAGAACAAACCAGGGAGTGGCAGATTTTAGTATTAAACTTAAGATGCCTGAGGATATCTCCGGCAGAGTGATATATAGAAGATATCCCACCAATGAGTTATGGGATACGCTTCAGTTGCATAGAAGTAACGATACACTGAAGGTCTTGCTTCCATCTCAGCCCAATGCAGGAAAATTAGAATATTCTTTGGAGTTATTCAATGAAGATCAATCCATTGTTTTTAAGCAAGAAGAGAATACTGTTATCCGATACCGAGGCAGCGTTCCTGCCTGGGTAATGATTCCCCATGTATTGTTGATCTTCCTGGCTATGCTCTGGTCAAATGCAACAGGAATCCTGGCAGTATGGAAAATCCCTTCATATAAAAAGCATAGCATCATTACACTTGTTTTGTTAGTAGTTGCAGGTCTGATATTCGGCCCGATCATGCAGAAATATGCTTTTGGTGAATTCTGGACCGGCTGGCCATTCGGCGGAGACTTAACGGATACCAAGATGATGGTATCTGTCATATTCTGGATCCTGGCGCTTGCCTTTAATCGCAAAGAAGTGTGCAGGTGGTTGGTTATTTTAGCCGCGGTCGTGCTGTTTGTCATCTTCATGATTCCACACAGTGCTGCCGGATCTGAATTTAACTATGAGAGTGGTGAGGTTGTAACAGGGATGGTGGTGATGTTGGGAATATTTGGTGAGAAGGTGAGAAAGTGAGAGGGAAAATCCCTATTTTACATGCAATAGATTACAAGACACAATAAATTACAGGACACAATAAATTACGTCCCTACGTTTAGGATTTTAATTAAAAAATGCCGACAATGAAAAAATACCAATGTAAAGTTTGCGGATACGTATATGATCCGGTTGAAGGTGATCCAGATTCAGGGATTGCTCCGGGAACTGCATTTGAAGATATTCCGGACAACTGGAGTTGTCCGGTTTGCGGAGTTACAAAAAGCGAATTTGAAGTTGTAGAATAGATTAATTTGCCAGGGGCGTTTCCTTAAGAAGTGCAACAAGGAAATCCCAAAATTTCATTACGGTTTCGATCTCTATTCTCTCCTCCGGGGTATGAGCTCCTTTAATGGTGGGACCAAACGAAATCATGTCAAGTTCAGGATACTTTTCAAGGAACAGTCCACATTCCAGTCCGGCATGAATGGCCTTTACCTCAGGATCAGATTTAAATATATCTTTATACACCTGCTCTGAAATCTTAAGAATTACAGAATCCATATTAGGTTTCCAACCCGGATAGCCATCAGAGTGCACAACCTCTGCTCCTGCCAACGTAAAAAGGGCATTTATATGATCAGCAATATCTCTCCTTGCAGTATCTACTGAGCTTCTCTGACTTGTGACTACTTCGATAATATTACCTTTTATTGTTCTTACAAGTGCAAGATTAGATGAAGTTTCCACCAGGTCAGGCATATCCTGCGTCCAGGTCATGGCTCCATGCGGAAGAGCATAAATAGCATTCATAAAGTCTCGTTGAAAGGCCCTTGTAAAGCGTGTTTTGGGCAAGTCTACAACTTGAAGCTCCATGATAAACCCAGGTTCAAAAGAAAGAATATCAGCACTAACATAATCCTTAAATGATTGGAAATATTCATCAAATAAACTGGCTGTTTCTACCGTCATTACCAAAATTGCACTTGCATCTCTTGGAATAGCATTGCGCAGCTTCCCACCTTCAAAGGCAGCTAGGTGTAGTGGCAATTTCCGGTCTGCATTCCACAAAAATCTATTCAAAAGCTTGATGGCATTGGCATGATTTTTATGAATCTCATCACCTGAATGTCCACCTTTCAATCCATCAATGCTAACTTTCCTTGCAACTTTATCTTTCTTCGTAACTTTCGTTAACGCGGTAAATTTTCCAACAGTATCAATACCACCGGCACATCCGATAAAAATCTCCCCTTCATCTTCAGAATCCAGATTCAGTAGAATTTTACCTTCCATGAATCCTGCTTCCAAACCAAAAGCTCCTGTCATCCCTGTTTCTTCATCAGACGTAAACAAACACTCAATGGCGCCGTGCTTTAGTGTATTTGAAGAAAGAACAGCGAGTGATGCAGCAACGCCAATTCCATCATCGGCGCCAAGTGTAGTTCCTTTGGCTTTCACCCATCCGTCAACGATCCTTGCTTCAATCGCATCTTTGTAGAAATCGTGATTGCTTTCAGAAAGCTTCTCTCCTACCATGTCGATATGACTTTGAAGAATTATTGTTTCACGGTTCTCAAACCCTGAAGTGGCAGGCTTGCTAATAAGCAAATTACCGGCACCATCCTTTTTGTAAGGCAATCCATATTTTTCAGCGAATTCAACAAGGTATAGAAGGATTTTCTCTTCATTTTTAGATATACGAGGAATTTTTAAAATATCATCAAAATATCCCCACAATTCCTTTGGCTCTAACTCTTTCATATATAAATTATTATCAGCACAACTTCAGTAAAGATGTTATGCAATATATTTTGGTAAAAAACTATCGTACAGCAAATAACGGGTTGATTATTTGTAATACTTTTAGCAAAGATAATAAACAATCATTAACCTATAGCGTATTATACAATATGAAAAAAAGAACAATCGTGGCTCTACCGGGAGACGGCATTGGAAGGACCGTTCTCAACGAAACAATCAGGGTACTGGATCAAGCAGGATTTAGTGCAGAATATGTAGAAGGTGATATTGGCTGGGAATTTTGGAAAAAAGAAGGTAATCCCCTACCAGACAGAACCATTGAGCTACTTAAAAAGCATAAAATCGGACTGTTTGGAGCCATCACTTCCAAGCCAAAGGATGAGGCAGTGGAAGAGTTGGATCCTTCATTCCGGGACAAGGGATTAATATACTCCAGTCCAATTGTAGGTTTAAGGCAGCACTTCAACCTGGATATATGTATCAGGCCATGTCGTACCTACAAAGGAAATCCACTTAACTTTATAAGAAGAGGTAAGAACAATGATATTGAAGAACCCCTGGTAGATGTAACTATATTCCGTCAGAATACAGAAGGACTCTATGGCGGTGTTGAGTGGAGCAATCCACCTGAAGAAGTGTACAATGCACTTTTAACGCATCCCCGCTTTGTTAAAAACTTCGGACAAACTCCAAAAGAAGAACTGAGTATTTCCACAAGGATTTTTACCAGGAAAGCAACTGAGAGAATTCTTAGGGCTGCATTCAGTTATGCAGAAAAGTACGGGTATAAGAGCGTTACCGTTTGCGAGAAGCCCAACGTTATCAGGGAAACCTCAGGGATGATGTATAAACTGGCACAAGAGATTCAGCGCAGTGATTACCCGGGAATTGAACTCTGGAACACAAATATTGATGCACAGATGATGTGGCTTACCAAAAACCCTGAAAATTATGGGGTTATAGTGGCAGGGAATATGTTCGGTGATATTGTTTCTGATGGATTTGCCGGTTTGATAGGAGGATTAGGATTTGCCTGCAGTGCTAATATTGGAGAAGAAGTGGCTGTATTTGAACCTACACACGGATCAGCACCCAAGTATGCAAATTATGAGACTTCCATAGTGAATCCAATTGCCATGATCGAATCTGCCTGCATGATGCTAGACCATATTGGTGAAAATGCTATAGCTGCCAGGATAAGAAAGTCAGTAGCGATGGTCATTGAAGAAGGCAAGGTCAAGACCTATGATATGATGAAGATGACAGGAAAACCGGATGTATGCGAAAAGGGAGCAGCATCAAGCTCACAAATGGCTGATGCTATTATTGCTAAACTATAATTAAACATCATGAGCATTAATAAAGATGTATTGACACTCTGGCCCGAATTAGAATGGATCGAAGACCCGGGATTGAGGGAAAAGACCGCTGCAGTTTGGGAACTGGCACTATCAAAGAGTGTACTTTCACCCGGTGATCTACAACGAATACCCTTCACTCTTTTATGCGGTCCTGATCTCAAGGTAAGCTTCATGAATCATAAGCGAGCGGTAGTTCACATTGCCAGGGAAAGTGGCATCAAAATGAATGAGTTCTTCAAAGATGAACTACCTGTAAATATGGATGTACTCATAGCGGGAGCGATATTGGCTGATGTGGGGAAATTATTGGAGTATGTTTTGGATGAGAATGGTAAGGCAATACAGGGAATGTATGGAAAATACCTGAGACATCCATTTTCCGGTGTCTCCCTTGCAGAATCATGCAATATTCCACCAGAGGTTTGTCATATTATTGCCACCCATGCGGGTGAAGGGAATATGGTGAAAAGATCCACGGAGGCGTATGTAGTGCATCATGCGGATTTCATGACGTTTTTGCCATTTAAGGAAAGGTTGAGCTGATTTGTAGAGACGCGCCACATGGCGCGTCTCTACGAAAAATTATTTAAAAATCTTCACGATTTCATCGCCGTCGGAATTTCCGTAAGCCCTGAACATGGCTGAGGTATTGAATTCCATAGCTACATTTCCCATGGGATCCAGGCAGATGATACCCCCCTTGGCATCGAAGGGTTTGAGTTGACGAAAGATAACATCCTGGGCGGCTTCTTCTACCGACATCCCCTGGTAGTCCATGAGTGAAACAACTTCATGGGCGGCAACTATCCTGATGTAGAACTCTCCCTGTCCGGTACATGAAATCCCAGCAACACTATTCTTGGCATAAGTTCCTGCGCCAATTACGGGCACATCTCCTACTCTCCCATGTTTCTTGTTAGTTATACCACCTGTTGACGTTCCTGCTGCAAGGTTGCCATTCTTATCCAGGGCAACACAACCCACTGTTCCGAATTTATCAGCTTTCAGAGCTTTCTCCAGGGCCTTCTTACTTGATTCAGTTAAAAAGTAATCCTGATCGACAATTTCAAGATCCTGTGTCTTTGCAAATTCAGTAGCTCCGTGTCCGGAAAACATCACATGTACTGAGTTTTCCATCACTGCTCTTGCTGCTTTTATCGGATTCTTCACATGCTCTATCCCTGTTATTGCTCCCGCATTGAGATCTGCACCGTTCATGATAGACGCATCTAATTCAACCTTCCCTTCGCTGGTATAAACTGCACCTTTCCCCGCATTGAATAGTGGATTATTCTCCAGGTATACAATTACATTTTCCACTGCATCTAAGCTACTGGCTCCCGACTTCAAAACCTCAATTCCAATATGCAGTGCTGAATCCAAGGCCATTTCATAGGCCTTTTCTCCCCCTGGACCCAATTTTTCAGGAGTTGCATAACCGGCACCACCATGTATTACCAGTGCATATTCATATTGTTTGCCGGGAATAGTTTCTTTTTTAGCATCATTTTGTGAATTACACGCTGAGATGATGCTGACAGCCATGATCAGCAATGCGAAAATTTTTATAGAGTTGGACATAGGATTGTTTTAAATGAAACACTCCCTAAATTTAATAAAATCCAGGGAGTGTTAAAAAAACCAGTCTATTAAACTTCTATTTCAGATATGCATTTCCATATTTAACTGAAACAATAACTTTTCCTGTAGGAGAACTACCAACAGATCCCTTCACTGCTTTATGATGATCAGGGCCATGGTCATGGTCATTCTCACTAACTTTTACAGCCCCTGCAGGTGCGTTCAGACCCCCATATTTGGATTCCATTTCGTAAGTATATGCAGCTTCTGCATCCATTCCTATTTTCACATTACCATAAGCGGCTGTAACATTAATTGTCTTAAATCCAGCTACAACATTTTCAACTTTTACGGATGAATAAGCAGCATCTAACACCAATTTACCAGTAAGGTTTACGGCGGCTAACTTAGAATAAGCTAATTTACCTTCATAACTACCAACTGATTCAAGCTTTATCTCAGAATAGGCAAGCTTCGCCTCAAGCTTACCTGCTTCTGCAATTTCTGCATTACTATAGGCAAGGACGAGTTCATTCACATTGTCTTTTTTATTCACCAGCGATTGAGCCATCAAATTACCATACTTAATAACCAGGGAAACGTCTCCAGTAAGCTCCTCAATAAAAATACCACCGTATTTTTGGGTCAATTTCGCATTGATGGAGCTGGGTGCACTAATTTTGTAATTTACCTCAACATTGATTTTATTTCCCATATTTTTGATATCCATCTGAGTCACAAAAGCAACACCATTCCCTGACTCATTGATATCGACATCAATTTTGTCAAGGATTTTCTGTGCTTTTTCTTCAGATGGGGCCTTAACGACCATTTCAATCACCACTTCAAGCTCTTTCTTATCCCAATTAACTATATCAATGCTACCATACTTATTCTCGACCTCGAGGGTAAAGTCCTGGCTGACCTTATAGCTTTCAGAAATCTCTTTTTTGACTTCTTTCTGAGCTGAGAGAGAAAAGCTTATACCGATAATCAGGAGCAAGGACAGGAATAAACTCTTCGAATTAAATACTTGATTTTTCATTACTAACACTTTTTGGTTGTTTAAACTTTTTTAATTGTTCTATAATTTGATCCATTACCACGACTTTCATCTGGTAATGCTTTATGAGTGCAGAAATTACGCGTTCATCGCCAGGATTTGCATTAAGATCCACCAATAACTCCTGGTAATACGAATCCATCTCCAGTAGCTCTTTCAGTAACATCTCTTTCTCCTCGGCTTCAGTAAAACTGATGGATTCAATCTCATCATACCTGCTATTTACCTGGTGCATGTAGTAGTTCTGAGTTTCCTGGTATTGCGCAGGAACTTCTACAACTGCTAACTTTGCCTTTGCTTTACTGGATTTTACTATGACAATTCCGGAGGCAAGGAGGATAGCGAAAGAAGCCGCGATTTGCATCACATGATGGAAACGCAACTTCCTGGCTGGTCTTTTACCCTCCTTGAGTTTTGCGCTGAACCTATCAAAATGACCTACATCCGGCTCATCGGCGACAAATTTGTCCCGATTTTCTATGATATATTTTTCCAGATCGCTCATGATACTGCTTTTAATTCGTTTATCAATTCTGTTAATTTTTTCTTCGCCCTATGAAACTGTGTCCTTGATGTAGCGTTTGTTATGTTTAATATTTCTGATATTTCTTCGTGATCATATCCTTCCAGCAGGTAAAGAGACAACACTATTCTGTAACCTTCAGGAAGAGAGTAAATGGCTTCTTTAATCATTTCAACGTCCAGATTATCAGGTATCTCTGAAAACCCTGCAGATGACTCATCAGCTATATCAACCTGACTTGCTTCAATCGAAATCACTGCTTTCCTCGTCTTAATTATATCCAAAGAACGATTAACAATTATCTTTTTTAACCAGGCACCAAAACTAACCTCTCCCCTATATGTGTCAATTTTCTGAAAACAACTTAAAAACCCTTCCTGCATCACATCCTCTGCCTCTGCGCTGTCTCCCAGCATCCTGAACGCTGTATTATACATCGATTTATAATAGAGCTTGTATATTTCAAACTGCGCCTTACTATCGCCTTTGCGACAAGCATTTATTAGTTTTATATTGACGTCCTGGTAGTTCAATTTTTTCATTCTGTCAGGTTAAAGACGATAGCTAATTTTGAATGTTGCATGCTACAACTTAAAAAATGAAATATCTTATTTGAGGATGAAATAAAAGTACAAAATCGATCTGCGAAAACGAAACATCTATCAAACACTATTTGATATTCAATCCGCAAATACCTAACTTGGATAAAAATCAAACTCAATTTATTATGAAATCCATAAAAAACCGGACCTCATTAGTGTCTGTAATTGTTATTGTTGTAAGTGTTCTATTGATTCAGAGTTGTGTGAAAGCACCAACTCCGGCATTCTCTTTCGAGCCAACAGTAAATCCTGAATGGGGAGATACAATTTTCTTTACAAATGAATCATTGGATGCGACAAGCTATTCATGGGATTTTGGTGATGGAGGAAGCGCGAGCACAATGGATCCTAATTATATTTATTGGGAGGCAGACAGCTATGATATAACACTCACAGCTACAAATGAAAAAAGTAGCGAGTTGCTTACTAAAACCATCGTAATAAATGAAGCCACAGTGTTGGGACTTGTCATCTTCGAGGATGATGGAGAAACTCCTATAAACGATTGTGATATATGGGTTTATGACAATGAATCTGACTGGGAAAATGTTGAAGAACCACAGTTCTCAGAGACCACCAACAATGAGGGGATCGCTTTCTTTTTTAATCTTGAAGCACAGGTCTACTACATAATTGTTTTTAAACAGACTGATAATGGAATGTGGTTGTTCGCCGCATATACTTCGACCCCCCTGACACAGAATGAGCTCAATGCCTATGGTATTGACTGCGATTTTATTCCAAATACATCAAAGAGCCACCTCAAAACCATTGAAAATAGCGAGATTACCAGTTCATCAAAGCAATTTTATCCGGTAGACCGGGAAGTGCTGATAAAGTAAACCTGATTTGAGAGTTCATCAAGCTAAATACCTGGTTCTATTTGCAATGTTTGCCCTGGTGTCAGGCTGTGACTCCTTTGAAGACCTCCCAAAAGAAAATGAGCTTGATAGCTGGGAATATTTTAATGCCAGTAATGGTTTAGCAAGCGATAGCATAGTATGCGTGATGGCTGATAGCAAGGGCAACCTATGGGCAGGCACATACAGCGATGGCTTGTTGAAATATGACGGAGAAAGCTGGATCACTTATACTACGAATGATGGGCTTCCTGACAACTACGTTACAGCTATTGCGCAATATGGTGAGCAAATATGGGTAGGGACATTTAACGGGCTTTCTATTTACCAAAACAATACATTTACGAATCTTCCAATTCTTGAGGGTGCATTTATTACCGAAATAATGCCTGCATTAAGCGGCAATATTTGGATAGGTACCTATAATGCCGGTCTTATTAAACTTACATCAGTCAATGACTTTGAACAGATATTTGATTATACATGTACAGAAAGAAATCAAATTAATGCTATTGATCAACGATATGATGGATTAATATGGGCAGGGACAAATTGTGGAATGTATGCCATAGATGGGTCTGATACCATAGTTTACACCACAGGAAACGGATTACTCTCAGATACTGTAACTGCTGTGTTTTGCGATGGATTTGGTGATACCTGGATTGGAGATTATTACAGTGACCATATCATCAGGGTTGATACTGAAGTCCGGGACATGGGTTTATATAATGGATCACAAGTTGTAGCGGTAACTTCAATCATTGGGGACCTCCGGGGAAATATTTGGATTGGAACCATAGGTGAAGGGGTTACTCGATACGATGGTGTTGGCATGCGTTCATTTGGTGTTTCAGATGGATTACAGGAAATAACTATCACGGATATTGCTATTGATCCGTTTGGATCGATATGGTTTGCAGGTTTTTCTAATGGGCTGGCGAAATATACACCTGCTATCGGTAAATAATTACATTTTTTATGAGGAGAATTATCTTCATAGCAATTTCTTTCATTTGTTGCTCCTTCGTTGCACAGGGGCAAACAAAAAATGTATATGATCTTTTAACAGAGCCATCCATATCTCGTCCATTGACATTGCACAAGGGATTTTTACAATTATATGGAGGATATTCCCATCTGAACAGCAATACGATTTTCGATCAGTCAGGTGTAAGATTACCATTTACTGAAAGAGGTATTAGCATGATTGAAAACAGCTATAGCTTTGAGATGTCCTATGGAATACTGGAACACCTGGAGTTTTCTGCCGGTATTGGCTACAAGAACAGGTTTGAAACTGAGCCCACCTACTACATCGACAATCGTCCAGGTATCAGTTCTGAAGATCGTACTTACCACCAGTATGGGATATCAAACCTTGACCTTAAATTAAAATACAGGCTTCCCGAAATCGTTTCCGGATTAGACTTGCTCATTTTCGGTGGAATCTTAACACCTGTATCTTCCCAGCATACTAAAATTCCTACCCATTCCATTGTTCTTGAAGATGAAAGTAATCCTTCTACACCCTACCAGGTATACTATGAGTTTAATCCAGCTGCCGGCTCGCCAGCCGTGTTTTATAATGCTGGACTTCAAGTGAAGTATGTCAAGGAAAAGATTGGCTTCTCAGGTAAGATTCAAATGCAAAACCCATTTTCTGATGTAGAAACATACACCTGGGTGACACGCAGGTATGGTGAAGAATTTGTTCACTGGAAACTCTGGCATTTCATGCATCCAAAAGGAATGCTATATGGGAATGCACAGGTAGTGGCACAGGTATATCCCTGGTTCGCAGTAAATGCAGGATACGACTATTTTATGGAGACCCCGGGATGGACGAATATAAGCGGTCAGGAAGTATCATTAACTACTTCTTCTGCAGGATTTATCAAAACCGGATTTGAAATCCAGGTCTCCACACACCTGAGAATTCTACAACAGCTTTATATTCCCGTAAATGGAAAAAATACGTACTCTGATTTTAATGTATCATTAGCCGTAGTGTATAATATGGTACCACTGAAGAACAAATATTATTAAAGCCAGCTTGAGAAAAATGAAATGAAACGACAAATTATCATATGGCTGCTAGTATTCATGAGTTCAACGCTGCTTGCTCAAAATGAAGATCAGTTTCTTCCTTCTGAACTTAAGCAACTAACTGCTGTGACTGAACCTGCAACATTGCGACAGGGATTTTTGAGGGTTGGTACTTCATGGGAATATACCGGCTTCAGAACAATATATGATGAGGATGCCAATAAAATCTTCATTCCTGGCTCAGCGATAGCCCGCGCAGCATCATTTGGTTTGTCGGTTCAATATGGAATTACTGACCGAATCCAGGCCAACCTGTATATTCCATATCACATGGACAAAGTTGAAAGTGTGCAGTTATTTGATGACCCTGGTTTTCGCTCAATAGAACTTGAGAATTATGCCATTCTTCAAAGAAATTATGCAGAATTGGGCTTTGGCTTTGGTGATTTATCTGCAGGGATATTCACCCAGCTTATTAAAGAATCAGATTATATACCGGCAATCACAATAAGAACAACGGCATACCTGCCAACCGGAAGAAAAAATGCAGGAAACATTTCAGAAGACAGCTTAACTTTTGATACACCAACTGGTTCAGGAGAATTTGCACTCGCCGTTGATATTCAAGCCAAAAAAATAGTCTACCCTTATTCTTTTTCATTCTATACAGGTTTTGACTACGGTTTTGGAGGAGAAAAAGTATTTTTTCCCGGAGATTTGCCTTATCCATTCAGGTCAGCAACTGTATTCTATGCCGCAGGAGGCGTTAACTTTCATCTTAATGACTGGATATGCATGACGAATGAACTCTATTATACGCATATTGGCAGAGAAGTAATTGACAACATCACTTTAGATAATACAAAATGGAGGCTTATGCTCATGCCGTACATACATTTCCAGGTAAATCAATTGCGTCTTGTTCAGGGAGTTACAATACCATTAATGGGTAAATTGATTCCCGCAGACCCCACCTACAGACTCATTGTGCAATATATTTTCTAATCACAAAACATTGCTTATGTATACAGGATTGAAGCTGGCGAAGATTTTTGCAAAATACCTTATCCTGGCCGGATTGCTGTTTTCCTACTCCTGCAAAACTCCATCCATACTGGTTACAGAGCAACAAAGGAAGGGTGATGAAATGAGCAACTTGCATGACTATGAGAGTGCAATTCTGGCTTACAGAAGCAGTCTTGCAGAAAGCAGGAAACTGGGTGTATACAGAAACATGGAAGTGGAGGCAAATATTTGCAGAAAGATATCTTACGCCTACGGTGCACAAGGAAAATATCGGGAAGCCCTGGAATATGCCCACTACGGATTAAGCAGGGATTCCATGCTGCAACATCAGCTTGGGATTATTGAAGATTGCCGGGAAATTGGGAAGGTGCACCTCTATATGGGTGATTTCAAACAAGGGATTGCCTTCCTGGACAGTGTTGTATTATTAAGTGAAGGTCTTGAATCCAGTATCAAAAGCACGAAGCTTAGTTCACTAGCTGACACCTATCTTACGCTATCCCAAGTAAATAGTGTACTGGGAAGGTTTAACACATCTGAAGCAGAGTGCAACTCAGCCCTAAAGATCTATGAACAGTTGAATAATGAAACGGGACAAATGGAGTGCTTCCTTCAACTTGGAAAAATAAGCAATGAAACAGGAAGGATATGGCAAGCTGAAGTATTTGTTAAACGATCTGAAAAGCTTGCAAAATCACTGGAATTAAACTCAACAAGGCAATTGCACTTGCTAGCAGATATATCGGAAGACAAAGCTGAATACCAGGAAGCCATTGAGCTTCGGCTGGAGGCCATTGAAGAAGCAAAACGATCCAACATTCTTCCAAGTATCGTCTGGACCACAATGGTGACAGGTGATACATATGGATTACTGGGAGATTCGGAGAAAGCAGAATCTTATTATGAAAAAGCAATTATGCTGCAGGATACTTCAGGTATTGCATCCGCTGCTTTTGATGCATCCGCTGCCCTTAGAACAGGAAGAGCAAAATCAGCCGCTGCATATTTCAGTGAAATAGGATCGCAGGTTGCAGCGGGGCTTGCATATCTTAAGTTGGGTGATGTGATGCTAAAGAGAAGAAATTATCCCTTTGCACAGCGACAGTACAACAAGGCACTTGCTGAATTTAATAAATCCGGTTCCCTGGAAGGTATAGCCATGGTAAAGTTGATGATGGCTGAGACCCAAATGAACATGGGAAATACTACAGCGTCCTATACTTTCCTGGAAGAAGCCAGGTCCAATACTCGTCAAACAGAAACTCTCTGGCAGATCGAGTTCCTGCTGGGACAGCTTGAAGAGAAGTCTGGTCGAACAAAGGAAGCCATCGAAGCTTATAAGCAATCAATAGCAATCATTGAAGAAATCCGTGGTAATCTAACTATTGATGAACTGAAGAGTGTGTATGTGAACGATAAAATCAAGGTGTACGACCGACTCATCAATCTCCTGATGCAAGAAGGTGACACTGAAGATGCTTTTGATTTTTCCGAAAGAGCAAGAGCAAGGGCCTTCCTTGATTTGATTGGCAATAAGAAAATATCGATTCATGAGAACGGTAACAAGGAATTGGCAGAGGAGGAGCAAGATCTCCGATTACAAATTCTTGCCTTATCGAAAATGTTACACAAAGAAGATCTTGGTACAGGCAAAAGAATCAGCAGGACCGTCATTGAAAAAGACTTGCTCATTACCAGGTCAAAATACACTGATTTGATTCATCGGCTAAAACTGGCAGCACCTGAATACGCATCCATGGTAACAGTGGCACCTCCTGAACTGAAAAAGCTTCAATCGATGGTAGATGATAAGAGTGCTTTCATCGTTTACTGGACAGGTGAAGAAAAGTCTTTTGTCTGGATTATCAGGAAGGATAAGATTATTAGCAAAGAGATCTTTTCTTCTGAAGAAGTTTTGATGAATATTACCATTGATTGTCGCAATGCCATCAGACGAAATTCAGATTTTATGGATGAAGACTTCAGTTCCTCTTCGAATCTTTCCATTCAAACATTAAAAGATGGATATCAAATGCTTATTGCCCCCATGGAGAAAGAATTATCAGGTGTTGAGACCATAGGTATTGTTCCACACAAAGTGTTGCATCTCCTGCCCTTCCAAGCACTGCTGTCTGCTCAGAACGAGTTTTTAATAGAGAAACATAAACTATTCTACACACCAAGCTTAAGCAGCTTATTCACCATGCAGGAAAGGCCAAATATCGAGGGCGACGAAATGTTGGGCATGGCTTTAGGTGATCTTGCTTTGGGAGAATTCAGCGGTTTACCCGGGACAAAATCAGAGCTTGAAAATATCAGTAACACGATACCTGGAATGCTGACGAGGTATGAGGAACAATCGACAGAAACCTACTTCAAGGAAAATGCATCCAACTTTGCATATATCCACCTGGCAACCCATGGTTTTATGGACCATAAGCAACCCATGTTTTCCTTTGTTCTCTTCAACCCCAGCGATACAGATGACGGTTATCTGACTGTGAATGAAATATTTGAATTGTCGTTAAATGCTGAGCTTGTTGTACTAAGTGCTTGTCAAACCGGCCTTGGAGAGCTGAGTGAAGGAGACGAAGTAGTGGGATTAAGCAGGGCCATCTTATATGCAGGAAGTAAAAACACCATTGTCAGTCTCTGGAGCGTTGCAGATGAGCAAACTGCTTATCTTATGACCGAGTTCTACAAATATCTCCAGGAAGATGATGCAGTATCAGCATTACAAAAGGCACAATTAGACACATTCCAAAAATATAGAAGTCCACTGTTTTGGGCACCTTTTCAGTTGATTGGCATGGGGAAATAGTAAGCGCTTTATCTCTACTTTTTCACCTTTCTCACAGAATCAATCACTGTTCCGTCCACCCATTTAATGACAGCAATAATTTCATCATCGTATTCCTGTGGTTCGGGGATTCCGCAAATGCGGTCAGCTTCTTCTTTAAGCTCCTCGATTGTCTTTATCGGCAGGCCACTGTCCTTCACTGCTTTCAGTAAGTCCTTGCGCAAAGGATTAATAGCTATTCCTCGTTCTGTAATAATTACATCTATCAATTCACCAGGACCACATAGAGTCGTCACGCTATCACGTATTACAGGTATCCGGTCCCTGAACAGAGGAATAGGCAGAATTACTGTTTTAGAGAACAAACAGTTCTGCCAACCCCCGATACCATGCAGCAGGTAACCATCAGAGTGTGTTACTACATTGGCATTGAAGTCAAGGTCAACTTCTGTAGCTCCTAATACGACAACATCCACAAATTGGGCGAAATTCCCTTTACCATGGTAGTTGTAACTGGTAAACGGGCTGGTCCACATGTGGCCCGGATTCTCCGCCATAGATCTAACCCCTTCCAGGTCGAAAGTCTGTCCGTCCAGGATATAGTCAACCAATCCCTCTTCGAGCATGGAGACCAGGTACTTATTGCTGCCGCCTCTTGCAAACCTGGCCTTTATGTTCTTCTCCTTCATTATTTCCTTAAAGTACTCTCCCACAGCCAAAGAGGTGCCTCCTGCCCCACTCTGGAATGAAAATCCATCTTTAATGATCCCTGCTGTATCACAAAACTTCGCAGTGAGTTCCGCAAGCAATAATCTATCCGGAGATTTAGTAATTTTTGTCGTTCCCGAGATGATCTTATCCGCATCTCCCAGCTTATCAATCTTCACTGTGAAATCCACATAATTTCCCTGTATCTGCCAGGGTATGCAAGGGAAGTCCACCATATTGTCTGTCACAACAATCACCTTATCTGCATATTGTGAATCAGCCAGCGCAAATCCCAGCAAGCCACAGGCAGAATCACCATATAAGCCATTAGCATTTCCAAAGGGATCTGCTGTAGGAGCTCCTATTACTGCAATATCAATTTTCACTTCTCCATCCTGTATGGCCTGGTAACGCCCACCATGTGAACGCAATACCCCCATTCCCTTCATGCCGCCTTCAGAAGCAAATTTTCCCAATGGACCGTTCATGCTTCCTTCTATATGGTGTATGGTTCCATCCTCCAGGTATTTGATCAGGTGTTCATGACAAGGAAATGAAGCAGAAGGAAACCACCTGAGGTTCTTTACTCCTAACTCATGGGCTATATCAAATACTGTATTGGCAATAAAATCTCCATTTCGAAAATGATGGTGCGTAGAAATGGTCATACCGTCTTTCAACCCGGCCTTGATCAATGCTTCTTTTATAGATTTAACCTGTTTATTACCATCTGCAGGGTAATTGGCCATACTACGGATCACAGGCCCATGTTTCTCTCCCCCGGGAATGTATTTACCTACTCCCTGGTAAGGTATACAGGGTACTCCGTTGATAGATTCTGGGACGGGACGGTTGGCAGCGTTGAGTTGTGTTTTCATAGAGGTTCAATGAGTCAATGGGTTAATGAGTCAATGGGTTAATGGGTTAATGGGTTAATGGGTTACCTTCTTCGCTAAAGCTACGAAGGTTGAAAAATGGGTTAATGAGGTATTATGTTTTGTAATTATATTATATTTTATAAGTTTATTAAACTATATATTGTATTATAATTCTATGTTATTATATTTAATATTATCATCTTTTTTATTTATCCACTTGATTGAGAATGCGTAGTGCTCTTTTTACAACGGGTGCGTCGATCATTTTTGAGCCGAGTGCTACCACTCCAAGTCCTTTCTTCTTTGCTTCTTCATAGGCATATACAATGCATCTCGCTTTCTCAATCTCTTCCGGAGTTGGCATAAACTCTTTGTGAATAATACTAATCTGCCTGGGATGGATACATCCCATTCCTTCAAACCCCAGGGATTTAGATTTTTTGACATTCTCTGCCAGGGCCTCCATATCCTCAACATCAGAAAAGACAGAGTCGATCGGCTGTATACTTGCTGCTTTACAAGCATTTACAATGCGTGTACGAGCATACAACGACTCCTCTCCAGACTGTGTTCTCGGTACACCAAGGTCAGCAGTATAGTCTTCAAGACCAATGGCCATAGCAACTACTTTGTTTGAAGCCGTGGCAATGCGAAAAGCATTTTCAACTCCCAGTGCACTTTCAATGATGGGCATTAGAAAAACGTCATATTGCAGTTTAGAATTCTGTAATGTTTCTTTAATCGCCTGTTCAACTTGCTTAATCTCTTCGGGATCTTCGCATTTGGGAATTAAGAGAAGATTCACATGATTTGGAACAATCATTTCCACATCTTTTAGTCCCAGGGGAAGCTGGTTGATGCGGACCATGCGCTCTGCACCATAAAAGTTAACCTGTCTGAGTGCATTACGAACCAGAATTCTTGCCTCATCCTTTTTATTTGGGGCAACGCTATCTTCAAGGTCCAGTATAACGCCGTGTGGATTATGGATTCCGGCGTTGATCATCATGGATGGAGAATTACCCGGTAGGTATAACCTTGATTGCCGTAAACTCTCTTTTGATGAGGGTGTTTGATTTTCTGAAATGATTTCAGTGATAAACTCCTTATCAGTATCCAGTAGTTTTTGATAGCATGCCTCCAGGCGTGCATCTATTACAAATGGAAGGGCCCCGGCATCAACTATGCTGACGTTTGCATTCTTAACATCATAGAAATCAGATATTTCCATAACCTGTTTCTTGATGGCTTTGCCAAAAATGGAACTTACTTTACTCTTCAGATCGATTGAAATACCACCCGAATCAGCCAGCTGAATTTCAACATAGCAATCTGAGCGAACTCTATCTCCCTTATTTCCTGCTGAAGCTATATTTTTCATATTTTTAATAAACTACTGTTCAATTATACAAAATTAGGAACTTGCTTTCACTATGATGATGTGAAATCTATGTTTAATAACAACCATCAGGAACCACCCCACCCACCTGCGGCGGGTATCCCTCCTTTAAAAGGAGGGGAAGTAAATCACTATAAGTTTAGTAATAGAAATATTCCCTATTGCCACAAAAAGCTCAGCAAGATACCGGCAGCCACGGCTGATCCAATGACTCCTGCAACGTTTGGTGCCATGGCATGCATCAAGAGGTGATTTGTAGGATCTTCCTTCAGTCCCATGTTTTGTACAACACGGGCACTATCAGGAACGGCGCTAACACCTGCGGCTCCAATCAGGGGATTCAGTTTATTCTCTTTCGAAAGGAAAAGGTTCATCACCTTGGCGAATAAGATACCACCGGCTGTGGCAACCATAAACGACACAGCCCCCAGTCCGAAAATAAGCATGGAATCCGGTGTCAGGAACATATCTGCCTGCGTTGAAGCACCAACGGTGAGTCCAAGAAGTATCGTAACAATATCGATCATGGAATTCCGTGCTGTATCTGCCAATCTTTTTGTCCGTGTAGACTCCTTTAAGAGGTTTCCAAAGAAAAGCATTCCCAGCAAAGGCAGTGAGCTTGGAGAAATAAATGCTGTGACAATGAGTCCCACCAATGGGAACATAATTTTTTCCGTCTGTGAAACTGCCCTGGGCGGCTTCATCCTTATCAATCTTTCTTTTTTGCTAGTCAGCAAGCGCATGATTGGTGGTTGGATCACCGGTACAAGAGCCATGTATGAATATGCAGCAATAGCGATGGGGCCAATCAGGTGTTCAGCCAGACGGGAAGAGAGGAAAATCGCAGTTGGTCCGTCTGCACCACCAATAATGCCAATGGCACCTGCTTCCTGTGTTGTAAATCCAAGTGCCAGTGCTCCCAGGAATGTCAGGAATATTCCCACCTGGGCTGCTGCTCCTAAAAGCATGAGTCGTGGTTTAGAGATTAGTGATGAAAAGTCTGTCATTGCTCCTATTCCCAGGAAGATCAATGGGGGATAAACCCCCTTCATTACTCCGAAATAGAGATAATTCATTACACTTCCCTCTTCATAAATACCCAGTTGAAGGTTAACACCCTCTGCCTGGAAGAATGGAATATTTCCTATGATAATTCCTGCACCGATGGGAATAAGGAGCAAAGGTTCATAATCGAAGCGAATGGCCAGGAAAATAAAAAATAGTCCTACGACCATCATGATCAGGTGACCGGCAGTTGCGTTTCTGACACCAGTATACCTATAAAACTGGCCCAGGCCATATTTAATAATATCCCAGGCGCCTTCACTCTCAGTATCTGATTGTTCTAAAGCGATTTCTTTAGTCTGATTATCAGTTTGCCCACTAGAAAAAGCTTGTCCGGGAAAGACCAGAACCCTTACTACAACCAATACGAGGATAATTGCCCCAACAGTTACAATTCTTCTCATATCACTTAGATTATTGCAATTAATTTATCGCCCTGAAGCACCGTATCCCCCTGACTTACAAATATTTTTTCAACCACTCCCTTCCTGTCAGCCAGTACCTGGTTTTCCATTTTCATTGCTTCCATCATCATCAGGAGTTGTCCTTTTTCGATGATATCTCCCGCGTTAACCTTTACTTCCATTATGCTTCCCGGAAGTGGTGCCAGGATGGCATGTGCTGTTCCTCCCTCTTTCTTCTCGATCTTCGGTGTTGTGGGGCCCTTATGCGGTGCCCTGACGATGGTTGGTGTTTTAGTTTTCTTCACCTTCCGTTCAATTTCAATATTATATGGAGTGCCGTTCACCTCAAGATGTGCAACATTATCTTCCATTGACATTACATCAACTGCATAACTGTTTCCGTGTATTGTGAATTTAAATTGCTTCATAATTTACCGTAATTGTTTACATCCTGTTAAACTGATTTCTGACTGCATAAATTTTTGAGCTCCATGGAGAATAGGTTTTAGATACCTTTTTAATGGTAAGTACTCCGCTCTCTTCATCGTGTAACTCTGAGAAATAGAGATGCAATGCCATTGATATTGCCGCAATCTCTTCACCTGAGATGCCGCCTGTATCAGGTATTTCAATTCCCTTCTTAGCGCTCCTCTTCTTAATTTTTGCATTAATAAGCTTTGGCAAAATATTAAAGCAAACAAAAAGAAGAACCAGTGCCGAGAATACTATGACATAGCCCACAGCAGCTATCAACAGAGTCTCAAGGTTTACATTACTATCTAACAATATATACATGATTACAAAGGTATATTGGTGTGTTTCCGGGGATAATTGATCTCTTTCTTAGTAGCCAGCGTTTGTAGTGCCCTTATAATTCTAAACCGGGTATTCCGTGGTTCGATTACGTCATCTATATATCCGTATTTAGCTGCTTCATAAGGATTTGCAAACTTCTTCCTGTAATCTTCTTCTTTCTCTCCAACAAACTTTTTCAATTCATCAGGATCTTCTATCTCCTTAAGTTTCTTCCCTTCCAGTATCTCTACGGCACCTCTCGGTCCCATGACCGCTATTTCAGCAGATGGCCAGGCATAGTTGATGTCTCCTCTCAATTGTTTAGAGCTCATTACATCGTGTGCACCTCCGTATGACTTTCGCAGTGTTATGGTAACCTTTGGAACTGTTGCTTCGCCATAGGCAAACATCAATTTAGCCCCATGAATAATAATCCCACCAAATTCCTGGGCACTTCCCGGAAGGAATCCGGGAACATCCACCAGTGTAACCAATGAAATATTAAAGCAATCGCAGAATCTTACGAAGCGTGCAGCTTTGCGGGATGCATCGATATCAAGTACACCGGCAAGCTGGCTGGGCTGATTAGCCACAATACCAACTGACATACCATTAAACTTGGCAAATCCGACAATAATATTTTTAGCATAATTCCTGTGTATCTCCAAAAACTCTCCTCGATCTACAATAGAAAAGATTACATCTTTCACATCATAGGGCTCATTAGGATTATCGGGAATCACTTCATTCAGGTCATCTTCCAGCCGATCAATTGGATCGATACATTCTGTTACAGGTGGATCTTCCAGGTTATTTTGCGGCATGTATGACAACATCTTCCTGATGAGCATCAGTCCCTCCTCTTCATCCTGGGAAACAAAATGAGCTATCCCGGATTTCGTTGCATGCATCTCTGCACCACCCAGTGCTTCTGTTGATATCACCTCCCCCGTAACAATCTTGGTTACCTTCGGACCAGTTACAAACATGTAAGAAGTTTTATCATTCATTATAATAAAGTCTGTCAATGCCGGCGAATAAACTGCACCTCCTGCACATGGTCCGAATATTACTGAGAGCTGTGGGATAACACCGGAAGCCAGTATATTCCTTTCAAATATCTCTGCATAACCAGCCAAACTCTTAACTCCCTCCTGTATCCTGGCCCCACCACTATCATTTATGCCAATAACCGGTGCACCTACCTTCATGGCCTGGTCCATGATCTTGCATATCTTCTGGGCATGTGTTTCCGAGAGCGATCCCCCGAATACGGTGAAATCCTGGGCGTATAGATAAACTACACGTCCGTCGATTGTGCCGTGTCCGGTTACTACTCCATCTGAAAGATAGGTTTGATTTTCAAGTCCGAATTCATGACTTCTATGTGTTACAAACATGTCATACTCTTCGAACGAGCCTTCATCCAGGAGAATGGCTATTCTCTCGCGGGCGGTATACCTGCCTTTGCTGTGTTGAGATTCGATTCGTTTCTCTCCTCCCCCCAGCTTCGCTTTCTCCCTAAGTTCAATTAAATGTTGTATTTTATCGTTGCTGTTCATGTTAGTGGTGTTTTAGATCATTTTTTTCCACAGAACTCCGTTAGAACTCCCATGGTAGTTTTGGGATGTAGAAAGCCGATTTTTAAGCCCTCAGCACCATTCCTGGGTGTTTGATCGATCAGGCGAACGCCGTTTTGCTCAGCATCCTGTAAAGCGGTAGATACATCAGGCATGGCAAATGCGATGTGATGAACACCCTGTCCTTTCTTCTCAATAAATTTCCCGATCGGACCTTCAGGATCTGTTGACTCAAGTAATTCAATCTTGGTATCTCCGACCTTGAAGAATGCTGTTTTAACCTTCTGGTCAGTAACTTCCTCAATAGCATAGCATTCCAATCCCAAAACTTTTTCATAATATGCAATGGCTTCTTTAAGATTTTCAACTGCTATTCCGATGTGTTCAATGTGTGTAGGTTTCATAAGTTCAAGTAAAAAGTAAAAAGTAAAAGGTAAAAAGTAAAAATTAACCATTTGGCATCGTACTTCGTCAAACTCAGTATTCCACCCAGGGACCCAAGTTAAAAGTTCCCTAAAGCACCGTACTATGGCAAGCTCAGTATAACACCCGGGGACCTTAGTCAATAATAAAGCAAAAAGATACGTGCAAAATTAGTTTTAATTCTTTTGGTTAGGCATGAGAATTGTAAACAAATGAGCCCTTACCCGCCTGTTCTTCAACACCTCTTTACCTGAGCAGTAAATAAACCTGACTATTAGAAGTGGAAATTATTCCTCTATTGCATTATAGAGCAATTCCTGGATACTTGTCCTGACATTCCCTGATATCAATTTCAGATTTGCCTGGTCAGGATGAATCCTGTTTGAAAGGAAGATATACAACAAATCTTGTTCGGGATCCATCCATGCAATGGTACCGGTAAAACCGGTATGGCCATAACTGAGCGCTGAGGCAGAATTACAGGCCGGTCCGGCATCATCTTCTTCAACAATAGGACGATCAAAACCAAGTCCACGCCTGTTTTCCTCTTCGCAGTACTGGCACGATGTATATTGTACAATGGTAGCTGAATCAAGAAAAATATCTCCCCCATACTCACCATTATTAAGGTACATCTGCATCAATTTAGCCAGGTCGTTGGCATTTGAAAATAGACCGGCATGTCCACAAATACCTCCCATCATTGCTGCTCCCGGATCATGTACATACCCTGTGAGCATTTGCTTTCTAAAAACAATGTCATTTTCAGTGGGTATAATGCGATCGGGACTGAATCTCTTCAAGGGAAGAAATCCAAGCGTTTCGGCACCCAAGGGTGCGTAAAAGTTGAACTTTGTATAAGGATAGAACGTGGTGTCGGTTAATTCCTCAACGACCTTATATAGATAGTAATACCCAAGATCGCTGTATTTATATGTTTTTTCACCTAACTCACTGTTTAAAATAGCTGTGTAGATTGAGTCCCTGTAATCGTTTCTCAAGAACAAGTCTTCAGCCACCTGCAAGGAATGTGTATCTGAGTAGCTTTTTGAGTAAACACCTTCTTTATACACAATATTCCTGTTTGCAAAAGATCCACCCCCAAGTTTCAAAGGATATGTATAACTGAAATTATTGCTAATCAAGGTTTCGGAAGTATCCAGCGTTTCCACCGTAGACATATAAAAAGGAATCCAGGCAGTCAGTCCGGACTGGTGGGTCAGAATATCCCGAATGAGCAAATCTCCCTTATCAGACGTATCAATTTCCGGAAGGTATGTCTTCAGTGTGCTGTCTACACTAAACAATCCCTGGTCCTGCAGCTGCATTAAAGCCGGAATAGTAGAACCAATCTTAGTCAGCGAAGCCAGGTCGTATAGATCATCGTCCTTTACCTTTTTCCTGTTCCTGTATGTATGATAACCATAAGATTTATTCAATATTACCTCACCTTTCCGTGCTACTAATACCTGGCATCCGGGTATGGCTTTTTCATGGATGGCATTCTCAACAATACTGTCAATCAACAGCAAAGTATCATAATTCATTCCCACACTTTCGGGAATGGAATACTTTAGTCGGGTACCGCCATGAGACTTTAGTCCAGTACCCGCATCAAAATGATCTCCGGCTGCTACAGGCAAGGAACCTGTAAATGAGATCCCTCCAAACATCCCTTGTGCAGCATACTGCTGGTTGAGTTGATTCTCCGAATAGGATACAACTATAGCATTGTACTTTTGCATGCTATCCAATTCACCAAGCGCATAAGGATAACCAAACACATTCAGGATTAATTTCCCATCAAAGTGCATGGATTTCAGGAAATTCCTTGTTGCTTCTGTTATTCCGAACCCCCTCCCTCGCGCCTTAGTTTTATATATATTAACAATGAGCACATTGTACTTGAGGAGTTCTGTTTCTATCTCATTTTCAGAAGGAAAGCTATTTAGATTGTTGAAAAAGAAGTGATCTCCCTTAAGATAAAGATCAAGTGTATTTGTAAATGGCGTCTCTTCTTCCACACCGATGTTCAAAGTTGCCAGTTGCATAGTATTGAGATCGGTAAAGGGTATTACCTCATCATCGTTTTTCACCAGGGTAAGTGCATTTTCAATGAGCTGATGCTGTAAAGGAAGGTATTTCCTGTGGTTGAGTTCCTCTTTCAGTTTGCCAGGCACTATCTCTTCCTGTCTATCAAGTTTAAGCCACGCTTTTGCCAACAGTATTTTCCGACAGTGCTGATCTATTTCTTCTTCAGGGATAATTCCCTTTCTAACAGCCCGGCGAATTGAGTTAATGGCTTTCCCAACATCGGCAGGCATCAGGAGTATGTCATTTCCTGCTTTAACTGCTTCTACCTCGAGTTTGCCCGGACTGTAATAGTTGCTCACGCCTTTCATATTAAGGGCATCGGTAACAATCAGTCCCTTAAATCCCATTTCCTTTTGCAGGAGGTCAGTAACAACCAATCTTGATAATGTTGTTGCCCGATCATCTGCTGAATCCAGGGCAGGAACATGCAGATGAGCGATCATGATCCCAGACAAGCCGTTGATGATAGCTTTATTAAAAGGAAACAATTCGATTGAATCCAGGCGGGCCAGTGAATGATTAATTACAGGCAAAGTTTTATGTGAGTCACTGTCTGTATCTCCGTGACCCGGAAAATGTTTGGCTGTAACAAGCAAACCATTGTCTTGCATCCCCTTAAAATAAGAGATAACTTTTTCTGAAACATTCTCTCTCTGCTCTCCGAAGGAGCGTGTATTGATTACCGGGTTATTTGGATTGTTGTTTATATCTGCAACAGGCGCAAAATTCATGTGTACACCCAACATTCTCATTTGTTCTGCAATATCACTTCCCATCCTGTATATCAGGGTGTCTTCAGCTATAGCCCCAAGCATCATCTGGCGGGGATAGCTTATTACGCTGTCCAGGCGCATACCCAGTCCCCACTCCCCATCTATGGCAATTAAAAGGGGCAATTCAGAAATTTTTTGAAAATTGTTTGTCATGTGTGCCTGTCGGACCGGACCACCCTGGAAGAAAATTACGCCACCTACCTTGTGTTTTTTAATGATCTTTTCCAGGGCAAGGGTATGGGAAGCATCCCTGTTTGAGTATGCCTGAATCATGAGCATCTGGGCAATCTTCTCTTCCAGTGTCATTTTATGCATAACAGAATCCACCCATGTAGAATCTGAATGCAAAAAAGGAGGATCAAGGGGAATAGGAGGAAGTAAATATTCCTCTGCTATATTTCCAGGTATAATTGAATTATTAAATAGAAACAGGCTCAGCAGAACCAGCATTGTTTTTAAGAGCATTCTCATCTTCGCGGTATCTATGGGTATTCACATACAAAGATATAATAATCTGTCCTTCCTTTAGATTTACAAATAAGTATTATTGATTATTTTTAATAGAAAGAATGGGCTGAACGTTTTGTCCTTCCAGGTTAATGACCTATTTGCCGTATTCGACCCCACTCTGCTTGAGTGAGGGATATAAATAAAAAAGACTGAAAAAACGACGCCAGGAGTTTTTGGCTTTTTTGCGAACGCGGTCAGCGAAGCTAATTGGACTGATTGGGAGGATTAATCGGATAATTGCTGATCACGCATTTCCGTCATCTGAGTATTTTATATCAGCGCCACCTTTCAGCGCTAACGCTGCTCCTTCATAATCGCCCCTGGTACAGCTGTCAAAAAGAACTGTCTTATCATTTATACACCAGATAGAATTGTTATGGAATTCAAAACCAGTTAAGCTACAATTAGTAATTGAAATGGTTTCTAATATATTTCCGTTACTTGAAATTTTGTTGATTGTGTTTAAGGAATCATCACTATACCATAGAAAGTCCCCATCATACGCCAATCCTCTCGGAGAATCTGTTGGCAGGATAATTTCAAATATATTGCTATAGTTGTTAGTAGATTCCTCAGGTTTATCACAAGAATAGATTCCTATGATCAAAAAGAAAACAGATACTAGTTTGGCCAATCTCATGATGTTTTTTACAGAAGATGCTCGATTATGATGAAAGGTTGTGTAATAATTACCGCCAACGGTTAGTATAAGAATAGTAGCCTACTGCGTTGCACTTTCCTATCAAGTTACAGAAAAGCTGAAGCGGGCTACAGAACTTAAATTTACTACTATCTCGGCTATTATTTTTATACCCTTTTATTGATAGAAAACATTAAAATATCGTATGATTAATATGTTTGATATTTTAGTCGTTTTAATGTTTTTTGTGCAATTTTTCTCACATTCTTATTTGAATCTTTTAAAAAAGGATTAAGTTCCTTTATAGCTGGGTTTCCAATATTTGTAAGAGATTTTATATACATTGAGGAATGAAGTAAAATAGAAAAGCTACTTAAGCCTTTTACATAATTCATAATTGGAGAAACGGCCTTTGGATCACCTAAAAACCCTAAAGCATTTATAGTTTGTTTTGGATAGGATTTATTATTCAATGATATTATCAGTGATTCAGTGGCTAAAGGACTCCCTATTTTCCCAATTACATTTATAATATTTGGCTTTCTTTTGATTAGGCGCCTATCATTAATATCCATTGATTCAGTTATATATTTTACTGCTTGTTCTCCTAACTTTTCAAGCTCTTTCCAATTTAATCTAGAAATTAATACAGCTACTTTTTCCTCTGTTGTAGATGGCTCCCATTTTAATAATAGTAAATTTTTAGTAATTATTTCACGAATCCACCAATCAGGATATAATAGTTTATCTTTTAATAATTCTATTGAATTATTAGTGACACACAAAGGTAATAATTCACTTATCAGAATACTTTCTGTATAGCCTTCAGTTGTTAAAATATCCAGTAACGGTCCAACTGCTTTTTCACCCAAAGAATTTATTACTAGTTTAACACTTTCTTTTAAATTAACTCCGTCGACAGATGATTTAGCCATACCTTTTTTAATCCCGTTTTCGTAAGCCAACAGGGCATATTTGACTACATTTGCTTTATTGGTCATTTTTGATAATGATGTTGATGCAATTCGTCCAAACTCAGTAGGCCGATCAGTAATAATTTTAGCCAAGGTTTCCATCGCTTTTTCGTCACCAATTTCTTCAAGTGCTTTTGCAATTTGATGCTTCTGGTATTCATGACATCCCCGAATTAATTTATGCAACCCATTATAATCTCTGTTCAGTTTAAATTGCTGAACATTATCATCAAAATTTTTTTGTCCCATCTTAATAATTTTTATTTAATAATGCATTTTAGAAATTTGAAAATTGGGTATAACGTTCCAATGGTATGACCATGTGCTGGCGTTAGTAGGATTTTAGTTATTCGTTAGTTGTATTCTAAGTTAGTTCCTTTAGTTTATATATCCTGGTTTGCTAGGCATTGGTTATACCATGCCTAAGTTTACATTTTCTTACTTTCATTAAATAAAT